>PAOI01000008.1 GCA_002707985.1 Sphingomonas sp. | reverse complement strand
CGCCTCCGGATCCTTCGACAGAAACAGGTCCACAATCGCATCGGAGATCTGATCCGATACCTTGTCAGGATGCCCCTCGGACACCGATTCAGACGTGAAGAGAAATTCGGAACGCATGGATTTCCTCTTGTCAGGAATGCGCCGGGGAACGCCCGGACGCGATATAAAGAATTCGTTATATCTGCATCTAGCGCCGCAGCCGCCGCATGGCAATGGCCGAGCCCGCCATCAATGCTGCAATGAGGAACGCCATTGCGTTGCCAAGGCGCGAAAACAGTGTCGGCGGCGCGGCATGGGGCATGGGCACGCGAATCGTGCCTGCCTCCCCCGGCGGGACGGTGCCGAGCAGATTGCCGCGCGCGCTGATCACTGCCGAAATGCCGGTAGGCGTCGCGCGCAGGATCGGGATGCCTTCCTCGATCGCGCGCAGCCGTGCCTGCGCCAGATGCTGGGGCGGGCCCCATTTGCCGAACCATGCGTCGTTGGACGGATTGAAGATCATGTCGGGGCGATGCGCGCGATCGACGACCTGCCCCGAAAAGATGATTTCATAACAGACCTGCGCGCCGATATCGCCAAAGCCGGGGACGGGCAGCGTGCGCGGACCGGGGCCGGGCAGAAAGTCGATGTCGCCCATTACCAGCCGGGCGAGGCCTAGGGGTCCAAGGATCGTCCGCATCGGCAGATATTCGCCATAGGGGACCAGATGCGCCTTGTCGTAGCGACCGTGGAGCTGCGCGTCGGGGCGGACGACGAACACCGAATTGGCCGCGCCCGAGGCGTGATAGTGATCCGGCCCGAAGAACAGCGCATTGCCACTGACCATAGCCGCGTCGTTCGGCCCCAGCTGCGCGGCGATGCGGCGGCGGACCATTTCCGAACTGCCCTGCCAATACCAGTCGGCGGGATAGCCGGGCTCGATATAGTAATTCACCATCCCTTCGGGCCAGACGATCAGGCGCGGCACATCGCTGGGCTGACCGGTCAGTGCAAGCAGCCGGAAGAAGACGCGTTCGGGATAGTCGGGATCGCTGGCGCCTTCCTGTCCGATATTCGGCTGGACGACGACGACTTCGGGCGATGGGGAAGGCACGGGCGCGTCGGCGGCGCGCGTCTGCTGTATCTCGATGGTCGAAAGGGTGCCGATCAGTCCCAGCACCGGCAGCACGGCTGCGGTCGCCGCAGCCGGTAGCCAGCGTCTGCAAATGGCAAGCAACAATGCGCCCGCGAACAAGATGGTCAGGCCCGAAAGCGCGTAGGTGCCGACCAGCGCAGCGGCATGCGGGAGCACCGGGACTGCCAGCCAGGTGACCGCCAGCGGGTTCCACGGATAGCCGGTGAACATGCCGCCGCGCAGCCATTCGGTGACGATCCACGCCGCGGCGAAGATCAGGACATAGGCTGCGCCGGGCTGGCTCTCCTCGGCGCGGCGCTCGAACTTCCACGCCAGTCCCGCCGCCATCGCGGGATAGATGGCGAGATAGAGCGACAGCAGCACCACCGCGAAATAGCCGAGCACCGGCGGCATCTTGTCCTGATAGTCGAAGGCGTGCTGGATCCAGTTGTTGCCGACGGTGAAATGGCCGACGCCGAACACCCAACCGATCAGCAGCGCGCTTTTGAGGCTGGCCGCGCGATGGACCAGCCAGAGCAGCAGCGCGAGTGCGGCCAGCAGCAGCGGCCAGAGATCGAGCGGGGCAAAGCCAAGCGGCGAGACGAGACCCGCGACCAGCGCGAGCAACAGGGGGCGGCGGAGCATGGCGCGTGGCTTAGCCTATCCGGGCGGGCAAGGGGAGGCGGCAAATCGGCCATGGTTTCGCTGGGAAGCGCCCGTTGCGCGCGCTAGGATATGGCGATGATCCGTCCCTTTCACCTTGCCTTTCCGGTGCATGATCTTGCCGCGGCGCGCGCTTTCTATGGCGGGGTGCTCGGATGCCGCGAGGGGCGGTCGGCGGCGCATTGGGTCGATTTCGATTTGTTCGGCCATCAGATCGTCGCGCATCTCGATCCCGCCGCGCAACCGGCAGCGACGACCAACCCGGTCGACGGGCATGACGTGCCGGTGCCGCATTTCGGCGTGGTGCTGACCATGGCCGATTGGGAAGCGCTTGCCGCGCGAGTCGCGGCGGCGGGCNTCCCCTTCGGCATCGCGCCGCATATNCGTTTTCGCGGCNAGCCNGGNGAGCAGGCGACGATGTTCTTTCGCGATCCCAGCGGCAACGCTCTGGAGTTCAAGGCGTTTGCCGATGACGCGATGCTGTTCGCCACCTGAGGAAATCGACCCATGCCCGATCCGATCACGCTGGACATTCCCCACAAGCTGGGCCGCGCCGCCGCGCGCGAACGGATCGCCGGGGGCATCGGCAAGCTCGCCGATACGATCCCCGGCGGGACCGTGGAGGAACATCATTGGGAAGGCGACACGTTGATGTTCACCGTGTCGGCGATGGGCCAGCGGATCGCGAGCAAGCTGGAAGTCGGAGAGGCGAAAATCCACGCCACGATCGACTTGCCGCCGTTCCTCGCGCTGTTCGCAGAGAAGATCCGGGCCAAGCTCAATCGCGAGGCACCCAAGCTGCTCGAATAGGGAACCTCTTGCGACTGCGTGCTTTTCTTAAGCCATGGTTGCTCTGTCCAAACTATCCCGAAAGGGCCGCCGCCGGCTGCGTATCGCGGCGATTTTCGGAGTCAGCGCGGTATCGCTGGGCAGCCTGACCGGTGCCGCGCTGGGGCGCTACACCGTCGATGGCATGAATCCCTATTACAGCTATGTCCATCGTTCCTCGCCCGTCGTCGCGGCGCGCGAGAACAAGTATGACGGGTGGGTGCGCAATTTCGCCGACCGCGTGGGCGACGAAAGCAGGCTCGATCGGCGCGACGGCTATGTCAGCGCAAGCTATGCCTCCGACGAGGGGCGCAGCCTTTACTGAACCGGTGGCGGCGCGGCGATCGGTCGTGGCGGCGCGACGCGCCAGATCACATTCCCCACATCATCGGCGATCAGCATCGCTCCCGTCGCATCGGCGATCACGCCGACGGGGCGGCCCTGCGCCTTGCCATCGGCATTTAGAAAACCGGTGACGACATCGACAGGCTTGGCGTCGCGGACCGGAAAGCCGTTGTCGGCAAAGGGGACGAAGACCACCTTGTACCCCGCCGGCGGATCGCGATTCCATGATCCGTGGAGCGAGACGAAGGCGCCGTTCGCATAATCGGGGCCGAGGCGGATATCGCCCGCAAAGTCGATTCCCAGCGGCGCGGTGTGCGCGCCCAGCGCGAAATCGGGACGCTTGGTATATTCGATCAGGTCGGGCCGTTCGGGCCGCACCCGCTTGTCGACATAGCCGCCCCAGTAATTCCACGGCCAGCCGAAAAACTCGCCGAGCGAAACCGCCGTCATATAATCGGGCGGCATGTCCGATCCCATCATGTCGCGCTCGTTGACGACGGCCCATAGCCGCTGCGCGATCGGATCGAATGCCATGCCGACCGGATTGCGCAGGCCATAGGCATAGACCCGGGTCTTGCCCGAAGCGACGTCGATCTCGGTGATCTGGGCGCGGCCTTTTTCGGCGTCGAGTCCGTTATCGGCGATGTTCGTCGCCGAACCGATGCTGACATAGAGATGTTTGCCATCGGGCGCGGCGACGACGTTGCGCGCCCAGTGATTGCCGCCACCGGGCAAATCGATCACCTTTTGCGGCGCGGCGGTGATCTTTGTCTCTCCCGGTTTATAGGGATAGCGGACCAGCGCATCGGTATTGGCGACGTAGAGCCAGTCGCCGAGCAGCACCATGCCGAAGGGCGAATTGAGATTTTCGAGCAGCGCCGAGCGCGCATCGGCGACGCCGTCGCCATCGGTATCGCGCAACAGCGTGATGCGATTGGCCGAAGGCACGCCTGCGCCCGCCTTTTTCATCAAATGGCCCATCACCATGCCGGTGATGCCACCGCCTTCGCGTGGCGGCGAATTGGTTTCGGCGACCAGGATATCGCCATTGGGAAGGCGATAGAGCCAGCGCGGATGATCGAGCCCGTCGGCGAATGCCGTGACTGTCAGCCCGCGCGCGGCTGCGGGTTTGACGCCCTCGGGCCAGCCGACTGCATCGGCGATATCGACGGTGGGGATCGATTCGAAGCGCGGGTTGGAAAGTTCGGGCACGCGGCCGCTCACCGCTTCGGGCGTCAGCCGCGCTTCGTCGGGCTGGAAAAGCAGCAGCCAGGCGGCGACTGCGGCGACGATCAGCATCGCGGCGATAATGATGAGTCGAGTGCGCATCGCGCTGGAATAGATGCTGTGACGCATCGCGCCTAGAGCCCTTGGCCGGGTATGCACTGAACGTCCCATGGGGGCCGCCGCAAAGAGGGCGGGGCGGCGGCCCCCGGGAGGCCGGTCCTTATGCTTGGGGGCGACCGGCTGGGGGAGAGAGGCTCCTCCTACACCGGACGCCGTCTTGGGAGAAATTGATTGAAGCGCAATCTGTGATCGATTGTGCCCGCATGAAAGGCGCCGAATCCGGTTTCCGAAAGGTTACGCGTCCTCGGAATCCAGCTCGGGCGGATGCAGCCGGATGCGCGTGACGCGCTTGGCATCGGCATCGAGAATCTCGAGCATCCAGCCGCTGTCATGCTGCAGCCGCTCGCCCGTCTGGGGCACATGGCCTGCCAGCACGAAGGCGAGGCCGCCGAGCGTATCGACATCTTCTTCGACATCCGCGAGCTGGGCGTCGATGATTTCGCCGACATCCTCCAGTTCGGCGCGGGCATCGGCCTCCCACATGCCTTCTTCGAGCGGGACGAGCAGCCGTTCGGGCACTTCGTCATGCTCGTCCTCGATCTCGCCGACGATTTCCTCGACCAGATCCTCGATGGTGATCAGCCCCTCGGTCCCCGAATATTCGTCGAACACGATCGCCATATGCGTGCGCTTCAGCCGCATCTGCGCGAGCAGATCGAGCGCGCCCATCGATTGCGGGACATAGAGCGGCTGGCGGATCAGATCGGCCAGCGTCACCGGCGGCGCCGCGCCGGTCGCCAATATTGCGAACACGTCGCGGATGTGGACCATGCCGACGATATGATCAAGCTTTTCGCGATAGACCGGCAGGCGGCTATGCTCTGCCTCGGCAAAGAAGGCGACGAGTTCGGGGAAGGAAATCGATTCCTCCACCGCGACGATGTCCGCGCGCGGCACGCCGATATCGCCGGCATCGCGCTCGCCGAAATGAAGCAGGTTGCGCAGCATCTGACGCTCGATCGGCGTCAGATCGCCTTTCTGCGGCAGATCGCCGGTCTTTTCATAATCGCGGATTACATCTTCAAGCCGCTCGCGCAGCGTTTCTTCCTGTTCGTCGCCGAACAGTAGCGCGCGCAAGCCGCGCCATAATCCGCCGCTGTCGTTGGTAGAGTCGCCGGAGCTACTACTGGGGCCGTCGGCCATTGTCTGAGTCAGTCCTCCCGAACCGGGTAGGGGTCGTGGAGCCCGAGCCGCACCATTGCTGCCTGTTCCATCGCTTCCATCGCCTCTGCTTCGGCGTCCCCCATATGATCATATCCTAACAAATGCAGCACCCCATGGACAATCAGGTGTGTTGCATGATCGGCAAGCGAAACTTCACGCTCGATCGCTTCGGTTTCGCAGACGCCATGGGCGAGCACGATATCGCCCAGCAGTACTTCGCCATCATCGCTGTTGGCGGTTACCGATTCGAGAAGATCGGGCTGAATCATCGGAAAGGACAGCACGTTGGTCGGCTTGTCCTTGTCGCGATACTGGCGGTTGAGCGTGTGCACTTCGAAATCGCTCGTCAGGCGGACGGCGATTTCGATCGTGGCGGGCATGGCCCCCCATTCGGCATAGGGCGTCTCGCCGATCGCCGCCTGGGCGGCGCGGGCGGCGAGATCGTCCCATTCGCCCTGCGGCCAGGGCAATTCATGCAGGACGGCGACGTCAAGCATGGCGAGCCTCCAAATTCCTCCCCGGCACGGGGAGGGGGACCATGCACAGCCTGGTGGAGGGGGGGCGCCCATAAGCGTGGCTTGGCGAGGAAATCCCCCTCCACCACCAGCTTCGCTGGCGGTCCCCCTCCCCCTTCAGGGGAGGATTTGTCGGAGACTCAAGCATTGGGCCCCTCATAGGCGTCGACGATTCGTCCGACGATCGGGTGGCGGACGACGTCGGCAGCGGTGAAGCGGCAGATCGCGATGCCCTCGACGCCTTCGAGCCGCCCGACCGCGTCGTTGAGGCCGCTGGCGGGCGGGCCGCCGGGGAGGTCGGTCTGATTGGGATCGCCGCAAATCACCATCCGGCTGTTCTGGCCGAAGCGGGTGAGAAACATCTTCATCTGCGCGGGCGTGGTATTCTGCGCTTCGTCGAGGATGACGAAGGCGTCGGCGAGCGTGCGGCCGCGCATGAACGCGATCGGCGCGATTTCGATCTCGCCCGAGCTGATTCGCCGCTCGACCTGTTCGGCGGGCAGGCAGTCATAGAGCGCGTCGTAGAGCGGGCGGAGATAGGGATCGACCTTCTCCTTCATGTCGCCGGGCAGGAAGCCGATTCGCTCGCCCGCCTCGACCGCAGGGCGCGAGAGAATGAGGCGCTGGACGCTGCCGGTGATCAGCTGGGCAACCGCCTGCGCGACGGCGAGATAGGTCTTGCCGGTGCCCGCCGGGCCGAGCGCGAAGATCATGTCGTTCGATACGAGCTGGCGCATATAATGGGTCTGCGCGACCGAACGCGGGACGATCGTCTTCTTGCGCGTGCGGATCATGATCGAGGGCGCGGAGGCGCCCTGTTCGGAGCGGATGATGCCGGTCAGCGTCGGTTCGGACGACATGGCGATCACTGCGTCGATCAGGCCGGTATCGACATCCTCGCCGCGAATGACGCGGGTATGGAGTTCCTGGAGCACTTCGCGCGCCTGTGCCACGGCCTCGGCCGATCCTTCGATCACCACCCGTTCGCCGCGGGCATGGATATAGACACCCAGACGTTCCTCGAGCGCGAGGATGTTGGCGTCATATTCGCCGAACAATCGGGGCAGCAATTGCGGACGATCGAAGGTCAGCTCGACGCGGCTGCGATCGCCGGACTGGGCCTGGACGGGCTTGCGACTCATGCGGTCCTTTCAGGGAGGGGGGCGCCGAAGGGGCCAACAGCGACGGCACGTCCTCCACGGGTGCGGGGACTTGAAAGGCCGTGCAGGCGAAAGGTTCCGGCGCGGTGTTGCCAATGAGCGTGCATTGCCCTGCAAGGATGGCACGGATAACCGCCGCAGGACAGGCGCTTTATTCGGTTGCGATCAGTTTTTCGCGACCAGGGGGTGCAGCTTGCGCTCTTCCCATGCCATCAATGCGCGACAGGCGCGCTGAAGTGCGAGGACTCTTTCGCGATACCCTTCCTGATCTTCCTCGATTTGCCGCAGCGACCAGCGATTGACATGGGCGCTATAGCCCAGAAACAGCTCGCGCGTGCGATCGGCATGTTCCCGCACCGCGGCGTCGACGGGACATCCGGGCTGGTCGGTCCGCAGCGCGCGGAAGACTTCATGTTCGTGGGACATATGCTTGCGGAACAGATCGGAGAAACGAATGCGCAGCTGTGCCATGCGCGTAGAATCCGCCTCTGGCCCGCCCGGCATCACCGGCCTGAATGCGTCCATGAGACGACGCAGTTCGTCATGTTCGAGGTCGAGAGAAGATTTCATTGCGCAGTTGATACCGGGTTTCCTTCGTTTTTCTTAGACGCATTTCCTTCCCTTTTCCGAATTGCAGGGCGGGAAAGGAGAATTTTCGCCAGATTGTGAGCCGATGTGCTGTGATGCTGGTCGATCAGAAGATCGCGAACAGCGCGATTGCGACGATCAGGCCGATCGTCGGCACCGCCACCGTCAGGGCGGCAACGGGGCCATAGGCCTGTTTGTGTGTTTCGCCGCACACCGCGCGGATGGTAGTGACGATATAGCCATTGTGCGGCAGGCTATCGAGCGCGCCCGATGCGATCGCTACCGTGCGATGCAGCTCGCCCGGTTGGCCGTGTTGGTGAAATGGCTGGACGCCAGCAGCATCGCGCCGCGTAGTCCGATGGGCGATACGGTGACGATGGGCCGTTGGGCCGAAATCATCCCCGTTGCGTTCGATGAATTGCCGCCGACCGATTTCGACCCGATGGCGTTGTCGCTGTTCGTTTCAATCGAACAGACGGTGGGGCTTTCGTTCCCCGACGTTGCCGACGTTGGTTTTCCGGTTGGCCAGCTTCGCCCGGCGGCGCGGCTTGAACACCTTCGCCTGAAGGTCGAAGACGCGGCCATGGCGCTGCCGTCGCCGTGGCGGTCACAGAACGACACGCTGCCGCCGATGGCCATTGTGGGCATCACCGACCCCGAGATGACCCCACAGGACGCCGTGGATGCCGCTGGCGCGTCCGAAATCGACCTGGACACGTTCCCCGTTATCGTCGCGCCCACATGGGCGTTCAGCGCCAAGGAACGCGCCGAAATCGAAGCACGGTTCCCTTTCCTGCCGTTGCGCTAGACTTGCCCCGACGTTCCTTCGCCCGAACGTCGGGGCATTTTTTGCGTTCAAAGCTTCGCAACATCTTCCATCGGAGGCGGCGGCAAAACGGTGAACCCATCGACACGCTGCCATTCGGTGAACTGTGCGACCATCGCTTCGTGCTTATCTGCGATGATTTGACCGAGCATGTAGCCTTTCGCCCATTCGAAGACGTGCCCCCATATGTGCGTCGAATGGGTAAGGCAGTCGAACAGCATCAATTGGCCGGTCGCTTCGGCGTTCGTTAGAAGCCGCCATGAACCGGGGACCGGATGCCCGCCAAGTTCGCAATGGTAGCTGTAGTCCGTGCCGCGAAAGCGTCCGCCCGATGCCTTTCGAAGCTTCGACGGTTTGAAGAACCGTTCGCGTTCCTCGCGAGTGCTACGCAACCAGCGCGCCGCTTCCTCGTCCTTCGTTTCGAAGGCCCATGCCAGGTATTCGACTTCGACCAGCTGGCGCACAAGCGCCGCACCCGCGTAGTGGCGACCGCTGGCCACAAGGTCGGCGCATCCGGACACAATTTCGCTCGCGATCCGTAGTAGCATTGAAACGGCAACCGCCGCGTCGTCGCCGTGCCCGAACGGCGAAAGTCCGTTACGTCGGTCGGTACCAAGCATATGTCCCCAAGCATGAAGCTTAGTGCCAACGTCCTTGAACGTTTCAGCGGTATGTTGAGCGAACGCCATGCGCGCTTTGATGCCCACAAGGTCTAGCGCGGCATCGCGCATTGCCGCCCTTCGTTCATCGTCGCTGTCGTTTGCCATGCTGAACGCAATATCGGACGAACTAGCACGAATCACGTTGAAATCCGTCCAATCCTACCGCCTTCCGACTGTGGGGCAAAGTGTGGGACAGGAAGATTGGTTTCCAAATTGTTCAGCAAAATCAATGGTTTATCATGGATAATGGCGGAGCGGGAGGGATTCGAACCCTCGATACGGTTTTGCCGTATACTCACTTTCCAGGCGAGCGCCTTCGACCACTCGGCCACCGCTCCGCATGCGCTGGAAGGTCGTGTCCACTAGAAGCTGGCGCGCGCGAACGCAAGCAGCGGGATTGCACCGCGCCCGACTGCGTGTCAGTGTCCGCGACCATGTTCAGGCCCCTTCACGCGCTCACCGCGCTTGCCCTTCTCGCCGGACCGCTTCCTGCCTGTGCGCAGCAAGCTTCGCCCGATCCCGTCGCTGCCGACTGGCACGATATTCCCGACGATGAAATGATGGTCATCACGCTCACCGACGGGCGTCAGATCTTCATCCGTCTCGCCAAGCGATTCGCGCCGGGGCACGTTGCCAATATCGGCACGCTGATCAATGCGCATTGGTGGGATGGTTCGACCATCTATCGCGTTCAGGAAAACTGGGTGGCGCAATGGGGCGATGTGACCGAGCAGAAGCCGCTACCGCCTGAAATCCTGCGCCGCCCGCCGGCCGAGTTTGAAATCGGTTCGTTTGAAGCCGCGCAGCGATTGCCGGTGCGCGATGCCTATTCGACGGCGTCCGGGGTCACCGCCGATGGCTGGCCGATCGCCACCGACGGCAGCGCGGCGTGGCTGACGCATTGCTATGGCTCGGTCGGCGTGGCGCGCGATTCGCTGCCCGATACCGGCACCGGCGCCGAGCTGTTCACGCCGATCGGTCAGTCGGCGCGGCGGCTCGATCGCAACTATACGGTTGTCGGGCGCGTGGTGGAGGGCATGGAAGTCTTTTCCTCGCTGCCGCGCAGCGCAGCGCCGATGGGCGTCTATGCCACTGCGGGCGAGCGTACCGGCATCGCATCGGTGCGGCTGGCCAGCCAGTTTCCCGCCGACGAGCGCCCGCATTTCCAATATCGTGCGACCGATAATCCGCGCTACGCGGCGCTGATCGACAAGAAAATGCACCCCGACGCGCCGATGGTGGCGACCGGGCTGGAGGTTTGTGATCTGGGGCCGGGGGTTCGCCGCCGGCCCTAGCCGCAGTCGCCAGTGATTATTTGCCGATCCAGTCGGCGACTTCGCCGGCGACCTGATTGGCGGCCTGGTTCAACGCCTCGCCCACAGCGGTGCGATCGATCGCCGAGACCGGCACGGTAGCGACGAAGCGGCGGCGTTCGAACACGCCGCTGTCCGCGCGGCGCAGCGACGCGTCATAGATCACCGTCGCTTCGTTGGTGCGCGCGTCGACGCCGAAGGAACGCAGTTCGCCCGTCAGGAGCGCGGCGGGCCGATCGATCGACTGGCGTTCGCTGATCGTCATACGTCCGGTCCGCGCCGTGACGGTATCGGCCAGCAGACGCGCGAACATGTCGGCGGGCTGCTCCACCCATTGTGCTTCCTTGACATAGGCGACGCTGGTGTCGCTCGTATGCACCGGCACGCGCACCGTTGCGAGTTCCTGCGGCGTTTGCGGGGTCTGGATCAGAATCGCCGCGCTGTTGGCGGAACCCTGAATTTCGCCGGCGGGAACGGTGACCGCCGAACTGAGCATCAGCAGCGCGGGCGGCGGTTCGGACCCGAATTTGATGCATGCCGTCAGCGGCAGCAGCGCGGCGACGATGGCAAGCTTCTTCATATCGGCCTCATTTCTTCGGATCATAATCGGGCAGGCGCGGCGACGACAGCAGCGAGCCGGCGCCTTCCCGGTCCAGCCGCTCGGCAATTTCGCCAAGCGCGATGGCGGTACGGCGCAAATCATGGACCAGCTGTGTCGCCTGGGGCATGGTCTGTTGCGAGAATGCCTGAATCCCCGGCCGCGCATCGCCGATCGCCGCGTCCAGATTTTCCATGCTCTGCTTGGCGGCCAGCACAGCCTGATTAAGGTTCTGCATCGCCGGATCGACGCTGTTGTCCATCACGTTCCGCGTCGAATCGGCAAGCGAGCCGATCTGTTCGGCAGCGGCACCGATCTGGGCGACCGCCGTGCGCATTTCGGCGATGGTCGCAGCCATTTCCGGGCCACGATCCGCCAGTGCGTCGGTCAGGCGATTGGTATTGGCAAGGATGCCGGCAATCGACGCCTGATTCTTGTCGCCGAGCAACTGGGTGAGCCGTTCGGTCAGGGTCGACAGCCGCTCGACGAGTTGCGGCGCGGAGTTCAGGATCGCGCCCAGGCCGCCGGTCTTGGTGGGGATCACCGGCACGTCGAGCGGGCAGGCCGATCGCGGATTTTCGCGGGGACAGGCGATTGCCGGCGCCCCCTTTATCGCGCCGTCGAGCTGAATCTGGCTGACGCCGGTAAAGCCGATGCCGTTGATGCTGGCGGTCGTGCCTTCGAGGATCGGAACATTGTCGTTCACCTTGATGCGCACGCGCACCAGCTTGGGATCGGGCGGCCAGAAGGCGATTTCCTTCACCTGCCCGGACGGCACGCCCGAAAAGGCGACCGGTGAGCCGGGGCTGATGCCGTCGACTGCCTGCGCGAAGAAGATGTCATATTCGCGGTCCGATCCGTCGCCCAGCCGCGCGAGCCAGACGATGAAGATCGCCAGCACCGCCAGCAGGATCAGCGTCACGGCGCCCACGAGCACATGGTTCGATCGCGTTTCCATCAGTCCCTCATGCCCCCGCGGGCGTTTGCGCCCGGTCCGACCCGGCGATCGCGGCGCGACCGCGGGGTCCGTTGAAATATTCCTGGATCCACGGATGGTCCAACGCCAGCAACTCGTTGATTGTGCCCACCGCAATCACATGTTTGTCGGCAAGCACCGCGACCCGATCGCAGATGGCGTGCAGTGTATCGAGATCGTGCGTGATCAGAAACACCGTCAGCCCCAGCGTCCGCTGAAGCGATCGGGTCTGTTCGTCGAACGCCGCNGCGCCGATNGNATCGAGCCCGGCGGTCGGCTCGTCGAGGAACAGCAGTTCCGGATCGAGTGCGAGCGCGCGGGCAAGCCCGGCACGTTTGCGCATCCCACCCGAAAGCTCGGCGGGATATTTGGGCCCGGCGTCGGACGGCAGGCCGGTCATCACCACCTTGTACGACGCGATTTCGTCGAGCTGTTGCTGGTTGAAGCCACGATAGAATTCGCGCAGCGGCACCTGGACATTTTCGGCAACGGTGAGCGTGGAAAACAGCGCGCCGCCCTGAAACAACACGCCCCAGCGCTTGCGAATTTCGGTTTCCTCACCGGGGTCGCCCGCCAGCATGTCGTGGCCGAACACTTCGACAGATCCGGCGTTCGGCGTCTGCAGCCCGATGATCGATCGCATCAGCACCGATTTGCCGGTGCCCGATCCGCCGACGACGCCCAGGATTTCCCCGCGCCGCACATCCAGGTCGAGATCCTCGTGCACGACCTGACTGCCGAAGCTGTTGTTCAGTCCGCGCACGCGGATGATGATGTCGTCCTCTTCGCTCATATCCAGCCGACCTCGCTGAAAAAGACCGCGAAGAAGGCGTCGAGCACGATGACGAGGAAGATCGCCTGAACCACCGCTGCGGTGGTGCGCGAACCCACCTGTTCCGCATCCCCTTCGACCAGCATGCCCTGAAAACAGCCGGCGATGGCGATGATCGCGCCGAACACGGGCGCCTTGATCAGGCCCACCCACAAATCGGTNAGCGGAACGACTTCGCGTATGCGCTGGACNAAGGTGATCGGCGGCACGTCGAGCGAAACCCAGCAGAGCAGCCCGCCGCCGATGATCGCGATCAGCGANGCATANAAGCCCAGCANCGGCATCATCACGATCGCGGCNAGCGTGCGCGGCACNACCAGNGCCTCCATCGGNGACACGCCGATCGTGCGCATNGCNTCGATTTCCTCGGTCAGNTTCATCGTGCCGATCTGCGCGGCAAAGGCGCTGCCCGATCGTCCGGCGACCATGATCGCCGTCATCAGCACGCCCAGTTCGCGCAAGTTGATGCGCCCGACCAGATTGATCGTATAAACCTCGGCGCCGAACTGTTTGAGCTGGACCGCCCCCTGTTGCGCGATGACGATGCCGATCAGGAAGCTCATCAGGCCGATGATGCCGAGCGCCGACACGCCGACGACTTCGAAACGCTGGACCGTCGCATTAAGGCGGAAACGGCGCGGCCGGCTGAACACGTTCCAGAAGGCGATGACGGTCGCCCCCATGAAGCCGAGCAGGCCATAGAGCGTTCGGAACGCCGAGATCACCGCTTCGCCGGTTTCCGCCACGACACGCAGGAACAGGCCGTGTTCGGGGGCAGGCGCGACGACCGGCTGATCGGCGGCGCGCGCCACCTGTTCATAGAGCTGGGCTTCGTCGCCCTCCAGCCCCGATACCGGCACGTCGCGAGCGTTGGCGAAGCGGTGGATCATCCACGCGCCGACCGTGTCGATCCGCTCAACGTCCGACAGATCGATACGATCGACCGCAGCAACACCAGACAGGCGCTCGGGCAGGTCGCCGATCGACGCGAGCGACAGGTCGCCCGTGAAGCGAAGCAGCGTTTCGCTGTCGGACTCAACCCTTTGAAAATCAGCCATGGCGGTCATTGCGGAGGACATTGCGGGATTTGCGCTGGATCGGCAAGCGGATAGGNGCCACGATGCCGCAATGCAGTATATCGCAATCTATGACATGGATAAAACGATCACCCGCGCGCCGACATGGACGACGTTCCTGGTCCATGCGGCAAAGCGCCGGGCGCCGTGGCGGCTTGCGCTGCTGCCGATCGCGGGGCTGGCGACGCTCGGCTATGGGCTGAAACTGCTCGATCGCGGCGCGCTGAAACAGGTTACCCAGCGGCTGATGCTCGGCGACCGTGTGTCGCACGAAGCGGCNAGCGATCTTGCCCAAAGCTATGCCGATCTGGTCAGCCACACCAANACGCTCGAGGCCGCGCGNGAACGGATCGCGGCGGATCGCGCCGCCGGATACCGGCTGGTGATGGCGACCGCCTCGCATGGCTATTATGCCGAAGCGATCGCAGCGCGGCTGGGGTTCGACGACGTCGTCGCGACCCAGGCGCGGCGCAATGCGGAGGGGGACTTACTGTCGCTCATCGAAGGCGAGAACTGTTACGGCCCCGCAAAGCTCCGCATGGTCGAGGCATGGATGCAAAAAAGCGGTATTGCGCGCGGCGAGGCACAGGTTCGCGCCTATAGCGACCATGTCTCCGACGCNCCGTTGCTCGGCTGGGCGGATGAGGCGTTCGCGGTGAATGCCCACGGACCGCTACGGAAAATGGCAGTCGAGCGCGGGTGGGAGATTCTCGACTGGCGAGGCGAGGGGGACGCGGGCGGCACATAGTGCCTTTCCGGCGGGGCGGGCTTGGAATAGTTTGTCAGCGGTCCATTGAGTGGGGAATAGACGATGGGACAAGCATATATTGTCGGCCTGAGCTTCATCGNGTTTCTGNTCCCTGCGGCGGCGGCTGCGCAAAATGTGGAGGGCCCGGGCGTAACGCAAATCGCGCCGGGCGTGGCACGGATTGACGGAAACAGTGTNCCCAGNCAGCCGATCGACGCTGGCGAACTCGAGGCGGCCATTAANGCCACGCCATCGCTTCGTGTGATCAAGCGGCGGCTCGGNGAAGGGNTTTCCTANCCCGGTCCCGANGGCTCCACCACCTATATGTNCAAGATCCACGACACCGCGAGCGATGCCGATCGGGTCGTCATCCTCTTCACCAAGCGCGATGCGATCGTCGACTATCTGATACAGTAATCCNCTTTACAGCAACGTACCGAGNGTGTGGATCGCCACGCCGACCAGCCCGCCGACCAGCGTGCCGTTGATGCGGATGAACTGCAGGTCGCGACCGACCGCGTTTTCCATTCGGCCGGTGATCGTCTCCGCGTCCCAGCTGCGCACCGTATCGGAAACCAGCCGGACGATCGCATCGCCATAATCGGCGGCGATGCCGACGGCGGCGCGGCGCACGAAACGATTGACGGTGGCGGCGAGCGCGGGTTCGCGCTGGAGCGTTTCGCCCAGCTGGCGCAGCGCCTCGCCCAATTCGCCCTTCAGCGCGGCATCGGGATCGCGCGCGAAGCGGAGCAGGCCGGCGCGTGCCGATTCCCATATTCCCATCCACCACCGGTCNAGCGCGGGGTTTTCGAGCATCTCCACCTTGAACTTCTCGACCCGGTCCTGTGTCGGCGCGTCGAACTGCAGATCCGCGGCGAGCCTTGCCAGCCCCTCTTCGGCCTTGGCGCGGAGCGGGTGGTGGGGGTCTTCGGCCATGTCGGCGATCAGCTTTGCCAGTCCGTCGATGATGGCATTGGACAGCCGCTCGTCCAGCCCGGTCCAGCGCATGATCGTGCCCGCGCGCTGGTGCACCATTTCCCGAATCAGATGTTCGTTGGCATCGAGCACGCGCGCGGCCCAGCGGATGATCCCGTCGAGCAACGGTACGTGCCGATCATTGGCGATGGCGCTGTCGAGCACCCGGCCGAGCGGCGTCGCGACCTTCATGCTGCGCAGCTGATTGCCGATCGCGCGCTTCGCCATGCCGCCCAGCCGGTCCTGATCGAGCGATTCGAGTATGTCGACCAACAGCCGCGCCGCGCCCTGCTGCACGCGCCCGTGCGATCCGCGCGGTTCGGTCAGCCACTTGCCGACCGCGCCCGCTACGTCGATTTTTCCCATGCGCCGCGCGACGACGCCGGGGGTGAGGAAATTGTCGCGCAGGAAAGTGGCGAGCGTATCGCCGATCCGATCCTTGTTGCGCGGAATGATCGCCGTGTGGGGGATCGGCAGGCCGAGCGGATGGCGGAACAGCGCGGGTACCGCGAACCAGTCGGCGAGCCCGCCGACCATCGCCGCCTCGGCAAAGGCGCGGATATAGCCGATTGCCGGATGCAGCCCCTGATAGCGCGTTGCGATGATGAAGGTGGCGGCCATCGCCACCAGCATGCCGGTGGCGATCCATCGCATGCGGACCAGCGCGGGGGGAGGCGGCTCGGCAGAGCGGAGGCGGGAACGAACTTTCATTCCCGCCACAATACCCGAAACCGCCGGGAGTTCACTCTGCCGGGTGCGGTTCGTCGCCGCCCGGCTTGCCCGGATCATATCCGATCCGCCCGCCCTGGCGCTGCTGCTCGATCTTGTCCGCGGCATTGTCGCCCGGGCGATAGGTGAGCAGACGGCGCGACAATTTCGGGCCCAGCCAGTTTTCGACGCCGACCGCCAGGCTGAACGCAGCCGGGACGATCACCAGCGTGAGCACCGTCGAAAGGATCAGGCCGCCGATCACGACCACGCCCATCGGCGCGCGCCAGGACGAGTCACCCGAAAGCGACAATGCCGTCGGCACCATGCCCGCGACCATCGCGACCGTGGTCATCACGATCGGCTGGGCGCGTTTGTGCCCTGCGTCCATCAGCGCGCTGAACTTGTCGACGCCTTTCGCCATTTCTTCGAGCGCGAAGTCGATCAGCAGGATCGAGTTCTTCGCGACGATGCCGAACAGCATCAGGATGCCGATGAACACCGGCAGCGAGAGCGGATAGCCCAGCGCCATCAGTGCAAGCAGTCCGCCCAGCGGCGCGAGCAGCAGCGACCCCATGTTCACCAGCGGCGCGATGAAGCGACGATAGAGCAGCACCAGCACCGCGAAGACCAGGAAGATGCCCGAGGCCAGCGCGACGAAGAAGTTCTGCAGCATCTCCGCCTGCCATTTGGCCTGGCCCACGGTCACTTCGTTCACGCCCACCGGCAGGTCCTTCATGACCGGCAGTTCGTGGATTTTCTTCATCGCCTCGCCCGAAACATAGGCCTTGCCGGTTTCCGGATCGGTCGCCAGATCGGCGCCGACGACGATGCGCCGCTGAAGATTGAGGCGCTGAATGCGCGTCGGGCCGGAACCGAAGGTGATGTCGGCGACGACGCCGAGCGGAACCGATCCGCCGTTCTGAGTCGCCACCGGCAGGTTCTGGATCGTCGAAAGCCGCGCACGCGCATCTTCCTCCAGCGCCACCCGGATCGGGATCTGGCGATCGGACAGCGAGAATTTCGCGCTGTTCTGATCGATGTCGCCCAGCGTGGCGATGCGGATCGCGCTCGACAGGGCGGCAGTGGTCACGCCCATGTCGGCGGCCAGATCGAGGCGCGGCTTGATGACGATTTCAGGCCGGTTGAGTTCGCCTGCGATACGCGGCGCCACCAGTTCGGGCAGCGTCGCCATCTGATTGACCAGCTTGATCGCCGTTTCGTTGAGCAGCTTGGGATCCTCGCCGCCCAGCGTGATCGTCAGCTCGCGCCCGCTGCCGCCCCAGCCGCCCTGGGCATTGAAGCCGACACGGGCGTCCGGAATCTTGAGCAGATCGGGAGTGACCCGGCGGGTGAACTCGCTGCTCGTTTCGGTGCGATCGTCCTTCAGCGAGACGGTAACCCGGCCGCTGCCGACAAAGGAACGTTCATAGACGCTGGCAACATTGGGCTCCTTGGCCAGTCGTTCGGCCACGCGACGAACGACGGCGTCGGTGTCCTCCAGCGTGGTGCCGGGCACCATTTCGATGTTCGCACGGACCTGATCCTCGTCCTGGGTCGGCTGGAATGTCATCGGCAGCGACGCGAAGCAGAAGATGGTGAGCCCGAACGCGACGCCGCTGCCGACCACCGCCGACCAGCGGTGCCGCAGCGTCCAGCGCAGCACCTTCATATACATGTCGCTCAGCCAGCCTTCGCCGTGCGAGCGATGCCCCTGCGCTTTCAGGAAATAGGCGGCGATCATCGGCGTCACCAGACGCGCGACGGCAAGGCTCATCAGCACCGATGCGACGACGGTCAGGCCGAAATTCTTGAAGAACTGGCCCGAAATACCCGGCATCAGGCCGACCGGCAGAAACACCGCGACGATCGACATGGTAGTGGCGAGCACCGCGACGCCGATTTCGTCGGCCGCGTCGATCGCCGCCTGATAGGCGGATTTGCCCATGCGCATATGTCGGACGATATTCTCGATCTCCACGATCGCATCGTCGACCAGCACGCCCGCGACCAGACTGAGCGCGAGCAGCGTCATCTCGTTGAGCGTGAAGCCCAGCATATCCATGAACCAGAAGGTCGGGATCGCTGAGAGCGGGATGGCCAGCGCAGAGATCAGCGTGGCGCGGAAATCGCGCAGGAACAGGAAGACGACGATGACGGCAAGCACGGCGCCTTCGATCATCGCTTCCATCGCCGTATGATATTGTTCCTCGGCGTAGCGGCTCCAGTTCGAGAGAAGCTCGAAATGCACGCGCGGATTATTGGCCTCGAGCTCCTTCAGCTTGGCCACCGTTTCCTGATAGATCGCCAGATCCGACGCGCCCTTCGCGCGCTGAATGTCGAACGAGACGACCGGCTTGCCGGCAAAGCGCGCGGCGCTGCGCAGTTCGCCATAGGAATCGCGCACCGTGGCGATTTCCGAAAGCCGCACGGTGCGTCCGCCACCGAGCGAAATCTGGGTCTGGCCCAGCGTATAGGCAGTGCTGGCATTGCCGAGCACGCGCACCGATTGTTCAAATCCGGAGATTTCCGCGCGGCCGCCCGCCGCGTTGAGGTTCACCTGGCGAAGCTGCTGGTTCACCTGGCTGGCGGTAAGGCCATAGGCCTGAAGCTTGGCAGGATCGATCTGCACGCGGATTTCGCGATCGACGCCGCCATTGCGGTTGACCGCCGACATGCCGGAAATCGCAAGCAGCTCTTTCGACACGGTATTGTCGATATACCAGCTGAGTTCCTCGACGGTCATGTCGGGGGCGATGGCGGCAAAGCTGGCGATATCATTGTCGCTCGCCGAATCGACGCGGCCGATCTGGGGTTCCAGAATCCCGTCGGGCAGGTTGCCGCGAATCTGCTGCACGGCGCTGCGCACATCCTCCACCGCGCGATCGATCGGCGTGCCGATGGCGAGCTGGACGACCGTGGTGCTGCTGCCTTCGCTGACGTTCGACGTGATTTCGTCGATGCCCTGCAGGCTGCGGACGGCAGATTCGACCTTTTGCGTGACCTGAGTCTCAAGCTCGCTCGGTGCGGCGCCGGGTTGCGAAATCGAAACCCAGACGACCGGGAAATCGATGTCCGGGCTGTTGTTCACGTCCATGCGCGAAAAGCTGAGCAGTCCCGCGATCGTCAGGAACAGGAACAGCACGATCGGAGGCACCGGGTTACGGATTGCCCACGCCGAGATATTGCGAAAGCTCATGGCATTGTCCCTGCGGAATTAACTCTGAATTACAGCGTCTTGAGCTCGGGCTTTACCTTCTGGCCCTCGTTCAGGAAGGCGCCGGCGGTCAGCACCACGCGCTCGGTTCCGTTCAGCCCTTCGACAATGGCGACGCCGGCGTCGGAAACCTCGCCGGTACGCACCGGGCGACGGACCGCTTCGTCCTTGTCGTTGAGAATATACACGAAGTTGCCCCGTGCGTCGCTCTGGATCGCCGACTGCGGCAGCAACGGCGCGTCCGAAGCTCCCGCGATGATGCGGGCGCCGGCGAAACCGCCTGGCCGCAGCGCGGGATCATAGGACAGCGAGATTCGGGCAATGCCCTGGCGCGTCTGCGGGTCGATGACCGGCGACACCTGCCACACTTCGCCGCGGAAGGTGCGATCGGTCCCCACCGGCGTGACTTCCGCCGGAACGCCGACATGCAGCCGCTGAAGATCGCCTTCGGAAAGCTGCGCGCGCAGTTCCATCTGGCCGCCCTTTGCAATGCGGAACAACGTGCCGCTGCCCGGGCTGACGACCTGACCCGGCTCGACGCTGCGGGTGAGGATCAGGCCGGCTTCGGGCGCGCGAATATCGAGACGGCGATTGCGCGCCTGCGCTTCGGCAAGCTGCGCCTCGGCAACGCGCACGCGTGCCACGGCCGAATCGCGCGTGGCGGTCTTGCGCTCGACATCGGCCTGCGAAACGAAACCGCGGCTGACAAGCTGTTGTGCGCGGTCGAGTTCGGATTGCGCGATATCGGCGTCGGCGCGCGCCACGCGCACCTGCGCGGCGAGCGACTGGACGGTTTCGCTCTGCACCGAACGGTCGATCGTCGCCAATACCTGCCCCGCGCGGACCCAGGCACCCGGTTCGACCAGCACGCGAGTCACCATCCCGCCTTCACCGACGACGCCGACCGGCATTTCCCGGCGCGCGGCCAGCGAACCCGTGGCCGAAATGGCGCGCTGGATCGATCGCCGTCCGGGGACGGCGACGGTGACCGTCGGCATCTGGCTGTCAGCCTGCGATTCGGACGTTGCGGCCTTTTCTCCGGTCGCCGCTTCCTTGCTGCCGCCGGAAAGCATCAGCGCCGCGGCAACGATCGCGACCAGCGCAACGATACCCCCGATAATCCACCACCGCCGCCTGCTGCGGCGTTCTTCGCCGGGGAGCGCCATTTGACCGTCGTCACCGAACATCTGTGCCTCGTAATTCATGCGTGCATATCTCAAGCGGGCCGGCGGCTGCCGGAGACAGGATAGCTGCTGTGTTAGATGAATAAGTCACCGACCGCAATGGTCGTTTTTCTCGCAGCGGCGCAATGCCGATAACCGATGGTTTCGCAAGATACCGGATCGTTGTCGTCAAGAAACGGGTTGCAACTGCAGCGGCATCGCGCAACGCTTGTGAAAGGCTCTGCAACAGGGGGCCGCAATCGGGAGGAAGATATGGAACGCGGTTGGTTTGGCTGGCTTCTGATCGGTCTGGTCGCCGGTGTCCTCGGCAAGATTATCATGCCCGGCAAGGATCCGGGCGGCATTATCGTCACGATCCTGATCGGTATCGCCGGAGCCCTGCTCGCAGGATTCGTCGCCCAGTCGATGGGCTATGCACTCGAAGGCGGCTTTGAAAGCTATGCGGCTGCCGTGGCCGGCTCGGTCGTGCTGCTTGCGCTGTATCGCGTCGTGATGGTGCGCCGCGTGCGCTGACCGGAATTTCGTTCATCGGGCGTGCAAGCCCGAAACCCTAAAGCCCCGTGCGTGGTTTACCCAGACCCTGCACGGGGCTTTTTCATTTCCAGGAGAGAATAATGCGAACGATCATGGCTTCACTGGCGCTGGGCGCCGCAGCCGTCGCAATCGGAGCGGTGCCGGCGCGCGCGCAGGAAATGCACCATCCCATGGCGATGGGCGAACCCATGCAAGGCACGATCCTCACGGTCGTGTCCGAAGGGCGGACGACGCGCACGCCCGACATCGCGACGATCAGCGCCGGAGTCGTCGCACAGGCGCCGACGGCTGCCGAGGCAATGCGCCAGAACAGCGCGCAGATGGGCAAGGTCATCGCCGCGCTCAAACGCGCCGGTATTGCCGATCGCGATATCCAGACCGCCGATATCAGCCTTTCGCCGCAATATCGGCACGAGGATAATCAGCCGCCGGTGATTACCGGCTATCAGGCCGCGAACAGCGTTCGCGTGCGCTTTCGCGACATTGAAAAGAGCGGCGCGATCCTCGACCTGCTGGTGGCGCAGGGTGCGAACAACATCAACGGACCCAGCCTGACCATCGACGCGATCGACGGCGCGCGCGACGAAGCGCGAGTCGATGCCGTCCGCAAAGCGCGGGCGCGGGCTGATCTGTATGCGGGCGCGGCGGGCCTCAGCGTCGACCGCATCCTTTCGATCAGCGAAGGTGAAGCGCCCGGCAGCGGTCCGATGCCCGGCGGCTATATGATGCGTGCCGAATCGTCGGATACGCAAGTCATGCCGGGTGAGCAGGATGTCACGATGACGGTGACGGTCCGATTCCTGCTCAAGTGATGAAAAAAGGGGCCGCGAAATTCGCGGCCCCTTTTCAAGCGGGCAATGATTGCCGGTGCAGATCAGCGCAGCGCGCCGCGACGCACCAGATTGACGATGGCCAGCAACAGGATGGCACCGACCAGCGACACCAGGAAGGTGGTGATGGTGATCGCACCGTCATTGATGCTGCCGCCGAACAGCCAGCCGCCGATAAAGGCGCCGACGATGCCGACGATGATGTTGAGGAAGATGCCCTGCTGAGCATCGGTTCGCATTACGATCGAGGCAAGCCAGCCGACAACACCGCCAACGACGAGCCAAACGAGAAGTCCAACAAGATCCATGTCTTAGTCCCTCCGTTTATGCCCGGCTGGTTCCGGGCTACCTTGCCCGGGGCCGTCCCGGGCTACGGATGCTAAGACTCGCGACGGCGCCCCTTGGTTCCGCCGCTTTGCTGAAGGGCAGCGTGCGGGGAACAGGGGCGGATCGGGTTGAAGCGACGAATTGCGGCGCTTTTCGGGAAATTTCTCTTGCCGAAATCCGATCAGAATTTCTGCTGGCGCTCATAGAGCGACCGGTAATGCTGGATGCGCGTGACGCGCAGACCGGGCATGCCCGAACGATCGATCGCGCGCTGCCAGCCCGCGAATTCCTCTACGGTCAGACCATAGCGATCACAGGCTTCGTCCACGGTCAGCAGGCCGCCATTGACCGCCGCGACGACTTCCGCCTTGCGCCGAACCACCCAGCGGGTCGTGCTGGGCGGGGGCAGCGTATCCAGCGTCAGCGGCTCGCCGAGCGGGCCAATGACTTTAGCGGGACGGATCTTCTGATTCTCAATCATTCACCAACCTCGATCGGGGCGGGGGGCCCCCTCTCTGATAACCGGAGACGACTTTAGGCTCGCGGGATTCAACATTGCCTGAAACGGCAAGGTAAACAGGATATTCATTCAGGTTTCCAATCGCTTGACGCGGCGACGCGGCTGGCGATGCGCGGAAGATAGGCCGCACTCGATCGCAGCAGCGCGAGCGCCGTCGGACGATGGAAGGCACCATGTTCGGGGGCGAGCAGGTCTGCCTGCGTAACGGTCGTTGCGATCCGGGACTGGGCCGACGCTGTGGCGCTTGCCGCCTGCCGCGCCGCCACGCCGACCATCAGCACTGCCAGCTCGGTGGGCAGCGCGGTGACCGCGACGTTCCGATCCAGCCGGGCGAAACTCAGATCCACAAATACGCATCCGTTACTACTCGTCTTGGACAGACATCAGTAGGCGCGAGTGCTGAAGGTCCCGTAAAGACCGCACAATTTTTTGCATCGTGGCACCGGACATCCTATGTGCCGCGCCGATGACCTCCGTCGATTTCCAGCTTTCGGGGCCGCTTTCGGGGCGGCGCATCGTCGTCGCCATGTCGGGTGGTGTCGATTCGTCGGTCGTGGCCGCGCTTGCCGCGCGCACCGGCGCGGAGACGATCGGCGTCACGCTGCAGCTATATGATCATGGCGAAGCGGTGGGGCGCGCGGGCAGTTGCTGTGCCGGGCGTGACATTCGCGACGCGCGTGCCGTGTGCGACCGGCTGGGCATCGCCCATTATGTGTTCGACCATGAAAGCCGCTTTCGCGAATCGGTGATCGACGATTTTGCCGACGAATATCTTGCCGGACGCACGCCGATTCCGTGCGTGAAGTGCAATATGGGCGTGAAGTTCACCGATTTGTTCGCGCTGGCGCGCGATCTGGGCGCCGATTGCCTTGCCACCGGTCATTATGTCCGTCGGCTCGAAGGGCCGGGCGGAGCCGAGTTGCACCGCGCGGCCGATCCGGCGCGCGACCAGAGCTATTTCCTGTTCGCGACGACGCAGGATCAGCTCGATTTTCTGCGCTTTCCGCTGGGCGGCATGCCCAAGCCACGCGTGCGCGAAATCGCCGCCGAAATCGGTCTTGGCGTGGCGGGCAAGCCCGACAGCCAGGACATCTGCTTCGTTCCTGATGGCGACTATGCCTCGCTGGTGAAGAAGCTGCGACCCGAGGCCGAAACCCAGGGCGATATCGTCGATCGTGCGGGCAACAAGCTGGGCGAGCACAAGGGGTTGATTCACTTCACCGTGGGGCAGCGGCGCGGGCTGGAAATCGGCGGACAGGCCGAACCGCTCTATGTCGTCGCGCTCGACGCCGCGCAGAAGCGCGTGATCGTCGGGCCGAAATCGGCACTGGCGGTGCAGGCGGCACGGATCGAGGGGCTCAACTGGATCGGCGGCGATCATCGCGGGCCGCTGACGGCCAAGGTGCGGTCGATGGCCCGGCCGGTTCCCGCGCGGCTGGAGGGCGACCGGGTGGTGTTCGACGCCCCCGAATATGGCGTCGCGCCCGGGCAGGCGGCAGTGCTTTATGCCGGCGATCGCGTGCTGGGCGGCGGATGGATTCGCGAAACCGAAGCAGCGCAGCCAGTCGCTGCCTGAATTCAGTCGGCGAGCGTGAAGCTGCCTTCGATCAGCTGACAGGGGCGATCGGCAAAGCCGTCGATCCGCGCCAAAGTCAGCTTTTCGGCCATGCTCACCTCATGGGAAGAGGAGCGTTTCGGACCAGTTTTCGCCGCCCGGCACGGTTTCGCGGCAGAACAGGCGGCGCTCATGCAGCCGGTGGGCGCGGTCCTGCCAGAATTCGATTCGTTCGGGGACCACACGCCATCCGCCCCAATGCGGGGGACGCGGTACATCCTGGCCTTCAAACTGTTCGGCCATCGCGTCGAATCGGCTTTCGAAGACGTCGCGGTTCGGCATTGGATGCGATTGGTCCGAAGCCCAGGCGCCAAGCTGCGAATCGCGGCCGCGTGTGGCAAAATAGGCATCGGCCTCCGCATCGCTGACGCGCTCGACCGGGCCTTCGATCCGCACCTGCCGCCGCAGCGACTTCCAGTGGAACAGCAATGCGGCGCAAGGGTTGGCGACCAGTTCGTCGCCCTTGCGGCTTTCGCCATTGGTATAAAAGACGAATCCGTCCGGCCCGTGCCCCTTCAGCAGCACCATCCGCACCGAAGGCGCGCCCGAAGCATCGGCGGTGGCGAGCGCCATGGCATTGGCGTCATTGGGCTCGCTGGCCTGCGCTTCGGCAAACCATGCGTCGAACAGAGCAATCGGATCGTCCACCATGGCGCGGCCATTACGCCGTCGCCGCGACACTGTCGAGGAACGAGTCCGCCGTCTGCGGATTGAATCGCGGTTGCAACG
Source organism: Sphingomonas sp. (assembly GCA_002707985.1). Taxonomy (GTDB): domain Bacteria; phylum Pseudomonadota; class Alphaproteobacteria; order Sphingomonadales; family Sphingomonadaceae; genus Sphingomonas. The sequence goes on along the minus strand of PAOI01000008.1, from coordinate 71,831 downwards.
ATGGAGATGCAGATGGCGGCGCGCGCCTATTGGCAGGGACAGATCCGGCTGGCGCTGGTTTCGATCCCGGTGGAAATCTATACCGCGACCAAATCGGGCGCGGCGATTTCCTTTCGCCAGATCCATGAACCGACCGGAAAGCCGATCCATTATGAAAAGGTCGTCACCGGCGTCGGCCCGGTCGACACCGACGAGATCATGAAAGGCTATGAGGTCGAAAAGGGCAGCTATGTCCTGCTCGATCAGGACGAAATCGACGCAGTGAAGCTCGAATCGAAAAAGACGCTCGAGCTCACGCAGTTCGTCGACGCGCATGAAATCGACGTGCTCTATTATGACAAACCCTATTTCGTCGTGCCGACTGACGATCTGGCGGAGGAAGCGTTTATCGTCCTGCGCGAGGCATTGCGGCGGACCAAGAAGGTGGGGCTGGGCCAGCTGGCACTCCGCGGGCGCGAATATGTGGTGAGCCTGAAGCCGTGCGGACGCGGCATGGTGCTCGAAACGCTCCGCTATGCCGATGAAGTGCGCAAGGCGCAGGGCTATTTCCGCGACATTCCCGATGACGAGCCCGACGAGGAACTGCTCGAACTGGCCGAATCGCTGATCGCGAAGAAGACGGGCAAGTTCGACGCAGGCGAGTTCCACAATCGCTATGTCGATGCCCTGCAGGACCTGATCGAGCGCAAGCGCAAGTCAAAGGGCGGCAAGATCGTCGAGGATAGCGAGGAAGCGGCGCCCAAGCGCGGATCGAATGTCGTAGACCTGATGGCGGCGCTGAAGGAATCGCTCGAAAAGCCGGGAAGCGGCGGCGCGAAGGCCAAAAAGTCGGGCAGCGCCAAACCTACAGCCAAAAAGCGCGCGGCGGGATGATGCGCGATGGCCAAGGCCGATCTCCTCGCCACCTATAACGCCAGGCGCGATTTCGCGAAGACCGCCGAACCCAAAGGCGCGATCGGCAAGTCGGGCGGCAATCGCTTCATCGTCCAGAACCATGATGCGACGCGATTGCACTGGGATTTCCGGCTGGAGATCGACGGCGTCCTGAAAAGCTGGGCAGTGACGCGCGGACCCAGCCTCGATCCCGGCGAAAAGCGGCTGGCGGTGCGAACCGAGGATCATCCGCTGAGCTATGCCGATTTCGAAGGCACGATCCCGCAGGATGAATATGTCGGCGGCACGGTGATGCTGTGGGACGCCGGGGCATGGGAGCCGGTCGCGGGCAAACACGCCAGCGACCTTGCAAAGGGACATCTCCATTTCCGCCTGAAGGGCGAACGGATGCAGGGCGAATGGCTGCTGATCCGGCTGAAGCCGCGCGGCAAGGAAAAGCGCGAGAACTGGCTGCTGCGCAAGATCGACGACAGCCATGCCGGCGGAACCGATGCGCTGGTCGAAACCGGGCTGACCAGCGTGAAGACCGGGCGGACGATGCAGGAGATTGCCGAGGGCAAGAAGGCGAAAACCGCATCCCCCAAGGCAAGGACGCAACTGCCGCGGCCCGATTTTCGCGATCCTCAACTGGCGACGCTGGTGGATTCGGTTCCTGCCGGCGACAAATGGCTCCACGAAGTCAAATATGACGGCTATCGCGCGCTGCTCGCGATCGGGAAGGGCGGGCCGCGCATCTACACCCGATCGGGTCTCGATTGGACGGACAAGTTTCCCGGCATTGCCGAGGCTGCGGCAGGCCTTGCCGCGAAAAGCGCGCTGATCGACGGTGAGATTGTTGCGTTTCGCGACGGGCGACCCGACTTTTCCACGCTTCAGGAAGCGATTTCTGCGGGCGGCGATGGCCTGACGTTCTTCGCCTTCGATCTGCTCGCGTGCGATGGCGAGGATCTGACCGATCTGCCGCAGATCCAGCGCAAGGAACGGCTCCGTCCGCTATTGGCCGCCACCGACGATCGCAACCGTTTCGCCGAACATGTGCTCGGATCGGGCGAAAAGCTGTTCGCGGCGATGTGCCGCGAGGGATATGAAGGCATTGTGTCGAAACGCGCCGACGCGCCCTATCGCGGCAGGCGGACGAAAAGCTGGCTCAAGGTGAAATGCACCCATCGCCAGGAATTCGTCATCATCGGCTGGCTGCCCAGCTCGGCAAAGGGGCGGGGCTTCCGATCGCTGCTGCTCGCGACGCAGGGCAAGGACGGCTTCGAATATCGGGGCAAGGTGGGTACCGGATTTGACGCTGACACGATGGATGATCTGCGCGGCACGCTCGACCGGCTGGCGCGCAAGACGCCGCCTGCCGATGTTCCCAAGGCTGCGGCAAAAGGCGCGCATTGGGTGACGCCCCGGCTGGTCGCCGAAATCGCCTTTGCCGAATATACTGCCGAAGGCGTGTTGCGGCATGCCAGCTTCCTGGGGCTGCGCGAAGACAAGTCTGCGGAGGATGTAGTGGACGAAACGCCCCGGCCCGTTCCCGAAACGCCGATATCCGACGTGAAGATATCAAGCCGCGATCGCGTGATCTTCCCCGACGCCGGGATCACCAAGGGCGACCTTGCCGATTATTATGCCGCCGTTGCGCCGATCATGCTGCCCTGGATCGCCGACCGTCCGATCAGTCTGGTGCGATGCCCGCAGGGGCGCGCCAAACAATGTTTCTTCCAGAAACATGATGCGGGCAGCTTCGGCGATCATGTTCGCCATGTCGACATTCGCGAAAAGGACGGATCGACCGAGCCCTATCTCTATATCGACGATGCCGATGGCATATTGGCGTGCGTCCAGATGGGAACGATCGAGTTTCATGGCTGGGGCGCGCGGGGGAGCGATGTCGAAACGCCCGACCGGATGGGGTTCGACCTCGATCCCGATGAAGGACTGGATTTCGAGGATGTGAAAAAGGCGGCAAGCGATCTGAAAGAGCATCTTGCCGATATCGGGCTCGCCAGTTTTCCGATGGTCACGGGCGGCAAGGGCGTGCATCTGGTGGTACCGCTGGCGCCGCGGGCGCAATGGCCCGAAGTCAAATCCTTTGCCGAGCGATTTGCGCGCGCGCTGGCGCAGGCCGAACCCGATCGCTTCACGGCCAACCTCAAGAAAGCGAGCCGCAAGGGCAAGATCTTCATCGACTATCTGCGCAATCAGCGCGGATCGACGGCAGTGCTGCCCTATGTCGCGCGGGCGCGGCCCGGCGCGCCGGTGGCAGTGCCGGTTACCTGGAGCGAGTTGCGCGATATCGAATCGGCACAGCGATGGAACGTTCGCGATGCTGACGCGCTGATCGAACGCGCCGGTTCGCGCAGCCTTTCGGGCTGGGGCGAATCCGCACAGACGTTGCCCGACCTATAAGACTCATCGGAAGCACGGCCCGCAAAAGCCTGTGGGTAATGTGCGATGCGATGTTGCGTGGGTGCATCGATTCGATCAATCTGGCCCCAAGGGGATGTGGAACCATGGCTAGCCGTGCCGTGACGGGATTGTTCGACGCCGGCACTGTCGCCGACCGCTGGATCGCGGACTATTGCTCCGCCGGTCGCACGGGCGATGCCATGTGCTCCCGCGCGAGCGACGACGAAGGCTGGACCGCGATGCTGGAAGAGCTGGCGGCGTTCGTCGGNGACGANCCGCTCGNNCATGCNCGNGAGCGNGCNCANCGCCATGCCGAGGATATCGGNACCGGNTTCCGNATCGCNGGCGAAGGNGAGGANCGNCCCTGGCCGCTGTCGCCCGTNCCGCTGATGATCCCCGCCACNGAATGGNNCGGNATNGCCNNCGGCNTNGTNCAGCGCGCCGANCTGNTCGAAGCGATCGTCGCGGATATCTATGGCGAAGGGCGGCTGGTGGCNGANGGGCATNTGCCCGCCGCGCTGGTNACNGGCAGNCCNTTCTTCCTGCGCCCGCTGCAGGGCATGACGCCGCCGGGNGGCTATCATCTGCAGTTCATTGCCGCCGATCTGGGCCGTGGCCCCGATGGCGAATGGCGCGTGCTTGCCGATCATGTGCGTGCGCCGGCGGGGGCGGGCTATGCGCTCGAGAACCGGCTCGCCATGTCGCGGATGCTGGGCGGGCTCCAGACGCGGCTCAACATCGAGCGGCAGGCGCCGTTCTTTGCCGCGTTTCGCGAAGGGATCGCCGCGCTATGCCGCCGTTCCGATCCGCGCATCGCGCTGCTGACGCCCGGGCGGCTCAACCCCAGCTATGCCGAACAGGCGCATCTGGCGCGTTATCTGGGCCTGTTGCTGGTCGAGGGCGCCGATCTGACCGTGATCGACGACCGGCTTTATGTACGGACCATCGCCGGGTTGAAGCGAGTCGATGCGGTATGGCGCCGCGTCGATCCGCGCCTGCTCGATCCGCTGGCGTTCGATTCGCATTCGACGATCGGCGTCGCCGGGCTGGTCGATGCACTGGCGGCGGGCAGCGTCGTCGTCGCCAATGCGCCGGGCACGGGCGTGGTCGAATCGCCCGCTTTCGCGGCGTTCCTGCCTTGGCTGTCGCAAGTGATGCGCGGCGAGGCGTTGCGACTACCCACCATCGCCACCTGGTGGTGCGGGCAGGAGCGGGAGCGTGAACGTGTGGCGGATCGCCTGGATTCGCTGGTCATCGCCCCTGCGTTCGGCGTGGCGGCGCGCGGCCTGCCCGACGGGCCCGCGCTGGGGAATGATCTGACCGAAGCGGCCCGCGCCGCCCTGCTTGCCGATCTGGCGCGGCGTCCGCAGGATTATGTGGGGCGTGAAGTCGTGCGGCTTTCGACGATGCCGGTGGTGGCGGGCGACGGCCTCGAACCGCGTCCGTTCATTCTGCGCGTTTTCGCCGCGCGGGGCGCCGATGGCAAATGGACCGTGTTGCCGGGCGGATTTGCCCGCATCGGCGAACATCCCGATCCGCGCGCGATGGTGATGGGCGAAGGCAGCTGGTCGGCCGATGTCTGTGTGCACGGGCCGACATCGGTCGAGCCGGTCACGCTTCTTCCTTCGGGCGAAACGATGGCGCTGCGCCGCAATCCCGGCACCTTGCCCAGCCGCGTGGCCGACAATCTCTTCTGGCTTGGCCGTTATCTGGAGCGCGGCGAAGCGTTGCTGGCGATGCTGCGCGTGCTGCTCGGCAATTCGATCAGCGCGGACAGCGGCGCCGCGCTGTCGGCCGCGACCGTGCGGCGGCTCGTCGATCTGGTCGTTGCGGGCGGCGCGGCGCCTGCGCCGGCCAGCTATCGCCGGTCCGATCTTCAGCAATTCGTGCGTGCCGCGCTGGAGGAAACCGATGGCTGGTACAGCGTGCGCTCGATCAACCGGCAGGCCCGGCTGATCGGTCAGATTTCGCGTGAGCGACTGGCGGCCGATATGATCCGCCTGCTCGACGCGCCCTTTCCGACGCGCGGCGGGTTGCTCGACNAGGCGGGTTCGCTGCAGCGCCGCTATTCCGCGCTGGCGGGGCTTTCGTCCGAACATATGGCGCGGACNGATGCCTGGCGCTTTCACGATCTTGGCCGCCGCCTCGAACGGGCGATNATGGTGACGCGCGTCGTGCGTGGCTTTTCCGGCGCCGACGTCACTGCCGACGATCTTTCGACATTGCTCGACCTTGNCGACAGCCAGATCAGCTATCGCCAGCGCTATCCCACCGGGATGGCGCGGGTGCCGGTGCTCGATCTGGTCGCGCTCGATCCGGGCAATCCCCGCTCGATCGCCTTTCAGGTTCAGGCGATTGCCGATCATCTGGCGCGGCTGCCGGTGCTTTCCGACGACGGCATCGCCGAACCGCAACAGGCGCTGGCGCGCGAGCTGGAGGCGATCGTTGCCACTGCGCGCCCGACGGAAATCGACGAGCCGCTGCTCGCGCGGATCGATGATGGGCTTGCACGCCTCTCCGATGCNATCGGGCGCCGCTATTTCCTGCAGGGNGCCGAACCGTTGCGCGCGGCGGGGCTGGTGCTGGCGTGATGCGCTATGCCATCCGCCATGTTACCCGGTTCGAATATGCCGAACCGGCGGCGTTCGCGCGATGCAATCTGCGGCTCAAGCCGATCGACTGGCCGGGGCAGCAGCTCGAATCCTATCATTTGTCGGTGGAACCGGGTGGTCATACCTATCCCGCGCGCGCCGAAGCGGGGCTGGCGCATGTCGTGCGGCTGGTAGTGGCGGAGCCCGCCAAGACGCTGACGATCGAAAGCACTGCGACGGTGACGGTCGACCGGATGATTCCGGTGCCCGATGCCAGCGACCCGACATTGGCAGAGATCGCTATAGCCGCGCGTGCCAGCCGCGACATGTCTGCGGCCAGCCCGGCCAATTATCTTTTCCCCTCGCCGCTCATTCCCATCGATGACGAAATCGCGCGATGGTGCGCGCAGGAGCTCGACCCCGGTCGCGGCGCGCTGGAGGCGGGTATCGCGCTGGCGCGCCGGATCCAGAGCGAATTCAGTTTCGACACCACGGCGACGCTGGTCGATACAACGCCGCACGAAGCCTTCGCGAAGCGCGGCGGCGTGTGTCAGGATTTCGCGCAGATCATGATTTCGGGGATGCGTGCAGCGGGTCTGCCCGCGGCCTATGCCTCGGGCTATCTGCGCACGCTGCCGCCGCCGGGCCAGCCGCGCCTGGTGGGCGCGGATGCGACTCATGCCTGGGTGTTGCTGTGGTGCGGACCCGAGCGCGGCTGGGTCGGGCTCGATCCGACCAACGGCATCTGGATGGCGAGCGACCATGTGCTGATGGCGGTGGGCCGCGATTATGCCGATATTGCCCCGATCGACGGGATCGTGCTGGGATCGGGCGCGCAGAAGATGGATGTCTCGGTCGATGTCGAGCCGCTGGAGACCGTTGCCGCCTGAGTAGTGCATCTGTCGCGCGCACGGGCGGGAGCCCTTGCAACCGATGGTTTTCGCCCCGAAATAGCGCGCGGACGAACAGGAGACACAATGGCCGATCCTTATGCAACGCTGGGAGTAGCGCGCGGGGCAAGCGAAGCCGACATCAAGAAGGCGTATCGCAAGCTCGCCAAGGAGCTGCATCCGGACCGCAACAAGGACAATCCGAAAGCCGCCGAGCGTTTCAGCCAGGTGACGCAGGCCTATGACCTGTTGACCGACAAGGACAAGCGCGCGCGCTTTGACCGGGGCGAGATCGATGGCGACGGCAATCCGACCGCGCCCTTCGGGTTCGGCGGCGGTAGTGGCGGCGCGGGTGGCGGCGGCTTTCGTCCCGGCGGCACCCAGTTCGATTTCGGCGGCGAAGCGGCCGATCTCGGCGATATTTTCGAAGGGCTGTTCGGCGGGCAGGCCGGGCGCCAGCGCGGCGGCGGTGGTGGTTTTTCCGGTGGTTTCGGCGGCTTTGGTCGTCGGCCTCAGCCCAAGGGCGCCAATGTCGCCTATCGCCTTGCGGTCCCGTTCATCGATGCGGCGATCCTTGCGCCGCAACGGATCACGCTGTCCGACGGAAAGACCATAGACCTGAAACTGCCCCCCGGTGTCGAGAGCGGCACGCAGATGCGGCTTGGCGGCAAGGGCCAGGAGGGCCCGGGCGGCTTCGGCGATGCGATCGTGACGATCGAAATTCAGCCGCACGGCTTTTTCGTGCGCGATGGCGACGATGTCCGGCTCGACCTGCCGGTATCGCTCGATGAGGCAGTGCTGGGCGCGAAGGTACGCGTGCCCACGCCCGACGGTGCCGTCATGCTGACGGTGCCCAAAGGCACGAGTTCGGGCAAGGTATTGCGGCTCAAGGGGCGCGGTTTCCACCATAAGGGCGGCGGGCGCGGGGACCTGCTGGTAACGCTGATGGTCGATCTGCCTGCCGATGACGCGGAGCTGACTGCGTTTGTCGAAAACTGGCCGGGGCGCGGCAAAGGGAACCCACGCAGCCGTCTGGGCGTCTGACTCCCTCGTGGAGGAAGAGGATTTCTCGCCTGAAACGCCCGAAGCGCGGCGGCAAGGTCTTGGCGGTCGGATCCGGCGCAGGCTGGACGAACTGGGCCTGTCGCAGCGCGTCTGGGAAGTAACCAAGCGCGTCGCCATCGGTACCTATACCGACGGCTTCACCTATGCCGGCAATCTTGCCTATCTCTCGCTGGTTACCTTGTTCCCCTTCTTCATCGTCGCCACGGCGGTCGCGCGGATCTTCGGACATAGCGGCGAGGGGCTGCGCACGCTCGAGGCGTTTCTCCAGACCGTGCCTCCCGATGTCGCCGAAGTGTTGCGCAAGCCGGTGCAGGACGTGCTTGCTGCGCGTTCGGGCAGCCTGTTGTGGTTCGGCGCGATCGTGGGATTGTGGACCACGGCGGGCTTTATCGAAACGCTGCGATCGATCCTGCGGCGCGCCTATGGCGTGGGCGGCGGGCGCGCCTTCTGGGAATATCGGCTGGGGTCGATCGGAATCATCATCGCATCGGTGATCCTGATGATGTCGGCATTCAGCTTTCAGGTGGTGCTGACGGGCGCGGAACAGTTCATCCTGCGCGTCCTTCCCTTTGCGCAGGATGCCGCACAGGTGGTTTCGCTCAGCCGGATCGCACCGTCGGTCGCGCTGTTCGTCGCGCTCTATATCCTTTTCTATTCGCTCACGCCCTTTCGCTATCGCAGCGGCCCCTATCCCAAATGGCCGGGGCCGTTGTTCGTGACGCTGTGGTGGCTCGGCACGACCACTCTATTGCCTGTGGTGCTGGGATCGCTCGTCAATTACGACCTGACCTATGGCAGTCTTGCCGGCGTGATGATCGCATTGATCTTCTTCTTCGTGATCGGATTGGGCATGGTGATCGGAGCCGAACTGAACGCCGCGCTGGCGGAAGAGCCCGCGAACGCGCTAGAGGCGGAGGGCGAACAGGAGGAAGAGACGACGTGACCGGATTGATGCAGGGCAAGCGGGGCCTGATCATGGGCCTTGCGAACGACAAGTCGCTGGCCTGGGGCATTGCCAAGAAGCTGCACGAACAAGGCGCCGAGATGGCATTCAGCTATCCGGGCGAAACCATGCTGAAGCGCGTGGCGCCGCTGGCCGAACAACTGGGTTCGGACAAGCTGATCGAATGCGATGTTTCGGACATGGCGGCGCTCGATACGGCGTTCGAAAAGCTGGCGGGATGGTGGCCCACGATCGATTTCGTCGTCCATGCCATCGGATTTTCGGACAAGAGCGAGCTGCGTGGCCGCTATTACGACACCAGCCTCGACAATTTCCTGATGACGATGAACGTGTCGGTGTTCAGCTTTACCGCAGTGGCCAAACGTGCCCGCGAACTAATGCCGAACGGCGGCAGCCTGCTGACCCTCAGCTATTATGGCGCCGAAAAGGTTGTGCCGCATTACAATGTGATGGGCATTGCCAAATCGGCGCTGGAAACCAGCGTCCAGTATCTCGCGGTCGATCTGGGTCCGGAAAATATCCGCGTCAATGCGATTTCGGCCGGCCCGATCAAGACGCTCGCCGCCAGCGGCATCGGCGATTTCCGCTACATCATGAAGTGGAACGAGCTGAATTCGCCGCTGCGCCGGAATGTGACGATCGAGGATGTCGGCGGTGCTGGTCTGTATCTGCTGAGCGACCTTGCCAGCGGCGTGACCGGCGAGACGCATCATGTCGACGCGGGCTATAACGTCATCGGCATGAAGGCCGAGGACGCACCCGACATCGCGCTTTCGTGACCAGCGAGGTCGTAGAATATCTCCACACCTGCTATGGGTCACCGGCCCAATGGAATGTTCGTTTGGCCGATGGCCGGGCAGCCTATCTTCGCTACCGATGGGGGCGCTTGACGGCTGCATGGTTTGAACAAAGCGACCGCAGTCTCCTTGCGTACAACGATGCGCCGTACCTCGAAACGGGCGAAGATTTTTTCGAAAGACAACTGGGTGATGACCTCGACGGCTACGCAACTTTGGAAGAGGTGTGTTTCGCGCTCGGCTGGAAAATTCACCCCAAGGCAGTGAATCTATGTCCGGAAATGTGACCATCCAGCGGGCGGCGCCCGGCGATGCCTATGACATCGATGATATCCTGACGGCGTGCTTCCCGCGCGCGGGCGAAGCGATGCTGGTCAAGCAGCTCGCGATCGACGGCGATCTGGTGCTGGCGCTGATCGCGCGCGACGAGCGGACCAACGAAGCGCTCGGCATGGTGGCGGTCAGCAAGATGGACGTGGTGATCGGCGGCGAGGAAGTGCCTTCGGTCGCGCTCGCCCCGCTCGCGGTCATGCCCGCCTTCCGCCAGACCGGCGTGGCCGAGGCACTGGCCGGTGCGGCGATCGATGAGATGAAGCGCGCCGGGGCGCTGCTGATGTTCGTGCTCGGCGAGCCGGGCTATTATGGCCGCTTCGGCTTTTCGGTCGAAACCGCCGAAGGGTTCGAAAGCCCCTATGCCGGCCCCTTCTTCATGGCGCTGGAACTGCAGGGCGGCCTCCCCTGCGGCCCGCGCGGCAAGGCCGATCATGCGCCGGCCTTTGCGGCGTTGAGCGAGGAGGCTTAGTCGGTTGCCGACCGTGTTTCGCCAGGATGGATGGCGCTTCTTCTTCTATTCGAACGAAGGCGATCCACGAGAAGCTGTGCACATCCATGTCCTGCGCGAAGCCGCGGAAGCCAAGTTCTGGCTTTATCCGGTAGTAGCGCCAGCATACAATCACGGGCTATCGGCTCGGGAATTGCGGATTGTCTCGACAATCGTCATGGAACGCCGCGAAGAGATTGAGGAAGCGTGGCATGCCCATTTCGGCTAGCGCAGTAAGCGTTCGGTTTGACGCGGACCAGATGTGGGTCTCGCTTGATGACGGGCGTGTGCTTGGCGTCCCGCTGGCGTGGTTTCCCCGTTTGCGCGACGCGAGCGAAGAGGCGCTTGCGCAGGTTGCGATCAGTCCAGCAGGACTGCATTGGGAATCGCTGGACGAAGATATTTCGATTGCCGGGCTGCTGAACGGGACAGGTGATCTTACGCAGGCGAGACCGCACGCCGCATGAGCTACAATAGTTTCGGACGCGTTTTCCGCTTCACTACCTGGGGCGAGAGCCATGGGCCTGCACTGGGCGTGGTCGTCGACGGGTGCCCGCCGGGGATCGAGCTTTCCGAAGCGGATATTCAACCCTTCCTCGATGCGCGTCGCCCCGGACAGTCGCGATTCACCACGCAGCGGCGCGAGCCGGACGCGGTGCGCATCCTGTCGGGCGTGTTCGAAGGGCGCACCACCGGTACACCGATTTCGCTGATGATCGAAAATGTCGACCAGCGATCGAAGGATTATTCGGACGTCGCGCGGGCCTATCGTCCCGGCCATGCCGATTATGCCTATGACGCCAAATATGGCTTTCGCGATTATCGCGGCGGCGGGCGCAGCTCGGCGCGCGAGACGGCGGCGCGGGTCGCGGCGGGCGCGGTAGCGCGCAAAGTCATCCCCGAAGTCGTGATTACCGGCTGGGTCGAGGCGATCGGCGGCGATGCGATCGACGCGGCGGCATTCGACGCTGCCCAGATCGGCGCCAACAGCTTTTTTTGTCCCGATGCCGCTGCCGCCGCGCGCTGGGAGGCATTGGTCGACAGCGCGCGCAAGGCGGGGTCCTCGCTCGGCGCGATTGTCGCCTGCACCGCCACCGGCGTTCCGCCCGGCTGGGGCGCGCCGTTATATGCCAAGCTCGACAGCGAACTCGCGGCTGCGGCGATGTCGATCAATGCCGTGAAGGGCGTTGAAATCGGCGACGGCTTTGCCGCTGCCGCGCTGACCGGCGAGGAAAATGCCGATGCCATGCGTCCCGGCATGGCGGGTGAGGGCCCGCATTTCCTGGCCAATCACGCCGGCGGGATCGCGGGCGGTATCTCTACCGGACAGCCTGTGCATCTGCGTGTCGCGTTCAAACCGACCAGCTCGATCCTGACGCCGGTTCCCACCATATCGCCGGAAGGCGAAGCCACCGAAATCGCCACCAAGGGGCGGCATGACCCCTGTGTCGGCATTCGCGGCGTACCGGTGGTCGAGGCGATGATGGCGCTGGTGCTGGCGGATCAGAAGCTGCTGCACCGGGCACAATGCGGCAAGGATTAAGCCGCCATTTCCTCGATATGAGCGGCACGGCGTAACGTCGCGCCCGCCGCGCGCACTCGATTCGTCACGAATTAATCTCGGTTAAGTGTCAGACGGCTCTCCAGTTGGTTTGGATGGAGCCGCAGATGTTCGGCGGAATCGTATTCCGCACGTTGTTCCTACGCCTGCGACCCTTTGATGGAGTATGACATGCGTAGAACGATTATTGCTGGTTTGCTGATTGTCGGCGGCTCGACTGCGATGGCGGCCAATGCGGCTTCCGTGGTCCCGTGGCAGGATGGGCCGGGCCAGGATGTTCCCACCACCACGGCATCCCCCTGTCCCACGCCCACTCCGGGCGTAACGCCGGATACGACGACCGATCCGAACGCGCCCTGCCCGGATCCGATGGCAACCGAATCGACCATGCCGGAAACCGATCCGGCGACGCCGGCCACGGACCCGATGATGGAGCCGGAAACGACGCCGGATGATAGCGTCACGCCGACCGAACCGGTCGAACCCACGGACGGAAGCGAAACCGTTCCTCCGAGCCGCTAACCCGCATTTCGTGGTGTTCGATCCTGCCGCCGTCGGGCTTTTCGTCCGGCGGCGGCATCGTCTTTGGGGCTGTCGGAGCGCTTTTGATGAACGCCAGATTAAGGAACTGCCGCGGAAATCCGGCGTTTTCTGACCGGGTTTTAGAAAAGGAGTATGACGATGCGTATTCTGATTTCGATCGCCGCTGCCGGAGCCTTCTTGATCCCGGCCGCTGCTTCGGCACAGGTGCTGGGCGGCAGCCTTGGCGGGAATGTCGGTGGTACGATCGGCGGGACCAGCGGCAGCGTGATGGGCAGTGCGACCGGTTCGGTTCAGAGCGGTGCGCTCAACCGCGTCGAATCCACGACGAATGGCGTCCGCAGCCGCGCTGAGACCGCTGCCGAGCGTGCGGAAGCGCGGGCACGCAGGGCCGCTGATCGCACCGAACGGGCGGCTCGTCGCAATGCGGGTCGCGCGCGCGATACCGCCGGGACCGTCGTTGAAACGGCGCGCGATACCGATGCGAGCATCGATGCNAACGCCAGCGGNGATGCTTCCGCCAGCACGCCNAANCGGTCGACTTCGACCNGNACCGATGCNGCNATCTCTGCCGGTGCCNACAGCAATGGTGCCAGCGTGAGCGCGGGCGGCAGCGCTGACGCTTCGAGCGAACCGCGTCGCTAACAACCGATTGTGAACAAGAGAAGGCGCCGGTGGGGCATTCCCCCGCCGGCGCTTCTGTGTCCGGGCAATCTCAGTCGGCGAAGGGATCGCGGACCAGGATCGTGTCCTCACGTTCCGGGCTGGTCGATACCAGCGCGACCGGGCACTGGATCAACTCCTCGATGCGCCGGATATATTTGATCGCCTGCGCCGGAAGATCGGCCCAGCTGCGTGCGCCGGCAGTCGATTCGTGCCAGCCTTCGATCGTTTCATAGATCGGCTCGACCAGCGCCTGATCGGCGGCATGGGCAGGCAGGTGATCAATTTCCTCGCCGCGCAGCCGGTATCCGGTGCAGACCTTCACTTGGTCGAAACCGTCGAGCACGTCGATCTTGGTCAGCGCAATGCCGGTGACGCCCGACACGGCTACCGACTGGCGGACCAGCGCCGCATCGAACCAGCCGCAACGGCGCTTGCGCCCCGTCACCGTGCCGAATTCATGGCCCCGCTCGCCCAGCCGTTCGCCGGTCGCATTTTCCTGCTCGGTGGGGAAGGGGCCGGAGCCGACGCGCGTCGTATAGGCCTTGGCGATGCCGAGGACGAAGCCGACCGCGCTGGGTCCAAGACCCGAACCGCCTGCTGCCGTGCCTGCAATCGTGTTCGACGACGTGACGAACGGATAGGTGCCGTGGTCGATATCGAGCAGCACACCCTGCGCACCTTCGAACAGGATGCGGCGCCCGCGCGAACGCGCATCGTTGAGCATCTTCCACACCGGCTGGGCGAAGGGCAGCACGAAGGACGCGATTTCGGCGAGGTCGGCGACTAGCGCCGCGCGATCGATCGGCGGTTCGCCGAAACCGGCACGCAGCGCATCGTGATGTGCGGTAAGCCGGTCGAGTTGCGGATCGAGCGTGTCGAGATGCGCCAGATCGCACACGCGAATCGCGCGGCGACCGACCTTGTCTTCATAGGCAGGGCCGATGCCCCGCCGGGTGGTGCCGATCTTGCCCGCGCCGCTCGCATCCTCGCGCAGACCGTCGAGATCGCGATGGAACGGCAGGATCAGCGCGCAATTGTCGGCGATCATCAGCGTGTCGGGCGTGATCTCCACGCCCTGACCGCGCAGCTTTTCAACTTCGGCCTTGAGCGCCCAGGGGTCGAGCACCACGCCATTGCCGATCACGCTGGGCGTGCCGCGGACGATGCCCGAGGGGAGCAGCGACAGCTTGTACACCTTGTCGCCCACCACCAGCGTGTGGCCGGCATTATGCCCGCCTTGAAAGCGCACGACGACATCGGCGCGCTCGGCGAGCCAGTCGACGATCTTGCCCTTGCCTTCATCGCCCCATTGGGCGCCGATCACTGCTACATTTGCCATGGTTGCGCGTCTCCCCCTGCCGGGACGGGCACCGGCCGCCCTTCGACAGGACTCGGCAACCGGGCGTGGACGGGTGGGGCGACGGTGCGGCCCCGCTTGCGGTCGCGGCGAATGACGTTCCGCACGCCGCGCGTCAAGGGCTTTCCTGTGTTGCTTTCGCTCGACACGCGCGTTGCGTGCCCTATGTCAGTCGGGAGAGGAGAAGGTCACAAATGAAACTAGCTAGCCTGAAGCATGGCCGCGACGGAAAGCTCGTCGTCGTTTCCAACGATCTCGCCTGGTATGCCGATGCGAGCGCGATCGCCCCGACATTGCAAGCGGCGATGGACGATTGGGATCGGGTGTCGGTCGATCTGCGCAACCTTGCGACCGATCTCGATCACGAAGTCATTCCGCGCGAACGGTTTCACGAACATGATGCGGCGTCGCCGCTGCCGCGCGCCTATCAATGGGCGGATGGCCCGGCCTATGTGAACCATGTCGCGCTGGTGCGTCAGGCACGCGGCGCGGAAATGCCCGAGAGCTTCTGGCACGATCCGCTGATGTATCAGGGCGGGTCGGACGGGTTCCTGGGTCCGCGCGACGACATCCCGCTGAAGGACGAAAGCTGGGGCTGCGACATGGAGGCGGAAGTCGTGGTCGTTACCGGCGACGTGCCGATGGGCGTCAGCCGGGAAGACGCACTGGCATCGGTGCGGCTGGTGGGCCTGACCAACGATGTGTCGCTGCGCAACCTGATCCCGGGCGAGCTCGCCAAGGGATTCGGATTTTTCCAGTCCAAGCCGGCCAGTGCCTTTTCGCCGGTGTTCGTGACGCCGGACGTGCTGGGCGACTGGTGGCGTGACGGCAAATTGCACCGCAAGCTGCATGTCGACCTGAACGGCCAGCCTTTTGGCCGCGCCGAAGCGGGCGAGGACATGACTTTCGATTTCGGTACGCTGATCGCGCATGCCGCGAAAAGCCGCAGCCTGGGTGCCGGCACGATCATCGGATCGGGCACGGTTTCGAATCGCGATGCCGATGGCGTTCCGGGCAAGCCGATTGCCCAGGGTGGCGTCGGCTATAGCTGTCTGGCGGAGCTGCGCACGGTCGAGACGATTCTGGGCGGCAAGCCCGAAACGAACTTCCTCAAGGCCGGCGATACCGTGCGTATCTGGGCCGAGGACGATCGCCATCACCCGATCTTCGGAACAATCGAACAGACCGTCGTGGCGGCCTGAACCCGGGGGAAGTTCAGCGTCTGGGGAAGGCGGCGTCGGCGATTCCGTCCGCGGTGCTCAGGATCGAGCTGCGCGCCATCGGATAGATGATCCGCATCGCCTTCGCCAGCCACAGCAGCGCGATCAGCAGCGCCAGCGGCGTCAGCAAGACGACAAGCAGCGTCAGCACCGCCAGCCCGAACGCGCGCCGCAACCAGACGAGCGGCAGCGGTATCGGTTGCTGCCTTCGCGTCGCTATTGTGATTTGGTGTGGATCGCCGTGCATGTCTGCCCTCCCGCACATAGAGCAGCATGGTCCGTTTTAAGCCCGGGTGAACGGCGGCTAGGGGGTTTCCCGGCACCGTTTGACAGTGCGCGATATCGGTACAGCATTTCTGCCCCTTTCGCGAAGCTTTGAAATTTTATAACAAGGCACCGAACGCGGTCCGGGGCGTTGCGTTGTGATAGGGCCGCGTCAAAATTATATGGAGAGAGATGCCGGTGGACGCCAAGCGCTCCAACCTTCCGCCCCTCAGCCTGCACGTGCCGGAACCGCAGTTCCGGCCGGGTGACGAGGTCGATTTTTCGGACGTCGCGGTGCCGCCTGCCGGCGAACAGCCGCGCCCCGATACCGCTGCCGATCCGGGCAGCTTTCACGAACTGGCCTATACGCTGGTTCGCGTGCTGGACGAGGACGGCAATGCCGTCGGCCCGTGGAACCCGCGGCTCGATCCCGACACGCTGCGCACGATGCTGCGCAATATGGCGCTGGTGCGAGCGTTCGACGAGCGCATGTTCCGCGCTCAGCGTCAGGGCAAGACCAGTTTCTACATGAAGTGCACCGGCGAAGAGGCGGTGTCGGTCGCGGCGGCGAGCGCGCTGGCCGCCGATGACATGTGCTTCCCCAGCTATCGCCAGCAGGGCATCCTCATCACGCGCGGCTATCCGCTGATTGAGATGATGAACCAGATCTACTCGAACAAGGGCGACAAGCTGGAGGGCAAGCAGCTGCCGATCATGTATTCGGCGCGCGACCACGGCTTTTTCTCGATCTCGGGCAATCTGACGACGCAATTCCCCCAGGCGGTCGGCTGGGCGATGGCGAGCGCGGCCAAGGGTGATACGCGGATTTCGGCAACCTGGTGCGGCGAGGGTTCGACGGCGGAAGGCGATTTCCACTCCGCGCTCACCTTTGCCACCGTGTACAAGGCGCCGGTGATTCTCAACGTCGTCAACAATCAGTGGGCGATTTCGAGCTTTTCGGGCTTTGCCGGGGCCGAAGCGACGACCTTCGCCGCGCGCGCCATCGGCTATGGCATTGCCGGGCTGCGCGTCGACGGCAACGATCCGCTGGCGGTTTATGCGGCCACCCAATGGGCTGCCGAACGCGCACGGACCAATCAGGGCCCGACGCTGATCGAACATTTCACCTATCGCGCCGAAGGCCACTCCACGTCGGACGATCCCAGCGCCTATCGCAGCGCGCAGGAATGGTCCTCCTGGCCGCTCGGCGATCCGATCAAGCGGCTGAAGGACCATCTGATCAAGCTGGGCGAATGGGATGAGGAGCGTCAGGCGGCGCAGGATCAGGAACTCGCCGAGATGGTGCGCAAAACGCAGAAGGAAGCCGAAAAGAACGGCATCCTTGGCCATGGCATGCACCAGAAATTCGAAACGATGTTCGAGGGCGTGTACGAGGAAATGCCCTGGCATCTGAAAGAACAGATGCAGCAGATGCTCGACGAAGACGATGCCGCCGGCCATCCGGGGCCGAAGCGGTGAGCGCGCCCGTGACCGATCCGAACGCGGCGAGCGAAGACCGCATCGCTCCGGTGCCCGAGCGCGAAGGCGATACCGCGCGGATGAACATGATCCAGGCGATCAACAGCGCCATGGACGTGATGATGGAGCGCGACCCTGCCGTGGTCGTGATGGGCGAGGATGTCGGCTATTTCGGCGGCGTGTTCCGCGCCACTGCAGGCCTGCAGCAGAAATACGGCAAGACCCGCGTGTTCGATACGCCGATCACCGAATGCGGGATCATCGGCGTGGCGATCGGCATGGGCGCCTATGGCCTGCGCCCGGTGCCAGAAATCCAGTTCGCCGATTATATCTATCCCGCGCTCGACCAGCTGGTGAGCGAGGCCGCGCGCTTGCGCTATCGTTCTGCGGGCGAGTTTGTCGCGCCGCTGACGGTGCGCTCGCCGTTCGGCGGCGGCATTTTCGGCGGGCAGACGCACAGCCAGTCGCCTGAAGGCATCTTCACCCATGTCTCGGGGCTGAAAACGGTGATCCCGGCAACGCCCTATGATGCCAAGGGTCTGCTGATTTCGTGCATCGAAGACAATGATCCGGTGATCTTCTTCGAGCCCAAGCGCATCTATAACGGGCCGTTTTCGGGCCATTATGATGCCCCGGCGCGCAACTGGTCGAACCATCCGGGCGGCGAAGTGCCCACCGGCTATTATCGCATTCCGCTGGGCAAGGCGGCAGTGACGCGACAGGGCGAGGCCGTCACCATCCTGACCTATGGCACGATGGTGCATGTCGTCGCGCAGACGGTCGAGGAAACCGGGGTCGACGCGGAAATCATCGATCTGCGTACGCTGATGCCGCTCGACATCGACACGATCCTGGCGAGCGTCAAAAAGACCGGTCGCTGCATGATCGTGCACGAAGCCACGCGTACCCAGGGGTTCGGCGCCGAATTGTCGGCGGTGGTGCAGGAACGCTGTTTCTATCACCTCGAAGCGCCGATCGAACGCGTCACCGGTTTCGACACTCCCTATCCGCACAGCCTCGAATGGGCCTATTTCCCCGGTCCCGTTCGCATCCGGCTGGCGCTTGAAAAAATCCTGAAGGACTGAGGATGGCCCGCTTTACGTTTCGCTTGCCCGATATCGGCGAAGGCATTTCCGAGGCGGAAATCGTCGCGTGGCACGTCGCGGTCGGCGATCGCGTCGAAGAGGACGGCCAGCTGGCCGACATGATGACCGACAAGGCGACGGTCGAAATGGAATCGCCGGTGGCCGGCACCGTGGTCGAGCTGGCCGGGGAAGTGGGCGACCAGATTCCGATCGGCTCCACGCTGGTGGTGATCGAAACCGACGGCGATGACGTGCCCGCCGACGAGGATGTCGAGGAAGAGGTTTCCGCCGAGACGCCGGGAACCGAGACTGCCAGTCCGGCAGAAGCGGCGGAAGTCGGCGATGCCGAAGTGAGCGCGATCGATGATTTGCGCGCGGCGGAACCTGCAACTAGCCACGAACCGTTCGTCCCGAGCGCAGTCGAGGGACGTGCCGCAGACGAGTCGCAACGTGTCTCGACTTCGCTCGACACGAACGGGAAGGGTTCGAGCGCTTCGGCCATCCTCGCCTCGCCGGCAGTCCGCGCACGCGCGAAGGATCTGGGCATCGATCTGTCGCGCGTGAAGCCATCCGAAGAAGGCCGCATCCGCCACGCCGATCTCGACTCGTTCCTGCGCTATGGTTCGGGCGAAGGATATCAGGCGCCGCATGCCAGCCGCGCGCGCGACGATCAGCCGATCAAGGTGATCGGGATGCGCCGCCGCATTGCCGAGAATATGGCTGCGGCAAAGCGCAACATCCCGCATTTCACCTATGTCGACGAAATCGACGTGACGGCACTGGAGGATATGCGCGCGGATCTGAACGCCAACCGCGGCGACCGGCCCAAACTGACCATGTTGCCGTTCCTGATCGTCGCGATTTGCCGGACGATCCCGGACTTCCCGATGATCAACGCGCGCTATGATGATGAAGGCGGCGTGGTGACGCGCCATGGCCGGGTGCATCTGGGCATGGCGACGCAGACCGATGCGGGGCTGACCGTGCCGGTGATCCGCGACGCGCAGGACAGGAATGTATGGCAGCTGGCGACCGAAATCGCCCGGCTCGCCGAAGCGGCGCGTACTGGCAAGATCAAGTCGGAGGAGCTGCAGGGTGGCACGCTGACCGTGACGTCGCTCGGCCCGCTGGGCGGCATTGCGACGACCCCGGTGATCAACCGCCCCGAAGTCGCGATCATCGGCCCGAACAAGATCGTCGAGCGCCCCGTTTTTCAGGGCGACGATATCGTCCGCGCCAAGCTGATGAACCTGTCGATCAGCTGCGACCACCGCGTCGTCGATGGCTGGGACGCGGCAAGTTATGTTCAGGCGCTGAAGAAGCTGCTCGAAACGCCGGTCCTGCTGTTCGCCGATTAAGAGGCCTTCCCCCTATCGAAAGGGCCGCCGCTCCGATCGGGGAGTGGCGGCCCTTTTCATTTCGCGATCTTGCGGGTTACCGGCTCAGCGCATCGCGGACCATTTCGCGGCCTTCGGTAAAGCGCGTCGTCGCCTTGCGATCGAGCGCGGCGATATCGCTGGCGGCCGCCTTGCGCTGTGCGTCGATCTCGCGGAATCGCGCCCAGTCGGCGGGATTGGTGAACCCGAAGCGCGCGTCATCGTTGCGCCAGCTCTTCTTCGCCAGCAATTCGCACAGCGCCTGCGTGCCGTCGAGAACCGCGTTCTGGCTGGTGATCGCCGGATCGGGTTCGCCCGGTTCGCCGGTCGGCGCGATCATCAGGATGATGCCGTCCTTGACCGTGTCGGGCAAATTGGAAGCGTTGACGGTTTGCGCCAGCTCGGCCGTGCGCTTTGCCTGACGGTCGGCATTTGCGGCGACCTTTTCCTTGAGCGCGCCGATCTCTCCGCAATGTTCCAGAACCTGCGGCGCCTGTTCGAGCAGATAGGGGCTGCTGAGCGTGCCCAGCTGCATCGCGCCGACGGCATTTTCATAATCGCGTCGGTCCGCCGTCGCCTCGTTAAACGCCGTCACGTAAAGTTTCGAAATCGGGCCGCGCGCATCCGCCCCGCGCGGCAATACCGGCTTGCCGTCGGGGCCGAGTTCCATCTCGGCAAAGGCGCTGGCATCGCGCGTGCTGCCGGCGTTGAGAAGGCGGCTGACGCCGAAACCCGCCAGCGCACCGGCGGCGATCAGGACGATCAGCGATCCGAATATCCATACCGGCCCGGCATTGCGCATCGCCACGGCCGCTCCGATCACCCAGCACAGCGCGCCCAGCGCAGCGCCGATCCCCAGAAGAACGGTAAGCGAGACCGGCGGCAGGAGATAGGGGGCGGCAAGCGTGAAGCCGACCAGCACGGCCAGCCCGGCCAGCAATGCCAGCAGCGCAGGCGGTACCGGCGTGCCGACTTCTTCGGCGTCTTCATATTCTTCGGTCATGCTTCCCTCGGATCGCAATCAACTTTCCCCGTCGCATGGCTAACGTGCGTTACTGCGTAAAGACAATTGTTTTTCGGGGAATTGTGTCAGGTGTTTCAGCGCGTGCGGCGACGCCGCTGGAACCGCGCCACGCCGCGCCGGACCAGCGCGCGCGGCGTGAAACGGACGACAAGCGGCGCCAGCCGGTTGGCAGCGCCGGGAATGCAGATCGCCTTGTCGCGATCCCAGGCGCGCAATCCCGCCGCCACGACATCCGCCGCGCTTCCCGCCGCCGCCTGAAATGCCTTGCTTTCGGACAGGCCGGAGACTTGCGCGAATTCGGTTCGCGTGGGGCCGGGGCACAGCGCGACGATGCGTACTCCCTTGCCGCGCACCTCCTCGCGCAATGATTCGGTCAGGCTGAGGACGAACGCCTTGCTGGCATAATAGGCGGCCATCCACGGCCCGGGCACGAACCCCGCGACCGATGCCACATTGATGATGCCGCCACCGCGCATCTGCACCATGCCGGGGAGCAATGCGCGGCACAGTTCGGCAACGGCGCGGCAATTGAGGTCGATCATCTGACGGATCGCATCGGGGGACTGGTCGATAAAGGCCCCGTGCAGGCCGAAACCGGCATTGTTGATCAGCAATTCGACCGAAAGCCCGTGTCGCCCGATATCGGCGATCAGCGTGGCGACGCCATCGGGCGCCGACAGGTCGCGGGGCAGCACCGTCACAGCGACTCCATGCGCGTCGCGCAGGCGCGTCGCCAGCGCCTCCAGCTGTTCGCCTCGTCGCGCGGTGAGGATCAGGTCATGCCCGCGCGCGGCAAGCGCTTCGGCGAAACAGATGCCCAGGCCCGCCGATGCCCCGGTGACCAATGCCGTGCCGCGCGGTTCCCCGCTGCGCATTGCCCTTTTCGCCATGGAGGGATGCTAGACGCAGGATGCCGGCGCTTCAACGGGCCGGTGCGACGAGCCGATATCCCTGTCCTTTTTCGGTGCGCAGCATCGCCGTTGCAAAATCCCGGTCCAGCTTGGCACGCAGCCGCGAGATATGGACCTCGATGACATTCGTGCCGGGATCGAAATTCAGTCCCCAGATCGCGCGGTGCAGTTCCTTGCGACCGACGCATGCGCCCGGGCGCTGCGCGAGATAGAGGAGCAGCGCGAATTCGCGCGGTAGCAGCGCCAGCGACTGCCCCTCCCGCGTGGCGCGGCGGTGGAGCGTATCGATCCGCAACTCGCCCAGCTTGATCGGCTGGGTGATCGGGCTGCGCAGGCGCGCGGCCACCCGCGCCGCGATTTCGCCCGGACAGGCGGGCAGGGCCAGCGCATCGTCAGCCCCGCCGTCGATGGCCTGGACGATATGCCGGCTGCTTCCCCCCGAAAGCAGCAGCATCAACGGCCCGCCCCAGCCATGACCGCGGATGCGCGCGACGCATTCGCGCGGATCGCCTTCGCCCACGTCCCATCCCAGGATCGCCGCGCGTGCCGGCGCGGCGTCGAGATGGCGGTGCAGTGCCCCGTCGCGCACCGTGACCAGCTGTAACCCGCGTGCGGCGATCGCCTCGGCAAGGCCGATCACGTCGCAGGCAAGGGACAGGACCGCAGTCACCGGAAGAGACTAGCGATCGATTGCCGCCATGATGGTGCCAATCATCTCCGTTTCGGATTCAGTTGCGCTATGGGCCAGCAGCGCGTCGATCCGCAGCCGCGCGCTTCCGGCGACAAAGGCGTCGGCGGCCATGGCGGCGGTTTCCAGCAGCGCGAGCGCCGCCTTCCGGTCGGGCGCCGCCGATGCCAGCGCGGTCCATGCCGTCGCGCGCATTCGCCGGCTGGGGTGATGCCGCGCGAAATGTTCGGCCAGATCCTGTCCGTTGCCGAAATGCACTGCCAGGCTCAGCAAGGCTTCGGACGCGGCGCAGCTGAGACCCGCTTCGATCACGCCACGCGCAATGTCGAAACGATATTGATCGATCCATGGCTGGGCAGGGTCGATGCCGAGGATGTTGAGCGATACCGAAAACCGATCGGCCGGAAGCTGGACATGCACGTCGCGGCCGCTGCGATAGAGCATCAGCTTTTCGGGGGACAGGCGCGCGCGTTCGACAAAGCGCAGCCCCGCTGCTTCTCCGGGCACGCCCGTCACCGCCGCATGGTCATATTCATAATAGTCGCTCCAATAGCCCGGCCCGAAATAGCCATAGGTCAGGAACGAGAAATTATGATCGTGCGGCATATCATAGAAAAAAGCCGCCGTGCCGCTTGTCCGGACCACCGGATCGTCGCGAGCCGGCCAGAAATTGGCGCGGATCAGATAGCGTCCGTTGGGAGGATGCAGCAGGAAAACCTGGGGGCCATATCCGGCGGTCCGGCTTTGCCCGGCGCAGCGATCCTTCAGTTCCGCAATTGCGAGATCGGCGAGGAAATCGGTGTTGCGCCCCAGCCGCGCGAGCAGCGGGCCGAGTGCGGCGAAACTATCCTGGTCGCGGATATCGAACGGAGTGGCGTCGAGCGCCTCCAGCAGCTCGTCGAGCGAGAGCGCGCCGCCTGTGCCCGCATCGATCAGGCGCGGCATGGCGTGGCGCCTGCCGTTTCGGGAGGGCGGATTCGAGCCACGGTCTGCAGGGCCGCCTGGCGCACATCGGGATGCGGATCGTCGCGCGCCATTTCGTTCAGGCGCGGCAAGGCGGCGTGGGCGTCGACGCACAGCCACGCATGCATCGCCGACCAGCGGGTGTGAAACGCCGCGTCGCGACTCGCAGCCTCGAAACAGGGGCCGGCATCCGACCGGTTGGCTTGGGTTAGAAAGGACAGCAGCATTTCGGTGCGCGAAGCGCCGTCGTCGCTGCTGGCGATGGTAGATAGATGCCCGTCGGCAATGCGATATTCGCGCATCAGCGGGTCGGCGTCGGTCCGCACCGTAAAGCCCAGCGTGACCACATCGGATTGCGCGCCGGCGAGCAGCTGCCCTTCGACTCGTCCGTCGATCCGCACCACGGCGCCGTCGCAAGGCGCCAGTTCCGGCTGGATCAGTGCCCGCGCGGCGTTGCTTGCGGAAAATTGCCCGGTCAGTGGATCGGCGCGCCAGCGGCGGATATGTACCCCGCCCGAGCGAATATAGCGCGTCACGCCGATCCGGCCGGGAACCACGACGGTTCGGGTGGGGGGCAGCGCCGCCAGAGCCGCAGCATCGACGACCGTTCCGGTCAGCGTTGCGACCGGCGAGTCGAAAAGGATCGCGCTGATGCGCAGCCTGTCGCGGCTGACCCGAAACGGGGGATCGAAAAACGGATCGCCCGCCAATCCCGCGATGAGCGGACCGAGCAACGAATCGACCCATTGGTAGTCGGAAAGCAGCGTCCCCGCCGCGTCCGCCACGGCGTCATGTCCTTGCGACGACGCTGCCGTCAGCGCCGCGACCATCGCGCGATAGGCATCGGACGCCACCCATTTCTGCGCAATCGCCCTGGAAGGTGCTCCCGAAGCGAGTATCGCGGCGCGCATCCTCCTGGAAACGCTGCCCGGCATGAATCAGCGAATGCCGAACGTCACATTCGCGATCGCGACGATGATTTCGAAAATATCGTCCGGCCCGATTTCATCCGCGCGCAGGCTGCCGCGCATCGCCACCGGTGTCGTCAATTCGGCAATATCCGCCGGGTCCAGCTTCCATCCCGCCATATTGGCCTCCCTTGAGACTGACGTATGTTAGAAAGCTATGCCGAAAAAGCTCCGGCACTTAGTTAAATCCCTGTAATCTTGCGTTTTGTGCCCGGCATTTGCACGGCATGACCGGTCGCGCTACGGGCTATGGCATGTCGGGCGCACCAAAAACCGGATCGATGGTCTTCGATCCCCGGGCGATCATCGAGCGGTCGGGTGGCCATGGGCACCTGCTCGGCCTGCAATATCGCGGACATGGTGAGGATTGGGCCGAGCTGGCGCTCCCCTATGACCCGCGCCAGATCGGCCAGCCGGATCGCGGCGTGCTGGCGTCCGGCCCAATCCTGGCGATGATGGACGTCGCGACCAGCATGGCGGTGTGGCTGAAGCGCGGGGGCTTCGTGCCGCATGCGACGCTCGACCTGCGCGTCGATTATCTGCGGCCCGCAACACCGGGGAGGACCGTGATCGGGCGCGGCGAATGCTATCGCCTGACGCGGAGCATCGGCTTCGTGCGTGGTCAGGCGCATGACGGCGACCCAAATGACCCCATCGCGCATGTTGCCGGCACATTCATGACCACGGCGGACGTTCAGTGATCGACATTCCCTATGCCAAGCTGCTGGGCCTCGAGATCGAAGCAGGCGAAGGCGCGCCGGTACTGGTGATGCCGTTCGACGACGGCAAGCTCGGCAGGCCGGGCTACCTTCATGGCGGCGCGATTGGCGGGCTGCTGGAAATGGCGGCGGTCGCGGCGCTTAAGGCGGCACTGAACGATGAGAACGTGCGGTGGAAGCCGATCAACGTCACGGTCGATTATATGCGCGGCGGGCGCGATCGGCCGACGCGCGCGCGGGGCAATGTGACGCGGCTGGGAAGTCGTATCGCCAATGTCGAAGCGATTGCGTGGCAGGAAGTGCCCGAAAAGCCGATCGCCGCAGCGCGGATGAATATCCTGATCAAACGGCCATAAGCGGTCGGGGTTCGGCCGCGCCGACCGTGATGGCGGCGCGGCCGGTGCCCCTCGGCACCAGTCCCGAAAGGGGTAGGACCAAATGGCGAAACGCGTGGTGCGTCGATTGGTTCGATGGTTGCGGCGACAAAGTTCGCCTTTGCCCGGGCGGCGCTATTGCGCCGGTCAGCGAACCGTAAACAGCACCTGATCGACCACATTTCCTCCCAGATCGATCAGCCGCAGCCGGTGTCGGCCCGGCGGCGCGAGGATCAGCGGCTTGGCGTCGGCGGCGCCCAGATCGCGGCGATCGAGCTCGAGCCGGTGTCCGGTCACTTCGCCCGACACCGATATTGCCAGCCGTTGTCGGTCGAGGGGAATATCGGGATCGAGTGCATAAACGCTGCCCGACACCGGATTGACGATGCGCGGGCGGCGCGATTCGGCGGGCGCGATGGCGACGGTATCGAAGCCGGTGCCGGTGAGGAAATATTCGGTGCGCGCCTGTTCGATATGATCGGGAAAGACGATGCGGCGCGATTCGACGCCGTCCGGTCGTTCGGGCTGGTGCCCCGGATGCCCGTCATGAATGGCGAGCATCACGTCGCGCCATACCGGTGCCGCGCCACTGGTGCCCGATACGGCGCGCATCGGGTCGCCCTCCAGATTCCCCACCCAGACGCCGACGGTATAGCGATCGGAAAAGCCGACGCACCAATTGTCGCGCATCGCCTTTGACGTGCCGGTCTTCGCCGCTGCCCAGAAGGGCAGCCGCAGTGCCGAATCGAGCCCGAAGGTGACGGCACGGGCATTGGGATCGGACAGCATGTCGCCGACGATCCAGGCCGCCTGTGGGCTCGTGATCCGGCGCAACGCGTCCCTGGGATCGGATTCGGTCAGCCGTAACCGGCTCCAGCGCCCGCCGAGCGCGAGGCTGCGGAACGCGGCGACCTGTTCCATCAGCGTCACTTCGGCCGATCCGAGCGCAAGCGAGAAGCCGTAATATTGCCCGTCCTCGGTCAGCCCGCGATAGCCGGTATCCCATAGCCGGTCGCGAAACGCATCGACTCCGGTGAGCAGCAAGGTGCGGACAGCGGGGACATTGAGCGAACCCGCCAGCGCAGACCGGGCCGTTACGGGTCCCTTGAATGCGCGATCGTAATTCTGGGGCACATACAGGCCCGAGGCGGTGTCGAGCTGCACCGGCGAATCGTCGAGGATCGACGCGGCGGTAAGATATCCCTTCTCGATCGCCATCGCATAGAGGAACGGCTTGAGCGTCGATCCTGCCTGACGATAGCTGGACGCGCCGTCGACGGCGGGCGCCGTCGATGCGCCGCCGACCCCGCCGACATAGGCGAGCACATCGCCGGTGCGATTATCGACGACGATCACCGCGCCGTCGCGCGCACGCGTGCCGCCCAGCCCCTGAAGCTGGCGTTTGAGCGCAGTGATCGCGATTTCCTGAAAATGCTTGTCGAGCGTGGTCGTCACACGCAATCCGGGTTCGCGCAGGAGCTTGTTGGCAAGATGCGGCGCTAGTCCGGGGTCTAGCTGCAGGCTGCGTGCCGGGCCGAGCATCGATGCCGCTGATCCCGCGAACCGCGAGCAATCGCTTTCGCCCGACAGCGCACAGGCACGCGCGGCGATGGCGGGCGCATCGGCACCCGGATCGGGCAGCAGCGCGGCGAGCAGCAGCGCATCGTCGCGGCTAAGCGTAGCCGGTGTTTTGCCGAACAGGCCGAGCGCGGCGGCGCCGATTCCCTGCGCCTCGCCGCGAAACCCGGCAAGGTTCAGATAGGCTTCGAGGATCTGGTCCTTGGTCCAGCTGCCGTCGAGCGCCATGCCCGCGCGCATCTGGCGCAGCTTGTCGCGTATGCCCCGCGATCCGGGGGCGGCGAGGTCGGGCGCGAGATAGGCGGCGACCTGCATCGAAATGGTGCTGGCGCCGCGCGCACGCTTGCCTTCCCACCGGTCGCGAACCGCACCGGCGACGGCGATCCAGTCCACGCCGCCATGCGATTCGAACCGTCGGTCCTCGGCATGCATCAGCACGTCGCGCGCTGCCGGGGAAATTTTATCGAGCGGCGTCCAGGCGAGCCTTCGTGCCTGAAAATTGATGCGCGAACTGTCGAGCAGTTCGCCGTTTCGATCATAGAGCCAGCTTTCCGAGGGCGCCCAATGGTCGCGCACCGCCGCATAGCCGGGCAGGGCAGGCGGCAGCGTCGACCAATAGGCAGTGGCAAAGCCGGCAAGCAGGATCAGCGCGGCAGTCAGCGTCACACGCGGCGGCGTGGCGATCCCGCGCCATCCGCGCGCGCGCCATTCGTCGCGGCGCGCATCGACAAACGCCCATGCCCGCTTTTCGCTGCGCAGCGCGAGCAGGATCGTTCGCCGGCGCAACCGCCGCAGCCTTCGCCGTATTGCGGCGACATGCTGACGGCGGGCATTGGTCATCGTTGCGCGACGGTGACCGTCTGGTTCGGCAGCGCGGCGAAGATTTCCGGCGAATACATCGCTTCCACCCGGCTGGGCGGCAGATGGAATTCCCCGGCATTGTTCAGCCGCATCACATAGGAGACGGTGAAGCTGCCGCGCGGCACCCAGCGGAAATAGGCGCGCCATGCGTCCTGACCGCGTTCGACATAGCTAGGCTGAACGCCCGAGCCATTGTCCGCCTGTTCGCGAAGCAGTTGCGACTGGCCGCCAAGGCCGCCAAGCACCTGAGCGCCCGCAGGCACCGGATCGCTGATCACTACCCAGTTGCGTTCGGCAGTGGCTTCGACCGTGATCGTCACCTTGACGACATCGCCGCGTCCCAGATGTGCGGGATCGGCGGCCTGAACCACGCTGGTTTCGCGTGTCATCTTGTATCCGGCGCTCACGCCCTGCGTCAGCGGTACCGCCGCTTTCACCTGCACCATTGCCCAGGGACCCGAGCCTCCCGATTGCTGCATCCGCAAGGGTGTGCTCGCTGCCGGCAGCGGGAAGCTGAAGCTGCGCTGCGCCGCCGACAGCGGCCAGTTGAGCGTGGTGGATCGCGTGCCGAACTGCGCGATGGTGCTTCCCGCGACGGCGCTGGGCGGATAGGCCGCGTCGAACTTGCGCGCGGCGATCGTGCCCCAGGCATTGGCCGGGGTCGTATCCCAATGGCCGCGCTGCTGGCGCATCGAAACGCCGACCATCATCTTGGCCATTTCGTCCTGCCAGCCGGGGCGGCCGATCGTCGCTATCAGCGCCTTGATCGCAGCTTCGTCATCCGATGCCATCAACCACCAGGGCATGTTGCCCTTGTCCGACAGGTCGATACGCGTGCCTTCATAGACAAGCCGCTTGCGCAGCTCGGCTTCGCCTGCGGCACGCAACTGCGCACCGTTGGCAAGACCGGGGACCTTGCCCAGCGCGACGAGATAATCGCCGAGCGAGGAGGTGGGCATGTCCGCCGGGGGGATGCCCAGCTGGCCCAGCATCGCCGCCGTCGCTGCGCCGTTGCGCGCCAGCGCGGCAAAGGCAGCGAGACGCTGAAGCCGAACGTCGCCATAATCCTCATGCCGCAGCCGCCCGTCGAGCACGGCCTGCATCGCGGCGATCATCTTCGCTTTCGAATCCGTCGGGATCGCCAGACCCGCTTCGGCAGTGATCGACAGGACATAGGCCGTCAGCGCTTCGGAGCCCCGCAGGCTTTCGAATGCGAAATAGCGAAGCAGCCCGTCATCATCGAGGAAGGCCGGGATTTCGCCCGCCAAACGATTCCA
The DNA here is from genome assembly GCA_002707985.1 of Sphingomonas sp. Lineage (GTDB taxonomy): Bacteria > Pseudomonadota > Alphaproteobacteria > Sphingomonadales > Sphingomonadaceae > Sphingomonas. The sequence continues at coordinate 42,493 of PAOI01000008.1, read as the reverse complement.
CGCGGCGGTGTCGCCGGTGGCGATCGCCCGTGAAAGCCGTTGTTCGAAGCAATTATAGGGATAGCGCGTCATGTAATCGCGCACGCCCTGCAACGGCGGACTGAGCGTATCGGTCAGGCGAATGTCGACGCTGCCGCGGCCCGGCAATGCCCCGGCAGGCGGTGCGATCGGGAAATCGGCGGCGTCGCCGACGCGAGTCAGCGTCGCGGCCCAGGTTTCGACCGGAACCGCCCATGCAACCTGCTGAGTCACCGAAATCTGATCGGTCGCCTTGCCATCGGCGGAGCGGGCCCGCACCGTCCAGCGCAGCTGACCATCGGCTTCGGGCGCCACCAGATTCCACGATACCGGCACCGCGCCGCCAGCAGGCACATCCACCGTCAGCGAACGGCCCGTCGCGATCCTGGGGCTCAGTTCGACATCGGCGGTCACGCGCATAGGCTTGTCCGATCCGTTGCGCAGCGTGAACATCGCGCCGAACTTGTCGCCCGTGCGGACCATTGGCGGAATCCCGGCATAGATGCTCAGATCCTGCTGGGTGCGCACGCTTGCCTGTCCGGTGCCGAACAATTGCGCGCCGTCGGTCGCGACCGCGATCAGCTTGAACGCGCTCAGCGCATCGGACAGCGGCACCTGCACCCGCGCATGGCCGTTGGCGTCGAGATCGACATGGCCGCGCCACAGCAGTACGGGCTCGAAATTGGTGCGGTTGAGGCCGGAAAGGTCGCCCGTGCCGCCGCCGCCGCCCGCAGCGACTGCCTTGCGCCCATAATGGCGTTTGCCGACAACCTGCATCTGCGCCGTCGATGTGAGCACCGACAGGGGCCGCTCGCCCATCATCGCGTCGAGCACGTTCCAGCTGTCGTTCGGAGCGAGCTGGAGCAGCGCCTCATCGACTGCAACGAACGCCAGATCGGCCGAGGCTGCTGGCTTGCCGTCCGGCGTCTTCACTGTGACGTCGACGCTCGCCTGACCGCGCGGCGCATAGGTTTCGCTGTTCGCCTTCACCGACACGTCGAGCCGGTGCGATTGCCACCCGACTTTGACGCGCGCGATGCCCAGCCGATAGGCGGGCTTGGCAAGATCGACAGTCGCAGTGGGCTTTGCCGCATCCCTGCGGAAAAAGGGCAGGTTCCAGTCGCGTGCGAGGTTCGAGGACCAGAGCGACCAGCCATCGACGCGTCCGCGTACCGCCAGCACAGAGACATAGACGTCGGGCGCATAATCGCCCGGCATCGGCACTTCGATCACCGGGTCCTTGCCCGACAGGCCGACGACGAAGCTCGACAACACGCCTTCGCGCTCCACCGTCACCAGCGCAGTCGCTTCGCGGAACGGCATGCGCACCTGAAAGCGTGCGGTTTCGCCTGCGGCATATTCGGTCTTTTCGGGCAGCACGTCCATGCGGTCGCCATTGTCGCCGCCGAACCACCATTCATCCTCGCCCGCCAGCCACACCGATTGCGTGGCGCGTGCGACATGGCCGTTCGCATCCTTGGTCGAAGCAACAGCATAGACTTCGCCCGAAACGCCGGGATCGAGCGCGCATTCGGCAAAGCCCAGATCGTTCGTCGTCGCCGAGCAGGTTTCGCGCAGCTTCGTCGTCTTCATCTGGTTGTCATAGGCATAGAAGCCGCCGATCAGCCGCCGCCGCGCCGTCAGGATCTCGCGACTGTAGAGGTCGACCGAGATCCGCTGGTTGGCGATCGGTTTTCCGTCGGTATCCACTGCGACGAATTTGAGCCGCAGATCGTCCTGCTGCATGATCCAGCCGTCGGTCCTGATGCCCAGCCGCACCGCAGAGCCATAAAGCGGGATCCGGCGCGACGCGGTCAGCACTTCGCCATTGGCGTCGGGATAATCCATCTCGACCACCATCTGCGTGTCGCCGTCGATGGTCGCGGGCACCTCGACCGAAGTACGCGCGGTCCCGTCGCGACCCAGCGTCACCGGGATGGTCTGGGTCGGGGGCAGGTCGGGCGTGACATCCTCGCCATCGCCATCCATCGGGCGCACGCCCTCGGTCATTTCGCGACCGCCGAAGCTGAAACCGTCATAGCCCGACGGCGCGCTGAGGCCGTCGAAATAGCCGACGCGCACTTCGACCGGCAGATTGGGCGCGGCGCCGCCAGAAAGATAGCCGACATAGAGATCGACCGGCAGCGAGCGTGGCTGCACGGCGGCCTCATCGGGACCGCTGACCGTGGCGCGCATCGTCGGCAGGCGGAATTCATCGACCCGGATCGATTGTTCGGTCCAGATCGTGTCGTCGCCATTTTCGACGATCAGGTCATATTCGCCCATCGGCGCGCCCTGCGGCACGTTCCACGTCGTCTCGCCGGTGCCATTGGCATCGATGGTGAGCGGCAGTTCGAATTTGGTGTCCGATCCGCGATGCGAGAGGCGCAGCGTCCCGGTAAAGGCCTTGCCGCCGGCAAATCCCGCCGCGACCGGCTGGCGCACGATGTGCTTCATGTGCACCGTTTCGCCCTGACGCGCGAGCGAGCGGTCGAAGATGGTGTGGAAGATCTCGCGCTGCGGTTGCCAGCCATAGGGAAGGTCGAAATCATAGGGGCGGATGCCCTCGCCCCAGCTGGTCAGCGAAAAGCTGAAATCGCCGTCCTTGCGCGCGGTCACCATCAGCGGATGGCTGTCCGAATATTCCTCGCAATTGCCCCAGGTTTCCGGCTCGGGAAGGCCCGGTGGCACGGCGAGGCGGCCCGATGCGTCGGTCGTCCCGCGCGCGAGCAGCTGGCCGGTGCAGCTGTCGGAAATCTGCACCTGCGCCGATCCCACGCCGCGCCCGCCGTCAAGCGATGTCACCCAGACAAGCGACTGATCGCGGCCCCATTTGAAATGAACCGTCATGTTGGTGACAAGCGCGGCGGCGGCGACATAGCGCGGCGTATCGCGCCCGAGCAGCGCCTGCCCCAGCCGGGGGCTCGCCAGCTCGACGACATAGAAGCCGGGATCCTTGAGCGGGATGCCCACGACTTCGAACTCCTTGCCGCCGCCGGGCAGGTCGATGTCGAACGGACTGCCCGCATTGCCGGTCAGAACCGGCTTTTCGCCGGTATGGTTGATGCGAATCTGTTTGTCGCCGCGCTCGACGGTTTCGACATTGTAATCGTCGGCGCTCTGCACCGTGCGCAGCCAGCGCGCGACTTCGGCGTCCGATCCGTCGACTCGCAGCCGTTGCCCGGCGACGGAGCCCATCTGACCGCGCAGCTTGGGTTCGACATTGCGCACCGTCACCGGCAGCACGCCGCCTTCGCTCAGCTCCAGAATGCCGAAATCGGCGGCGAACTTCACCAAAGGCGGCTGTTCGTCGAACCGTACCTCGAGCGGGAAGCGTTCCGCATTGCCGAGCGCACGGCCGCTCTCGTCCCGAATGCCCTCGGGCATTACCAGCGTGGCGGTCGTGTCGGCGGGCAACGGACCGGCGAAGCTGATGCTGCTCAGCGTCTGATGGCGTTGGTCCTCATCGCTCAGCTTGGGCGCGATTTCCTTGCCGTCCGCAGTGCGCAGGCGCACGCCTGCGGCGAATTCACGGGGGACAGGCGCAGTGAAGACGACACTGGCGTCCTGCACCGGGTTGCATCCCGCCTGCGGATTGACGCGCGAACATTGCCAGCGCGCGGTAAAGGGTTCGCGCACGGTGAAATCGAAACGCTGATCGGTTCCGGCGGTGCGGCCCGACGGGCTCTTGATATCCTTGCCCCATACCAGCGAGACGTCGCGACCAGGCGGCAACGGGCGGCGGCATTTCAGGGCAGTTACGGCCTGCGTCGCCTGCGCGCGGTCGGCTTCGTTTTCGGGCAATGCTTCGGGCAGGCCAGCATCGCTCAGGAAGCTGCGCACTTCCCAGCGATCGGTGCCGAGTTCGGAGATCAGCCGCGCGGGCACGCCCTTGTCGAGGACATCGACCGGGATCCGCTCGCCGATCCCTTCGACTGCGCAATAGGCATTGGCGCCCACCGACTGCGGATCGGCGGGCAGGTTCGACGCGACGAGGAACACCTGATCCTCTTCGATCTTGCCGCCCCACCGGCTGGGCAGCACAGCGCGTGCGATCGGACCGCCGCTGTCCACCGTGAATTTCGTCTGGCCTTCCACGGCATAGCCCGACAGGCTTTTCAGCCCGTCCTTGATCGTGAAGGTGCAGGTCACGCCGCCGGGCAGCGGGTTGGCGAATTCATGCACGAAGGTGCGCTGATCGACCCAGCGCCCCTGTCCCTCGACCGGACAGCTGACGTCGAACGGGCCCGCCGCGCGCGGATCGCCAAGGGGAACCATCGGTTCGTTGAACCGGACGGTGAAGCGCTCGATTGCCCCGTCGCCGATGCCCGGCGTCGCAACCACCACTTCGGGTGCGCCGTCGCCGAATGCGGCTACCGCGCCGAACGGCGCCAGAAAAAGCGCCAGAACGGCGGCGCGGGTTGCGAGCTTCATGGAAAACCCCTCCCGAAAGGTGGCGCAAAGGTAAATGGCGGTAGTGCCAGGTGTCCAGCCGGATTTCGCGGATCCGCGCGCTCCCACTTGATCGTTACGCAATCGATAAGGATGATATTGCTTCCGAATCGGGGGGAATTCGCGTGCAAAACGGAGGAGACTGGATCCTCTGGATCGATATCGTTGCGCGCGAAGTGACGCTTTTCGCATCGATCTGCTTTCTGATCGGCGGCCTAGACGATCTTGCGGTCGATCTGGTTTTTATCGCCGGTCATCTCCGTCGCAGGCTTTTGGGCGGGCGCGGCGAGAGGGATCGTGACGACGCGCCCGATATTGCCGCGCCGATCGCGATATTCGTCCCGGCCTGGGACGAATCCGCTGTCATCGGGGCGATGTTGCGCACGGCCCTGTCGCGCTGGGGCGATGCTGATTTCCTGCTCTATGTCGGCACCTATCCCAATGACGGCGCGACGATTGCGGCGGTGGCCGACGTCGCGGAAGGCGATGCCCGTGTCCGGCTGGTCGTCGGTCCGCTGCCCGGCCCCACGACCAAGGCCGATTGCCTCAACAGCCTGTGGCGCGCGTTGCAGCGTGACGAAGTGGCGGAGGGGCGCCGTGTTGCGGCAGTGCTGCTGCACGATGCGGAGGATCTGGTCGATCCCCGCGAGCTTTCGGTGTTCGCGCAGTATCTGGCGCGGCATGATGCCGTGCAATTGCCGGTATTGCCGCTGCCGCATCCCGATTCTCCGCTCGTTTCGGGGCATTATTGCGATGAATTTGCCGAAGCGCATGGCAAGAATCTGATGGTGCGGCGCATGCTGGGCGCGGGGATTCCGCTTGCGGGCACCGGCTGTGCGATCCGCCGAGCGATGGTGCAGCGTATCGCCGATGCGCGGGGCGGCGCGCCGTTCGATGCGACCAGCCTGACCGAGGATTATGAGCTGGGGCTCACCATGGCGGCATTGGGAGGGAGCACGGCGCTGCCGCGCGTCCGCGATCGGGAAAACGGGCTGGTTGCGGTGCGCGCCTATTTCCCGGCAACCTTGCAGGCAGCGGTACGGCAAAAGGCACGCTGGCTGACGGGTATCGCGCTGGCAGGCTGGGATCGGACCGGCTGGGCGCGACCCTGGGCGCTGACCGATCACTGGATGCGGATGCGCGACCGGCGGGCGACGCTGGCGATGCCGGTGCTCGCGCTCGCCTATCTGGCGCTGTTGCTGTGGAGCGGCGCGTTCGGTGTCCATCTGCTCACGCGTACGCCGCCGCTGCTGCCCGACGCGGCGCTGCGCGTGCTGCTCGCCTGCAATCTCGCCAATCTCGTCTGGCGGATTGGGATGCGGGCAGGTTTCACCTGGCATTGCTATGGCTGGCGAGAAGCGCTGCTGTCGCTGCCGCGGGTGATTGTCGCCAACGCCATTGCCCTGCTTGCGGCGCGGCGCGCGGCCTTTGCCTATGCCCGGATGCTGGCGGGCGCACCGCCGCAATGGGACAAGACACGGCATCAGTTCCCCGACGACCCGGAACAGGCGCGGGCATGACCCGGCGCGGTCGACCGCTGCGATTTCTGGCACTGGTCTGCACCGGCTGGATCGGGTTGCGGGTGGCATTGCTGTGGCACGCGACCGGATCGCTGACTCAGGCGATCGAAGCGATGGTGCCATTCGCTTTCAATGCTGAGTCGCCCTCCGGCCCGGCTATGCCGACTGCGCTCCCCGATGTCGCGACGGCAATCCCCGGGCGACGCGCGGTGCCACCTGCCACCGTTGCTCGCGAACAGCTGCCGGCGCTCTATCGCGACCCGTACGACGCCCGAAAGGCACAACTCGCGATGGTCGCGCTGATCCGATATGGCGACCCCGAATATGTCGGTGGCCCGCCCCAGGCAGCGCCGGTCCGCATACCCGACCCCGCCGCGCCGCCGTCGCTGGGCTGGTCGGGCACCCTGTGGGTGCTCGGGCGCCGAAGCGGATCGCAGGCGGCAGCCCCCGGGGCTTCACAACTGGGGGGAGGGCAGGCGGGCATCCGCATCGCCTATGGTACCGGACCGCGCGGCGCGCTGGCCTTTGCCGGGCGGCTGACGAGCCCGCTGGAAGGGCCGGGGCGCGAAGCATCGGTCGCGATCGAATGGCAGCCGACGCGCCTGCCGGTGCGGCTCGTGGTCGAGCGGCGCGTTTCGCTCGATGGCGGCAGCGGCGGACCGGGTGCGGGGCTGATCGCCGGAGTGTATTCGGAAATTCCTTCGGGTTTCCGGATCGAAGCCTATGGTCAGGCGGGCGTCGTGTTGCGCGACCGGACCGAACCTTATGCCGACGGCGCCGCGCGCGTCCTGCGTCCGGTGCACGAACGAAAAGGCGCGAGCCTTTCGCTCGGCGCAGGAACATGGGGCGGAGCGCAACGCGGCGTAAGCCGGCTCGACATCGGGCCGGCGGCGGTGCTCGATTTCCCGGCGGGCGACAAACATATGCGCCTCGCGATTGAATGGCGTCAGCGCGTGGCCGGCAACGCATTGCCCGGTTCGGGGCTTGCCGTCACGCTCGGCGCGGATTTTTAAGGTCGCGGCGCTTTTGCCGGGGCGCAGGACGGGCTACGCATCGCAGCAATGGATATCTATCTGCCCATCGCCAACCTGTCGGTGAACGCGCTCATCATCGTGTTCTTCGGCTTTGGCGTCGGCATGCTTTCGGGCATGTTCGGCGTGGGCGGCGGGTTTCTGATCACGCCGTTGCTGATCGTCTATGGCATTCCGCCCACCGTCGCGGCGGCATCGGCGTCGAGCCAGGTCACCGGCGCCAGCGTGTCCGGCGTGTTCGCGCATCTGCGGCGCAAGGGCGTCGATATCAAGATGGGGCTGGTGCTGGTTTCGGGCGGCGTATTGGGCAGCCTTGTCGGGGCGTGGCTGTTCGCCTTGCTGCAACAAAGCGGCCAGATCGATACCGTGATCGGCATTCTCTATGTCGTGCTGCTGGGGTCGATCGGCGGGCTGATGCTGACCGAATCGGTACGCAGCATCCGCGCCCATCGATCGGGCATTCATCCCCGCGCACGTCGCCGCCGGCACCATCCGCTGGTCAGCTGGCTGCCGCTGCGGTGGCGCTTCTATGGTTCCGGTCTCTATATTTCGCCGCTCGCGCCGCTGCTGCTTGGCTTTTTCACCGGCATATTGACGGTGCTGCTGGGTGTTGGCGGCGGGTTCATCCTGATCCCGGCGATGCTCTATCTGCTCGGCATGGGCCCGACGGTCGTGGTCGGAACCTCGCTGTTCCAGACATTGTTCACCACGGCAGCGGCAACGATGATGCACGCCACGACGACCAAGGCAGTCGATATCGTGCTGGCGGTGCTGCTGCTGATCGGCTCGGTCACCGGGGCGCAGATCGGCGCGCGCGTGGCGATGAAGGCGCCGCCGGAATATCTGCGTCTGGCGCTTGCAGTCATCGTGCTGCTGGTTGCGGTGCGGATGTTCCTGGGGCTCGCCTGGCGGCCTGACGAAATCTACTCGGTCGAATTGTCGTGACCGCGCTCCGGCTGCTCTTCGCGCCGCTGGCGCTCCTGCTGCTGCTCGGCGCCAAGCCGGTGCTCGTCCCCGATGTCTCGCAGCGCGAGATCGAAATCTATTACAGTTTCACCGGGGCCGAGCTGCTGTTGTTCGGGGCGATCGTCTATCCCGATGGCGAGCCGGTCGCCGATGGCGAGGACCCCGCTGATATCGTGGTGGTGGTGAAGGGGCCGCTTCAATCGATCCAGTTGCGCGAAAAGGAAAAGCTGGCCGGGATCTGGGTCAATGCCAACCGTATGCGCTATCGATCGGCGCCGTCCTTTTATGCCATCGCGTCTTCGCGTCCGATCGGCGAGCTGGTCGATGATCGCACGCGCGCAATCTATGAGTTGGGGCTCGACAGCATGCAGATGTCGCCGGCATCCGGCGCGGCGCCCGATGTCCAGCATCGCTTCGATGCCGGGCTGGTCGATCTGCGCCAGCGCGCCGGGCTCTATTACGAAGCGCCAGGCGCAGTGGAGATCACCGACGGCGTTCTCTATCGTGCGCGGATCACCATTCCGGCGCGGGTGCCGGTCGGGCGGTTCACCGCCGAAACCTTCCTGATCCGCGACGGTCGCGTTCTTGCCGCAGCGGTGCGCCCGATCGAAATCCGCAAATCCGGTTTCGAACGGTTCGTCGCCAACGCGGCGGACCAGCATTCGGTGCTTTATGGCCTGACTGCGGTCGCCTTGTCGGTGTTGTTCGGATGGGGCGCGGGCGCGATCTGGCGGCGCAACTGACGGGAATCCCCGGCATAGCGGGAACCTTATATTTACTCCGTCACGGCATGCTTTCCCCGTAACGGGGAGTTTTCGATGGACGGCCAGTTTTCCGCGCGCGAATTTTCCGGAGCGCCGGTTTCAAATGACGCGGCGCCCGCGCCCGCGCATTCGGCAGTGCCGCCGATCGGCATCGTGCTCGAAGTGGCTGGCGCGTCGAGCAAGGTCGTTCTCGATGCAGCCACGATCGAATCGCTCTCCGGCGAATCGGATCCTGCAATCGCACAGGCCGGTCAAGTGGGCGCGCAGCTCAAGATGCGCGTCGGATCGACCTGGCTGATCGCCAATGTCCGTGCGATGCGGATGCTCGATTTCGATTCGGGGCGGCTGACTGCGGACATCGACTTTCTGGGTGAAGGCGACGAGGAAAAGCTGACCGGCAAGCTCTATCGCTTCCGCCGCGGCGTGACGCGCTACCCGGTTCCGGGGAGCGAGGTGTTTCCGGTTTCGACCGCTGACCTACGCCAGATGTACGCCGCGGACGAGCGCGCGAATATCGAAATCGGCAATGTCTATCCGACCAAGAATATCCGCGCCGCGCTCTATGTCGATTCGATGCTCGGCAAGCATTTCGCGCTGCTGGGATCGACCGGTACGGGCAAATCGACCGCTGCCGCGCTGATCCTCCACCGCATCTGCCAGCTGGCGCCGCAGGGTCATATCGTGATGATCGATCCGCATGGCGAATATGGCGCGGCGTTCCGGAATAGCGGCGCGCTGTTCGACGTCAGCAATCTGGCGATGCCTTATTGGCTGATGAATTTCGAGGAGCATTGCGAGGTGTTCCTCACCTCCTCGGGTTCGGATCGTCAGGTCGATGCCGATATCCTCGGCAAATGCCTGCTCGCGGCCAAGGCCAAGAACCGGCTGGCGGCGGAAATTCCCAAGCTGACCGTCGACGCGCCGATCCCTTATCTGCTGTCCGACCTGTCGAACCTGATCCAGCTCGAAATGGGCAAGATGGACAAGGCGACCGACAGCGCCCCCTATCTGCGGGTCAAGGCCAAGATCGACGAGATCAAGGCCGATCCGCGCTATGGCTTCATGTTCTCCGGCATGCTGGTTTCCGACAGCATGGCCAGCTTCCTGTCACGCATCTTCCGCCTGCCGGGTGACGGCCAGCCGATTTCGATCATCGACGTGTCGGGGGTCCCGTCCGAAATTACGTCGGTGGTGGTCGCGGTGCTGAGCCGCATGGTGTTCGACTATGCGATCTGGTCGCGCGGCGAAGCGCAGCGCCCGATCCTGCTCGTCTGCGAAGAAGCGCATCGCTATGTCCCCAACGAACGCAACGCCGATGGCTCGTCGGTGGGACGCATCCTCAGCCGGATTGCCAAGGAAGGCCGTAAATATGGCGTATCGCTGGGGCTGATCACGCAGCGTCCGTCCGACCTTGCCGAAGGCGTGCTTTCGCAATGCGGCACGATCCTGACGATGCGGCTCAACAACGATCGCGACCAGGCGTTCGTGCGCGCGGCGATGCCCGAAGGCGCGCGCGGCTTCCTCGATTCCATTCCCGCGCTGCGCAACCGCGAGTGCATCGCGGTGGGAGAGGGTGTGGCGACCCCGGTGCGCTTGCTGTTCGATTCGCTGGATGAGGACAAGCGCCCCGCTTCGGGCGATCCGATCTTTTCCGACCTCTGGCGCGAAACCGGCGGCGAGGATCAGAGCATCGCGCGCACGATCCGCCGCTGGCGATCGCAGGTGCGCTGACGCAGCACCCGGCTATCGCCGGGCACGGCTCCAGATATCGACGCTGTTGAAGGGGCGCGCCGATTATTCGGCGGGCGCTTCGCTTTCCTCGATCCGGTACACCGGCACAGCCTTCAGGCGCGAGACATTCGAACGGAATGCCGAAAGGTCGCCACCGCCCAGCGTGTTCTGCGACATGAACGACACCGAACCGGGGTTCACCGCGACGCCGCCGCGCAGCACTTCGAAATGCACGTGCGGGCCGGTGGAAATGCCGGTCGATCCGACATAGCCGACAATGTCGCCGCGGCGGACGCGGGCGCCGTTGCGCACGGCGATCCGGCTCATATGGCCATAGGCGCTCTGCATGCTGCCCGAATGGCTCAGTTTGACGAAATTGCCATAGCCGCCGTTACGGCCCGAGAATACCACGCGGCCATCGGCGATCGCACGGATCGGGGTTCCGCTCGGCGCGGCGATGTCCCAGCCCTTGTGCATGCGGCGGCGACCAAGCACCGGGTGGAAACGCATGCCGAAGCTCGATGTCAGTCGGCCCTGAACAGGACGGATCATCGATCCGCGCTTTTCGCCCTTGCCGGCCATGTCGAACCATTCGGTCCGGCCCTGATAGGTCCAGGACGCGAGTTCGATATTGTTCGAACCCTGACGGATGCCGCCATAGAGGACGTTGCCGTATCGGACTTCGCCGGTTTCGGCGCGATCCTGGGCCACGATGATTTCAAACTCGTCATCGGCGCCGACTCGCGACATCGGAATGCGCGTCGCCATTGCCCGGATGAACGATTCGACTGCCTTGGCCGGAGCACCGGCAGCGCGGGCCGAGCGATAGAGGCTCGATCCGACCTTGCCGCGAATGCGCAGCGGAGTCGAATCGACTGCGATCGGAATCTGGCGAAGCGCCAATGTGCCGTCTGCGCCGCGCTGCACTTCGACGCGCAGGTCGAACCGTGCGCGGAAGGCAAGCTGCTCGAGCGGGCGCGGCTGCGACTTGTCGGTGCGACGCCCAAGCCGCAGGTCGAACGGCGTACCCGCCTGAAGGTCCCTGAGCGGAATCGCGTCGCCGATCAGCGACACGGCGAACGTCGCGTCGGTATCGCCGACGCCCGAACGCTTGAGCGCGCCGAGCAAGGTGCCGCCCGAAGAAATCTTGGTCGTCAGATCGATGATCGGCCGTTCCGGCGTATCGGTCAGCGGCGCGACCAGCCCGGTCGGCGCCATCGTATATCCGGTCTTCGCGCCATCGGCGAGCGGCGTGATCGCCTGAACCCGCGCGGCTTCCCATTCCTCGCCCTGCAGCGCGGGCGGGACATAGCCATAGATCGGATTTTCGAGACCCGGCGCCATGAACAGCGTGACCGCGCACAGGCCGACACAGGTCGCGACGCCGCGATACCATTGCAGGGTGCCGATGCGGGATCCAAGGTCGGGCACCAGTTCGAAATCGGGGAATCGCGCGCGCAGCCGCTGCGCCAGACCAGCCCGTTTGACCGTCAGTTCCGTGCTGCGCGAAGTGATCAGCGTGTTCGCGCCGGCACCCGCATCATATCCGTGATCGCTCCGCAGGAACAAAGCTCGCTGCCCCCAAAAGTCGTCATCAAAGCCGACACCCCCGGCTTGGACACGATCACTGTGCAACGGTGGGTTTAAAGTCAAATTAAGCTTGCCTCACAATTGTCCCGCGTGCGGCAAACCGTGCCGCACCGAAGATGAAGGGTTTCTGACGGGATTTTCAGGCAGGAATCCAACATGGTTAAGCCGAATCATCAACTCGGGAGTGTTGCTTAAGGGCGGACTCGGGCCGATGTTGGCGCTTGATGACTCAGCTTTCGCGCAGCGCCGTTACGGCGGTTCTTGGTCCTACCAATACCGGCAAGACGCATTTGGCCGTCGAACGGATGTGTGCCCATTCGAGCGGCATGATCGGCTTTCCGCTCCGTCTGCTGGCCCGCGAAGTCTATGATCGGGTCGTCGCGATGAAGGGCGAGAATCAGGTCGCGCTGATCACTGGCGAAGAGAAAATCTGCCCGCCCGAAGCCCGCTGGTTCCTCTGCACTGCCGAATCGATGCCGCTGGAGCGCCAGACCAGTTTCGTCGCAATCGACGAGGCGCAACTGGGCGCAACGCCCGAGCGGGGACATGTCTTCACCGATCGCATGCTGCGCGCGCGTGGCCGCGATGAGACGATGATCCTCGGTTCCGAAGCGCTGCGCCCGATGGTCGAGGCGTTGGTGCCCGAGGCTGAAATCATCGGCAGGCCGCGCTTTTCGACGCTGAGCTATGCCGGCGCGCGCAAGCTGTCCCGCCTGCCGCGCCGTTCCGCGATCGTCGCGTTCAGTGCCGAGGAAGTCTATGCCGTCGCCGAGGCGCTGCGGCGTCTGCGCGGCGGCGCGGCGGTGGTGATGGGCGCGCTTTCCCCGCAGACGCGCAATGCGCAGGTCGAGATGTTTCAGGCGGGCGAAGTCGATTATCTTGTTGCGACCGATGCGATCGGCATGGGCCTCAACATGGATGTCGCGCATGTCGCCTTTGCCTCGCTGCGCAAGTTCGATGGCAAGAAACAGCGGCGGCTGACCGTATCGGAAATGGCGCAGATTGCCGGGCGCGCCGGGCGACATCAGCGCGACGGGACCTTCGGTTCGCTGCACGAAGACGGCCCCAACGCCTTCACCCCCGAGGAAGTGCTGGCGATCGAATCGCACCGCATGCCGCGCATCGAAAAGCTGTTCTGGCGCGAAGGCGCACCCGATCTTTCGAGCGTCGACGCGCTGATCGCCAGCCTGGAGCGCAAACCCGACCATGAGGTGCTGCGCGCCGCGCCGGAGGCGGTCGATCTTGCGGTGTTGAAGCGGCTCGCCGAACAATCCTGGGTGCGCGATCGCACGCGCGGGCAGGCGGCAGTGGCGCGGCTCTGGGCGGCGTGCGGCCTGCCTGACTTTCGCAAGCTGGGTGCCGATCCGCATGCCCGCTTCGTCGGGCGCGTCTATGGCCATTTGTCGGAAGGCCGGGGGCATGTGCCGCATCAGTGGTTTGCCGATGAGATCGCCCGACTCGATCGCACCGAAGGCGATGTCGAAACGCTGGCAGGCCGCATCGCCGCCGCGCGGAGCTGGGCCTATATCGCGCACCGCGCCGACTGGCTGGAGGATCCGGTAAATTGGGCCGAGCGCACGCGCGCGATCGAGGAAAAGCTGTCCGACGCGCTCCATGCCAGCCTGACCCAGCGTTTCGTCGACAAGCGCACGACGATGCTGCTGCGTCAGATCGGCGCGGATGCCGATGCGTTGCCGGTCACCATCGCCGCCGATGGCGAAGTGAGCATCGAAGAGCACAGCCTCGGCACGCTCGACGGGTTCCGCTTCTCGGTCGCGTCGGATGCGCGCGCGGCGGACAAGAGAATGCTCCTTGCCGCGGCTGAAAAGCGGCTGGCTTCCGAATTGCGCCGCCGTGGCCGGGCGCTGGCCGAGGCGAAGGACGATGATCTGGCGCTCGGCGAACCCGATCCGGAGGCGCCGACGGCGCTGCTATGGGAAAGCTTGCCGGTCGCGCATCTGATCACCGATCGCAACGCCGCGCTGCCGCAGGTGAAGCTCGATCGCACGCTTGACGTGCTCGATACCGGGCTACGCGGCGAGGTGCAGGCGCGGCTCGATCGCTGGCTGGCAAGGCAGATCGCGGAAACGGCGCAGCCGCTTGCGAAGCTGCAGGCAACAACGCGCGACCCGGATGCGGGCGCGCCGCTGCGGGCGCTTGCCAACGCATTGCTCGACCATGGCGGCATGATGCCGCGCCGCGCCGCCGCCGAACTGGTCGAAGCGCTCGATCCGCCGGCGCGCAAGGCGCTGCGCAAGCTGGGCGTCATCATCGGGACGCTCGATATCTATGCGCCTGCACTGCTCAAGCCCGCTGCCGCGCGCCTGCGCCGCGAGTTGTTGCGGCTGGGGGTGGGGCCGGACGAAGGGGCGACGGTGTTGCCGCGCAACGCGCCGGGCGCCGATCTTATTCACGGATTTCGCCCGCTGGGGACGCAGGCAGTGCGCGTCGATCTGGTCGAGCGGATCGCCCGCGCGGCGCATGATTCGCGAAAGGGGCGCGCGCCCTTTGCGCCCGATCCGGCGCTGGCAACGTCGATCGGCCTGACGCCCGACACGCTCGCGCGGCTGATGGCGCAACTCGGCTTTCGCGCGATCCGCAGCAAGGAAGGCGAGCCGCAGCGCTGGGCATGGAAAGGGCTTACGCCCAAGCCCAAGGCGCCCCCGCCGCCGCGCGACAATGCCTTTGCCGCGCTCGCCGATCTGGTGGCCGGTAAATGACCGAGGCGGCGGGCACGATTCTGACCGCGCCTGCGGGCACGATGCGAATCGACCGCTTCCTCTGGTATGCGCGGATCGTAAAAACCCGTTCGGCGGCGCAGGCTATCGCGCAGAAGGGCACGATGCGGATCGACGGGCGGCGGATCGAGCGCGCGCATGTGCCGGTTCGCGTGGGTTCCGTGCTCGCTTTTCCCTGGAACGGCCGTGTCCGCATCCTGCGGATCGAGGCGCTGCCGACGCGGCGCGGGCCGCCATCGGAAGCAGCCCTGCTTTACACCAGTCTCGAAAGCCTATCCGCCAATGCCGTTGACGCGCCCGAAGCGTCAGCATAGCAGGGGCGACCCAATGCGGAATGGAGCCTGCGACCAATGACCTATGTCGTCACCGATGCGTGTATCCGGTGCAAATATATGGATTGCGTCGAGGTGTGTCCGGTCGACTGCTTCTATGAAGGCGAGAATATGCTCGTCATCAATCCCAATGAATGCATCGATTGCGGCGTTTGCGAGCCCGAATGCCCGGCAGAGGCGATCCTGCCCGATACCGAAAACGGTCTCGAACAATGGCTCGAACTCAATCGCACTTATTCGGAACAATGGCCGAACGTCACGTCGAACAACGGTCAGACGCCGGACGACGCCGACACGCACAAGGGCGAAGAGGGCAAGTTCGACAAATATTTCTCGGCCGAGCCCGGCGCAGGCGACTGACGCCGCCTGAGGCGATGGTGTGATGCCGTCGCCGGGCGGATCGTGCCAAACCGTTACACCCACGACGGTCCGTGCGCGAAAAACTGCGCACGGCCGGATATTTCGCGTGCCGCGCTGCCGCGAAACGCTGGTAATTTTATTACGGCTATGTTAAATGGGCAGAGTCGAAGGCGAAAATCGTCTTCGCTCCGGAGTCGTATTAAATCGAGCCCCGGCGCCCTTTCCCGCTTCGCCTAGGCGAAGCCCGTGAGAAGCGCAATCCTTTGGGGCCGGAATTCACGGAAAGGCTACACGCACATGGCTGCCAAGGCGCTGTCCTTCGATGTCGGCGATTATGTCGTTTACCCCAAGCACGGCGTAGGCCGTGTAATTGAGCTGCAAAAACAGGAAATTGCTGGAATGCAGCTCGAACTCTATGTGCTGCGCTTTGAAAAGGAAAAAATGACCCTGCGCGTTCCGACCAACAAGGCGGAAAGCGTGGGCATGCGGAAGCTGTCGTCGGACAAGACGCTCAAGGAAGCGCTCGACACGCTCAAGGGCAAGCCCAAGGTCAAGCGCACTATGTGGTCGCGCCGCGCGCAGGAATATGAAGCGAAGATCAATTCGGGCGACCTGGTGTCGATTGCCGAAGTGGTCCGCGACCTGTTCCGCGCCGACGATCAGCCCGAACAGAGCTATTCGGAACGCCAGATCTTCGAAGCGGCTGCCAGCCGCCTCGCGCGCGAACTCGCCGCGATGGAAGAAGTGGACGAGCCGACCGCGCTCAAGAAGCTGCTCGAAATCCTGAACAAGGCGGCGGCGATCCACAACAAGGTCAAGGAAGACGCCGCGGCCTGATCGGGCGGCACGGCTTCAGACTGAATGAAATGAGGGCGGTCCTTAGGGGCCGCCCTTTTCATTTGCGCGCGCGCTTTGTGTATTATATAAACAACACACATGAATAACGGGAGAAATGCCATGCGTCCGCTGATCCTTTTCGCTGCGCTGCCGCTCGCGGCATGCGGCTTTGCAGGAAATCAGGGCGAACATGCGCGCAGCAGCGGCCAGCACGCCACGCGCGATTTTGCCACCAGCGATTTCACGCAGGTCGATCTGCGCGGATCGGATGACGTCTCGGTCGTCATCGGCCAGGACTTCAAGGTTCATGCCGAAGGCGATTCGAAGGACATCGAGCGGCTGCGCATCGAAGTCGTCGACGGCACCCTGCGCATCGGTCGCGAAAGCAGCCGCGACTGGTCATGGGGATCGAGCGACGATCTGCGCATCACCGTGACGA
This sequence comes from Sphingomonas sp., assembly GCA_002707985.1. Classification (GTDB taxonomy): domain Bacteria; phylum Pseudomonadota; class Alphaproteobacteria; order Sphingomonadales; family Sphingomonadaceae; genus Sphingomonas. The sequence goes on along the minus strand of PAOI01000008.1, from coordinate 25,715 downwards.
TGCCGCGCATTACCGGGGCATCGGTGTCGGGTTCGGGCGATATGGACGTCGAACGTGGTGAGGGCGATTTCGCCGGCGATGTTTCCGGATCGGGCAACCTCAACATTCGCGCGCTTCAGGCGGGCCGGGCAGCGCTTTCGATTTCCGGATCTGGCGACATCGATGCGGCCGGCGCCGCCCAGTCGCTGACTGCCTCGATCAGCGGATCGGGCGATATCGATGCGGAAGGACTGACCGCGTCGCAGGCCAATGTGTCGGTCAACGGCTCCGGCGATATCAGCGCGCGCGTGAACGGCAATGCCGTCGTTTCGATTTCCGGATCGGGCGACGTCGATCTCGGCGGCGGCGCGACCTGCACGGTCAACAAGTCCGGATCGGGCGACGTCAGCTGCGGATAATGCGGGCTTGCTAGGCCGGGCCTGCGGATGCGATGGCAGTGCCATGGTCCGCGGCCTCGCCATCTTGCCTCTGCTGCTCCTGCTTGCCGCGTTCGCGCCGGGGCAGGACCGCAGCTTCATGGTCGGCAGCTTCGATCGCATCCGCGTCGACGGTCCCTATCACGTCACGGTGACGCAGGGCCGCTCGCCGGCGGCGCGAGCGGTGGGGGATCGCGATTCGCTGGAGCAGGTCGAGGTGCGGCTATCCGGCACGACACTGGTCGTGACCGCGGGAACGCTCGGCTGGCAGGAACGCACTTCGCCGGCCGAGGCAGCCGAGATCCATATCGTCGCGCCGCATCTGCGCGGGATTTCGGTAAATGGTGGCGGGCGCGCGACGATTGCGGCGATGGACGGCGAACGCGTGGAAGCGAATGTCAACGGCGCCGGAGCCATCATCATCGACAAGGTTGAAGCGCGCGATTTTCGCGCGACTCTGATCGGTACGGGCCGGATTGCAGCCGGTGGCGAGTCACGCTCGGCACGGCTTTTGTCCAACGGCGCCGGATCGATCGACGCCGGTGCACTGACGACGGGTGATCTTTCAATCGTATCGCAATCGACCGGCGGCATTGCCGGGCATGCGCGATACACGGCGCGCATTCTGGCAACCGGCGCGGGAACGGTATCGGTCACCGGTGCCGCGAAATGCGAAGTCAGCGGCCCCGGCCCGGTAACCTGCGAAGGTGAGAAGATCCGGCGCTGATCGCGCGTGCCGGGGCGAAGGCTAGGCCGCGACCGGAAAGCGCAGCAGTCGGCCCTCGACTGCGATCATCGCTTCGGCATCGCGCCCCACCGCGCGCAGGATTTCGGGATGGCCGGCATCGAGCCCGCCGGTCAGCGATCCGAAAGCGGGCAGCACGATCTTGCGCGACGTCGTGACAAAGCACCGCCGCGACAGCCGGCGCCCGCGTACCGTGAGCCTTAGCTTGGGGTGGAAATGTCCCGACAATTCGGGGCGAAGCTCCTGCGGATCGGCTTCGTGGCGCAGCAGGATGCCGTCGACATCGGCTTCCTCCAGCACCTCGGCGCCCCAATGTTCGGCACCGGCGGGATCGTGATTGCCGGTGATCCATGTCCAGCGTAGCCGCCCGATCAAGGCGTTCAGCAGCACGCGCGCGGCGCCGGTCAGCCGTTCGCCTGCGTCGATATCGTGAAAACTGTCACCCAGGCACCAGAGTTCGCGCGCGCCGGTGCGATCGATCAGTTCCTCAAGCCCCTTCAGCGTCGCCAGCGAATCATAGGGCGGCAGCATCTGGCCGTGCGTGGCGAACCAGCTCGCTTTTTCGAAGTGCAGATCGGCGACCAGCAATGCCCGGCGCGCGGGCCAGTATAGCGCGCCTTCGGGCAGTGCCTCGAACGCATGGCCGGCGAACGAAAAGGGAACCATGGCGCAGCTATCGGCGCGGATGGAGATTGCGTCAACAGCGCAGGATGGGAATGTCGTTCCCTTCGAAATGCAACACGCCGTGCGACGCATCCAGCCGTTTGACGGTGTAGCTGCGCGTGATCGGCGCCGACAAGGTGGTCAGATTGCCGCTTTCCTGATCGATTTCGCGTTCGATCGTCTCGGTCACTGTGTCGCCGTCAAGTGTCCAGCGCCCTTCCTGGCCGCCATTGTCGACGCTGCCATCGGCGGCATAGACGACTGCGAAGTCCGAAGACCCGCAATATGCGTCGAAGCTCCAGGTTCCGACGATCCACTGGTGCATCGGCGCGGCGGTGGGCAGGACCGCCGCGCTATCCGACGCGGCTCCGCCTTCTCCCGAAACCTCCGCGACATTCGCTGCCTCGGCTGCCGGATCGGCAGCCGAGCAGGCGCATAGCAGCGCGACCGGAACGGCAATGCAAAGCGAACGGACCAGCATATCGCTCCCCTCGATGTGGCCGGTCGGCACTATAGAGGAGTCTTCGATCGCTGGGTAGGCGTTGCCGCCTATTCGGCGGCGATCGCCTGCTGCGTTTCGACCCTGGTTTCGCCCAGCGCGCCCAGGATGCGTACCCAGGAACGGATGCCCTTGTGGAATGCCTTCAGATCGTATTTCTCGTTCGGCGAATGGATATTGTCGTCGTTCAGCGCAAAGCCGACCATCACCGTATCCATGCCCAGGATCGCCTTGATCGAATTGACCACCGGGATCGATCCGCCCGAAGCGAGCAGCGCCGATTTGCCCCATTCGGCGTCGAGCGCCCCCTGAGCCGCGCGCAGCGGCGCGCTGTCGGTGGGCAGCGACACGGCGAACGAACCGCCGCGCGGTTTGAACCGCGCCTCGCAATCGGCGGGCAGGCTGTCGCGCACGCGCTGTTCGAACGATGCCCATACCTTGTTCGGGTCCTGCCCCGGCACCAGCCGGAACGATACCTTGGCATGCGCCTCCGATGGGATCACTGTCTTGAAACCTTCGCTGATATAGCCGCCCCAGATGCCGTTGATTTCGGCGGTCGGGCGGGCCCAGCTTTGTTCGAGGATGTCATATCCCTTTTCGCCCGCAGGCACCGACAGAGCGACTTCGTTGAGGAACGCCGCACCATCGAAGCCGAGCGCGTCCCACGCCTTGCGCAGCGCGGGGTCGACTGGCTTCACGCGATCGTAAAAGCCCGGCAGCGTCACGCGGCCATCTTCATCCTTCAGCCCGCTCAGGATTTCGGTCAGCACCTGAATCGGATTGCGCGCGGGGCCGCCATAGAGCCCCGAATGCAGGTCGCGATCGGCGGCGCGGATCGTCACTTCGCCCGCCGCAGTGCCGCGCAGGCCGGTCGTGATGCCCGGCGTCTCGCTGTCCCATGCGCCGGTGTCGCAGATCAGCGCGAAATCGGCCTTCAGTTCGTCGACATGCGCGCGCAGGAAGGGCTCGAGGCTTTCCGAACCCGATTCCTCTTCGCCTTCGAGCAGTACCGTAACCCGGCACGGCAGCGCTCCGGTCGTCTCCTTGAGTGCGCGAAACGCTTCGATGAAGGTGCGCAGCTGGCCCTTGTCGTCCGAAGCGCCGCGACCGACGATCTGTCGGGCGCCGTCCGCGCGTTCCTCGATCACCGGGTTGAACGGATCGTTCCGCCACAATTCCAGCGGATCGGCCGGCTGGACGTCGTAATGGCCATAGAAGAGGACGTGCGGGCCGGGCCCGTCATGGTGCGCGACCACCATCGGATGCCCCTCGGTCGGTGCCACGCGCGCGGTAAAACCCAGTTCCGACAATTCGTCCGCCTGACTTTGCGCGGCGCGAAGGCAATCGTCCTTGTGCGCCGGGTCGGTCGAGATAGACGGGATGCGCATCAGCGCGAACAGCCGGTCGAGACTGGCGTCGAGTTGCGCATCGACCCGGTCGAGCGCGGCGGTTTCCTGCGATGAAGTCATGGCAGTAAATTAGGCGCCGAGCCGGTATCCCGCAAGGCGGGGTCTCGGTCCGTGCCGCCTATGCCGCCCGCGATTCGTCCTCGGCATCCGCGTCGATATCGACAATGCCCGAACGTTGGCGCCGATCGACGCGCAGTTCGAACACGTCAGGGCGCGCATGGCGTCCGTCGATATCCATTGCGGTCAGGCCATGACCGATTTCGGACAGGTCGAGACTGGCGGTCAGGATCTGGGCGCTGTCGTCCGCCTGGGCGACAACCACGCCGTCGGGCGCGATGATGGCGCTGCCGCCGGTCTGGAGTGCGCCGGCGGGTAACCGGTCGAGCAATTCGCGCGCGGCGCGCAACCCCTCTGCGCCTGCGCGGGCAAAGCCGTGCATCAACTGGTCGCGCGTCAGCACGCTGCCCGCCGCCAGCACGAAGGCGCTGCCTTCATAGGCATAATGGCATGCCGCAAGCAGATCGATGTCGCGTACGCTGGTCCAGGCGGAGACATGCACATCCTCGCCCGCATGATGCATCGCCGCGCGGGTGAGCGGCATCCAGTGCTCGCCCGAAACGAGCTGGCCGACGCGGCCCCAGTTCGCCTGATGGATTTCCAGCGTCGAGCCGTCACCGGCGCCGAACACCATGCGTTCGGGCTCTGACGGAACCAGTTTGCGGTGAAGCAGCATCGGCTGTTTGGGGCGCAGCATAAACTGCGTGTTGTAGAGGCTGGAGCGGACACGCTCGATCCCGCCGATCGACAACGTAACGCCCGATACATCGACCACCCATTGCAGCTGTTCCAGCCGCGGGTCGGCACCGCGGATCGCCTTGTCGAGCAGCAGCTTGTGCAGTTCGCGCGTGCCGGGATGATCCCAGAGCGAGGGACCGGGCAGATGCTGGAGCCATGCCGGATAGCCGCCAAGGAAACATTCGCCGAACGCAATCACGTTGGCGCCTGTTTCGATCGCCGCCTTGGTCAGCCCGACGGCACGGTCGATTCCTTCGTCAATCGCAAGCGGCAACGGTGCTTCCTGCACGATCGCCGCCCGTATCCTGTGGTTCATTCCACCCAGTCCAATCCGATGTCCCGATAAAAGGAACGATCTTCTTGCCAGTCGGGCCTTACTTTCACGTGAAGATAGAGATGAACCTTTACGCCCATGAGACGCGAGAGTTCGGCGCGCGATTTTGCGCCGATTTCCTTGATCCGGCTGCCGCCCTTGCCCAGCACGATCGCACGCTGGGTTTCGCGGGCGACCAGAATCTGCTGGTGAATCTCGACCGAACCGTCCTCGCGCTCCTTATACAGCTCGGTATCGACTGCGCTGGCATAGGGCAGCTCGGCATGGAGCTGATGATAGAGTTGCTCGCGCGTCACTTCGGCGGCCATCATCCGGTCGGTGGCGTCGGAAACCTGATCCTCGGGGAAATGCCACGGCCCCTCGGGCATGCGGCTGGCGAGCGCGGTCTTGAGTTCGGCTACGCCGTCACCGGTGGTGGCGGAAACGAAGAAGGTCTCGTCGAACGGCATCAGCTCGTTGAGCTTCGCCGCATGGCCGAGCAGGCGCGGCTTGTCGGCGATATCGACCTTGTTGAGGATCAGCAGCTTGGGCTCCTTGCGGTGCGCCAGCCGTTCGGCGATCCCGGCCACTTTCGGGCCGATCCCGCCCTTGCCGTCTACGACGAAGGCAATCGCGTCGGCGCCCTCCGCCCCTTCCCACGCTGCGGCAACCATCGCCCGGTCGAGCCGGCGTTCGGGGTTGAAGATGCCGGGCGTATCGACCAGCAACAGCTGGGTATCGCCTTCGATCGCAATCCCCATCAGCCGCGTGCGCGTCGTCTGCGCCTTGGGACTGGTGATCGCGACCTTCTGGCCGACTAGATAATTGACGAGCGTCGACTTGCCCGCATTGGGAGCGCCGACCACGGCGATCAGGCCGCAATGTTGGGTGGTGGGTTGGTTCAAAACGTCTGTTACTCATTGTCGAGGGCCGGGCTTCGACAGGCTCCGCCCTAACGGGATTGGCTAAACAATCCCCCTACTCCGTTCGCCCTGAGCTTGTCGAAGGGCGTTTCGACATTTGCCGGTTTCGCGCCAGCAATTGTATCCGACCCCAGTCACCGGCGAGCAGCGCTTCCTTCTTGGCTCGACTCCAGCCTTTGATACGCGCTTCCGCTTCAAGGGCCTCGATCCGGGTGTGGAAGCTTTCCGACCACACCAGTGTCACCGGGCGGCGCGAGCGCGTATGGCCGGAAAGTGCCCCGGCCTGATGCTGGGCGATACGGTTTTCGAGATTGTCGGTGTGCCCGGTGTAATAGCTGCCGTCCCTGCATCGCAGAATGTAGGTCCAGAACATCGCCGCGTCCCGATTGCGGATGGCCGCCCTTCGACAGGTTCAGGGCGAGCGGTTGGAAGGAAAACACGCCCGCAAAATATCCGTTAGCCCTGAGCTTGTCGAAGGGCGGCGTGCCGCAAATCCGGCGCTTGCGGCTTATCCCGCCAGCTTTTCCAGCAGCGCTTTCGCCGCCTCGGTCTCTGCGCTCGATTTGTTCGTCCCGACCCCTTCGGCTTCGGCCATCTTGCCGATGCTGACGCGCACGGTGAAGCGCGGGGCGTGGTTGGGGCCGGAGCGGTCGAGGATCACATATTCGGGCGGGCGGCGATTATGCGCCGCCGCCCATTCCTGAAGCGCGGATTTGGGGTGTTTGGGCGCGGAGCGTTGCTTGTCGATGCGGCTGCCCCAAGCCGCGCGGACGAAATCGCGCGCGGCATCGAGTCCGTTGGCGAGATACCAGGCGCCGATCAGCGCCTCCATCACATCGCCTAGCACATTGTCGCTTTGCGCGGCGCCATCCTCTCGCGCCTGCTTGCCGAGCCGCAGATGCGGCACAACGCCCAGATCGCGCGCGACATCCGCGCAGACCGCGCCGGTCACCAGCGCATTCAGGCGCCGCGACAGCGATCCTTCGGGTTCGTCCGGAAAACGCTCGAACAGCCATTGCGCCATGACCAGGCCCAGCACCCGATCGCCCAGAAATTCCAGCCGTTCGTAATTATCGGCGGCCTGGCTGCCATGCGTCAGCGCGCGTTCGAAGGGCGCCAGGTCGTCGGGCGCGCTTCCGAAAATTTCAGCGATCCAGCCCCCGAGATCGGGCTTCAAAATCCCTGGCCCATGCGGTCCCAGCGCGCGGCAGTGAACCAGGTCCAGGGCAGGAACCAGTTGGCGTCGCCATCGGTCGACCAGAAGGTGAAGACCGCCTTACCCTCCAGATTTTCCATCGGCACGAAGCTGATGCCGTTTTCGGCCTGGGTAAAGCGGCTGTCCGCGCTGTTGTCGCGATTGTCGCCCATCATGAACACATGGCCGGCGGGGACAGTGTACAGGATCGTGTCGTCGGCCGGGCGCGTATCGATGTCGAGCACTTCATAGCTTTTGCCGTTGGGCAGCGTTTCGCGGAACTTTGCGATGCGGCAGATCGGCTTGCCGTCCGCGTTCACATCCTCATGGCCGGCAGGGCAATTGTTCGAATCGTAATTGCCGGTGAAGGGCAGCACGAAATCGGCAACCTTTTCCTTCGGCACCGGCGTTCCGTTGAGGATCAGCTGGCCGCCGCGCATCTGAATCGTATCGCCGGGCAGGCCGATGACGCGCTTGATCCAGTCCTCGTCACCATGGCCGGGCGCCTTGAACACCACTACATCGCCGCGCGCCGGATCGCTCCAGTGCATATTGGGCAGCAGCGGCAGGCTCCACGGCAGCGAATGCCGCGAATAGCCGTAATTCCATTTGGTGATGAACAGATAGTCGCCGATCAGCAGGCGCGGCATCATCGATTCGCTCGGAATGCTGAACGGCGAGAAGATGAAGCTGCGGATCACGAAGACGATCAGCACCAGCTTGATCAGGAACTTGCCTGTATCGAGCAATTCGCTCTTGGGCTTGGTCTTGACCGTTTCGGTCGATTCGGCAGTCGAGGCGGTATCCATGGCCTTGCTCTGCTGCGGCGCGCGCATGGCGTCAAGCGCTCGGTTGGGACTGGCCCCGCCGGATATGGGACGGTAGGAGCGAGACGCAGACAGGAGAACCCCATGCCGACACCCGACTGGTCCGCCGTCCGGAAATTGCCGCAGACACCGTTGCGCGATCTGTTCGCGAGCGATCCCGACCGACTGGCGTTCCTGACCGCCGATGTCGCGGGGATCCACTTCGACTGGTCGAAGACGCATCTGTCGCGCGATGCCGTGGAGGCATTCGCCGCACTGGCCGAAACTATGGACCTGACCGGCAAGCGCGACGCGCTGTTCGCGGGCGAAGCGATCAACGTGACCGAAGGCCGCGCGGTCGAGCATAGTGCACAGCGCGGCGAGGGCGCACCGGAAAGCGTGGCGCAGGCGCGCGGCTTTCATGCCCGGATGCGCGCGCTGATCGACGCGATCGAGGCCGAAGCGCTCGGCCCCATTCGCCATATCCTGCATGTCGGCATCGGCGGGTCGGCGCTGGGGCCGGACCTGCTGGTCGATGCGCTCGGGCGCGATGCCGATCGCTATGACGTCGCGATCGTTTCCAATGTCGACGGGCTGGCGCTGGAGGAAGCGGTCAGGGATTTCGATCCGAAGGCGACGTTGCTCGCGATCGCCTCCAAAACCTTCACCACCACCGAAACCATGCTGAACGCCGAAAGCGCGATTGCGTGGATGACCGAGGGCGGCGTTGGCGATCCCTATGGTCAGTGCGTCGCGCTCACCGCTTCGCCGGACAAGGCCGTGGCATGGGGGATCGACGAAACCCGCGTGTTGCCGTTCAGCGAAAGCGTCGGCGGGCGCTATTCGCTCTGGTCGTCGATCGGCTTTCCCGCAGCGCTTGGGCTTGGCTGGGATGCGTTCGAGGAGCTGCTCGAAGGCGCGGCCGAAATGGACCGGCATTTCCGCCTGACGCCGCTGCGGCAGAATGCGCCGGTCATGGCCGCCTTTGCCGACCTCTATTATACGCAGGTGCGCGGATGCGAGACGCGCGGCGTCTTTGCCTATGACGAGCGGCTGCGGTTGCTGCCCAGCTATCTGCAACAGCTCGAAATGGAATCGAATGGCAAGCGAGTGACGGTGGAGGGCGAACCGGTCAGCTGGCCGACCGCGCCGATCACCTGGGGCGGCGTGGGCACCGATGCGCAGCATGCAGTGTTTCAGCTGCTGCATCAGGGCACGCATCTCGTCCCGGTCGAATTTCTGGGCGTGGTCGAGGCCGAGGATATTCTCAACGAAGCACATCACCGCCAGTTGCTGCTCAACATGCTGGCGCAGGGCACGGCATTGATGAAGGGCAAGGGGCATGAGGATGCGGCGCGTGCCTATCCCGGTGACCGGCCGAGCGCGACATTGCTGCTCGACACGCTCGATCCGCGCACATTGGGCGCGCTGATCGCCTTTTACGAGCACCGGACGTTCGTGAATGCGGTGTTGCTCGGGATCAATGCGTTCGACCAGTTCGGTGTCGAACTGGGCAAGGAAATGGCCAAGGCGGCCGATGCGGGCGACCTCGATTTCGACGCATCGACCAATGATCTGCTGGCGCGCGCGCTGGGCAACTGACGCCCCGCGCACTGAGCGCTTGTGGCGGTGCCTGAGGCAGGTCTCGCCTGAAACAAACCCGGTTGTGTCGAGCGAAGTCGAGACACGTTTTTAATCGAACAAAGCCCGTCCCTCGACTTCGCCCGGGACGAATGGAGGAATAGCGTGTCCGACGACGAATATGTCTATGACGAAGCCAGCGGCGAATGGATTCCAGCTTCGGAAGCGGCCGCAAAAGCCGAAGCGTCGGAAGCCGGCGACACCGTCGAAGTGCGCGACGCGGTGGGCAACATCCTGCAGGACGGCGATCAGGTGACGCTGATCAAGGATCTCGACGTCAAGGGCGCGGCCAGACGCTGAAACGCGGCACGCTGATCAAATCGATCCGCCTGACCGGCGACGCGCAGGAAATCGACTGCAAGTTCGACGGCATCAAGGGCCTCGTCCTCCGCGCGGAGTTTGTGAAGAAGCGGTGAGGGGGGCGCCAACCATACTCGCAGTACCGCGAAGCTCCGAGATCAAAGGCTCATTCCTTCACTCCATATTGAAAAGCCCTCAGCGTCCGTACGTAATCTCTGCAGTAAAAAGGGTGCGGAACAGAGCAACTCTACTGACTGATCAGACAGATACCTGCCACCCTGCGCATACTTGGCGGCGGCGCAAATAAGACCCCTATCGAACGCATCGGTCGTGTGCACGTTACCAGATCGCAACGCGTCGAGCGTAAGTCGTGGAATGCGACCGAGCACCGGAGCGGCAACCTCCCAACGGATCGCTCGTGGGCCGATGCCGTAAAGCAGCAGCGAAGGATCCTCATCACGTTTTGACGCAACCGGCGCAACGCTTCGTGGCCAGAATGGTGAAGAAGCCTCCGGCCCATTCATGGTGTGGTGTGCAAAAGGACTCCACCCATCGACAAAGGATTGCAATTCACGACGAGCCAACTCGATTTCCTCTCCAAACTGCTCCTCCAAGCCGCTTGCCGCGAACCCCAGTGCGTTATCGAGGGACCAAAATTGTTCGATGAAATAGTCTTCATAGTTAGTTCCGTCGCGGTCGACGCCCGACCGGAGGGACACCCCGTGATGGGGTACATAAATGACCTCGTCGCCCACTCCGTAACGTCGCTCTACATAAGCGCAAAACTGGGCCGCGAGTCCCTCCGGCGCCGCTTCGTCCTCGGAAAATCGACCGCCCGCTCCGCCGTCGCACCGCACGTGCCGTCCATCTTCAGCAATCGACACATATACGCTTCCGCGACCCCTGCCGAACGATTCAGGATCGAACAGGATCAACGGTGTCTGCCGTTCGCGACGCTCGAAATTTAGCAGGATTGCTTTAGTCGCCAGCGCCTTGACGAACCTTGTTCTCGCGGTGGCCAAGTCGCGCTCGGTGGTGGCCAGTCGCGCACGGGCGCTCTCGCCTTGCCGCTGCAGCGATGACAGTTCCGATCGGGCGCGCATGATTTCATCTAGTCGGGTGCGCAGTTCGGCCTGCGCGAGCGAAAGCTGCCCGCCTTGCTGGGTAACGATTTCCCCCAACGCACGCGAATTTGCTTCGGCTAGGTCGCCTTGTCGCATCAGATTATCCCGGACATCCCTCAGACGGGCGATCTCAGTGACGAGCGAGTCCGCCTTGCGCTCCGCTGACTGGACCTTGCCCTCCGCGCTTCGTACTGCGCCGTCAGCTGCATCGAGCTTCGAGATATAATCTGCCGCTGAGATTGCGATCCAAAGGCTTAGCAGGCTGATCGCTGCTGTTACGACCGCGGCGATCGCCTGTACGGCCGGAGAAATCAAATTCCACCGTTGGACCCAACCAGGAAGACTGTGTTCTGTAGACGCCGCTTGCTGTGCGACGTTGTCGACTTTGCTTTCCGATTTGTCGTTCACGAAGCCCCCCCTGCCTCGCCCGGATAGTACGAAACTTTTAGACAGGAAATTCCCGAGAAGTACACTTAATTCAGAAATTTGCGGTTCAGTATTTAGGTTCCGCAAATTCTATAGAACGACGCTTCTTGCCCCGTCTCGCAGCACCGCAGGCGGTTGGCAACGGCGCTCCGTGCGTGACCCTCGACTTCACGGCAATTATATTTTGACGGCGAGTTTTTGGGCTTATTCAGGTGAACATACTGCGCTCGCGCCCGGCAGGTTGGCATCGCCTTTGCCGCCACCTATTTGCGACCCTCCACATCGCGAGGGGAACGCCTGAATGTCCGACTACGATTATGACCTCTTCGTCATCGGCGCAGGTTCGGGCGGCGTTCGCGCCGCGCGGGTTTCCGCCGCGCATGGCGCTAAAGTGGCGATTGCCGAGGAATATCGCGTCGGCGGCACCTGCGTCATTCGCGGCTGCGTGCCCAAGAAGCTGCTGATCTATGGCGCGCATTTTGCCGAGGATCTGAAGGACGCGCGCCGGTTCGGCTGGAACGTTCCCGATTGCGATTTCGAATGGCCGGTGCTGCGCGACAATGTGCTCGCCGATGTCGATCGCCTGAACAAGGCCTATACCCACACGCTGGAGAGCCATGACGTCGAAGTGATCCTCGAACGCGCGACGGTTTCGGGGCCGAACGAAGTGACGCTCGCCAGCGGGCGGACGATCAGCGCGGGCAGGATCCTGATCGCCACCGGCGCGCGGCCGCATGTGTCGTCCTGCCCCGGGCATGAGCTGGGCATCACGTCGAACGAAGTGTTCCATCTGGAGGCGCTTCCCAAGCGCGTGCTGATCGCGGGCGCGGGCTACATCGCCAATGAATTTGCCGGCATCTTCAACTAGCTGGGTACCAGGGTGACGCTGATCAACCGCAGCGACGTGATCCTGCGCGGCTATGACGAATCGATCCGCGACCGGCTGCTTCAGATTTCGATGACCAAGGGGATCGAATTCCGCTTCCACGCCGATTTCCGCGGCATCACCAAGAATGCGGACGGCAGCCTGAAGGTCGAAATGACCGGGCATGAGCCGATCGATGTCGATTGCGTGCTGTTCGCCACCGGACGCGTGCCCAATACCGAAGGGCTGGGTCTGGAAGATGCCGGTGTGGAGATCGACGCCAAGGGCGCGATCAAGGTCGACGAATATAGCCGGACCAATGTCGAGAGCATCTATGCCGTCGGCGACGTCACCAATCGGATGCAGCTGACACCCGTCGCGATCCGCGAGGGACAGGCATTCGCCGATACCGTGTTCGGCGACAATCCGCGCACAGTGGATTATGATTGCGTGCCTTCGGCCGTGTTCAGCCACTCGCCGATGGCGGGAGTCGGCCTGACCGAGGGTCAGGCGCGGATGAAGTTCGGATCGATCAAGGTCTATACGTCCGATTTCCGGGCGATGAAGAACGTCCTGGCCGATCGCAACGAGCGCGCGCTCTACAAGATGATCTGCGACGCTGAGACCGGAAAGGTGATCGGCCTGCACATGATCGGCCCCGACGCGCCGGAAATATTGCAGGCGGCGGCGGTCGCAGTGAAGGCGGGCCTTACCAAACAGGCGTTCGACGATACCGTCGCGCTGCACCCCAGCATGGCTGAAGAACTGGTGCTGATGAAGTAACTGTGTCAGGCTCCTGCAATCATGGAGAGCTGATGATCAAGAAGATCGCTATCGCGACGTCTTTTGTCGCTTCGCTTTTTGCTGCGTCGGCTTTTGCGCAGACTGCTCCGATCATATGGAGCGGCTCCATTTCCGAATCCGATTATCCCGGCGCGGCATTGCGCAAGCGGCAGCAGGGGGTGGTGACCATGAAGCTGACGATCGATCTTCGCGGGCGCGTCAGCAATTGCGAAGTCGTGCAGTCGAGCGGGTATGACGAGCTGGATGCCGGCAGCTGCCGCTTCTGGTCGCGGCGGTTCCGCTATCGCCCGGCTCGCAGTGCGGAAAATGAACCCGTCGTCGGCGAACTGATCCAGCAAATCGGCTGGATGATCCGCCAGCCCTGTCCGCCAATGACGTCGAACGGCGCTTGCGTCGTCATCGACTGATACGGCGCCTCAACCGCTCAGCAGTTCGTCCGCTTCGGTGCGTTCTCCGACTCCGCCCGATCGTGCGGCGATCACGGCGTTGGTCGAAACGTCCATCGTCACATTGGCCACGGTCCGCATGATATCCGGCAGCGTTTCGACTGCGACGAGCAGCGCGAGCGGTTCGACCGGGACGCCCATCGCGATGGCGATCGGGGCGATCGAGCTGATGAAGCTGATCGCGCCGGGCAGGCTGACTGCGCCGAGCGTTGTGATCGCCGCCGCCGCGACGCCCGCCGCCAGTTGCGTCATGGTGAGCTCCATGCCGAACACATGCGCGACATAGATGGCGACCGCGACGTTCATGCACGGCCCGGTCACGCGGAAGATCGCGACTGCGAGCGGCAGCGTGACCCCCGATGTCGCCACCGGGATGCCCAGCCGCTCTGACCCTTCGAGCATGGCGGGGAGCGATGCGAGCGAGCTTTGCGTGCTTACCGCCACTGCCTGAGACGGAGCGACTGCGCGCGCAAAGCGGCCCAGCGGCACCTTGCCGCCGAAAACCGCCAACGGATAGGCGAGCAGCAACAGCACGCCGCCCACCGCCGCGACGATCAGCACATAATGGACCAGCGCGCCCAGCGCCGCCGTGCCCGCGCGCGCCCCGACGACGAACGACAGCGCCAGCACGCCGATCGGCGCCAGCCACAATACCCAATGGATCATCACCAGCATCGCGTCCGATATCGCGCGGAAGAAAGCGACCAGCGTTTCGCGCGGTTCTTCCGGAAGGCGCGTCACGGCAAAGGCGAAGACGGTGGTGAACAGGATCATCGGCAGGAACGCGTCGTTCACTGCCGCCGCGATCGGATTGGTCGGGATCATCGCCGCAAGGAATTCGGAGAAGGGCGGCACTTCGCCCGGCACCTGCGCCCCGGCAAAGCTTTCGCGCAGCGCTTCGGTCGCGTCTGGCGGCAGCGCCCAGAGGTTAAGGAACAGCGGCGTCAGCACCGCGCCCAGGATCGCCGAAATCCACAGCATCACCATGAACAGGATGATTGCCCGCGTCGCCAGCCTGCTCGCGCGCGCCGCTTCCGCCGTCGCAGCGATGCCGACGACCAGCAGCGATACGACCAGCGGCACGATCGTCATGCGCAGCGCATTGAGCCACGCCGTCCCGATCGGCTGAACATAGGCCGTCGCGGCCAGCGCGCCCTCCGGCGATTGCGCGGCCCAGACGATGCCGATGACAAGACCGACGATCAGCGACAGAAGGATGCGGGTGGTTTGGGACATGCTCGCTCTGGTAAGGATTGCCCGCTATCAGGCATGAAAGGCAATCCCGATAGGGCGTGAGCGCAGAGGTAATGGCAAGAAAATATTTCGGCACCGACGGAATCCGGGGCGCGACCAACATCTTTCCGATGACCGCCGAAATGGCGATGAAGGTGGGGATGGCCGCCGGTGCGCATTTCCGGCGCGGCGATCACCGCCACCGCGTGGTGATCGGCAAGGATACGCGCCTGTCGGGCTATATGCTCGAAAATGCGATGGTCGCCGGCTTTACTGCTGTGGGCATGGATGTGGTGCTGGTCGGCCCGATGCCGACGCCGGCAGTCGCGATGCTGACGACATCGATGCGCGCCGATCTGGGCGTGATGATTTCGGCCAGCCACAATCCCTTCGCCGACAATGGCATCAAGCTGTTCGGGCCCGACGGATACAAGCTGTCCGATGCCGACGAACTGGCGATCGAAACGCTGATCGAGGCCGATCCGCAGCTTGCGCCTTCGGCGGAGATTGGCCGCGCCCGCCGCGTCGAGGATGCGCGCGGGCGGTATATCCACTTCGCCAAATCGACCTTCCCGACCGACCTAAGCCTCGACGGGATGAAGATCGTCGTCGATTGCGCCAATGGCGCCGCCTATCATGTCGCGCCGTCCGCCTTGTGGGAGCTGGGCGCCGAAGTGGTGGCGATCGGCGTGACGCCCAACGGCCTCAACATCAATGACGGGGTCGGTTCGACCGCGCCCGACCAGCTGTGCGAACGCGTGGTGGCCGAGGGCGCGGCGCTCGGGATCGCGCTGGACGGCGACGCCGACCGGTTGATCGTGGTCGATGAGAAGGGTCGGGTGGTCGATGGCGATCAGCTGATGGCGACGATCGCCTGTGGGTGGTCGCGGCGCGGGTTGCTCAAGGGCGGCGGGCTGGTCGCCACGGTGATGTCGAACCTCGGCCTCGAACGCCATTTGTCGGCGCAGGGACTGGGGCTGGAGCGGACGAGCGTAGGCGACCGCTATGTGCTCGAGCGGATGCGCGCCGATGGGTTCAATGTCGGCGGCGAGCAATCGGGGCATATCATTCTGTCGGACTATGCCACGACCGGGGACGGGCTGGTGGCCGCGCTGCAGGTGCTGGCCGAAATCGCGCGTGCGGGTGCGCCTGCCAGCGAAGTGCTCCACCAGTTCGACCCGCTGCCGCAAATCCTGAAAAATGTCCGCTTCGCCGCGGGTTTTACGCCGCTCGACGATGTCAGCGTGCAGGAAGCGATTGCCGAGGTCGAAGCCGATCTGGAAGGCAGTGGCCGCCTCGTCATCCGCAAATCGGGCACCGAACCGGTAATCCGCGTCATGGCCGAAGGCGACGATCGCGGCGAAGTGGAACGCGTGGTCGACCGCATCTGCGACGCAGTGCGTGCGGTGGCGGCTTAGGATTGCCGACCGGCCTGCCATATCTGATCCACACCAACCGTGAGCTTGGCTTGATGCTCGCGGGTCGGAAGCCCCTGGCGATGTTTGCCGATGCAGAGGGGCGGTTTCCTGATGTCATCGTCCGATACATGAGGTTGTTCGACCGTCAGGTCGCGTCCGGTCAACTGGTTCGCCACGACCAATTGGATCCGCCGGCTGACGGGCAAAGCTATGTCCTTCATCGCATAATGTTTGCCCTGCCGGACCAGAGATGGCGGATCGACGCGATGATCGAACTGAAAGCGAGCAGGGAATGGACTCCAGCGCACGAGCGTCGAGAGGGTGAGCTTCTGGGCTACGAAGACTGGATGAACGATATCTGGATCAAACACGTATACGGTTAGCCAATTCCTCCCCCTGGCGGGGTAGGAATAACAGCTTCCCGCTGCCGTATCGCGCAACTATACCCATGCCATGCTCGAAATGCGTCCCGATTGCGAACGCTGCGGCAGTGAACTGCCCGCCAATGCCCATGGCGCGTTTATCTGTTCGTTCGAATGTACCTTTTGCGCCGAATGTGCGGATGCACTGGACGAGCGCTGCCCCAATTGCGGCGGGGAACTGACCGACCGGCCGACGCGGACGGGTGAGCGGCTCAAGGCAAATCCGGCGGGCACGAAGCGGTACTTTCGGGGCTGAGGTTGCGCGCTGCCGGCAACAGCCGTCGCCCCTGCGCAGGCAGGGGCCTATCGCTGCCAATTTCCGACTCGAGGCTGACACATGGGCTGAGTGTCGCGTGTCGGATGTCAGGCTCGACGTCACAGACATGGGCCCCTGCCTGCGCAGGGGAGACGGATCATCCGGTGCCGTTAGGGGCTGTCCTACACGCCCCCGGCTGTGGCAAGGCTGAGCCCATGATCCGTTGCACTCCCTTGATCGCTAATCTGTCACGCCGTCGCGGTCTTTGCGTGCGGTGGGTGGATCGGGAGGGACGTGTCCTAAACTTCCTAAACTTCCAGCCCGTTCCGGAGGTTCAGCCATGACGCCGCGCATCCTGATCATCGCCGGGTCCGATTCGGGCGGCGGTGCAGGCATTCAGGCCGATATCCGCACTGCGACGATGCTGGGTGCGCATGCCATGACGGCGATCACGGCGATCACGGCGCAGAATACCCGCGCGGTCGAGGCAGTCGATCCGGTCTCTACCGACATGGTGATGGCACAGATCGACGCGGTGCTGAGCGATATCGGCGCCGATGCCGTCAAGATCGGCATGATCGGATCGGCCAAGACCGCGCATGCCGTCGCCGAAAAGCTCGAGGAATTTCCCGGGGTGCCGGTGGTGTTCGATCCGGTGATGGTCGCGACATCTGGCGGCGTGCTGGCCGACGATCTGACCATTGCGGCGTTCGAGCGGCTGATGCGTGTCGCCACCGTCACCACACCCAATCTGCCCGAGCTGAAGGCGCTTTCGGGCCAGTCGATCGTCGATCGCGATGCCCAGCGCGACAGCGCGCGATCGCTGGTCGCGCGGCGGGGCAGCGCGGTGCTGGTCAAGGGCGGCCATGCCAGGGGCAGCCAGGTGACCGATCGGCTGTTCTGCCCCGAACATGGCGAAAATCCGCCCGAAATGGAGTGGCGCGACGCGCGGATCGAAAGCGACGAGACGCATGGCACCGGCTGTACGCTGTCCACTGCCATCGCGGTCGAACTCGCCAAGGACTGGACCCTGCCCGAAGCGATTGCCCGCGCGCGCCGCTTCGTTCGTGTGGCGATGCTGTCGGCGCCGGGGCTCGGGCATGGTCATGGGCCGATGGGGCATCAGGATGTGCGCCTCGACCTCAACCTGTCGCGCTTTGCCCCGATGCTCAATCAGGTGACGGTGCCGGTCGGCGACTTTGCCGCCGCGGAGCGCTTTTATCGCCTGCTCGGGCTCAAACAGATCGTTCGCGCACAGCCGCGTTATGCGCGGTTCGAAGCCGAAGGCGGTGCCACATTCTCCATCGAAGCCGCCGAGGAAATGGCGCGCGGGCCGGTCATCTTCTTCGAATGCGGCGATCTCGACATGACGGTAACCTATCTGAAGGCGCAGGGCGTGGTGTTCGATACCGAGCCCACCGATCAGAAATGGGGCTGGCGCGACGCGCGGCTGACCGATCCGTCGGGCAATGCCATCTGCCTCTATCAGGCAGGCGAAATGCGCCGCTTTCCGCCCTGGCGAATCGAGAATGCCGATGGCTGATCCGCTTGGGCCCGATTTTACGCGCGAACGCCATTTCGCCGCGCTCCATCGCGGGCCGGTGGCGGGGGTGGACGAGGCCGGGCGCGGGCCGCTGGCCGGGCCGGTAGTGGCCGCCGCAGTAGTGCTCGATCCCGACTGCATCCCCGACGGGCTGAACGATTCCAAGGCATTGTCGGCAAAGAAGCGTGCCGAGCTTTGTGCCGCGCTGATCGAATGCGCGCAGATCGGCGTGGGGATTGCCAGTGTCGAGGAAATCGACCGGCTCAACATCCTGTGGGCGAGCATGCTGGCGATGGAACGCGCCGTTGCGGCACTGGCGCTGCCGCCCGCCTTCGTGCTGGTCGACGGCAATCGCTGCCCGAAATGGACGCATCGCAGCGAACCGGTGATCGGCGGCGACGCACGCTGCCTGTCGATCGCGGCGGCATCGATCGTCGCCAAGGAACGCCGCGACGCGATGATGGTCGCGCTCGATGCGGAGTTCCCCGGCTATGGTTGGGCATCGAACAAGGGCTATGGCGCGCGCGTTCATATCGAGGCGCTTCGCAGCATCGGCCCGACCCCGCACCACCGCAGGAGCTTCGCACCGGTGGCGCAGGCGGAACTGATGTTTTGATCGCCGCGACCCGGCAAGTTTTGCCTACCATCCGGACGTTCTTGCCGGCCGCCCTCTACAATGAACCGGACGGATATTTTGGGTGGGGCGGTTTGAATGTCTTTTGCGCAATCGGGAAATGCTTTTGATGCCGGTGCTGCGGAGCCGGTAGCGGCGCCCGAGGAAAATCCGTTCTACCCAATCCTGGATAGCATCGTCGCGCGGCTGGGCGACAATCTCGATCATCCCGAACTCTGGCCGATGCTGGCCGACGCCGCCGCGCATGACGATGTTGCGATGCTGCGCGACCTGATCGTTCAGGTGCGTCCGGGGCAGGGCGCCAGTGTCGGCAAGGCGCTCGATGTCGTCGCCGGCGTGCTCCACGCATTGTCGGTGGATCGCGCCGAGGGGCTGGCCGCGCTCAGCCGGCTGGCCTCGAGCCACGCGCATTGTCCGATGGTCGCGGGCGCCTATTTCTTTGTGGACTGTATCGGGTCGCCGGGCAGGAGCGCCGATCTGTCGGACCGGTTCTGCGACGCTCCTTTCATCAAGTTCGAAACGCTGATGGACGGCACTGTCGCGCCCTGTTGTTCGATCTGGACGCAGAAGCGGCTGGGAACGCTGGACGGGCAAACGGCCGAGGAAATCTGGAACAGCCCGTCGTCGCAGGAAATGCGCGAGAGCATCCTCGACGGCAGCTATCGCTATTGCAACAAACAGCGCTGCACGCTGATCATGGAGGACCAACTGCCCAGGCGCGATGCGGTCGACGATCCCGGACTGCGCGCGATCATCGATGCCGGCCAGGCGGCGCTCGATACGCCGCCGCGCTGGCTGTTCCTGGCCCATGACGTGTCGTGCAACCTGGCCTGTCCGTCGTGCCGCAGCGAGATATTGGGTGCGAGCGAAGCGCAGGAAGCGCGCTTTGCCAAGATCGAGCAACAGGTGTTTCAGCCGCTGCTTAGCGCCGGGGGGCGCGTCAAGATTTCGCTGTCGGGGCAGGGCGATCCCTGGTCGGCGCCGCATTATCGTTCGATCCTGCGCTATCTAGCCGATCATGAACTCGACGTCGATCTCGACCTTCATACCAATGCGCTGTTGATGGGCGAAAAGCGCTGGCAGGAATATGCCGGGCTCGATCGGTACAAAGCGCTGGTCAATGTCTCGATCGACGCATGTACCCCATGGGTCTATGAAGTCGTGCGGCGCCCCGGCAAGTGGGAGAAGCTCTATCCCAATCTGCGCTTCATCGCCGACAAGCACGACCGCGGCGAGTTTCGCGAGTTTCACCTGAACGCGACGATCCAGCTCGACAATTTCCACGAAATGGCGGCGTTTATCGACCTTGCGGAAGACCTCGGCGCCGATAGCTTCCGCATGTATATGATGCAGAATACCGGCGGGCATATCGCGCGCGATTATGCGCGCAAGAATGTCGGAGATGTCCAGCATCCGCTGCACCGTGCCTTCCTCGAAACGCTGCGCGATCCGCGCCTCGCAGATCCGCGAGCGCATCTGTACGATGTCGGCACCTGGCGGGCGCGGGCGCTCGAAGCCAGCCTGCCAACCGATGCGCTGGGTGCCGGATACAGCTTCGCAGCGTTAAGCGATGCGATTCGCGACGCGGATGGCGACGACGCGACGATCGTCGCCTTGTGTTCGGGAGGGCGGACCTGGTTCCGCGACAACATGGATCTGCTGCTGATCGAGGCGTCGGCGCTGCACCGGCTGGGCTTTGCACAGCAGGCCGAATATCGGCTCCGCGAGCGCGAGGCGCTCGGCGGGGAGGCGGTGCGGCTTGGGTGACAGAGCCTGTGGATAAGTGAGTCTTTCGGGTCACACCCCATCGCTTGTGCCTGTGGATAAGTTTCGGACTCAATATCTCGGGGGTCCGACAAATGTTCCGCCAACTTAACGATTCTTAAGGAATTTCCGTTAACTAATGTTTGCTTGACGGAGTCCCGAACATCCGCAGGATCGGGCGCCTTTGGTTCAGGGAAGGGGCGTATGGGGGTCATCGAGAAGGTTAAGAAAAGCGCGCGCGTTGCCGATGTTGCGGCGGGCGTGCTGCCGCTCGATCAGATCCTGATGGGCGATTGCATCGCGCATATGAAGGCGCTGCCGACCGACAGCATCGATGCGATTTTTGCAGACCCGCCCTATAATCTTCAGCTTGGCGGCGACCTTAATCGCCCCGATGGCAGCCATGTCGATGCGGTCACCGATGACTGGGACAAGTTCGACAGCTTTGCACTGTACGATAAATTCACCCGCGCCTGGCTGAAGGAAGCGCGCCGCATTCTGAAGCCGACCGGTACGCTCTGGGTGATCGGCAGCTATCACAACATCTTCCGCGTCGGCACGGCTGTGCAGGATCTGGGCTTCTGGATCCTCAACGACATTGTCTGGCGCAAGGCGAACCCGATGCCCAATTTCAAGGGCACGCGCTTCACCAACGCGCATGAAACGATGATCTGGGCGTCGATGGGGGAAAAGGCCAAATACACCTTCAACTATCGCGCGATGAAGACGCTGAACGATGAAATCCAGATGCGTTCGGACTGGGAATTGCCGATCTGCGCGGGGCAGGAGCGGCTGAAGAAGGACGGACACAAGGTCCATCCGACGCAGAAGCCTGAGGCGCTGCTTTATCGCGTGCTGCTGTCCTCGACGAAGCCGGGCGATGTCGTGCTCGACCCGTTTTTCGGCACGGGCACGACGGGGGCAGTCGCCAAGCGTCTCGGCCGTCGCTTCATCGGCATCGAACGCGAGACGGTCTATATCGAAGCCGCGCAGGAGCGGATCGACGCTGCGCTGCCGCTCGACGAATCGAACCTCAAGATAATGCAGGCCGGCAAGGCCGCGCCGCGTGTCGCGTTCGGCACGCTGGTAGAAACCGGCTATCTTCAGCCCGGCACCGTGCTGAGCGATGCCAAGCATCGCTGGAAAGCGCGCGTGCGTGCCGATGGCTCGCTGGCAATGGAAGACGGTCAGGCGGGATCGATCCACAAGCTGGGTGCGACCTTGCAAGGCGCGCCGAGCTGCAACGGCTGGACGTTCTGGCATTATGAAGCCGCCGATGGGCTGCGCCCGATCGATGCGGTGCGCCAGACCTATTTGCTGGCGACGCAGCCCTGATCAAGGGCCGCCCGGTTGAAACGGGCCTGATCGAAGCGGGATTTAATGGCCGTGGCGTTTGATGCCGCGAAGCCGGAGTCGATTCCGGTGCCGCCGCCGCAGATAGACGGTCAGAAATGCCATGCCGATTACCCCGGAAAGGGCAATGATGCTGTAGGCTAGTACTTCACGAGAAACATCAAGCATAAAATTGCTAGGCCGTATTTTCTGATGAAGATCAATAGCGAATTTCGACCAATATGCTCAGTTTCTGACAGTTTCGTTCTCGTATCGATTCTAGTTGACTCTAAAATCTGCAGATATTCGCAGGTTGCTGCTCGCATATATTGGCTGGAGCTTTGATGATGGACGCGACACTTGGCACTGCTGCCGATATCTATCTGCGACCCGTGCAATTCGTGGATACGCCGGTGGGCCGGGACGGCGAAGTCGCGCGGCTGGCGGGCGGATTGCAATGGTTCGCGGCCTATGAACTGACCGCTATGGTGGAGGGCGCGCGCGCTTTGCGCCGCACCGTTCCGGTGGCCGAACTGAACGCCGTGGCCAACGAGATCGCCCAGGGGGAAACGCTGCTCGACCTGGCGGCGCGCATTTCGGCGCCGCGTCCGCCGCTTCCGCTTGGCGTGCGTGCGCTGCGCTTCGATCAGCCGCAGGTCATGGGCATCCTCAACGTGACTCCAGACAGTTTTTCGGACGGTGGCAGGCATCTCGACGATCCGGCTGCTGCTGCGGGCGCCGGCATGGATATGAGTGCCGTGGGCGCGGCAGTAATCGATGTGGGGGGTGAGTCGACACGGCCCGGCGCGGAAACCGTCTGGGAAGGCGACGAGATTGCGCGGAGCGTGCCGGTGGTCGAGCGGCTGGCACGCGGCGGCGCGCTGGTGTCGATCGACACGCGCAAGGCGGGCGTGATGGAAGGCGCGCTCGCAGCAGGTGCGCATATCGTCAACGATGTCGCGGCGTTGCTATGGGACGATCGCGCAGTCGAAGTGGTCGCGAAGGCAGGATGCCCGGTCGTGCTGATGCATTCGCCCGATCCGAAAAAGGGGCCGCATGGCGGCAGCGGCTATCGCGATCCGCTGATCGAAACCTATGACTGGCTGGAAGCGCGAGTCGATGCAGTCGTCGCGGCGGGCATCGAACGGACGAAGATACTGGTCGATCCCGGCATCGGCTTCGGCAAGTCGCTGAGCGACAATCTCGCGCTGCTCAACGGGCTGGCGCTGTTTCACGGGCTGGGTCTGCCGATCGTGCTGGGCGCCAGTCGCAAGCGGATTATCGGCGCGCTGGCGAACGAGGCGCCGGCCGAACAACGGCTGGGCGGATCGCTTGCGCTCGCGCTGAAAGGAGCGGAACTGGGCGCGCAGCTGATCCGCGTCCATGACGTGTTCGAAACGGTGCAGGCACTGCGCGTCTGGCGCGGTATGCGCGATGCGGCGCTGGTCGCGGGCTGACTGACGGCGCAGCAGCGATCAGGCCGCGTTCTGGTCGATCCCCAATTCGCCGAGCTTGCGGTACAAAGTCGAGCGACCGATGCCCAGACGGCGTGCGACTTCGGTCATGCGCCCGCGATAATGGCCGATCGCGAGGCGAATCACATCGGCTTCGATTTCGTGCAGCGGCCGCAGATTGCCGTCCGGCCGGAACAGCGTGACGCCGGCATTGCCCATATTGCCCGCAGGCGCCGACGGGCTGCTGCTGCGGCCTTCGGCCTGTTGCGCGATCTGGGGGAAATCCGAACGCGTCAGTGCATCGCCTTCGCAGAGCACGGCGGCGCGGAAGAGTGCGTTCTGAAGCTGGCGCACATTGCCGGGCCATTCATAGGTGCCGAGCAGCTGAAGCGCCTCGTCGGTTATGCCGAGCGGGCGAAGGCCCGGCTGTTCGGCGATGCGACCGAGCAAATGGCGCGCCAATGCCGGAATATCGCCGCTACGGTCGCGCAGCGGCGGGATCGCGACCTGAACGACATTGAGTTTGTAATAGAGATCCTCGCGGAACCGACCTGCTTCGACTTCGGCGGTCAGCAGCTTGTTGGTCGCGGCGATCACGCGGACGTCTACCTCGCGCCCATGGCGCGCACCGATCGGCTGAATCTCGCCCGATTGCAGCACGCGCAGCAATTTGACCTGCGCCTCGAGCGGCATTTCGCAGACTTCGTCGAGGAAGATGGTGCCGCCGTCGGCATCGACGAACCGCCCGATCTTGCGTTCGAAGGCGCCGGTGAACGAGCCTTTTTCATGCCCGAACAGTTCCGATTCGACGAGGTTGGAGGGAATCGCGCCGCAATTGACGGAGATCATCTCCTTCTTGTTGCGCGGCGATGCGGCGTGAATCGCTTCGGCGACGACTTCCTTGCCGACGCCGCTTTCGCCTTCGATCAGCACCGGCACGCGGGCACGCGCCGCCTTGGCTGCGATCGCCAACGCGGCGCGGAATTGCGGTGCGGAACCGACGATTTCGTCGAATCCGAGCGGATGGGACAGTTTTTCGCTGAGCGGGCGCAGTTCGCCTGCGGTCTTGCCGCCGACAGCGACTTCGAGCGCGGTGAGGAGCCGTTCGGGCGCCAGCGGCTTGACCAGATAGTCGGTGGCGCCCGCGCGCATCGCCGAAACGGCGCACGCGACCGAACCGTTGGCAGTGAGCGTCAGGATCGGCAGTTGCGGGCGGCGGGCGCGCAATTGTTCGATCAGCATTCCGGCGTCGCAATCCGACGACCAGTCATCGAGCAGAATTGCGTCGAGCGCCATTCCGTCGGGCGTGCCCAGCGTCGCAATCGCCGTTTCCGGATCGCCGGCAAAGATTGTGCGCCAGCCCCGGCGCGCAGTGATTGCAGCCACCAGACGCCGCTGCGCCGGTTCGTCGTCAATCAGCATCAGGAGTCGCTGCCCATTGCGCGTCATAGGCGATTCCTTAGTTCCCAACTGTCCCGTATCAGGGCGTTTGATACGCAATATGGGTAAAGGCGGACTTAAGCCTGCAAGAAGCCAAGCTGCACTTGTTCGGCGATGGCCTGCCGGTTAAGGAAACGGCAATTCTTGCGCAGAGGGGAACAGCCGCAATGGCCGACAATGCCGAAATCCAGGTACACCAGAATACCTTCAACGGCTTCATGTCGATGGTGAAGATCGGAACGCTACTCGTTGCGATCATCGTAGCCGGCGTCGTGATGCTGATCGCCAGCTGAGGTGCGGATCGCCGTCTTGAAGGAAGCCGCCGCCGGCGAGCGGCGCGTTTCCGCAACGCCGGAGACGGTGAAGAAATTCATCGCTCTGGGGGCAACCGTGGCTGTGGAGGCAGGAGCGGGCGATACGGCTTCCTGTGCCGACGCCGCCTATGTCGATGCCGGCGCTACGGTCGGCAACCGCGCCGAAGTGCTGGCCGACGCCGATATCGTGCTGGGCGTGCAGGGTCCGGCACCTGACAGCCTTACCGGGCTGAAGCAGGGCGCATGGATCGTTGCCGGGCTCAATCCCTTTGGCGAGCGCGAGCGAGTCGATGCCTATGCGGCGCTGGGCGCAGAGGCGCTGGCGATGGAATTCATGCCGCGCATCACGCGCGCGCAGTCAATGGACATCCTGTCCTCCCAGTCGAACCTGTCGGGATATAAGGCGGTGCTCGATGCCGCGGCCGAATATGGCCGTGCCTTTCCGATGATGATGACGGCGGCGGGCACGGTTTCGGCCGCCCGTCTGTTCGTCATGGGTGTCGGCGTTGCGGGGCTTCAGGCGATCGCGACGGCG
>PAOI01000007.1 GCA_002707985.1 Sphingomonas sp. | reverse complement strand
CGAAATTCGCGCGGGATCGGTCCGGCATGTTCGATGGTCAGATAGGAAATGCACCGCCGGGCATCGAGCCGATAGGGTTCGGGAAAGGCGTCGGTCGGGCACGCGACCTGACAGGCAGTACAACGGCCGCAACTTTCACGACCGGGCGCGTCCGGCTCCAGATCGAGCGTCGTGTAGATCGCCCCCAGAAACAGCCAGCTGCCATGTTCGTGACTGACCAGATTGGTGTGCTTCCCCTGCCAGCCGAGCCCGGCGGCATGCGCCAGCGGCTTTTCCATCACCGGCGCGGTATCGACAAACACCTTGAGCTGAGTATCCGGCAATTCGGCGACCAGCCAGCGGGCGAGCGCCTTCAGCGCCTTTTTGACGGTATCGTGATAATCGGCGCCCTGCGCATAGACCGAGATGCGACCGATATCCCCCGCTTGGGCAAGCGCCAGCGGATCGGTGGCGGGAGCATAGCTCATCCCCAGCGCAATCACCGAACGCACATCGGGCCACAGCGCGGCGGGGCTTTCGCGCTGATGCGCGCGCGCCTCCATCCAGATCATGTCGCCGTGCCGGCCTTCGTCCAGCCATTGGTGCAGCCGCCTGCCCGCCTCCGGTGCCGCGTCGGCACGCGCGATCCCGGCGGCGGCGAACCCCAGTTCGGCAGCCTTTTCCCGTATCCTTGCTTCGATTGGCCTGTTCTTGGTCACGCCCACCCGCTACCACGAGCGGACCGGAAAGAGGGAGTGGCTTGCAACAGAATCTCGCACTCAGCGCGTCGGGGCTCGTCAAGAAGTTCGGCGGAAAGCGCGTCGTGGACGGCGTGTCGATCGCCGTACCCAGCGGGCTGATCTATGGCGTGCTCGGCCCCAATGGCGCGGGCAAGACGACGACGCTGCGCATGTTGCTGGGTATTATCGAGCCCGATGAAGGCGAGCGCACCTTGCTGGGCCATGATCGCCCGCGCGATGCCAGCGACGATGTCGGATACCTGCCCGAAGAACGGGGACTTTATCCCAATATGCGCGCCAAGGACGCGATCGCATTCATGGGCGCATTGCGCGGGCTCGACTGGAAAACGGGGCGCAAGCGCGCCGAAAAGCTGATGGAAGAGGCCGGGCTCGGCCACGCCGCCGACGAAAAGATCCGCAAGCTTTCGAAAGGCATGGCGCAGTTCGTCCAGTTGCTGGGATCGACCGTGCACGAACCCGAATTGCTGGTGCTCGACGAACCCTTTTCGGGCCTCGATCCGGTCAATCAGGAACGGCTGGAAAAGCTGATCCTGGGCCAGCGCGACCGGGGGGCGACGATCCTGTTTTCGACGCATGTGATGGCGCATGCCGAACGATTGTGCGACCGGCTGGCGATCGTCGCCAAGGGCAAGGTGCGGTTCGAAGGCACGCCCGACGAAGCGCGCGCCACGCTGCCGCTGCACGCACGCTACACGCCGCATTTCGCCGATGACGGCATTGCGCGGCTGTTGCCCGCCGATGCCGAACCGATCAACGGCAGCTGGCGTTTCACGGTGCCAGATGCCGGGATCGAGGCATTGCTCGTCACGCTGATCGATGCCGGATACGGGATTTCGGGGCTGTCGATCGAACGCCCCGGACTGCACGATGCGTTCGTCCGCATTGTCGGCGAAGAAGCGCTGGAGGATATGGCGTGAGCGCGTTCGGCAAGGGGGTGCGTCAGGCACTGACGATCGCGCGGCGCGATTTCGTCGCGGCGGTCGCGACGCCCACGTTTCTGGTCTTTCTGCTCGCGCCGTTGCTGATGGTCGGTTTTGCCACGATCGGTGGCTTGGGCGCTACGATGGTGGATAGAACCGCCGCGACGCATCTGCGGATCGTCGCGCTGGCGGCCCCGGAGTGGCAGGCGCCGTTGCAGGCAGCCGATACGCGACTGCGATCGCTGTTCGCCGCGGGCGATGACAACCGGCCCGGCGACCTGATGGTCGAAACGCCCGGAAAAACGCCCGAGACACAGGCTCGGGCGATGTTCCAGATGCGCGACGCGGAAGTGACGGCGGTGCTGTACGGCCCGCTCGAAAAGCCGGTGATTCTCTACAGCCCCGGCGGCAAGGCATCGGCGACCTATCTGACCCAAGTCGCCGAAACCGCATTGCGCGACGCGCGCCTGGGCAGCGATGCGCCAGTTACGCAACCGACGCTCAAGCCGATCGTCCGCACCCAAGCGACTGTCACCGGACAGGGGCATATCGCTTTTCTGGGCGCGTTCGTGCTGTTCATCCTGACGCTGATGCTGTCGAGCCAGGCGATCGGCACCATGGCCGAGGAGCGTTCGAACAAGGTGATCGAAGTGCTCGCCGCCGCAGTGCCGCTCGAATCGGTGTTTTTCGGCAAGCTGCTCGGCATTTTCGGCGTCGCCTTGCTGTTTCTCGCCTTCTGGGCGACGATCGGGTTCAACGCGGTTCAGTTCGCGCCGCCGGATATTGCGCCCAATCTTCAGAATCTGGGCGCTGCCGTCGGCTTTCCTGCCTACCCCCTGCTCTTCTTCGCCTATTTCGTGATGGCGTTCATGCTGATGAGCGCGCTGCTGCTCGGCATCGGCGCGCAGGCAGCGACGCAGCGCGAGTTGCAGATGATGTCGCTACCGATCACCATCGGCAATATGGCGATGCTGGGCCTTGCGTCGGCGGCGGCATCGAATCCCGATGGCACGGTGGCGATGATCGCGACGATCATTCCGTTCAGTTCGCCGCTGGCGATGATCGCCCGCGCCGCGCAATCGCCCGAAATCTGGCCGCATATGCTGGCGCTGGGATGGCAGCTGTTATGGGTGGCGATCATCATCTCGGTCGCGGCACGCTGGTTCCGGCGCGGTGTGCTGCAATCTGGCGGACCGAAGGGACGGCGGCGGCGCAGGCGAAATGGCTCCCCCGAACCCACGCCCCTTACGTAACGTCACCATTGACAGCGATGTAAGTCGGGTATCTCCTTCCGGAAAAAGACGAAGGAGAGGCAATGATGGCGACGCTTGCGCAGGACCGGCTGGCGTCCGGCACGCTCGATATGACGCGCGCGGAACTTTATCGCGACGATCTGTGGCAGGAGCCGTTCCGGCAACTGCGCGCACAGGCCCCGGTATATCACTGCACCGAAAGCGACTTCGGCCCCTATTGGTCGATCTCTGCCTATAAGCCGATCGTCGAAGTCGAATCGCTGCCCGACATTTATTCGTCTGCAGCCGGCATCACGGTCGCCGATCTGCTGGTCGACGATGTGCGGCTGCCGATGTTCATCGCGATGGACCGGCCCAAACATACCGGCCAGCGGCGCACCATCGCCCCTGCCTTTACCCCCAGCGAGATGACGCGGATGCGCGCGGATGTGGTGCGCCGCACCGGCGAGTTGCTCGATACGCTGCCGGTGGGCGAGCCGTTCGACTGGGTCGACAAGGTTTCGATCGAACTGACCACCCAGATGCTGGCGTTGCTGTTCGGCTTTCCCTGGGAGGAGCGGCGCAAGCTCACCTTCTGGTCAGACTGGGCGGGCGATATCGAAATCGCGCGCGATCCGGCGCGCAAGCAGGAGCGGCTCACCCATCTCTATGATTGCGCCGCGGCATTCCGCCAGCTGTGGAACGACCGGCTGGGCCAGCCGCCGACGCCCGACCTGATTTCGATGATGCTCCATTCGGATGCGATGGCGGAAATGGACGAGCATGAATTTCTGGGCAATCTCATCCTGCTAATCGTCGGCGGCAACGATACGACGCGCAATACGATGAGCGCCTATGCCTGGGGGCTGGAGCAGTTTCCCGAGGAGCGCGCCAAGCTGGAGGCCGATCCCGGCCTGATCCCCAATGCCGCACAGGAGATCATCCGCTGGCAGACGCCGCTCGCGCATATGCGCCGCACCGCGACACGCGACGCGGAGCTATATGGTCAGCAGATCCGCGAGGGCGACAAGCTGGTCCTCTGGTATCTGTCCGCCAATCGCGACGAGACGCTGTTCGAGGATGGCGACCGCATCATCGTCGACCGGGCCAATGCGCGTCGGCACCTTGCCTTCGGCCATGGCATCCATCGCTGCGTCGGTGCGCGGCTGGCCGAATTGCAGGTCGGCGTGCTGATGGAGGAAATGGCGAAGCGGCGGTTGCGCCCCAATGTGCTGGCGGAGCCCGATCGCGTTCCGGCCTGTTTCGTCCATGGTTATCGCAGCATGCAGGTGGAACTCTCCCGCTATTGAGCCGCTGTCGGATGTAACCGGTCGCGATGCCGGGGCGAACCTGTCGACATATCGGCAATCACGGGAGCATATCCGCCATGGCCCCTTCGCTGCAAAACCGCCGCAGATTCCTGGCGAGTGCCGGGATCGGCGCGGCTGCGATGACGATCGGCTGTTCGCCGGGCGAAAGCCGCGAGGCGGAGCAGGATTTCGAAGTCCATTATTCGGAAGCCGAGTGGCGCCGGCGCCTGACCCCGGCGCAATTCCATATCCTGCGCGAAGCGGGCACCGAACGCCCGTTCACCAGCCCCTTGCTGCATGAGGAACGCGCCGGAACCTTCCAATGCGCGGGATGCGCGCTTCCGCTGTTTTCGTCGCGAACGAAATTCGACAGCGGCACCGGCTGGCCGAGCTTCTGGCAACCGTTGGAAAAAGCAGTGATCACGCGCGGTGATCGCAGTCTGGGGATGTTCCGTACCGAAGTGCTCTGCCGCCGTTGCGGCGGGCATCTGGGCCATGTCTTCAACGATGGGCCCCGCCCGACCGGTAAACGCTATTGCATGAACGGCGTCGCGTTGAAATTCAGCCCCGCCTGAGCGGCGCCCTGAACCAATCGGGCGATCAGCCCGCGGCGGTCAGCGCCAGCGACAACAGGCTCTTGCCCTCGGCGCCTGCGAACAGATCGGGCCATTGGGGCGCATCCGGCGTTTCGGGATAGATGAAGCCGTTGATCGGATAGGTGGTACCGCCCAGCGCTCCGATCGGCGCGTACCAGACGCGAACCTGGCTCCAGTCATTGTTCGGCGAAACATCGATTGCGCGCACGTTGCGCTCAACCTGGCCGGGATGCGACCAGTTGGCATGGGTGAGCAGCACTTCGCGGTCGCTGACGATTTCGGAAACCATGGCGACATGGCCCAGCGGCATGCGGGCGATGGGACGGAAGGACATGACCGAACCGACTTGGGGCATCTCGCCGCGATCGTAGCGACCGGCGGCCTGATCCCACCAGGTGCGGGCATTGCCATAGATTTCGATGCCGGAGATCGAGCGTGCGAAGGTTACGCACTGCCAGAATTTTGCCTGGGCCGGCGCGACCGTCATCAGGCCGCAGACCACCATCAGCGCAAAACGCGCTGCAAATCCGCCAATTTTCATCTGGTCCCCACGACCCCGCTGAATTGTTGAAGCGTTGCTAAACCGATTGTAGGCGGCTCGCCCAGCCCCGCGGCGGGCTTTTCCGATGAACGGTTGTTTAACGGCGTTGGACGGTCGGAACCCCGCAGCAATGCGTATCCGGGAAATTCCCGATCCCGTCCCTCGCGACCGCGAAACGCCCTGCTTTCCGGCGCAAAAATGCCGCAGGCAGCGGAATTTTCGAACCTGGGAACTCCGTTCGTCGCACGGATGTTGCAATGCAGCAGCTGATTCGTTCCTATAGTGAACACGAGACGACGAGTGATTAAGCGTCACGTTAACCAAAGTGGCGCATGATGGGTTCGAAAGGACTGAAGAGCGGGCGGGAGTATAATCATGGGCGCACGATCAAAGCCGGCGGAAGGCGCAATGACGCTGGCGGAAATTAAGGAATTCGCGGGGTTCAGCGCTTCGACGCAGCGCTATATCCGCCGGTCGCTGGATATCGGCCTGGAACGCGACGACGCGATGGCGCGCTGGTCGCGCGACGTGGTCGAAGCGGCCAGCATCCGCGCCCAGGCGCGCATGTACGAACGCCTTCATGAAATCCGCGCCCTGGTGCCCGATGACAGCGGCCTCGATCAGGTCGAACCGTTCATGGCGCCGCTGGTCACCGTTTCGGCATTCGATCTGGGACAGGGCCGTCTGACGAACTTTTCCGCCTATCGCTTCCTGTATGAGCGGCTGGTGGGCGCAGAGGTTCGCCCCTGGCTTCCGGCGGCTTTCTGTTCGGCGGCGGCGCTGCCGCATCTTCACCCGGATCTGCGGCGCAAGCTGCTCCAGTCGATCAGCGAGGCCGCGGCGACCGCATCGGGCTGGTCGAACCGGCAACCGAGCTTCTTCCCCCAATGGGTGGAAAAGGTCGAGGCCCGGGCGCTTCCCAACTAACCGATAAAACGGCCCTCCCCGCCCGGAGGGCCGTTTCGTTTCAGGCCTGTGGTGTGCAGCGCATCAGCGGCACGCGCGCCAGCCCGAAGCGCCGCGCGACGCCTGATCCATATGGAAATGATCGGCGTGCTGCGCATTGTAATCGGGCGAAAGCACCGTCGCATAGAGTTTGCACGCGCCGTCGCGCACTTCGCGCAGGAACGCCGCTTTCGCGCCTTCGCCCGGCCAGTCCTTCAGCACCGAAATCACCGTGCCGTCCGCCAGCCGGAAACCCGAGATATCGACAGCATCCGCCGTCGCATGCTCGCTCCATCCCCCGCTTTCCCGGCCATAGAGCCGGCGACAGCTATAGCTGCCGAAATGCGTGATCGTGGCGACTCGGCTGCCGAAATGGCGGCGTGCGGCAGGCTGAACGATGTCCCATTCCCATTTGATCAGCGCCGCCGCCACCGGGCAGGACATGGTCAAGCCTTCAGGCGACAACGCCACGCCCTCGGTCAACGCAATGCCGTCGCTGAACCCGCATTGCGGCACATCGGCCCGCGTCACCGGATCGGCGGAACTATAGGCGACACCCGCTCGATCGAGCAGCGCGCGGCATTGCGGGAAATCGTCGGTCAGCGCAGCCAGCTTGCGACCGGTGAACAGGCCGATCGGCTCGCCCAGATCGACCTTGGTCCAGGGCAGGTCCTGCGGCCGCCCGCGCAGCCAGACCACGGCCAGAAACACGGCGCAGACAAGGACCGCAAACAGCAGCAACCGCGTCGACCAGCGGATAAACTGCGTCACGATGCGCGAAGCGCGCTGTCGAGCCGCTCGGACGTGACAGGATAGCCCAGATCGTCGGGGATGCAGAGGTGATCGCCCCCCTCGCGCAGCTCGACCCAGGGTGTGATCGTGCGCACCGGATAGCGGAGCGCATGCGCGGCAGCCTCCTCGAACCTGGCAAAGGGCGCGAGCCGCTCCAGATTGCGGCGCGTGGGATAAATCACCGAATGGCGGCCCGCATCGGCCGCATCCAGCACCGCGCGCGCCGAGCGCCAGAAGGCGCGCGTGCTCTCGCTCCCATCCGGATCGGGTTCGGGAAGGCCCGCGTCGGCGCGGGCCAGGAAAAAGCGCGTATCGAACACGCGTTCGCTGTGATCGGGGCACCAGCGGGCAAACGGCACCAGCGTATCGAGATCGAGCGCTGCATCGGCCCGGTTCAGCGCTTCGGCAAAGGGCATGCCGGCATGAAGCGCGGTCCGCAGCTCGGGCACGGCGTCCGCCGCGATTCGCATGCCGATCGGAACGCCGGCCTCCTCCACCGTCTCGCGAATTGCAGCAATCCGTGCCGCGCTTTCATCGGACGCGCTGCCAAGCGCCGCCGCCAGCGCATGATCGCCCGGATCGATTCGTCCGCCGGGAAACACCAGCGCACCGCCTGCGAAAGACATTGCCGCTGCACGCTCGACCATCAGCAGTTCAGGCGGCCCGTCAACGCGCTCGCGCATCAGTACCAGGGTAGCGGCAGGAACAATCCGGACGGGCTTCATGCCCCCGCCCTACGCGCTTTGCGCACGAAGCTGAACCGCCCGATGCGGAGAAATGCGGTGAAAGCAAATTGGGGAAATGGTGGAGCCCCAGAGGGGAAACCACGAACCCGAGGCGATATCAAATCAGGGATTTGGTGGAGCCGAGGGGGATCGAACCCCTGACCTTCGCAATGCCATTGCGACGCTCTCCCAGCTGAGCTACGGCCCCACACCCCGGGAAGGCGACGGCCTTTAGTCAGCCGCCGCGGAGATTGCAAGCACCCGATTGATGCTGCCGCGGCGCTCCGTAAACAAGGCCGGAGCGCGCGGGCACGGGTGCTCAGTTTTCGTCGTCTTCTTCGGAAGCCTTGACGCCCAGATCGTCGTCGCCGCCCAGATCGACTTCGTCATCGGGCGAATCATCGTCGTCACCGATGTCCAGATCCTCGTCACCGAGATCCGAATCGCTGTCTTCCTTCTTGTCCGCTTCCTTCTTGTTCGATTCGAACGGAAGCGGCTGCTTCGACTTGAGCACCGGCTCAGGTTCCCAGGCATACCCGCATTCGATGCAGGTTACCGGTTCGTCCTTTTCGAGATCATAAAAGCGCGTTGCGCATTTCGGACACGTCCGCTTCGTGCCCCATTCCGGCTTCACCATGTGAGCGCCTCTTGCCTTTCGAAACTGGGATTTTCGGGGATCGATCCTGCCAATGGCAGAACCCGGCCCCGCAAAGTGGGGCGCGCCTTGCCATAGCGCAAGCGCGCTGTCAAAAGCCCGCGCGCCTTATGACATCATCAGCCCCCCGCCCGCTTTCGCTTTCTGCCGCCGGACCGTTGCGCGGCACCGTGCGCGTTCCCGGCGACAAATCGATCAGCCACCGCGCGCTGATGTTCGCCGGCCTGGCCGTCGGCGAAAGCCGGATCGAAGGCCTGCTGGAGGGTGAGGACGTGCTTGCCACTGCCGCCGCGATGCGCGCGATGGGCGCGGATATCGAACGCGGCGGCGATGGCGTGTGGCGCGTTCATGGCGTCGGCGTGGGCGGGCTGCTCCAGCCACGCACGGCGCTCGACATGGGTAATTCGGGCACGTCGACGCGCCTGCTGATGGGCCTGATCGCCAGCCATCCGATCACGGCGACGTTTATCGGCGATGCGTCGCTTTCGATTCGCCCGATGGGCCGCGTCATCGATCCGCTGAGCGATATGGGCGCAGAGTTCACTGCATCTCCGGGTGCCAAGGGAAGCAAATGCCTGCCGCTCACCATGCGCGGCATCAGCCCCGCTGTGCCGATCGCATATCGCCTGCCGGTCGCATCGGCGCAGGTGAAGTCGGCGGTGCTGCTGGCCGGACTCAACACGCCGGGAATCACCCGCGTGATCGAGCCGGTGCCGACCCGCGATCACAGCGAACGGATGCTGCGCGGATTCGGCGCGGAAGTTTCGGTCGAAGAAACGCCCGAGGGTCGCATCATAGCGATCACCGGCGAGGCCGAGCTGAAGCCGCAGCAGATCGAAGTTCCCGGTGACCCTTCCAGCGCCGCATTCTGGATGGTGGCGGCATCGATCGTGCCGGGATCGGAACTGACGATCGCCAATGTCGGGCTGAATCCGACGCGCGCAGGTCTGGTTCAGGCGCTGCGCATGATGGGCGCCGATATCACCGAAGCGCAGCCGCGCAGCGTGGGCGGCGAACCTGTGGCCGATCTGATCGTCCGTCACGCGCCGCTGACCGGCATCGAAGTGCCGCCCGAAATCGCGCCGAGCATGATCGACGAATATCCGATCCTGTTCGTCGCCGCCGCGCTTGCGTCCGGACGCACTGTCGCGCGCGGCGCAGAGGAACTGCGCGTCAAGGAATCGGATCGGATCGCGACCATGGCGGCGGCGCTGACCGCAGCGGGCGGGCGCGTGGAGGAAGTTCCCGACGGGCTGATCATCGACGGAACGGGCGGTGAATTGTTGCCGGGGAATGCGCAGGTCGCCTCGAAACTCGACCATCGTATCGCAATGAGCATGACGGTGGCGGCCCTCGCCTGCTCCGGATCGCTGACGATCGACGATGTCGCACCGGTGGGGACGAGTTATCCCGATTTCTACGAAACGCTTGACGCAGTGCGCGGCTAGGCTGAAGTCTGTGGAATGATTATCGCAGTCGACGGACCCGCCGCGTCGGGCAAGGGCACGATCGCCCGCGCACTCGCGCGGCATTATGGCCTGCCGCACCTTGATACCGGGCTTCTCTATCGCGCCGTCGCGGCCGAAGTGCTGCGCGAGGAGCGCGATCCGGCGAATGAAGCCGATGCGCTGGCCGGATGCAGTTTCGAGGATTTCCAGCTGGAGGATCCGGCCCTGAAAAGCGAGGCGATCGGCAAGGCGGCTTCGATCGTTTCGGCCCATCCGCTGGTGCGCAAGGCGCTGTTGCTGCGGCAGAAGAAATTTGCGGGGCAGCCGGGCGGCGCGGTGCTCGACGGACGCGATATCGGCACGGTGATTGCGCCGGAGGCCGATGTGAAAATCTTCGTCAAGGCGACGCCGATGATCCGCGCCCAGCGCCGTCAGCTGGAACAGCGCAAGAGCGGCGTGTTCGAAAGCCTCGACAAGGTGCTTTCCGACATCCGCGCCCGCGACGAACGCGACGCCAAGCGCACCGAAGCGCCGATGCGCCAGGCGGCGGACGCAGTGCTGCTCGACACCAGTTTCCTGTCGATCGAGGCGGCTGTGCAAAAGGCAGTGGCGATCGTGGAGGCCGCGCGGGCGAAGGCTTCGGCCGACAGCGAGCAGTAAACGCTGCCCGGCCGGGGGCCTCACGCCCATCACGAGTGCGACCGATACTGCACAAAACCTTGCTTCCTGCCCCGTAATCGGCTAACGCGCGCCCGTCCGGCGAGTTGAGACTCGCGGAGGGTCGGCGCGGAGGAGATTCCTCACGCGCCATTTCGCATTTTGGCGATTGCCATTTTGTCGACTGGAACAACCCTTTGCGGGGCGATGCCCGCCCGGATGCCGCGTCCGGGATTCGCCCGGCACGGCAGTTCGGCCAAAAGACCACCGGAACCAACCGGTTGGCCGGAAAAACGTAAGTTCAGGAACCTCATCTACATGGCCACTACGGCAAATCCGAGCCGCGACGATTTCGCGGCAATGCTCGAGCAGACGCTCGGCGGCGCAGACAGCTTTGAAGGCCGCGTCGTCATCGGCACCGTCACCGGCATCGAAAACGACCTCGCCGTCATCGACGTCGGCCTGAAGAGCGAAGGCCGCGTGCCGCTGCGCGAATTCGCCGCTCCCGGCCAGAAGGCCGAGCTGAAGGTCGGCGACGAAGTCGAAGTCTATATCGACCGCGTCGAGAATGCGAACGGCGAAGCGATGCTGAGCCGCGACCGCGCCCGCCGCGAAGCCGCATGGGACAAGCTCGAATCCGAATTCGCTGAAAACAGCCGCGTCGAAGGCGTGATCTTCGGCCGCGTCAAGGGCGGCTTCACCGTCGACCTGAACGGCGCCGTCGCCTTCCTGCCCGGCAGCCAGGTCGATATCCGTCCGGTGCGCGACGTCACCCCGCTGATGGATATCCCCCAGCCCTTCCAGATCCTCAAGATGGACCGCAAGCGCGGCAACATCGTCGTGTCGCGTCGTGCGGTGCTCGAGGAAACCCGCGCCGAACAGCGTTCGGGCCTGATCCAGAGCCTGACCGAAGGCCAGGTGATCGACGGCGTCGTCAAGAACATCACCGATTATGGTGCGTTCGTTGACCTGGGCGGTATCGACGGCCTGCTGCACGTCACCGACCTCAGCTACAAGCGCGTCAACCACCCGAGCGAAATGCTCAACATCGGTGACACGGTGAAGGTGCAGATCATCCGCATCAACCGCGACACGCAGCGCATCAGCCTGGGCATGAAGCAGCTCGAAAGCGATCCCTGGGAAGGCGCATCGGCCAAATATCCGGTCGGCGCGAAGATCACCGGCCGCGTCACGAACATCACCGAATATGGTGCGTTCGTCGAACTGGAGCCGGGCATCGAAGGCCTGGTCCATGTCAGCGAAATGAGCTGGACCAAGAAGAACGTCCATCCGGGCAAGATCGTGTCGACCTCGCAGGAAGTCGAAGTGATGGTGCTCGAGGTCGACGAGGACAAGCGCCGCATCTCGCTGGGCCTGAAGCAGGCGCAGCAGAATCCGTGGGAAGCCTTTGCCGAGGCACATCCGGTTGGCTCGACCGTCGAAGGCGAAGTCAAGAACGCCACCGAATTCGGCCTGTTCATCGGCCTCGACAACGATGTCGACGGCATGGTCCACATGTCGGACATCGCATGGGGCATTTCGGGTGAAGACGCGCTCAACCTGCACCGCAAGGGCGAGACGGTTCAGGCCGTCGTTCTGGCCGTCGAGCCGGACAAGGAGCGCATCAGCCTGGGCATGAAGCAGCTCGAGCGTGGTGCTCCGACCGCCGGCGCGGTTGCCGCTTCGGGCGATCGCCTGAACAAGGGCGCAATCGTCACCGTCACGGTGCTGGAAGTCCGCGACGCGGGTCTCGAAGTACAGGCGGGCGAAGATGGCCAGACCGGCTTCATCAAGCGCACCGATCTGGGCCGCGACCGTGACGAACAGCGTCCGGAACGTTTCCAGGTGGGCCAGAAGTTCGACGCGATGGTGACCGGCACCGACCGTTCGAAGAAGCCGACCTTCTCCGTCAAGGCGATGCAGATCGCCGAAGAGAAGCAGGCTGTTGCCCAGTACGGTTCGTCCGATTCGGGTGCATCGCTCGGCGACATCCTGGGCGAAGCGCTCAAGGCACGCGGCACCGGCGGCGATCAGGAATAATATGGGTTGCCGGGGCGGACTCGTCCGTCCCGGCACGCATAAAGTTCTGGAATCTGCAAATTTCGTTCATCTTCGGGTTGATGCAGATAGCCCATCGGCGCTACCATATGTCCGTGGTCGCGGCGTAGTCTTACCGAAAACGGAAGGCCGCCCGCTTGGAGGGCTTGGATGATCCGTTCCGAACTTGTTCAGAAGCTGGCGCAAGATAACCCCGATCTTTCGGCCCGGGAGGTCGAAAGGATCGTCGCGGTATTTTTCGACGAGATCGTTCAGCGATTGAGCGAAGGCGGCCGTGTCGAACTGCGCGGCTTTGGCGCCTTTTCGACCCGCGCGCGCGACGCCCGCGTCGGACGCAATCCGCGCACCGGCGAATCGGTCGAAGTGGACGCCAAGCGCGTCCCCTATTTCAAACCCGGCAAGGAAATGCGCGAGCGCCTGAACGTTTAATCGTTCCAACGGCCGATGCAGCCTGTTCCGGCGACGCTGTCCGTAAATTGATATGCTGCGGCGCTTGACGCGCGGATCGCCATCGGCTTCTCGTCCTCCCTGTGCGGACGTGGCGGAACCGGTAGACGCTGGAGACTTAAAATCTTTTGCCCGTAAGGGCGTGCGGGTTCGAGTCCCGCCGTCCGCACCAGCAGGTCCTAATCCTGCTCTTCCGACGTCTTCTCGTCCCGGATGACCCATCGACGAAGCCATTTCGGCGGCTCGCTCAGTCCCGGATAGCGTGCGCTAGCAAAGGCGCCGCAAGTAAGGATCGTCGGCCAGAGCAGCGTGTAGAATACGTCGCTGGCAGTATCGTCCCAATTCCACGCGCCCAGATAGATGCGATCCAGCACTTCATTCCCCGCTTCGGCAGCGATCACCACGAACAGGGGCAGAAAGCTGCGCAACGGAACGCGGAGCAACAGTCGCGCGATCACCAGGATCGCGAGCCCTGCCTGAACGTGCCAGAACTTGTCCGACAGCTGACTGGTATTGAGGATCCAGTCGATCCACCCGTTATAGGTGTTGGCCATGGTCTGCATCGGCCACGCCTTAGCCGCTTTTGCTGCACCGCACTACGCCAGACGCGCGTTCCGGAACAGCAGCCGTCATCCCGCCGGACCGATCAAGCGCCTTCCCGCCAAAGCTTGATGCGTGCGGCGCTTCGTGGACTGACGCCGTCAGGTAGCGCGTCGGGCGAAAAGGCACCGATCGCTTCGATTTCGATCGACAGCTTCGCCGCACAGACGACGTCCTCGACGACGAAAAAGGCCATCGTGTCGCGCTTGTGATGCGGGCGATGTTCGATTTCGCCCACTGCGTGGAGGCGGCCATGCGATGTCATGCCGATCTCCTCGCGCAATTCGCGGAGCGCCGCGTCGCGCGGGTCCTCATCAGCCTTGCGACCGCCGCCGGGAATATACCAGCCGGAAACATAGCTGTGGCGGACAAGGATCACCTTGCCTTCCGGCGTAACGGGAAGTGCACTGACGCCCCGCGTCCTGGGTCGCGTAACCCACCAGCGCAGCCGCATCAGCCGATGCACGCCGGTTGCCGCAACGCGAAACAGCAATGCCGGCAATCCCCGTCGCTCCACCAGCATCGCCGACTCCTCAGACTGCGCGCACCCTTATGGCAACAGGGGCAGCTCCGCCAAGGCTTGCCCGCATTGTCGCAAGGGCGCAGGGTCGCATAGCCATGTTTTCCCGTCGCGACATTCACCTGGGCACGCTGTCGCTGCTGGCGCTGAGCGCCTGTTCCCGGGGGGCATCCCGGCAACCGCGCGATGGCGCCATTGTGCGCCTTTCCGACGACGAAGTGAAAGGCCTTGATCCGCAGAAGATATCCGATCTCACATCGCTGCGAGTCGCGTCCGACCAGTTCGAAGGGCTGATGCGCTATACCGGCGCAGGCGAAGCGGAGCCGGGACTGGCAGAGCCGACACATCGCGGCGCACTAACGTGGCAGTTCCGATTGCGACCGGCGCTGCGCTTTTCGGACGGCACGCCGATCACGGCGGATCATTTCGTGCGCGGGTGGCAGAGGCTGCAAATGCCGGACACCGCCTCCCCCAACGCATCCCTGTTCGAAGCGATTGCCGGTATCGAGCGCGATGGGCCAGCTATGGTCACCGTCCGGCTGAAGCGTCCGATCCCCTATCTTCCCTATCTGCTCGCCCATCCGGCAATGGCGGCGCTGCCGCTGCACCGTATCGACGCAATCGGCGATGGCTGGACGTCGGAACGGCCGCTGGTGACGTCCGGTCCGTATCGCCTCATCGACTGGCGACTGGGTGACCGGATCGCGCTGGAGGCCAATCCCGCATGGCATGGCGGCGCGCCCGGTGCGGCACGGATCGACTGGCGTCCGGCGGAGGACAAGCTGGCGGCATTGCGCCGGTTTCGCGGCGACATGGCCGACACGGTTTCGGATGTGCCGCCGACGCGGCTGGAATGGGCGCGCGCGCATCTGCCCGGCGCGGTGCGGGTTCACCCTTATGCCGGAACCTATTATTTCGCGTTCAACACGCGCCTTCCCCCGTTCAGCGACATGCGCGTCCGTCAGGCGCTGTCGATGGCGGTCGATCGCCGTTGGATCGCCGAAAAGCTGCTCGGGACGGGAGAAATGCCCGCAACCGGGCTGGTGCCGCCTGCGCTGGGCGGCGCCAATGCCGATCCGCTGGGCAGCGAACCGGAGGAAATTCGCGCGCTGCTGGCCGATGCGGGCTATGGGCCGGACAAGCCGCTGCGTTTCACCATCCGCTTCAATTCTGGCGGCGATCATCGCCGCATCGCCGTGGCGCTCGCGGCGATGTGGCGCCCCTATGGCGTCGAGGCGCAGCTGCTGAACAGCGAGGCACAGCTTCATTTCGCGGCGCTGCGCAGCGGCGATTTCGACCTCGCGCGATCTGGCTGGATCGCCGATCTGCCGGCCGCAGAGAATTTCCTTGCCGTCCATCGTAGCGACGCCGGAGCGATCAACTATTCCGGCTATGCGGACCGCGAATATGACCGGTTGCTTCAAGCCGGGATGACGGGAGATCCCGAAGCGTTGCAGGCCGCCGAGTTGCGGCTGCAGCGCGCCGCGCCGATCCTGCTCCTGCATTTCTATGTCAGCCGTTCGCTGGTCGCGCCCGATATCGGGGGTTGGCAGGACAATGGCATGAACATACACCCCAGCCGTATCCTTCACCGGGAAGTGTGATGAACCGCTCGCCTCTGCTGCTGGTGTTTGCGCTCGCGCTCGCTGCGGCGGGGTGCGACAAGCCGCGACCGGACGATGTGCCGGTCGAGGTCAGCGCGATCGGCGGCCCCGCCGCCGCAGCGGATCCGAGCCGCGGGCCGATCGATACGCCACAGGCGGTGCGCATGTACGCGACCGCGCAGGGGCTGGTGCGGTTCGATGCCAATGGCCAGATCGTCCCGGGCCTTGCCCAGAGATGGATCGTCATCGACGACGGGCGCAGCTATATTTTCCGGCTGCGTGACGCCACCTGGTCCGACGGCACGCCGGTAACCGCGGCGCAGGTAGTGACATCGTTGCGCCGCGCCATCGCACCGCGCAGCCGCAACGCGCTGGCTCCGTTCCTCGCCGTGATCGACGAAATCGTCGCGATGACCCCGGAAGTGATCGAAGTGCGGCTGCGCCAGCCGCGCCCCGACATGCTCAACCTGTTCGCACAGCCCGAGCTGACGATATTCCGCCCGCGCCAGCTGGACGGCAGCGGGCCGTTCCGCGTGGCCGGCGAAACCGACGATGTGCTGCTGCTCTCGCCCGCGTTCGACGCTTCCGACACCGAAGCGGAAGAAGCGAGCGAACCCGACCCCGCCAACCAGGTGCGGCTGCGCGGCGAACGCGCGTCGCTGGCGCTGGCACGTTTCGTTTCGGGCCGGTCGGATCTGGTGCTGGGCGGCAGCTTCGTCGATTGGCCGCTCGTCGGCATCGCCGGTGTCGCGCCGGCCAATATCCGCATGGACCCGGCGGAGGGCCTGTTCGGGCTGGCCATCGTCGATCGCGGCGGTTTTCTGGAATCGGCGGAAAATCGCGCCGCATTGGCAATGGCGATCGATCGCTCCGCGCTGACCGGCGCAGTGATGACCGGCTGGTCGACGCAGGAAACCCTGCTTCCCGCCCGGTTCGATTCTGCTGCCGATCCGACGGTTCCGGAATGGCGCGAAATCACGCTTGAGGAACGCCGCGCCCTTGCCCGAGCGCGCGTGCGCCAATGGCGTGGCGCGCATGACGGCGCGCCGGTGCGCGTGCGCGTGGCGATGCCCTATGGCCCCGGCGCCACGCTGATATGGGGGCATATCGGCGTCGCGCTGATCGATATCGGCATAGAGCCGGTTCGCGTTCCCCCCTGGGAAGACGCCGATTTGCGGCTGATCGACGATGTCGCACCCTATGACAGCGCGCGCTGGTATCTGGCAGAGGCATGTCAGCCCTGTTCGGAAGAGGCGCAGGCCGCACTCGACGCCGCGCGCGATACGACGGACCTTGCCGAACGGTCGCGTCGCATCGCCGAGGCCGACGCGCTGCTGGCGCGCGACGTTTCGTTCATTCCACTGGCGAAACCACTCAGATGGTCTATCGTCGCGACGCGCCTGAATGCGTGGCAGGGGAACCCGCGCGCATGGCATGTGTTGGATCAGGTACGCAACGACAGCAAATGAGGGCCCCATGGCACGGCTGGGACGGATGGCATCGAGCACATTTCGCGAAGCGAGCAGGAACCTGCCGCTGGGCACCCATGCCGCAGATGTGCGCAAGCGCGTCGTCGCCATGGAACATCTGCTTGAAGGCACCTTCAAGATTCCCGGCACCAATCAGCGTTTCGGGCTGGATGCGATCCTGGGGCTGGTCCCGGTGGCAGGCGACTTCATCACCTCCGCCATGGGTCTCTATATGGTGTGGGAAGCGCGTAATATCGGCATGTCGAAAACCAAGATGGCGCGGATGGTCGGCAATGTCGCGTTCGACTGGCTGATCGGGCTGGTACCGTTCCTCGGCGACGCGGCGGATTTCATGTTCCGGTCGAACACGCGCAATCTGAAGATGATCCTGCGCCATCTGGACAAGCATCATCCCGGCACCGCCACGATCAATCACTAAGGCCGCGGCGGAACGCTATTCCGCCTGAAAGTCGAGCCCGATATCGGCAGCAGGCGCCGACTGAGTCAGCCTTCCGACGCTGACAAAAGTCACGCCGGTCTCTGCGATGGCACGAATTGTGTCGAGCCGGACGCCCCCCGATGCCTCTGTCGGCACGCGCCCGTTCACCAGCGCCACCGCTTCCCGCAACATCGCCACCGACATATTGTCGAGCAGCAGGTGCGTGGCCCCTGCCGCCAGTGCGGGTTCGATCTGATCGATGCGATCGACTTCGACAATGATGGTATCGATATGAGCGTCGACGGCACGGCGCACTGCCTCGCCGATCGATCCGGCGACCGCGACGTGATTGTCCTTGATCATCGCCGCGTCCCACAGGCCCATGCGATGATTTTGCGCGCGGCCCATGCGCGTGGCGTATTTTTCCAGGACGCGCAGGCCCGGAATGGTCTTGCGCGTGTCGAGCAGCGTCGCGCCCGTTCCCGCAATGCAATCGACATAGCCCCGCGTCATCGTGGCGATGCCCGAGAGATGCTGCACGGTGTTGAGCGCGGACCGCTCCGCCGTCAGCAGCGCGCGCGCCCTGCCCGAAAGGCGCATCAGATCGGTACCGGCCGCAACCGCCTCCCCATCCCCGACCAGCCGCTCGATTTCGACATCGGGATCTAGCGCGCGGAAAAACGCCTCGGCGATCGGCAGGCCTGCAACGGTGATCGCATCGCGGCTGTCCATCACGCCGGTAAAGCGCGCGTCGGCGGGGATGACGGCGGCGGACGTGATGTCGCCCCCCGATCCCAGATCCTCCGCCAGCGTTTCGCGCACGAAGCGGTCGAGATCGAAGCCGGGCAGCGCAAATGCGTCCGATGTCGATCTTGCCTGCGCCTGTTGGGTCACTCTCTCGCCTCTCGCTGCCTTGCCGCGCCTCCTTGGCAGATCGGAACGGCGAGCAACAGTCGTCAATCTTCGCCGACAAATGCACTGACGCGATCCCGCAACTCTTCAAGCGCGGGACCGGCAAGCAACGTCTCTGCCTGTGCGAGCAACTGGCGCGCTTCCTGTCGCAGCAGCTCAGTCCGCTCCGGAGAGGGGCGCCCGGTTGCCGCGCTCTCCAGCGCCTGCACGAAATTGAGCGCCGCCAGAAGATTGCCCGCCGCCGAGGTGCGGACCGAGCCGAACCCGCGGCGCAGGAAATGGGCGAAATCGTCGGGCAGCGCCTCTACGCCATGATCGCCGCTGCAATCGCCATCGGCATCGCG
This sequence comes from Sphingomonas sp., assembly GCA_002707985.1. Classification (GTDB taxonomy): domain Bacteria; phylum Pseudomonadota; class Alphaproteobacteria; order Sphingomonadales; family Sphingomonadaceae; genus Sphingomonas. The sequence continues at coordinate 32,569 of PAOI01000007.1, read as the reverse complement.
GCGAAGGTCGCGCATCGCGAGCATTGCCGTTGCCGCCGACAGCCAATGCATACAGGTGATGGCCGTGAACGGATCGTTGATCCCGGGTGAAAGCGCGCGCAACGCGATCTCGACCAGTTCGTCGATCGAATATTCCAGATCCTGATCGGCGGTGCGGCTGGTGCCGACGGCAAAGGCGCTGCGCAACCGATCGGGCACGTCTTCGCCGCACGTCCCCTCGACATGGAGCAGCGCAACATCGGGATGCACGAAATCGCCCGGCCTTACCGCCAGCCGGATGCACAGCCCCTGTTCCTCGCATATCCGGCCCAGCGTCGCGAAATCGACAACCTCGACATAGCCGACGCGATGCGCGCGCACCGGCGTTCCGTCGCGCGATGTCGCTTGCGGTTCCCTGCCCTGATCGGGATCGGGAAATCGCTGGTCGATATCGTGCAGCACGCGCCGCCCGATCGACGCAACGACGCGGTTGATCCGGATGCTGTCGGGAACGTGGTGCAGGAAATAGACCAGCACCGCGACCGAAAGCAGCGCGAGCGTGAAAGCGATGATAAGCGAAAGCTGCGGCACAAATCCTTCGCCGCCGCCGCCCATTCCCCACGGCCCCGTTTCATCGGGCTGGCGGATCGTGCGCAGCACCAGCAGGCAATAGACGAAGGTGGCGATGAACACGCCGAGCGAGAGCTGATTGCCCCGATCGGTCATGAAATTGGTAAGCAGGCGCGGCCCGTAATTACCCGAGGCATAGACCACCGCCGCGATGGTGATCGCGAACACCGTGCCCGCAACCGAGATCATCGATCCGGCGATGGTGGAAAGCAGCGCCCGCGCGCCGTCCGGCTTCGACGCATGAAGCCATCCCATATCCGCGATCCAGTGATCACCCAGTGATCGATCGAGCCAATAGGTGGCGAGCGACAACAGTATCGCCGCGATCGTCAGCAGCGCGGGAAGGAACCAGTAGCTCGCATTGAGACGGGACGTGATTTGGCGCAACCAGGCATTCATGCGGCCATGAACGTGCCGCGAGCGAAACGGTTGCTCCGCCCGCGACGCATCGTCCCGATCAGTCGCCCTTCATTACCGGGCCCATGTCGTTTTCGGGCACGGGGCCAAGATCGCCCTGCCCCACCGTCGCGCTCGCCATTTCGAGCATCTTGTCGAGGCTCTTCTTCGCCTTCAGACGCAGATCTTCCTCGATCTCGATCCGCGGTTCCAGATCGCGCAGCGCCAGATAGAGCTTCTCCATCGTGTTGAGCGCCATATACGGGCAGATATTGCAGTTGCAGTTCCCGTCCGCACCCGGCGCGCCGATGAAGGTCTTTTCCGGCACCGCCTTTTCCATCTGGTGGATGATATGCGGCTCGGTCGCGACGATCAGCGTGTCGCCGGTCATATCCTTGGCATATTGCAGGATGCCGCTGGTCGATCCGACATAATCGGCGTGATCGATGATATAGGCCGGGCATTCGGGATGTGCGGCCACGGGCGCATCGGGGTGTTGCGCCTTGAGCTTGAGGAGCTCGGTTTCGCTGAACGCCTCGTGGACGATGCACACGCCGGGCCAGAGCAGCATGTCACGCCCGGTCTTGCGCGCCAGATAGCCGCCCAGATGCTTGTCGGGGCCGAAGATGATCTTCTGGCTTTCGGGTATCTGCGCGAGAATCTTTTCCGCCGACGAACTGGTGACGATCACGTCGGACAGCGCTTTCACTTCGACCGAACAGTTGATGTAGGTCAGCGCGATATGATCGGGATGCTGGCGCCGGAATTCGGCGAACTGTTCGGGCGGGCAGCTGTCCTCCAGCGAACAACCGGCATCCATGTCGGGCAGGACGACGATCTTTTCGGGACTCAGCACCTTGGCGGTTTCGGCCATGAACCGCACGCCGCAGAATGCGATCACATCGGCATCGGTGGCCGCCGCCTTGCGGCTGAGATCGAGGCTGTCGCCGACGAAATCGGCAATGTCCTGAATTTCCGGCTTCTGGTAATAATGCGCGAGGATCACGGCATTGCGTTCCTTGCGCAGCCGATCGATCTCCGCGCGCAGATCGAGCCCGCGCAGATCTTCGCCACTCGCCGTTGGTGCATTCATTCGACAGTTCCTCCGTTGGCGCCCAGATGGGGCCAATCGGTGAAACGATCAACCGGGGAAAGCGGCTCCGCCCGTCGCGGGAATCAGTGCCGGTTGGCGAGCACTTCCTCGATCGAGGGAGAAATGTCCCAGACTTCGTTGCTGCCGCGCTTCACTTCGTCGGGGAACAGTACCTGCACATTTGCCTGCAGGCCCGCCGCACGCAGCGGCATCGCGAAACTGCGCTCGACGGCGCGGCGGGTCGCTTCGCGGGCAAGTCGCATCGGCGCATCGGCACGCGCCTGTTTCAGCAGGTCCTCCTGCGCTGCCTTGCGATTGGCTTCGTCGAGCTGATCCTCCGCATCGGTCAGCGACATCAGGATGCCCCCGCCGCTATATTCGCGGATCGCGTTCATATCGACGGTGGGGCCGACGACTTCGATCGGCGGCAGAACGATGCTGAGCGTATTGGTGTTCGCGTCCCAGCGCATGTCCTTTTGCTGGAGCTTGGACAGATCGACTTCGTACCGGACGTCGCCGGGCATGATCAGCGTCTTGTGCGCCGACAGCCACATGCGTTGCTGCGTCGCAGTGACGACCGTCACATAGCGGGCGGCGAACGTGGAGAGCCGCGCCTGTTCGCGCATGCCCTGCAGGCTCGTCGCCGCGACGGTGACGGGATCGGGCCCTGCGATCTTCTTTTCGATATAATCACGGCCCAGCACGAAGATCGCGCCGAGGATGATCGCCAGCGCGGCGAGGAACCCGAATATAGCGAAACAGCCCCGCTTCATGCAGCCATCCTCCAGTCTTCGCCTTCGCCGGCCACGATGCCGCGCCCCATCAGGTCAATCAGATGCGCGAGAACCGATCGTTCCGCCGCACCTTCCAGTCGGGGATCGAGCCCGACATACATGCGCGCACGCAACTCGGGGATGCGATGCACCCCTTCCTGCAACAGCCGCAATATCTGGCCCTCGCGCTGGCGGCGATGGCCGATCATGCCGCGCACCAGCCGTTGCGGCCGATCGATCTGCGGTCCGTGAGCGGGATAATAGACCTTGTCCGCGCGGTGCATCAGCAGGTCGAGACTGGCGAGATAATCGGTCATGTCGCCGTCGGGTGGCGCCACCACGCTGGTCGACCAGCCCATTACATGATCGCCGGTGAACAGCGCGCCGTTTTCGCGCAGCGCGAAGCAGAGATGGTTCGACGTATGGCCCGGCGTCGCCACCGCTTCGATCGTCCAGCCTTCACCTGAAAGCGTTTCGCCATGCGACAGGACCCGGTCGGGCCGATATTCGGCATCGAATGCCGCATCGGCGCGCGGCCCGGCATCCTGCATCGTCAGCGGCGCGCAGCCGATCACCGGCGCGCCGGTGGCGGCTCTCAGCGGCGCGGCGGCCGGACTATGATCGCGATGGGTGTGCGTGCACAGGATCGCCCGGACCGGCCGACCGGCAATGGCTTCGGTCAGCGCGGCAAGATGTTCGGTATCAGCAGGTCCCGGATCGATCACCGCCAGATCGCTGGTGCCGATCAGATAGGTTTGGGTGCCGCTATAGGTATAGGGCGACGGATTGGGCGCCAGCACGCGCACCACGAGCGTGTCGAGCCGATCGGCGACGCCGGTGGGATATTCCGTCATGTCAACGAGATGGCGGTTTCGCTCCTGCAACACAAGTGCGCGATGCCGCGCTGGTGTCCCGTACAGGTTGCGGGGCCGGCCGCACGAAGGAAAGCGACCGGCCCCGATTTTGAGGTCAGCATTCACCAAGGGGCACGGTAAATGCAGCCCTCCCCCTGCGCTCAGTCGTCTCCCGCCTCGGCCTGGAGTTCGACAATGGCTTCATCGATATCGCGCAGCGCTTCGGCCCGATCCGCTTCGGGCAGACCTTGCATCGTCTCGATGCTCAGCCGTGCCGATTCCAGGCCCTGGCGTGCGCTGACGATTGCGACACGACGGCTCCGTTCGGCATGCACCTGAGCGCGTGCAGCGGCCTCCTGAGCATATTCCGCCTGAACCTGTGCGCGGGCGGCCTGACGTTCCGCATCCGCAGCGACCGCCTCGATACGATCGGTACAGATTTCGATGACCTGCCAGTGGCCCTCAATACGATTAACCGTAACTTTGTCGGCATCGGGCCCGCCGATGCCACAGCGGCGCTCGCGCACCTGGACCTTGCCCGGATCTGCGCTGTGGACATCGACGACATAGGGGCCGTCCTGATTGGTGCGGCGGATCGCAACGCGCGTGGCTCCCGGCGCACTACGGTCCTGATTGACATGGACCACGACGTTATCGTCGCTGATCGGCGCAAGCGGCGCTTCCGGTGCGATCGGCGGTTCCGGCGCGTCGGGTGCAACCTCCGCGACCGGCGCAACGGGTGCCGGCGGCGCTGGGGGCACGTCCTGCACGCTCAGATTGACTCCGACAGTGCGCTCGACCTGCGCCTTGATACGCTCGGCGGCCTGCGTGCCCGATGCGGTGATGCCCAGCGCGGCGACGGCGATGATGCTGACGCCAAGCGTGCCGGCGGCGATACGGGTGGGGGATTTCCGGTCATTTTTCGAAAGCATGCGTAGCCTCCCTTTGATCTCGTTGATGGTGTGCAAGTGACATGCCGCCGAGACCGCACCCCCATGCGCGGACTTGACGATCGCACGGCCATAAGCATGGCGCAGTGCCTGGGCGCGGCCTGAGAGCACAAGGGCGTCGCAGGCCATTTCCTGATCGGCGCGAAAGGCACGGAATGCCCGCCACGCGACCGGATTGAACCAGTGGATTGCAAGGACGATCAGCGCCGCCCAGTTCGCGATCAGATCGCCGCGGACATGGTGGCCCAGTTCGTGAGCGAGCGCGAGATCCTGCTCTATATCGTCATAGCGTTCGGAAAAATCGCGCGGAAAGGCGACATATTTGCGCCAGATGCCAAAGGCGAGCGGCCCGTGCGCGGCATCGGTTTCGATGACCCGCACCTTGCCATGCGCCACACCGCGATCGCTCTGCGCCCGCGCCAGCAGGCGGCGGCAGAACAGGCTGTGCGACACCAGATGATAGAGCAGGAACAGCGCCGCGCCGACTGCCCAGGCGATGGCGAAAACCGCCAGCCAGTCGATGCTCGACGCCTCCGCAACGGCTTCGCCGCCTGCAGAGATGGGTTCGAACAGATAGACGGCGATGACGTCGCCTGCGGCTGCGACCGGCGCCTTGGCGACTTCGCGCCATGCGTCGGGCAGCGGCGGCAACACCATCCGCGCCGCCGGGAGTGCCCATAGCGCATAGGCCATGCCGGGACCGAACGCACGCCGCACCGGCCCGCGAATGAGCAGCACCAGCACCATCAGCAGCGTGCTGGCGATCAGGGTTTCGACGACCCAGCCGGAAAAGGCCGCGCTCACTGCTTGAGATCCTTCAGCAGGGCTTCGATCTCAGCAATGTCCTGATCGGTCAGCTGCTCGCGTTCGGCAAGATGTGCGACCAGAGGGGTAAGCTTGCCGCCGAAGAGCCGGTCGATCATCCGGCGCGATTCGCCGGTGACATAGTCGCTGCGCTGGACGAGCGGACGATAGCGATAGCGCCGTCCGTCTTCCTCATGCGAGATGATATTCTTGGCGAGCAGGCGCCCGAGCAGCGTCTTGACCGTGTTCGCGCTCCAGGCGCGTTCGGCCGGGACACGTTCAGCGACTTCCTGTGCCGTTAGCGGTGATTCTTCCCAGAGCACTTCCATCACGGTGTGCTCGGCATCGCTGATACGCTCGGTCATGCCTGTCCTCTTTTCGATTACGTTTGTAAACGACGATTACGTCTGTAGTCAATAGCCCTGAACGCGGCATGAACGATTCTGGAATGAACACGCGCCGCCCCCGTCGCAACATCGCAGGGAAACGTCGCGCTTGAAACCGCCTCCGATTCTTGTGAGAACGTTCACAAAAATGGAGCGAAGGATGTCGGAAAGCGTGGTTGGCGGCCATCTGGACCGCCGCAGGATGATCGGCGCAATGGCCGGAGCCGGAATGCTCGCCGTCGCCGCGCCCCGCATGGCGCACGCGGCAACGCGCCCTCCCCTGTCGGACGCCGACCCCGATCTGGGGCCCAATGTCCTCATCGTCGATCCCGCGATGCCAGTCGCAGCGGTGCAGGCGCGACTCGACGCGATCTTCGCCGAACAGGAACGCGCGCATTTCACCGACCGCCGCTATGCCGTGCTGCTGAAACCCGGCACGCATGCACTCGACATCAAGGTCGGTTATTTCACGCAGATTGCGGGGCTTGGCCTGTTGCCCGACGATGTGACCGTCAACGGCCATGTCCATGCCGAAGCGGACTGGAACGACGGCAATGCGCTGATCAATTTCTGGCGCTGCGTCGAAAACCTGCACGTTGCGCCGCCTGACCGCGCCGATCGCTGGGCAGTGTCGCAGGCCGCACCCTATCGCCGCATGCACCTCGATGGCGATCTGACGCTGGATGATGGCGGCTGGGCGAGCGGCGGCTTCTTCGCCGATTGCCGGATCTCCGGCACGGTCCATTCGGGCACCCAGCAGCAATGGTTCACGCGCAACAGCGCGATTCGCAGCTGGAACGGCTCCAACTGGAATATGACCTTTGTCGGCACGGAAGGCGCCCCGCCGACCAGCTTTCCCGAGCCGCCCTATACCAATATCGAAACCGCGCCGATCATCCGCGACAAGCCGTTCCTGCATATCGACGCCGATGGCGGCTGGGGCGTGTTCGTCCCCGCGCTGCGTCGCGATTCGAGCGGACCGAGCTGGTCGAGCGGCGCTGCGCCAGCGGGCAGGACGCTGCCGCTATCCGACTTTCTGATCGCCACCCCCGAAACGCCGGTCGCGACGATCAACGCCGCGCTCGCATCGGGCAGGCATTTGCTGGTGACGCCAGGGATCTATTCCCTGTCCGAACCGATCCGGGTGACGCAGCCCGATACCGTTGTCCTGGGCCTCGGCCTTGCCACCCTGCTGGCCGAAAACGGATCGATCGCACTCACCGTGGCGGATGTTTCGGGCGTGTCGATCGCCGGACTGTTGTTCGATGCCGGACCGACGATGTCGCCGGTGCTGATGCAGGTCGGCGAACCGCGCGCGCGCGGCGATCATCGCGACGATCCGATCCTGCTCTCCGATCTGTTCTTCCGCGTCGGCGGCGCGAGCGTCGGCAATGCCGATACCTGTCTGGTCATCAACAGCCACCACGTCATCGGCGATCATCTGTGGATCTGGCGCGCCGATCACGGCGACCGGGCGAGCGGTCGCGTGCATGTCGGCTGGGACGAAAGCGTCGGCAATCAGGGGATCATCGTCAATGGCGACGATGTCACCATCTATGGCCTGTTCGTCGAGCATTTCGAGAAATATCAAACGATCTGGAATGGCGAGCGCGGGCGCACCTATTTCTACCAGAACGAACTGCCCTATGACCCGCCGACGCAAGGATCGTGGATGGCAGGCGAAACCCGCGGCTGGGCCGCGTACAAGGTCGCCGACGATGTGCGGCAACATTATGCGGTCGGCATGGGCATCTATGCCTATTTCAATGTCGGCCCCGCCATCGTGCTGGAAAGCGCGATCGAGGCCCCCGATGCGCCCGATGTCCGNTTCGAATCGGTGACGACGATTTCGCTCGGCAACAATCTCGGTTCGATCGCNCATATCGTGAACCNGACCGGCNAGACCGCGAAGCCCGNCGATATCCGCCAGACGCTGACGCATTATCCGCTGCAGAAGGATTGATCCGATGCTGATCGCCGCGGCCATGCTGCTCCAGACGACCAGTTCGCTGGGTGCGACCAACTATAGCGTCGACGTGCCGATGAAGACGCCGACCACGACGCCGGAATTTGCCGACGAATTCAACGATCCCGAAATCGATACCGAGAAATGGCGCTACGATACGTCGCGCAATGCCGAGGGGTGGTTCAACAACGAAAAGCAATATTACGCCGCCGACCGGCCCAAAAATGCGCGGATCGAGGACGGCGCGCTGGTGATCGAGGCGCATCGCGAATCGCTCAGCCGCAGCGGCTTCGCCGATTGGGGCGGGCAGGAATATACGTCCGCCAAGCTCGTGACCCGGCAACTGCTCGGCTATGGCTTCTACGAAATCCGCGCGAAACTGCCCTGCGGTCGCGGTACCTGGCCGGCGATCTGGATGCTGCCCGAAACCGGCGAATGGCCCGATCAGGGCGAGATCGACATCATGGAGATGGTCGGTTGGGACGCCAATGTCGTCCATGGCACGCTCCATTCGGGCGCGTTCAACCACCGGCTGGGCACGCAGCGCGGGGCGCAGGTAACGATCCCCAGCGCCTGCACCGCCTATCACCGCTATCAGCTGAGCTGGACGAGGGACCGGATCCTGATCGGCTATGATGATCGCGGCTATATGGAGGTCCGCGATGATCAGCCCGGCGGCCATGCGGCATGGCCGTTCGACCGGCCCTTTGCACTGATCCTGAACCTTGCCATCGGCGGCGACTGGGGCGGCAAGGAAGGCATTGACGATGCCGCCCTGCCGCAGCGCATGTCGGTCGATTACGTCCGCTTCTGGCCCGCGCCTGAAATCGACTAGCGCCGTCCGCGCACCAGCAGCACGATCAGCCCGCCGATCAGCGTGAGTATGGCCAGCACCCATAATGCCGGGTCGAAATCCTCCGGCGTCGCCAGCAGCCAGGTGAGCGCAGGACCGGCAAGGATCGGCAGCGTGTTGGTAAGGTTGAGCAGCCCCAGATCGCGCCCGCGATGGCGCGGATTGGGCAGCAGCTGCATCGAAAAGGTCGCATGCAGCGCCAGAAAGATCGCGATGCCGGCGGTGTAGATACAGACGCCCACGGCCCCCGCCTGCCAATTGTCAGCCAGCGCCATGACGACGATGCCGACCGAAGCCAGCGCGGCGGTGGCGAACAGGAACGGCTTGCGCCGGTCGATCCGGTCCGAAATCCGGCCGAGCAGGATCGCCAGCGGCACTGGCGCGAAATAGGCAAGCGTGAGCAAATTGCCGACCCGCGCCTTCATCCCTTCGCGCAATTCGGGCGCGATGCTCTCGAAATAATAGATGAGATAGCTCGACAGCGCGGCTCCGGCCATCTGAACGAAGATGCGTGCGGTCCATGCGATCGCCATGTCGCCACGCAGCATCTGCTTTTCCTGCTCGGGCACCACTGCGTCGGCCACAATGCGCGGGCGAATGAGCAGCAACGGGAGGACGCACAGCGCCACCACCAGCGCAACGATCGCCAGATGCACTGCCTCTGCACCCGGCACCGCCACGAACATCCAGGTCGACAGCATCGTTGCCGCGGGCGATGCCAGCGACAACAGGCCGCCGACCGTCCCCTTCTGGCCATCGGGTATCTCCTCGGCCATCAGCGCGAACAGCGGCGCGAGGATGATGTTCACGGCGATCTGGAAAAAGACGATCGCGACCAGCACCGACATCGGCGTGTTCGCCGCCGCCACGCCCGCGAAGCTGAGTGCCAGCGCGACCACGCCCAGCACCATCCATCCGCGCCGCCCCTTGCCCGCCGCAAAGCTGCAGTCGCTGAGCCAGCCGAAGACGATGTTGGAAATGCTCGCCGCGATGCCTCCGGCGATCACACAGGCCGTGAAGACGTCGAGCCGCGCATCGCCCGCGATCTGCTCCACCTTTTCCGGCAGCATCAGCGCGAGCAACGGCAGATAGGAAATCACCCCGCCGGCATAGGCAAGCCCGCAGAGCAGCAGGAACCCCATCGATCGGCGCTCGGGCGCAGCGGATGTAAGCGGTTCCATCGCCGACACCCTGCCCGTGCGCGCGGCGGCGGGCAAGCGCCTGCCGCCGCCGCGTGCGACGAATTACGGCGCCATGGTTGCGGGCTTCACCTCGGCAGTGAAGGTCTGGCTGCGATCGGTGGCGTCGCGCGCCAGCGCTACGGTGTAGCTGCCCCCCGCGATGCGCCATCCCGGCAAGCTGGTGTCGTAATCGGCCAGGATGCGCGGTTCCGCAGTCAGGGTGACGCGGCGCGTCTCGCCTGGCAACAGCGTCACCCGATCGAATGCCGCCAGCCGCATCGGATCGCCACCATCGGTGCGGGTAATGTACATTTGCGGGACATCGGCCCCTGCCCGCTCACCGGTATTCACGACATCGAACGAAACCGTGATCGTGTCGCCGCCGGTGACTGTCGCGTTGCGATAGGCGAAGCTGGTGTAGCTGAGGCCGTGGCCGAAAGCGAAAAGCGGCGTCAGCCCCTCTCTTTCATACCAGCGATAGCCGACATCGGCGCCCTCACGATATTCGACCGGGAACGTCTTGAGCTGATACGCCCCGGCATTGGCCGGGTTCGCCGCCGCCTGTGCCTCCAGGCTGGTCAGCGTTTCGAGGCCGACCGGCGCGGGGCGCGGCGGCTGATCGGCGGATGCCGGGAAGGTGATCGGCAGGCGCCCCGAGGGATTGGCGCGGCCGGTGAGCAGATTGGCGATCGCCTCGCCCCCGCGCTGGCCGGGATACCAGGCCTGCAGTACTGCCGGCACCGAATCGATCCACGGCATCAGCACCGGTCCGCCGGTTTCCATCACCGCCACGGTTTTGGGCTGCGCTGCGGCAACCGTCGCGATCAGCGCGTCCTGCCCGTCGGGCAGCTTGATGTCGTGCACATCCTGCGCCTCGGTCGTCCATTGCGTGGCGAACACGATGGCAAGGTCCGCGTCCGCCGCCGCCTTTGCCGCAGCCGCCGGGTCGGACCCGTCGACAAAGCTGATCTGCGCATTGGGCAGCGCCGCCTGCAGCGCCCGCATCGGCGAGCTGTTGTGATAGGTCAGCCGCGCGAACGACATCGCCGCGCCTTCGGTCAGCGGCACTTCGATCGGCACGCCGCCCACCGAACGCACCTGGCTCGACCCGCCACCCGAAAGCACGCCGACATCGGCATGCCCGCCGATCAGCACGATTTTCTGGGCGGTGGTCGCAAGCGGCAGGATATCGCCTTCGTTCTTGAGCAGCACGATGCCCGCTTCGGCGGCGCGCTGTGCAACATCGGCATGGACGTCATAGGGAATCGGCTGCGGATGCTCCGGCACCGGATTGTCGAGCACCCCGGCTTCGATCAGCCCGGTCAGGAACCGCGCGACCATGTCGTCGATCTGCCCCTCCGGCACTTCACCCGACTCCACAGCGGCTTTTAGCGGCGCGCCGAAGAAAATCTGCGAATCGAGCTCCTGACCCGATTCCTGATCGAGCCCGGCGAGCGCGGCCTTGGCGGTCGAATGCACCCCGCCCCAGTCGCTCATCACCCATCCCTGATAGCCCCAGTCGCGCTTGAGCACCTGATTCATCAGGAAATCATTCTCGCACGCCCAGTCGCCATTGACCTTGTTGTACGCGCACATGACCGAGCCGGGATTGCCGATCTCGATCGCGATCTGGAACGCCAGCAGGTCGGATTCGCGGAACGCCGCCTCGTCAATCCGCGCGTCGAGCACCATGCGCCCGGTCTCCTGCGAATTGAGTGCGAAATGCTTCACCGTCGATACGATCTTGTTCGATTGAATCCCGGCGATATGCGCGCCGGCCAGCGTGCCTGCGAGCAGCGGATCTTCGCCCAGATATTCGAAATTGCGCCCGTTCCACGGATCGCGGGTCAGGTTGACGCCCCCCGCGAGCATCACGTTGAACCCCTTGGCGCGCGCTTCGGCACCGATCATCTCCCCGCCTTCGCGTGCGATATCGGGATCGAAGGTTGCGGCGGTGGCTAGGCTGGAGGGCAGCGCGGTGGCGGTGTCGCCCTTGCGCTGCTCGACCTGATTGGCGACGCCGAGCGACGCATCGGTTTCGCGAATCGTGGGAATGCCCAGGCGCGGCAGCGCATCGAAATGCCCGGCCGACGGCACCAGCGTCTCTTCGGTCTTTCCCTCGGCCATCGGCGGGAACAGCCCGTGGAGCAATTTGATCTTCTCATCGAGCGTCATCTGCGCGACCAGCGAATCGGCCCGCGCACGTGCGTCCTGAGCCGCCTCAGCCGCAGCCGGCGCATCCTGCGCAACGGCAAAGGGAACTTGCAGCGTTCCGGCGAAAACACTTGCGAGAATCAACGATCTAAAGCGCTTGGTCATGCTCTTCCTCACCTGATTGTGGCGCCCCGTCGCTGCGCGCGACGAACGCTCTTGCTTGTCTTGGGCCGGGTGGCCGGGCCGTCTTCAATTACTTGACAGCAGGATGGAAACTGCGCAAGTGAACGTTCTCATAACGATCGCATGGGGCAGCCATGCAAGTAAAACCAGGGAGGGAGATCATGCGCAAAAACCACGCCACAACCATGTCCCGCTGGGCTATCGGAGCGTCGATCCTGGCACTCGCGGTACCCGGGGCAGCGTTCGCTCAGGACGCGAATCAGCCGGAAGCTCAGGCGCAGCAAAGCGACAGCGTCGGCGAGGAAATCGTCGTCACCGGCATCCGCGCCAGCTTGCGCGAATCGATGCTGATCAAACGCGACGGCCAGGGCATCGTCGATGCGATCTCCGCCGAAGATATCGGCAAGTTCCCCGACACCAACCTCGCCGAATCGCTCCAGCGCATCACCGGCGTGTCGATCGACCGTTCGAACGGCGAAGGCTCGACTGTCACGGTTCGCGGTTTCGGTCCCGAATTCAATCTGGTGCTGCTCAACGGCCGCCAGATGCCCACTTCGACGCTCGGCGACGGCGCCAGCGCGCCGGCATCGCGTTCGTTCGATTTCGGCAATCTCGCTTCCGAAGGCATTGCCGCGCTCGAAGTGTACAAGAGCGGCCGCGCCTCACTGCCGACCGGCGGCATCGGTTCGACGATCAACATCCTCACCCCGCGCCCGCTCGATCGGCCCGGCCTGCATGGCAGCATTGCCGCCAAGGCAGTGCTCGACTCGTCGATGAACGGCGATCAGGAAATCACGCCCGAATTTTCGGGAATCATCAGCGACACCTTTGCCAATGACAGCATCGGCATCCTGATCACCGGTTCGTATCAGCGCCGCAAGGCAAGCACCAACAGCTTCAACGCCGACTGGCGCGACGGCTATCTGGGCAGCGAAAACAACTGGGGCTCGCTGCCGCAGACCGGCGTTACCAACCGTCCGGGCGACAATGACGTCTATGCGGTGCCGCAGAACGGCTCGTACAATCTCAACGACATTGATCGCGAACGCCTCAATGGCCAGGCCGTGCTGCAGATTCGCCCGATGGATTCGCTGACGGCGACCGTCGACTTCACCTATTCGCGCAACAAGGTCGAAGTCCGGAACAGCAATGTCGGCATCTGGTACAATTTCAACAACACATCGAGCGAATGGACCGATGGTCCGGTCGCCGGCCCGGTTTTCTATTCGGAAACGTTCGGCGCCAACGAACTCAAGGATCTCTCCTATAGCGGCTCGCTGGTCGCCAATGAGAGCGAGAACAAATCGCTCGGCTTCAACCTGGAATGGGAGGCGCCGGGCGGCGTGACGATGCAGCTCGATGCGCATCATTCGACCGCGGAGTCCAAACCGACCAATAAATATGGCTCGAGCGTTTCGGTCGGCAACGCCGTGTTCGGCGTGCAGAACCAGACCGAGAATTTCACGAGCTATCTCCCGGTCATCTCGGTCAACATGTATCCCGGCATCGATCAATATGATCCGGCGAACATCCCCCCTACCGGCAATGCGTTCCGCAACGCCTATTTCAAGGACGAGATCAACCAGATCCAGCTGAAGGGTCATTACGACCACGAGGGCAGCTTCCTCGACAGCATCGACTGGGGCGTTTCCTACACCGAAAACAAGGTGCGGTCGGCCTATGGCTATATCCAGAACGAAACCTGGAGCGGCGCCGGCCCGGCATCGGATATTCCCGACGATATCTTCACCTATGTCTCGCTGCCCGACAAGTTTGCGGGGCTGCCGGGCGCCGACAACCCGGACATGATTCAGGGCCTCTATTCGTTCGACTTTGAGCGGATGGTGGACCTGATCGAAAGCCTGTACGGCACCTGCAGCTCGCCTCAGGCGGGCAGCGCGGCGGCCGGCACCTGCCTTGCCGACTATACCGTCGACCGGCGCGTGAGCGAAAAGACTCTGGCTCCGTATCTTCAGGTGAACAACGAATTCCTGCTGTTCAATAATCCGGCGCATCTCATCGCCGGCTTGCGCTACGAACACACCGTGATCGATTCGGGAGCGCTGGTCCCGGTTGCAAGCGGCTCTTCGTGGAACGCAGCGAACGAATTCTACATCATCTATTCGGGTGATCAGGACTTCACGCGCTTCAAGGGCGAATATGAAAATTGGCTGCCCGCAATCGATTTCGATATCGAGCCGATCCGCGACGTCAAGCTGCGCGCATCGTACAGCCACACCATTACGCGCCCCGACTATGGAAGCATCCAGGGCGGACTGACGCTCGACACGCAGTTCCGTGTGGCCGGCGGCACGGGCAGCAACGGCAATCCGGGTCTGCTCCCCTACAAGTCGAAGAACATCGATCTGTCGGCCGAGTGGTATTACGGCCCCTCGAGCTACATTTCGGTCGGCTGGTTCCACAAGGACGTCGAAAACTTCATCGGCCAGGATCGCGTCGACATGTCGGCTTTCGGCCTGCTGACCCCGGTCGGCGGACCGCGCTATAATGCCGCCATCGCCGCGTTGGGCGCAAATGCGACGGCACAGGATATTCGCCAGTATATCTTCGACAATTATCCGGCGACGACCAACCCGACAGGGGTTGATGGTGCCGGCTATACGACTGGCGAAATCTATGCGGTAGCGGGCGATCCGCTGGTCAATTTCCAGGTGTTGCAGCCGGTGAACAATGACCAGACGGCTAAGCTCAATGGTTGGGAATTCGCGATCCAGCACAGCTTCTGGGAGACCGGCTTCGGCGTCATCCTGAACTACACGATCGTGAATGGCGACGCGACGTACGACAACACTCAGCCCGTCCAGCGNCGGCGCNCAGTTCGCNCTNACCGGCCTGNNCGACAGCGCCAANGCNGTNNTNTTCTATGACAAGNNCNCGCATCCAGGCNCGTGTCGCCTATAACTGGCGCGACGAGTTCCTGCAGGGCTCGGGGGTCAACCCCTTCTACGTCGAAGCCTATGGCCAGGTNGNCGCCAGCGCGNGCTATGAGTTCATCCCCGGCTTCACGGCCTTTGTCGAAGGGATCAATCTCACCGGGGAAAGCCGTCGCGGTCATCGCCGCTCGGACAATACGGTGACCTTCGTCCAGCCGGGTTATGCCCGTTACTCGGCCGGCATCCGCTTCACCTATTGAGTGAAGCCAATAATTGCCTCCCCGAACTAAAAGGAGAAGTCACGCTCGATCGGGCGTGACTTCTCCCCTATTTCCGGGCGAGGTTACTCATTTTTCCGAGGCATGCGGTGGACAGGCCGATCGCACAGATTGTCATCGTCGGCGGGGGAACCGCCGGATGGCTTGCNGCCTGCACGATCGCCGCGCGCGCNNATNGCGANGCGCCTGCCNCGCTTCAGGTCACGCTGATCGAATCGCCTGACATCCCGACCATCGGCGTCGGCGAAGGCACCTGGCCGACNATGCGCCACACGNTGCAGCGNATCGGCATTTCCGAAACCGANTTCCTCACCGCNTGCGANGCNNNNTTCAAACANGGGTCGCGGTTTGACGGGTGGCGCACCGGCGCNCCGGACGATCGCTATTACCATCCCTTCACGCCGCCGGTCGAAGGCGATCCGCGCGACCTGATCGCTGCGTGGCGGGATACCGGCCCGGCGACGGACTTTGCAGCGACCGCGTGTGCGCAGCCCGCCATCTGCGATCGGATGCTTGCGCCGCGCCAGCGAAACATGCCCGAATATGGCGGCGCGCTGAACTATGCCTATCATCTCGACGCGGGAAAGCTCGCCGCACTGCTCGCGCGCCACGGCACCGAAAGGCTGGGCGTGCGGCACATCCGCGATCATGTCGACGCGGTAGAAGCCACGGCGGATGGCGACATCGCCGCAGTGACGACGCAGGGTTCCGGACGGGTCGCGGGTGACCTCTTCCTCGATTGCACCGGCCACGCTGCACTGCTGCTCGGCGGCCATTATGACGTGCCCATAATCGATTGCAGCGACACTCTGTTCAACGATCGCGCGCTTGCGGTGCAGGTGCCGGTCGCGCCGTACAGCCCGATCGCATCGCAGACGACCGGCACTGCGCATGCNGCGGGCTGGATCTGGGACATNGGCCTGCCGACCCGNCGCGGCATCGGCTGTGTCTATGCCTCGCGCCATATGAGCGACGATGACGCCGAAGCGACATTGCGCGACTATATCGTCCGCGCAGTGCCCGGGGCCGATCCCCACGCGCTCGCCCCGCGCCGCCTCTCCTTCCGCTCGGGCCATCGCGAGCGTTTCTGGGAACGCAACTGCCTCGCCATCGGCCTGTCGGCAGGGTTCGTCGAACCGCTCGAAGCATCGGCGATCGTGATGATCGAATTGTCGCTCGANGCGCTGCTCGACAATTTTCCGGCAACGCGTTCGGCGATGGATCTGCACGCGCGCCGGTTCAACGCGCTGTTCCGTACCCGCTGGGACCGGATCGTCGAGTTTCTGAAGCTCCATTATGTGCTGAGCGAACGCGACGAGCCCTATTGGCGCGCGCATCGCGATCCCGCGACGATCCCGTCGCGGCTTGGCGAACTGCTTGAAATCTGGCGGCATCATCCGCCTTCGACTGCCGATCTCGATCGTGTCGACGAGATATTCCCTGCCGCCAGCTATCACTATGTCCTGTACGGCATGGGCTTTTCTCCGCCGCCCGACGGTGCCATCCGTACCGGCCCGCGNGAGCCGCTGACTCGCGCNTTCGANCAGACGCATCANCGCGCCCGCGCGCTTGCCGCCGCGCTGCCCGACAACCGCGCCTATCTTGACGCGGTCCGGGCGGCAGGCCTTACTCCCTCTCAAGAGCACGCCATCCAGTCATGACCAGCCACACCGTCCTCACCGCGCAAGCGCATGCCGATNTGCGCATCTCCACCGATCGCAGCGCCGATCTGGGCGATGCGGTGATGTGCTGCATCACTGTGCCCAACGAATTTCGGCGGGTGCAGAACGAATATCCGATCCTGTTCCGGCTGAATGTCGAGCGCGACGCCTTTACCGCGCTGGCGATGTTCGGTTTCGAAACCGGCGAAAACCTGTTTCTCGAAAATGGAGTCTGGGACGCGCGCTATCGCCCGCTGGCGATGGATATTCAGCCGTTCCTGATCGGGCGCGCGGCACCCGATTCTGAGGAGCGTCAGGTGCATATCGACATGGCGAGCCCGCGCATCGCCACCGATGGTATCCGCGTGTTCGACGAAGTCGGACGCCCGACGCCGTTCCTGGAGCGCATCACCGAAAAGCTGGGCGAACTCGACGCCGGCTATGTCGCCTCGCCCGATTTCTTCGCGGCGATCCAGCGTTATGACCTGCTCGAACCGCTGACGCTCGAAGTGACGCTGGAGGATGGTTCGACCAACCGGCTGGTCGGTTTCCATATCGTCGATGAGGCGAAGCTGCGCGACCTCGATGCCGCCGCGCTCGCCGATCTCCATGCCGGCGGGCATCTGATGCCGCTTTTCATGGCAGTGGCATCGCTCGGCAATCTCGACGCGCTGGTGGCGCGCAAGAATCGCCGGATGCGCCATGGCTGAACGCGACCCGGGCCCATTTCAGGCGGCGGCGAGCATTCGCGAAGTCGAGGCCGCTGATTCTGCCGCGCTCGACACGCTGCTGCGCGAAGCGACGACGCCGTTCGTCATTCGCGGGCTGGTGGCGCACTGGCCGCTGGTCGCCGCCGCGCGCCGTTCGCCGCGTGCCGCGCGCAACTATCTGCTCGGCCTCAGCCGCGACATGGATTTCACGGTGTCGGTGGGTCAGCCGCAGGATGACGGGCGCCTCTTCTATAACGAAGACGCCACGGCGATGAACTTCAACACGTTCAAGGGCAAATTGCCCGGCATCTTCGCCCAGTTCGACAAGGGCGAGGAACTGGGCGATGCGCGCGCCATTTATATCGCATCGACCGACGTGCATCAGTATTTCGACGGCCTGCACGATGCGAACCATGTCGATCTGGGAAAGCGCGACCTGCTCGCCAGCATCTGGATCGGCACGCATACGCGGATCGCCGCGCATAACGATTTCCCCGACAATCTTGCCTGCGTTGCGGCGGGACGGCGCCGTTTCACGCTGTTCCCGCCCAACCAGTTCCGCAATCTCTATCTCGGCCCGGTGGATAATACGCCCGCCGGGCGCGCAGTAAGCATGATCGATTTCCACGCGCCCGATTTCGACCGCTTTCCGCGCTTTCGCGACGCGCTCGAACATGCGCAGATCGCCGATCTGGAGCCGGGCGACGCGCTCCACATCCCCAGCATGTGGTGGCACCATGTCGAGGGGCTCGAGGGCTTCAATATCCTGGTCAATTACTGGTGGCGCGAAACGCCGCGCTGGCTGGGCCAGCCGCAGGACGCGCTCAACCACGCGATGCTGTCGATCCGCGATTTGCCGGAGGATGAAAAGGCACATTGGCGCGACCTGTTCGATTATTATGTGTTCGGCGATCAGACCGATGTCGTGGCGCATATTCCCGAGCCCGGCCGAAGCGTCCTTGCGCCGCTGACGCCCGAAAAGGCAGCGCGCATTCGCAGCTTCATCCTGCGGCAACTCAGCCGATGAGCGCGATGGACAGACGATTGCGCCGCGTGGTGATCGCGGGCGGCGGCACAGCCGGCTGGATGGCGGCGGCGGCGATCGCACGCGTGCTGGGATCGGCGGTCGATGTGACGCTGGTCGAATCCGATGCGATCGGCACCGTGGGCGTCGGCGAATCGACCATCCCGCCGCTGGTCACGTACAACCGGTTGCTCGGCATCAACGAAGCCGATTTCATGCGCGCGACCAACGCGACCTTCAAACTCGGCATCAATTTCGAAGGGTGGCGCGACGGCACCGACAGCTATTTCCACAGCTTCGGAATCACCGGAAAGGATCACTGGTCTGCCGGATTCCAGCATTTCTGGCGCTATGGCCGGGAAAAGGGGCATGATCAGCCCTATGCCGATTACTGTCTGGAGCTGGGCGCGGCGATGGCGGGCAAGTTTGCTCACCTGCCCGACAACGGGCTCAACTATGCCTATCAGCTCGATGCGACGGCCTATGCGCGTTTTCTGCGCAACATGGCCGAAGGCGACGGCGCCAAGCGCATCGAAGGCCGCATCGCTCAGGTCGAGCTGAACGGCGAAACCGGCGACATCGCCGCGCTGATCCTTGATTCCGGACAGCGGATCGAAGGCGATCTGTTCCTCGATTGCACCGGCTTTCGCGCGCTGCTGATCGAGGGTTCGCTGCACGCCGGGTTCGACGACTGGACGCACTGGCTGCCCTGCGATGCCGCCATTGCGGTGCAGACCGAAAATGTCCGCCCGCCGATCCCCTATACCCGCGCCATGGCGCATGATGCGGGCTGGCAATGGCGCATCCCGCTGCAGCATCGCACCGGCAACGGCCTGGTCTATTGCAGCCGTTATCTGTCGCAGGACGACGCACTCGAACGGCTGCTCGGCAATCTGGAAGGCAAGCCGCTCACCGAACCCAACAAGCTGCGCTTCACTACCGGTGCGCGGCGGCGGCAATGGCATCGCAACTGCGTGGCGATCGGCTTGTCGGGCGGGTTCATGGAGCCGCTCGAATCGACCAGCATTCATCTGATCCAGCGCGCCGTGCTGCGCCTGATCCGGATGATGCCGCTTGATCGCATCAGCCCGCGCGACGTTGCCGAATTCAACGACCAGCAACATGTCGACATGGTGCAGATCCGCGACTTTCTGATCCTCCACTATAAAGTGACCGAGCGCGGCGACAGCGCCTTCTGGCGGCAATGCCGCGACATGGAAATTCCCGACACGCTGACGCAGAAGATCGAGCTGTTCCGCGAAACCGGTCGCGTCTTCCGCCGCAACGAAGAGCTGTTCGCCGAAAACAGCTGGGTTCAGGTGATGCTGGGCCAGGGCATCGTCCCGCAAAGCCACCACCCGATTGCCGAAAAACTGACCGACGAGGAGCTCGCTTCGCTGCTTTCCAACCTGCGTGATCTGGTCACGCGCACCGTATCGGGGCTGCCCGACCATGCCGCCTATGTCGCCCGCTATTGCGGCGCGCGACAGCCCGAAACGGTCTGATCGGAAGACCATGGCGCGAAGACGGCAATCCGTAACCATCAAGCATGTCGCTGCCGATGCAGGCGTTTCGCTGCAGACGGTGAGCCGCGTGATCAACAAGGAGCCCAATGTCCGCCCGGAAATGCTCGAGCGGGTACAGGCTTCGATCGACAAGCTGGGCTATGTCCCCTCCATCGCCGCGCAGCGGATGAGCGGATCGCGATCCTATCTGATCATGGCGCTGAACGATCGCGAGCGCACGATCGCCGACTGGCGCAAGCGCGAAGGCACCGACTGGGTCGATCAGATGCTGCTCGGCGGCATGCTGAAATGCGCCGAACATGGCTATCGCCTGATCGTCGAACTGATCGATACGCATAGCGATCATATCGAGCGCGAATTGCGCGCCGCCATCGCCGCGCTGCAACCCGATGGCGTGATCCTGACGCCGCCGCACTCGCAGAATCCGGCGATCCTCGACCTGCTCGACGAGCACAAGATCAGCATCGCCCGGATCGGATCGCTGCGCGAAGGGCCCGGTTTCCGGCTGACGATGGACGATGATCATGCCGCGCGGCTGGCGACCGAGCATCTCGTCGCGCTGGGCCATCGCCGCATCGGCTTTATCGGCGGCGATCCCGAATATGAACTCAGTGCATGGCGTGTCGAGGGGTGGAAGGCAGCGATGGCCGATGCCGGTCTCGACATCGATGGTCTGCTGACCGAAGGCGATTTCGGCTATGAATCGGGCCGCGCCGCCGCCGAGCAGCTATTGTCTGCGGAAGTCGGCGCAACCGCGATCATCGGCAGCGCCGATCAGTTGCAGGCAGTGATGGAATGCGCCCGCCAACGCGGCCTTGCCGTTCCGCGCGACCTGTCGCTGGTCAGTTTCGACGACACGCCGATCGTCCGCTTCGCGCATCCGCCGCTCACCGCGGTGCATCAGCCGATCGCGGAAGTCGCCGAGGCCGCCGTCGAATTGATCATCGAACAACAGCGCCGCAAGAAACCATCGACCGAGCCGCGCATCGTGACCGCCAGCCTGATCGTTCGCGAATCCACCGGGCCGGCACCCGGCAGCGCCTGAGCGCCGCAGGGTCCGGTCTGGTTCAGGCCGCCTGACGCAGCGCGATATAGCGCGACAGATGCTCGTCCTCGTCGCCAAGCAAATGGCCGATCATCGTCAGCCGCTTGGCATAATGCGACAGCGGCAATTCCCAGGTCATGGCAATGCCGCCATGCAACTGGATCGCCTCTTCGGTAGCCAGTCGACCGACCCGACCGATCGTATATTTCGCCGCCGATGCCGCCGTGTCGCGTGCGTTCGGCGCCTTATCGAGCGCAGCGGCTGCGTTGATCGCCGCCGATCGCGCCTGTTCGATTTCGAGCGCGACCGTCGCCATGCGGTGCTGCAGCGCCTGAAACTTGCCGATCGGAATGCCGAACTGTTTGCGCGTGCGCAGATATTCGAGCGTCTGGGTGCGCAGCACGTCCATGATGGCCACCGCTTCCCAGCTAAGCGCCGTCAGCCCCGCCGCCGTCGCTTCGTCGATCAGCGCCTGCCCCGCGCCTTCGCCGCCGAGCAGTTCGGCAGGCGTATCGGAAAGCGTCAGCTCGCCCGCCGCGCCGCCATCGACCAGCGGATAGTCGCGGATCGATACGCCGGCAGCATCGCCGCGAACCAGAAACAGCGATGTGCCCTTATCGGTCTGGGCGCTCACGACGATCAGGTCGGCGCCGGCGATATAGCCGACGACGCCCTTGCCGCCCGACAGCTTCCAGCCGTCGCCGTCCGAAGCGGCGTGCATCGGCGCAACAGGGCTGCCGTTCGCGCCCATCATCGCCGTATCGGCAAAGGTGATGCGCGTTTCGCCGCTGATCACGCCGGCCAGCTCCTCGCTGCGGTCGGTCGCGGCCAGCACCCGGCCCGCCATCAGCGTTTCGAGAAACGGTCCGACTGCGATCGCGCGACCGACTTCGCCGAACACCGCGCCGATATCGAAGGGCGAGCCGCCATAGCCGCCCGCATCCTCGCTGAAGAAGGCACCGATCACGCCCAGCTCGGCCACGCCGTTCCACATGTCGCGCGACCACCCTTCGGGCGAGGCAATCGCCTTTTCGCGCGCGCTGAAATCGAACGTATCGGCCAGATATCGCCCGACCGAATCGACCAGCATCTGCCGGTCTTCACCCAGTGAGAAATCCATCGATCAGAGCTCCAGAATCGCTTTGGTGATGATCTCGCGCTGCACTTCGTTCGATCCGCCGAAGATCGAGAGTTTGCGCATGTTGAAATATTCGCCGGCAACCGGCGCTGCCCATGCGGGGCCGACAGGTTCGCCGTTGAACCCTTCCTCGAACGCGGCCTCGATCCAGGGCTGGGCATAGCTGCCCGCCGCGCGGCGCATCAGATCGGTGAGTTCCTGCCGGATTTCAGTGCCGCGGATCTTGAGCATCGAGCTTTCCGCCGTCGGCGCATGGCCTGCCCCTGCGGCCGCCAACACGCGCAGGTTCGTCGTCTTCATATTCTCGAGGTCGATTTCGACCTTGGCCATGCGTGCGGCGAACAGCGGGTCTTCGCTCAGCGGCTTGCCGTTTCGGATCGTCGATTTGGCGACCTGCTGCAGCTGTTCGAACGCCGCGATCGACGCGCCGACGCCCGCGATATTGGTCCGCTCATAGGTCAGCAGATATTTGGCGTAGGTCCAGCCCTTATTCTCTTCGCCGACCAGGTTTTCGACCGGCACGCGGACATCGGTGAAGAACACTTCATTCACTTCATAATCGCCGTCGAGCAGCTTGATGGGACGAACCTCGATGCCCGGTGTGCTCATATCGATCAGCAGGAAGGAAATGCCCTCCTGCTTCTTGCCTTCGTTCGAGGTACGGACGAGGCAGAAGATCCAGTCGGCATATTGGCCTAGCGTCGTCCAGGTCTTTTGCCCGTTGACGACATAATGGTCGCCGTCGCGCACTGCCTGGGTCTTGAGGCTGGCGAGATCCGATCCGGCCCCCGGCTCCGAATAGCCCTGACACCACCAGTCCGTGCCGTCGAGGATGCGCGGCAGATAATGTTTCTTCTGCTCCTCGCTGCCATATTTGATCAGCACCGGCGCCAGCATCGACAGGCCGAAGGGGATGATGCGCGGGGCATGGGCCTTAGCAATTTCCTCTTCGAAAATGGCGCGCTGCATGACCGTCCACCCGGTGCCACCCCATTCGACCGGCCAGTGATTGGCAAGCCAGCCGCGCGCATTGAGGATGGCGTGCCATTCCTCCATGTCTTCCTTCTTCAGATGCTGCCCGTTGCGCACCTTGTTCGAAAGCCGCGCAGGTAGTTTTTCCTTCAGGAATTCGCGCACTTCCTCGCGAAATGCCTTTTCCTCTTCGGTGAATTCGAGATCCATTTTTCGCGTTCCCGGGTTCAGACGATTTCAAACAGGCCGGCCGCACCCATGCCGCCCGCGACGCACATCGACACGACGACATAGCGGACGCCGCGACGGCGGCCTTCGATCAGGGCATGTCCGACCAGCCGGCTGCCGGTCATGCCGAACGGGTGACCGATCGCGATCGCCCCGCCATCGACATTGAGTTTTTCGGGGTCGATGCCGAGCTTGTCACGGCAATAAAGCGCCTGGCTGGCAAAGGCCTCGTTGATTTCCCACAGGCCGATATCGGCGACCGAAAGCCCCGCACGATCGAGCAGCTTCGGGATCGCAAAGACCGGGCCGATGCCCATTTCATCGGGCGCGCATCCCGCCGCCTGAAAGCCGCGAAACACGCCCAGGATCGGCTTGCCCTCGGCCTCTGCCGTCGCGCGGTCCATCAGCAATTGCGCCGATGCGCCGTCCGACAATTGGCTGGCATTGCCCGCCGTGACGTTGCGCCCTTCCTTGACCTTCGCTCCGTCTTTCCAGACAGGTTTCAGGCCCGCGAGCGCTTCGTAACTGGTGTCGGCGCGAATGCCCTCATCGCTGGTCAGCGTGACGCTTTCCCGACCGGCCTCGGTCCCGTCCTTGGCGCGGAGCAGCTTTTCGGCAGTCAGCGGCACGATTTCTTCGGAAAGCCGCCCCTCGGCGGTCGCGGCTGCGGCACGATGCTGGCTTTCGACTGCGAAGCGATCCTGTGCCTCGCGGCTGATGCCATAGCGTTCGGCAACAACCTCGGCGGTTTCGATCATCGCCATATAGGCGTCGCTTTCGGCTTCGATCACCGTCGGCGAACGCCAGCCCGGCTGGACCATGCCCGGCACGCTGGTCAGCGAGATCGACTCCCCGCCGCCCGCCAGAATCACATCGGCGTCATTGGCGATGATCGACCGCGCGGCGAGCGCGACCGTCGTCAAGCCCGATGCGCATTTGCGGTCGAGCGTGAAGGCCGGCAGCGATTGCGGCAATCCGGCGGTGAACACGCTCATCCGCCCGATATTGTAAAATTGCGGGCCGTATTGATTGCCGGTGCCATAGAAAATGTCGTCGATCCGATCGGGCGACACCCCTGCCCGCTCAACGACAGCGTTCATCACATGCGCAGCGAGCACATCGGGCGTCGTATTGTTGAACGCCCCGCGATGCGCCCGCCCGATCGGCGTACGTGCGGTTGCAACGATAGCGGCTTCGCGCGCCATTTGCTCTCCACCAATTTCCGGCCGACGCTCGCCCGCATGCACGGGGCGAGTCGCAGGCCCTCTCCTGACCAAATTCGCGGCAAGCCATACGCAATATTCGATAGCTTGCCAAATATCACGATTTTATGGGGTTTGCAGGCGTAACCTGTTTTTCAAACCATGCGCATCCGCAGGTTCCACACGCAAAAAAGCCGGAGCCGCACTGCGCGGCCCCGGCCATCCTCTCCAACTGGTTTCGCTGTCAGGCGGGTTCCTGTACCGGTGCCAGCTGCCGCGCTTTCGCCTTCACCCGCCATGCGTGGAGCAGCGGCTCGGTATAGCCATTGGGCTGATCCGTGCCTTCGAACACCAATGCACGCGCCGCCTGAAACGCAAGACTGCCGTCGGTATCGTCCGCCATCGGGCGATAATCGGCATCCCCCGCATTCTGGCGATCGACCACCGCCGCCATTCGGTTGAGCGCGGCATCCACTTCTCCTGCGGAACACACACCGTGGAGCAGCCAGTTCGCCATGTGTTGCGATGAAATGCGCAGCGTCGCGCGGTCCTCCATCAGCCCGACATCGTGAATGTCCGGCACCTTTGAGCAGCCGACGCCCTGATCGATCCAGCGCGACACATAGCCGAGAATGCCCTGTGCATTATTGTCGAGNTCGTCGCGGATTTCCTGTTCCGACCAGTTGACGCCATCGGCGAACGGCACCGTCAGCAGCTTCTCCAGCGGCGCGACATCCTCTNCCNTGCGNTCNNCCTGTCGCGCGAACACNTCGACCTTGTGATAATGGGTGGCGTGCAGCGTCGCGGCGGTCGGCGACGGCACCCANGCCGTNTTGGCCCCCGATTTGGGGTGNCCGANCTTCTGNNCCAGCATATCCGCCATGCGATCGGGCGCGGCCCACATGCCCTTGCCGATCTGCGCCTTGCCCGAAAGCCCGCAGGCAAGCCCGATCTGGACATTGCGATCCTCATAGGCCGCGATCCAGTCGCTCGTCTTCATCTCGCCCTTGCGGATCATCGGCCCGCCCAGCATCGCCGTGTGCATTTCGTCACCCGTGCGATCGAGGAACCCGGTATTGATGAACATGATACGGTGCTTAACCGCCGCAATGCAGGCGGCGAGATTGGCCGATGTGCGCCGCTCTTCGTCCATCACCCCGATCTTGATCGTGTGGCGATCGAGCCGGAGCAGATCTTCCACCGCGTCGAACAAATCGTTGCTGAACGCGGCTTCGTCCGGCCCGTGCATCTTGGGCTTGACGATATAGATCGATCCTTCGGGGCTGTTGCGATAGCGGCCATTGGCCAGAACGTCATGTTTGCCGATCAGGCTGGTAAAGACGGCATCGAGCAGGCCCTCGAACGCGTCGCTGCCATCGGGCAGGCGGACCGCCGGATTGGTCATCAGATGGCCGACATTGCGCACGAACAACAGGCTGCGGCCCGGCATCATCAGTTCGCCGCCATCGGCAGCCTCATAACGGCGATCCGGGTTGAGGCGCCGCGTCATCGTCCGCCCGCCCTTGTCGAACGTTTCCTCCAGATCGCCCTTCATCAGGCCCAGCCAGTTGCGATAGGCAGCGACCTTGTCTTCGGCATCGACTGCCGCGACCGAATCCTCAAGATCGCAGATCGTCGTCAGTGCGGATTCGAGGATCACATCGGCGATGTTCGCCGGATCGGTTTTCCCGATCGGATGATCGCGATCGAACACGACTTCGATATGCAGGCCGTTATGGCGGAACAATGCGCCGGTCTCGCTCTTGCCGACATATTGCGACGGATCGGCGAGCGGGATGCCGCTTTCGCTCGGATCGGTCAGATCGGCCCATTTCATGCCCTTCAGCGGCACCGCCTCGTCGAGAAACGCCTTGGCCCAGGCAATCACCTGCGCGCCACGTTCGGGATCATAGCCGCCCGGCTTTGCTTCTCCGGGAATGGCATCGGTCCCGTACAACGCATCATAGAGGCTGCCCCAGCGCGCATTGGCCGCGTTGAGCAGGAAGCGCGCATTGAGGATCGGCACGACCAGCTGCGGTCCTGCGGTGGTCGCAACTTCGGCATCGACATTCTGCGGATCGACGGTGAAGGGGGCAGGCGTGTCGACCAGATAGCCGATCTGGCGCAGATGCGCTTCATGCTCAGCCGCGTCGAACGGCTTGCCCTGACGCGCGCGATACCAGTCGTCGATCTGGCCCTGCATCCGGTTACGGATCGCCAGCAAGTCGCGATTGCGCGGCGTGAACTCGTCCAGGATATTCGCCAGCCCCTGCCAGAGCGTGTCCGCCGATACACCCGTACCGGGAAGCACCTCCTCCTCGATGAATGCAACAAGGCCGGCATCGATGGTCAGGTCGGCACGGGTGAGCGTGGTCATGGGAATTCCTTGGGTATTGAGTCAGTCGCCCCGGATTTCGGGCAATCGATCGCCTTGATTTCTACAATTGGCGCTGAGCGGTGGTGTATCTGCAAATACAGCTCGACCGGTGCCCGGCTCTCGTATCGGGCACCGGCCAAGTCGCGCGTCAGCCTTCGATACGGCCGAGGCGGTGATAGAGCGCAGCGTATTTCACCGATTCCGGCTTGTCCTGCACTTCCTTCAGATAATGCAACACGGCGGTGCGGATCAGGCTGAAATCCTCGGTCGAAAACGCGGCCCGGGGGCGCATGGTCATCTGGTTCATCGGACGATCCTCTTCGTCTGTCATGGTGGCACTCCTTCCCCCGATTTGGTTACGCGGCGGCGAACTGGTTCATGGTGTTGTGTTCGCCGCCCGCCTTCAGCGCGGCTTCCCTGGCGAAATATTCCTTATGGTCGTCGCCGATGTCGGAGCCGGCCATATTCTGATGCTTCACACAGGCGATGCCTTCGCGGATTTCCCTGCGCTGGACGCCCTGGACATAACCGAGCATCCCCTGCGCCCCGAAATATTCCTTCGCCAGATTGTCGGTCGACAAGGCGGCGGTGTGATAGGTCGGCAGCGTGATCAGGTGGTGGAAGATGCCGGCGCGCGCCGCAGCGTCCTTCTGGAAGCTCTGGATACGCTTGTCGGCTTCGATCCCCAGCTCGGTGCCGTCATAATCGACACTCATCAGGCGGTCGCGGTCATAGGCCGACACGTCGATCCCTTCCGCGGTCCAGGCGTCGAACACCTGCTGGCGGAAATTGAGCGTCCAGTTGAACGACGGCGAGTTGTTATAGACCAGCTTGGCGTTCGGCACGGCTTCGCGGATGCGGTCGACCATGCCGGCGATCTGCTGCACATGCGGTTTTTCGGTTTCGATCCACAGCAGGTCGGCGCCGTTCTGAAGCGAGGTGATGCAATCGAGCACCACGCGATCCTCGCCGCTGCCCTTGCGGAACTGGAACAGGTTCGACGGCAGCCGCTTGGGCTTCATCAGCTTGCCGTCACGGGCGATTACGACGTCGCTCGATTTGAGATCGGCGATCGACACCTCTTCGCAATCGAGGAAGCTGTTATACTGGTCGCCCAGATCGCCCGGCTCGCGGCTGAACGCGATCTGCTTGGTCAGGCCCGCGCCGAGCGAATCGGTGCGCGCGACGATGATACCGTCCTCGATACCCAGCTCCATGAAGGCGTAGCGGCACGCGCGGATCTTCGCGATGAAGTCCTCATGCGGCACGGTGACCTTGCCGTCCTGGTGCCCACACTGCTTTTCATCCGACACCTGATTTTCGATCTGCAGCGCGCAGGCGCCGGCCTCGATCATTTTCTTGGCGAGCAGATAAGTCGCTTCGGCATTGCCGAAACCGGCATCGATATCGGCGATGATCGGCACGACATGGGTTTCGTGATTGTCGATCGCAGCTTCGATCCGCTTCACGTCCATTTCGTCGCCATCCTTGCGCGCAGTGTCGAGGCTGCGGAACAGCATGCCGAGTTCGCGGGCATCGGCCTGGCGCAGGAAGGTATAGAGTTCCTCGATCAACGCCGGGACGCTGGTCTTTTCATGCATCGACTGATCGGGCAGCGGCCCGAATTCGCTGCGCAGCGCAGCAACCATCCAGCCGGACAGATAGAGATACCGGCCCTTGGTCGATCCGAAATGCTTCTTGATCGAGATCATCTTCTGCTGGCCGATGAACCCGTGCCAGCATCCAAGCGACTGGGTGTAGTTCGACGGATCGGCGTCATAGGCGGCCATATCCTCACGCATGATCTTTGCTGTGTAGCGCGCAATGTCGAGCCCGGTCTTGAACCGGTTCTGCAGGCGCATGCGGGCAACCGCTTCGGCCTCGATCCCGTCCCAGTGGGTATTGGTGCCGATCGTCTTGTCGGCTTCGGCGGTGATCGTGCGGTAGCTCATGATGATCCTCGTGTTGAGCGCTTGAAGTCAGGACGCAGCAGTTACGGTGTTGGTTGCGCCGCAGCGAGGGGGCTCGAGGTCATCTTGTCAAACTTTACAGAATTTGCTTGTAAAGTTGTACAGCACTCACAAAGGCGCACAAAATGGCAGCCGGCAAGTCAATCTATATGGGCCCTCGGCTCAAGCGGTTCCGCCGCGAACTCGGCCTTACCCAGGGGCAGATGGCGACCGACCTCGATATCTCGCCCAGCTATGTCGCGCTGCTCGAACGCAACCAGCGCCCGTTCACGGCCGACATGCTGTTGCGGCTCGCCAAGACCTACAAGGTCGATATCGGCACTTTCGCCGATGATGGCGGCGCGGAAACCGCTTCGCGATTGCAGGGGCTGCTCAAGGATCCGTTGTTCGCCGATATCGATTTGCCGCCGCTTGAGGTGAGCGACTGCGCGACCAGCTTTCCCGGTATTTCAGAGGCACTGCTGCGGCTCTACACCACCTATCGCGAGGAACAGCTCGCGCTCGCCGATCGCTCGGCCGAGGGCGGCGCGGGCAGCGATGCACCCGATCCGGTCAATGAGGCACGCAACTTCCTCGCCGCGCGCCGCAATTGCTTCCCCGCGCTCGACGATGCCGCCGCGCGGCTCGCCGAAGCAGCGCGCGGCTATGATGGCGCGGTTGCGTATCTGAAGGAAAAGCACCGGCTGCGCGTCCGCGCCTTCGGTCCTGATCTGATGATGGGGCTGGTCCGCCGCTATGATCGCCATCGCGAGGAAATCTGGCTCGCCGACACGCTCGACCGGGCGAGTGCGACGTTCCAGCTGGGGCTGCAGCTCGTCTATCTCGAGCTACGCGACGCGATCGAGGCCCTGATCGGCGAAGCGAGCTTCGACACCGACAATGGCCGCCGCCTGCTGCGCAAGGCATTGGCCCGCTATGCCGCCGGCGCCTGGATGATGCCCTATGCCGAATTTGCGCGGGAGGCAGAGGCGCGCGGATACGATATCGAATCGCTCGCGCGCCATTTCGGCGCATCCTATGAACAGACCGCGCACCGCCTGACGACGCTGCACCGGCCAGGGCAGGAACGCGTGCCGTTCTTTTTCATCAAGGTCGATCCGGCGGGCAATGTGCTCAAACGGCTCGACGGCGCGGGTTTTCCTTTCGCCCGGCACGGCGGCGGCTGCCCGCTCTGGTCGATCCACCGTGTCTTCGCGACCCCGCGCCGGATCGTGACGCAATGGGTCGAGTTGCCCGACGGCCAGCGCTTCTTCTCGATCGCGCGCACGGTCGATGCGGGCGGCGGCAGTTTCGGCGCGCCTCGGATCGAACGCGCGGTCGCGCTCGCCTGTGCCGAGGAACATGCCGACAAGCTGATCTACACGCGCAGCGATCCGTCGCTTTCGCCCGAACGCGCGACGCCGATCGGTGTCGGCTGCCGCCTGTGCCAGCGCGCCCGCTGCCTCGCCCGCGCGGCGCCGCCAATCGGCCGCGAAATCAACCGCGACGATTATCTCGACGCCAACGAGCCCTTCGCGGTTTCGACCGAGTAACGCCTCAAAGCCGCTTGCGGATCTTGAGGTATATCCACGGATCGAACTGCGTCTCGCGCCGCTCGCGATAGAGCAGCGGCGCCGTGTTGCGCGGTCCGGAATAAATGTCGCGGACATAGCGCTGAGTCACATCGGTGACGTTCCCGCCCTCGATCCGGATCGTCCAGTCGGGATTGGGCTTCCACTGGGCATAGATCGTCACCAGCGGCGGGAGGCGATAATCGCGCAGCTCGCGAACCCGATAGGTGTAATCCTGATCGAGGTTGCAACCATGTTCGACGCCCCACGACCAGCGACCATCGTCGATGTCGTGACTGAAATTGACGGTGCAGCCAAAATGGCCCGCGCCCGAAATGCGCCGAATTTCTCCGGTCAGCGGATCGGTGGCGCGCGTCCAGTACCATGCGGTGCGAACATAAAGCCGCACTCCCTTCAACCCGACCTTGTCGAACGGCAGCGTCGCGGTCGTTTCCAGAAGATCACCCGAACCCGACCCGATATTGCCGACCGCATCATAGCCGCCGATCAGCGGGATATAATCGACAATGTCCTGATACTCATAATGCTGGTATAGCGCGGTGAGTGCGCCCTTGCCCCAGAAGCGGAATTCATATCCCGCTTCATAAACGGTCGTCTGCTGCGGTTTCAGATCGGCATTGCCGCCCGCGACGGTGCCAAGCTCGATCTCGCTCGACGCGACGAAATCGTCGAAATCCAGCTGCCCGACGATATGTTCATAGCGCAGGCGGAACTGGTGCCCCTTGCCCGGAATCCAGGTGAGCTGAACGCGCGGCTTGGGGTAGAAGAAACTCTTGCTCTGATCGGTATCGCCGCTCTGGGCAATACGCGACACTTCGGCGCGGAGGGTGGCCTCGAGCGTCAGCGACTTGCTGGCATGCCAGGTCGCCTGCGTAAAGGCTTCCCCGCGCAATTCGTTGACGAAGACATTCTCGTTGGGCAGCGCGATACGGCTGCCATTGCTGACATACCCGGTGCTGCTGTCCAGCCAGTTATAGGCGAACTCGCCACCACCCTCGAATGACAAGGCACCTTCGGGTTTGTACCGCAGGATTACCCGCCCGACGCTTTCGCCCGACGTTGACTGGAGCGAGAAATCGCTATTCCCGCTGCCGCTTTGGGACAGCTGGTCATAGGTATCATGGCCAAGCCGCTGCAGCGCGGTGAGTTCGATCTCGGTGTCGCCGCCGACCGGTTTCGACCAGGTCGCGCTGAATTCGCCGCCAAGGTTGCGATCGCTGGCTTCCGCATGCTCGTCGGCGCCGCTGCCCGAACGGATGGTGAAATCCTGCCATATGTCGCTGGTATCATATCCAAGCAGCCCGTTGAGGTGCAGCTTGCCTCCGCCCCCGGTCGGGCGATCGATCGATCCGCGCGCGCTGAACGAATAGATGCGGTCGCGCGTGTCCAGATCCGCGCTCTGGATCACCGCTCCGCCCGGATCGGTGCGCACCCGCGTCCCGTGCGAGGTCGTGCCGGTGCGATCGCGCGTACCATAGAGCGAAAACTGCGTCTGTCGCTCGCCATCGCGTGCGGTGTAGGTCAGCCGCCCCTGCGGGCCCAGGCCGGCATCGGGATAGATATAGCTGTTGAGCTCGCCCACCCATTCGCGGGTACGAACCCGCTTCATCACCACGTTCGCGACGACCGAATAGCCGTGCATGTCGATCCCCGGCGCGCCGCCGCGCACCAGCTCGATCCGTTCGACGTTCGCGGCCGGAATCCGCTCGAGAAGCTCACGGACACTGTCGCTTTTGGATGTCGGCACATCGGCGTCGATCAATACATTGCC
>PAOI01000006.1 GCA_002707985.1 Sphingomonas sp. | reverse complement strand
GAATATGGCGCTGCGCAGCCGCTGAAGGGCGCGCGGATCACCGGGTCGCTGCACATGACGATCCAGACCGCGGTGCTGATCGAGACGCTGACGGCGCTGGGCGCGAGCGTGCGCTGGGCGACGTGCAACATCTTCTCGACGCAGGATCATGCCGCCGCCGCGATTGCCGAGACGGGCGTTCCGGTGTTCGCGGTGAAGGGCGAGAGCATCGCCGAATATTGGGACTATGTCGGCTCGATCTTCGATTGGGGGGACGAGACCTGCAACATGATCCTCGACGATGGCGGCGACGCGACGATGTTCGCGCTGTGGGGCGCGCGGGTCGAAGCGGGCGAGAGCCTGCCCGAGCCGGAGAATGAGGAAGAGGTGGAGATGCAGCGGGCGCTCAAGGCGTTCATTGCGAAGAAGCCGGGCTACCTCACCCAGACAGTGAAGAACATCAAGGGTGTCAGCGAAGAGACGACCACGGGCGTGCACCGCCTCTATCATCTGTCGAAGGCAGGCAAGCTTCCCTTCCCGGCGATCAACGTCAATGACAGCGTGACCAAGTCGAAGTTCGACAACCTTTATGGCTGCAAGGAATCGCTGGTCGACGCGATCCGTCGCGCGACCGACGTGATGCTGGCGGGCAAGGTCGCGGTCGTCGCGGGCTTTGGCGACGTCGGCAAGGGTTCGGCCGACAGCCTTCGCAACGGCGGCGCGCGCGTGCTCGTCACCGAAATCGATCCGATCTGCGCGCTGCAGGCGGCGATGGAAGGCTATGAGGTCGTGACGATGGAAGACGCGGTGAAGCGCGCCGACATCTTCGTCACTGCCACCGGCAACGCCGATGTGATCACCGCCGATCACATGAAGGCGATGAAGAACATGGCGATCGTGTGCAACATCGGCCATTTCGACAGCGAGATCCAGATTTCGGGCCTCAGCAACTATAAGTGGACCGAGATCAAGCCACAGGTCGACGAGGTCGAGTTCCCCGAAGGCAACAAGATCATCGTCCTGGCCAAGGGGCGCCTGGTCAATCTGGGCTGCGCGACCGGCCACCCCAGCTTCGTGATGAGCTCGAGCTTCACCAACCAGACGCTGGCGCAGATCGAACTGTGGACCAAGTCGGACGAATATAAGAACGACGTCTATGTCCTGCCCAAGCATCTCGACGAAAAGGTCGCTGCGCTCCACCTCGACAAGCTCGGCGTCAAACTCACCACCCTCAGCCCCAAACAGGCCGCCTATATCGGCGTCCCCGTCCAAGGCCCCTTCAAACCCGATCATTATCGGTATTGATTTCGGGCGATAGCCGGAACGAACGGGGCGTGGCACCAATCGGTGCCACGCCCCGATTTCGTTTGGGCCGCGGGGCGTGCTTGCCTCGGTCGCCAGTCTGCCACAGGACTGCGCTGGCGAAGGAACTTGTGGAACTTTCCTTTACCGGCTTCCCGCGCCCGCCTCGCTTGTCCTAAGGACATGAGCAGCATGCGCCGGAGCAGCACGAATTGATCGAAGTTTCCCAGACGGCAATGGCAATCGCGGGTGCGGTGATCGCGTTGCTGGTCGTGATCGCGACCGGCACGCTGTTCGCCGGGTTGCGCGCGCGTGCCGATGCGCGGGCGACGCACGATCTGAACAATCGGCTCGAAATGCTGGTCGCCGGATCGCCTGCTCAAGCGATGGTGGTGCGTGCGGATGGGCGTGTCGAAACCTCGCGGCGGCTTGCCGACTGGCTTGGGCTCGACAATCTGCCGCGCGACCTGTCCGAGCTTGTCGCGCGCGACGGCGGATTGCCGGAAGATCAGGCCAAGGCGCTTTCGGATCACGTCACTGCCGCGCAGAAAGCCGCCAAGCCGTTCCATATGACCGTGCGTGCGAAGGATTCGGAACGCGCGCTGATCGTGGTCGGCGTGCGCGCACCCGAAGCGATGCATGCGCCGGGCGGCGTCATCCTCTGGTTCCTCGATGCTACCGAGAGCCAGAATGAGATTGCCCGTCTTCAGCGCGATGCCAATCGGCTGCGCACTGCGTTCGACGCATTGCAGGCGCTGATCGAAGCGGCGCCGATCCCGATGTGGTATCGCGGCGCCGACCTGAGGCTGTTGATGGTCAACACTGCCTATGTCCGCGCCGTCGAGGGCAAGGATTCCGAAGATGTCGTGACGCGCGGGCTCGAACTGGTCGAGGGCGCGGGGCTGGGCGGGCCGCTCGCCAACGCCGCGATCGCGCGCGATACGCAGGAGCCACAGGTGGCGGCCATGCCCGCCACGATCGACGGCGCGCGCCGGATGTTGCGGCTCCACGATATCCCGCTGCCCACCGGCGGGGTCGCCGGCTTTGCAATCGATGTCGAGGATCTGGAACAGGCGCGCGGCGGCATCAAGCGCGCCAATGAGGCGCAGCGCGCGATGCTCGACCGGCTGTCCTCGGGCGTGGCGCAATTCGCGCCCGATCGCGGGCTTGTCTTCACCAACCAGCCCTTCCGTCGCATGTTCGCGATGAAGAATGAATGGCTCGCCGACCGGCCCGAATTCGATCGCGTGCTCGAGCGGATGCGCGAAGCGAACCGGCTTCCCGATGTGCGCGATTTCCCGGCATGGAAGGATGAGCGCCGAGAATGGTTCATGTCGCCCGAGCCGGTGGAAGAGATCTGGACGGTGCTTGGCGGCACGCATCTGCGCGTCGTTGCCCAGCCTTTGCCTGAAGGCGGGTTGCTGCTGATCTTCGAGGATCAGACCCAGCAGTTCCAGCTCCAGCGCGAACATGGCGAGATGCAGCAGGTGCGCACCGCGATGATCGACAGCCTTGCCGAGGCCGTTGCAGTGTTCGCCAAGGGACGGTTGCAGCTGTGGAACCGCAAGTTCCGCGCAGTATGGGGGTTCGAGGAGGAATTCCTCGACGGGCATCCGCAGATTCCGACGCTGACGCGCGACATCGCGCCGCGGCTTGCCCGTCCGGAAAGCGCCAAGCTGATCGGCGATCTGGTCCGTTTTGCCGCCACCGACCGGCAGCAGCGCGGCGGTTCGATCGTACTCAAGGACGGGCGCCATTTCGAAATCGCCGCGGTTCCGCTGCCAGACGGCAATGCGTTGTTCACGATGCTCGACACCAGCGACCGGCATCGCATTGAACGCGCGCTGCGCGACCGCAACGAGGCGCTGGAGGCAGCGGACAGAGTGAAGACGGCGTTCGTGGCGAATATGAGCTACGAACTGCGCACGCCGCTGACCTCGATCAAGGGCTTCGCCGAAATGCTGCATGGCGGCTACACCGGCACATTGAGCGAGAGCGGTACCGAATATGTCGAATCGATCCTGATGTCGGTCGAACGGCTCGGCGGGCTGATCGACGATGTGCTCGATCTCACGCAAAACGAAGATGCGCCGATCGAGCGCAAGGCCGTCGATCTCGAACTTGTCGCCAATGCCGCAGCCGAAGCGATTGCGCCGCTCGCGCGGGAAAAGCGGATCGATCTGGCGGTCGAGGTTCAGGGATCGGCAGGCTCGGTCACGGGCGAGCAACGGCGGCTGCGGCAAGTGGTGGAGCATCTGCTGCGCCACGCGATCAGCGGCACGCCTGAAAAGGGCCGCGTGCTGCTCCACCTGGATGGCGATGACAAACGCGCCCGGATCGTCGTTTCGGACGATGGCCCCGGCATGTCTGAGGATGCGCAGGCGCGCGCGTTCGACCGGTTCGCGCATGCCGCAACGTCGCGCAGCGGCGAACGTGCGCTGGGCCTCGGGCTGCCGCTCGCCCGCCAGTTTGTCGAGGCGCATCGCGGCACGATCCAGCTCGTGTCGGAGGAAGGCGAGGGGACGATGGTGATCGTCGAACTGCCGCGCAAATGATCCTGACCGACCTGGATGCGTCGCTCGCGCTTGGAGCGAAACTCGCCGGTGTTGCGCAACCGGGCGATGTCATCACGCTTTCGGGGCCGCTGGGTGCGGGCAAGACGAGTATCGCGCGTGGCTTGCTCGCCGCGCTTGGACTGGCGGAGGAGGCGCCGTCGCCCAGCTATGCGATCGTCCAGCCCTATGATCCGCCCGAAGTGCGCTTTCCGGTGCTGCACGTCGATCTCTATCGCATCGAAGACCCCGAAGAGGCGGAAGAACTCGGGCTCGACGATGCGCGATATGATTCGCTGCTGCTCGTCGAATGGCCCGAGCGGCTCGACGCATCGGCATGGGCTGACGCGCTGCAACTATCGTTAACGACGCTGCCCGATGGCACGCGGTCCTTGACAGCGCAGGTGCCGGAGGCATGGAGGGCGCGATGGCAATCGATATGAATCCGCCCGCCGCCGCGCCCGCGTTCCTCTCTGATATCGGATGGGCTCAGGCGCAGATCCTGCCACTGGCAGGGGACGCGTCGTTCCGGCGCTATTTTCGCATCATCGACCATGATCGCAGCGCGATTTTGATGGATGCGCCGCCCCCGCATGAAGATCCGCGACCGTTTATCGACATTGCCCGCTGGCTGACCGGGAAGGGTTTTGCCGCGCCGGAGATTCTGGGCGAGGATCTCGAACAGGGGCTGGTGCTGCTTCAGGATTTCGGTGACGCGCGAATGCGCGAGACCGTCGATGCCGCGCCGGAAAGCGAACTGCGGCTCTATGAAGCGGCGGTCGATCTGCTGGTCCGGTTGCACCGGCATGAAGCTGCGCCGGTGCGTCCCTATAACGATGCCGAATATCATCGTGAGGCGGCGCTGCTCACCGAATGGTATTGCCCGGTGTTGGGGATTGAGGCCGATATCGCGGGATATCGCGCCGCGTGGGAGGAAGTGCTTACCCCCGTACGCGAAGCGACGCCGGTAACGGTGCTGCGCGATTATCATGCCGAAAACATCATGCTGATCGAAGGCAGTGAGACGCTCGGCCTGCTCGATTTTCAGGACGCGCTGGCGGGTCATCCGGCCTATGATCTGGTCTCGTTGCTGCAGGATGCCCGGCGCGACGTGCCCGCCGATCTGGAAACCGCGATGCTCGACCGGTATCGCCGGATTACCGGCGCGGGCGACGCATTCGACATCGCCTATCATGTGCTCGGCGCGCAGCGGAATGCCAAGATCGTCGGGATTTTTACCCGGCTTTGGCAGCGCGACGGTAAACAGCGCTATCCGACGCTGTGTCCGCGCGTCTGGCGCTATCTTGACCGCGATTTGTCGCATCCCGCGCTTAAGCCGGTTGCCGAATGGTTCGACGCGAACATTCCCGCGCATCTGCGCGGCGACCCGATGGAGCTTGCCAGTAAATGACCACTGCCCACACGCTTTCGCTGCGCCCCGATCCCGGCGGCACGGTGCCCGAAACGGCGATGGTGATGGCGGCGGGATTGGGCAAGCGCATGCGCCCGCTCACCGCGACGCGCCCCAAGCCGCTGGTCGAAGTCGCTGGCAAGCCGTTGATCGACCATGTGTTCGATCGGCTGCGCTCGGCGGGGGTCAAGCGCGCGGTGGTGAACGTCCACTATCTGGCCGACGCGCTGGAGGCGCATCTGCGCAATCGCGTGCACGATATGGAGCTCGTGATTTCAGACGAGCGCAAGCAGCTGATGGAAACCGGCGGCGGGCTGGTTCAGGCGCGCGAGGCGCTGGGCGACAAGCCGTTCCTCTGCGTCAACAGCGACAATCTGTGGATCGACGGCCCGACCGACGCGATCCGCATCCTTGCGCGGCAATGGGATGACGAAAAGATGGACGCGCTGCTGCTGCTCGTGCCGCTCGCACGCGCGGCGAGCCATCGCGGTCAGGGCGATTTCCATATCGACGCGCATGGCCGAATCACCGGGCGGCGCAAGGCAGGGCGGCTCGCACCCTTTGTCTTCACGGGGGTGCAGATATTGTCGCCGCGGCTGATCACCGACTGGCCCGAAGGACCGTTTTCCACCAATGTCTTCTGGGAACGCGCGATCGAAGCGGGGCGCGCATGGGGGCTGGTCCATCAGGGTCTGTGGTTCGACGTCGGAACACCGCGCGCGATCAAGGAAACCGAAAGCGCCCTGACCGAGATGTAAGTCGATACGGGCAGGGCGCTTGCCTTGCCCGGACCCCGGCCCCACAAACGCCCCATGGCCGACGCGCGCAAGCCGCATCTTTATACGATCCCGCCGCACCGGGCCTTTTCCGACGCATTGGCGGCGGGGCTGATTCGCCGTTTCGGCGAAGATCCGATGCAGCTGGCGCGCGGCCTGGTGCTGCTCCCCAACAATCGCGCCAAACGCGCGATTTCGGATGCTTTCGTGCGGGCGAGCGGCAGCGGGTTGTTGCTGCCGCGCCTCGTCGCAATTGGCGATCCGGAGCTCGACGAAGCGGTGGGCGCAATATTCGATCCGGCGGACGATCCGGATCCGGTTCCCCCGGCGGTGCCGCCCATGCAGCGGCGGATGATCCTTGCGCGGCTGATTGTCGAAGCGGGCGGCACGAGCGATGCGGGCGAGGCGGTCCGGCTGGCAGGTGACCTCGCCCGAACGCTCGATCAGTTGCTGATCGAGGAAGTGCCGCCGCAGAAGCTGCGCGACCTCGAAATCGACAGCGAATTGTCGGAGCATTGGCAGCGCTCGCTTGCGCTGTTCGAACTGGTGCTGACGCGGTGGCCCGACGAACTGGCCCGGCTGGGTCGGGTCGATCTTGCCGAACGCCGCTCGCGCCTGCTCGCAAAGGTGGCGCGGCAATGGCGCGATGCGCCGCCGGCCGGCTTTGTCTGCGCCGCTGGTATCACCACCTCGGCGCCCGCCATTGCGCGACTGCTCCGGGTGGTCAGCGAAATGCCGCAGGGGATGGTGGTGCTCCCCGGCCTCGCCACCGGTATTTCGGACCGCGAATGGGACATGCTCGGGCCGCATGCGCCCGATCCGGTGACCGGGCGCCGCAAGCGGGCGATGGAGACGCACCCGCAATATCATCTGAAGCTCCTGCTCGATCGCATGGGTGTGCAGCGCGGCGAATTTGCCCGCTGGCTGGCGGCGAGCGAGCATGACGCTCCGGCGCAGCGCAGCCGCGCAATCGCTTCGGCGATGGCACCGCCCGAACTGACGCACCAGTGGAATGCACTGCCCGATGCCGAGCGGCGCCTGCCTAGGGTAACCGCGATCGAACTCGCAACGCCCGCCGAAGAGGCGCAGGCGATTGCGCTGAAACTGCGCGAGGCACTCGAAACGCCCGAACGCACCGCTGCGCTGGTCACGCCCGATCGCGCGCTGGCGGGTCGCGTTGCCACGCATCTGGCGCGGTGGAAGATCGATGTCGATGACTCGGCGGGACGTCCGCTGTCGATGCTGCCGCCGGGAACCTTGCTGCTCGAACTTGCCGAAGCGGCGGCGCAGGATTTCGCGCCCCTGCCATTGCTCGCGCTGACCAAGCATCCGCTGGTCCAGCCCGAAGCGCGGCTTGGCTGGCTGGAGGGTGCGCGCAGCCTAGATCGCGCGCTGCGCGGGCCGCGCCCGGCGCCGGGACTGGCCGGGATAGACCGCCACCTTGCCGATCAGGAAGGCCGCGATGGCCCGATCCGCCGCGCGGCGCAGCTTTGGTGGCATGAGGTACGCCCGGCGTTCGAACCGATCGCGGCGGCATGGGCGGGGGGCGCGCAACCCATGCCGACATTGCTCGACGCGCTGCGTGAAACGGCGACGGCGCTGTGCGGCGATGATTTGTGGAGCCGCACCGATGGCCGTGCTGCCGCCGATCTGCTCGACGAGGTCGAAGCGCGCGCGGGTGAGGGACCGGCGCTGGTCGATCCTGCGAGCATTCCGGCGATGCTGCGCACGCTGATTGACGAAATCGCGGTGCGTCCGCCACAGGGCGGCCATCCGCGGCTCGCCATTCTCGGCCTGCTCGAAGCGCGCTTGCAGACCGCCGATCTGATGATCCTGGGCGGGCTGAACGAAGGCGTCTGGCCGGGGTTGCCTGCGCCCGACCCGTGGCTCGCGCCGCGTATTCGCGCGGATCTGGAATTGCCGGGACTGGAGCGGCGGA
The DNA here is from genome assembly GCA_002707985.1 of Sphingomonas sp. GTDB lineage: Bacteria > Pseudomonadota > Alphaproteobacteria > Sphingomonadales > Sphingomonadaceae > Sphingomonas. The sequence goes on along the minus strand of PAOI01000006.1, from coordinate 61,739 downwards.
TCGGCCTGTCGGCGCATGATTTTGCCGGGGCGCTGGGTGCGCAACAGGTGTTGCTGACGCGGGCGAAGCGCGATGCGAGCGCGCCGACCATTGCTTCGCGATTCTGGCTGCGATTGCAGGCGCTGTCGGGCGGTCTTGCACACGATGAGGAACTGATGGGCTGGCTCGCGGCGATGGACGATCCCGGCAACTATCGCCCCGAGAAGCGGCCCGAACCGGCGCCGCCTGCAAAAAGTCGCCCGAAGAAGATTTCAGTGACCGAAGTCGATCGCCTGAAAGCCGACCCCTATGCCTTTTACGCGCGGCGGATGCTGCGCCTGTCGCCGCTAGATCCGGTCGATGCCGATCCCAGCGCGGCATGGCGCGGCACGGCGGCGCATGATGTGCTCGAAAAATGGTTTCGTGAGGACGGGTGCGATCCGGGCAAGCTGCACGATCGTGCCCGCGCGTTGTTCGCCGATGCGCGCACCCACCCGCTGCTGCGCGCGCTGTGGCAACCGCGGCTGATGGAGGCGATCGACTGGATCGCCGCCGAGCTGACCAAAAAGATGGCTGAGGGCCGTGTCCTGATCGATGTCGAACAGGAAGGCAGCATCGAATTCGCCGGTGTGACGCTCAGCGGCAAATATGACCGGATCGACCGGATGCCCGACGGCACGCTGGGCATTATCGATTACAAGTCCGGCAAGCCGCCATCGGCCAAAGCAGTGCAGGAGGGGTATAGCCTGCAACTGGGGCTGCTCGGCCTGATCGCCGAACGCGGCGGATTTTCGGGGATTTCCGGCAAGGCGAGCTGTTTCGAATATTGGTCGCTGGCGAAGAGCAAGGACCAGTTCGGCTATATCGCCACACCCGTCGATCCCGAGGGGAAGAAGAACCGAATTCCGACCGACGAATTCGTTGCCACCGCCGCGCGCAATTTCACCGAAACCGCTGAGGCGTGGCTGACGGGCGATCAGCCCTTCACTGCCAAGCTGCATCCCGAATATGCGCCCTATGCCGAATATGATCAGTTGATGCGGCTCGACGAATGGCAGGGGCGCGATTGATGCAAAGGTCGCCGCTTCCCGCGCTTGCCGGCAATCAGGCGCCTGCCAGCGATCCCGCGCGCAACATCTGGCTGTCGGCTTCGGCGGGCACGGGCAAGACTCAGGTGCTGGCCGCACGCGTGTTCCGCCTGTTGCTGCGCGGCGTCGATCCCGGCGCAATATTATGCCTGACCTTTACCAAGGCGGGCGCGGCCGAAATGGCCGAGCGGATTTCGGGGCGGCTGGCGCATTGGGTGCGCGCGGATGACAGCGATCTGCGGCGCGATCTGGCTAATCTGGGCGAGCGGGCGACACCGGAACTGATGAGCCGCGCGCGGACGCTGTTCGCAAAGGTGCTCGATGCCCCCGGCGGCGGACTGCGGATTCAGACGATCCACAGCTTTTGCCAGACCTTGCTTTCCGCCTTTCCGGTCGAGGCGGGGCTGGTCCCCGGATTCCGTCCGCTTGAGGGCCGCGAGGAGCATATGCTTCAGCGCGAGGCACTTGCCGAAATGCTGGTGCGGCTGGAGCGCGACGGGCGCAGCGACCTGATCGACGCTATCGCCGCCTTGAGCCTGCGCATGGGCGATGAAAAGGCCGAAGGGTTCCTGCGCGATTGCGCGCGGGCGCCCGATGCGATGGATGCGCTGCCCGTCGGCATCCAGCCCTTTATCCGCCGCGCGTTCGACCTGCCCAGTAGTGATATCGAAGCGCTGATCGCCGAGGCGTGCAGCGATGATGGGTTTGATTGTGGTGGGCTGCGCCGGATCATCGACGCCAATCGGGAATGGGGTACTGCGACTGCGGACAAGGATATTGCGACGATCGAAGCCTGGCTTGCCGCCCCCGACGTTGATCGCGCCGCGTCGCTTCAACCGCTCTACAGCGTGTTCTACACTGGAAAGGACGAACCCCGGAAATATTCGAAAAAGCTGCTCGAAGCCGATCCGGGCTATGCCGAACTGGCGATCGACCTTGCCGAGCGTTGTGCCGAACTGCTCAAGCTGCGGACCCGCGGTGCCTATGCCGATCTGCTTGCCCAGGCTTTTGACGCGGGGCGCGAATATTCAGCGACCTATCGCCAGTTGAAGCGGCGTCGCGGCGCTGTCGATTATGACGATCTGATCCGCCGCACGGTGGCGCTGCTGGCTACGCCGGGCATGGGCGACTGGGTGCGCTTCAAGCTCGATCAGAGCACCGAGCATCTGCTGATCGATGAGGCACAGGATACCAATGCCCAGCAATGGGCGATTGCCGGTGCGATTGCCGACGAATTCTTCACCGGGCGCGGCACGCGCGAAAGCGGGGTTCGCACGCTATTCACCGTCGGCGATTACAAACAGGCGATCTACGGCTTTCAGGGGACCGCGCCCGAATTCTTCAAGGCAGCGCAGGAGCGTTTCCGCCGCCTCGCCGAAAACGCGCCGGACTATGACGTCGATGCGCCGGAGCTTGAATCGCTCTCGCTCACCCACAGCTTCCGTTCGACCCAGCCGGTGCTCGAATTTGTCGACGCTGCCATCGCGGAATTGCCGGAACCCGGCATGGGCCCGTTCAGCGAGGCCGAGCCCCATGCCAGCCGCGTTCCCGGGCCCGGCACGATCACGCTCTGGCCGCCGGTCGATATCGGCATGTCGGGCGAGGGCGATGAGGAGGAATGGGTCGACGATTCCATCCGCGAAGTCGCCAAACGGATCGCACAGAATATCCGCGATTGGCTCGATCAAGGGCTGATGCTCGAAAGCAAGGGACGCTCGCTGCGCCCCGAGGACATCATGATCCTGGTCAAGTCGCGCGGCGAACTCGCATCGCTGATCGTCGCGCGGCTTTATGCGCAGGGCGTGCCGGTCGCCGGAGTCGATCGGTTGCGGCTCAACGCGCCGCTGGCGGTGCAGGATCTGCTCGCCGCGATCCGATTTGTGCTGCAGCCGGAGGACGACCTTTCGCTCGCCGCGCTGCTGGTTTCGCCGCTGATCGGCTGGAGCCAGGACGAGTTGATGGCGGCGGCGGTGCGCGAAAAGGGTGGATTGTGGCGGCATTTGCGCGCCACCCAGCCCGAGGCGCGGCTAGCGCCGCTTCATGCGATGCTGGCGCGGGCAGATTTCGCTACGCCCTATCGCTTCCTTGAGGAAATCCTGTCGGGTGATTTGAAGGGGCGCGAAAAGCTGTTGCTGCGGCTGGGTAGCGAAGCGGTCGATCCGATCGAGGAACTGCTCAACGCCGCGCTCAATTTCGAGCAGGTGGCAACGCCTTCGCTGCAGCGCTTCCTCGACTGGTTCGATCGCGGCGATGTCGAGATCAAGCGCGATCTGACCGCGCCGGGCAATGCCGTGCGGGTGATGACCGCGCATGGCGCCAAGGGGCTGCAGGCGCCGCTGGTGATCCTTGCCGACGCTGCGCGCGATCCCTCGCGCAACCGCGCCGATCTACTCCACTGGGAAGTCGATCAGGATGGCGTTCAGGCAAAGCTGCCCATCTTCCGCCCGCGCAAGGAGGAGCGCGACGGGCCGCTCGACACGCTGATCGCCGAGACCGAAGCGAAGGAATTGCAGGAACATTGGCGGCTTTTCTATGTCGCGGCGACCCGCGCCGAGGAACGGCTGGTGATCGCGGGCGCGCTGTCAAAAGCGGACAAGGGCGTTCCGGCGGAAAAGAGCTGGTATGCCGCCGCTATGCGCGCTTTCGATGCGCTGGATGTGCCCGAATCCGATGGCGGCGAGCGGGTGTTCCGCGGCCTTGCTCCGGAACCTCCGGTCGCGGAAAAGAAGTCGCAGGCCATGGCCGCCGCACCTGCGCCCAAGCTCCCCGAATGGGCAAAGCGCCGCGCGCCCGAGGAATCGCGCCCGCCGCGCCCGCTTGCGCCGTCTTCGCTGGGCGATGACAGTGTCGCCGATCCGCCGCTATCTCCGGCAATGCGTGCTGCTGCAGAGCGCGGGCGGCTGCTCCATGCGCTGTTCGAGCGATTGCCCAATGTCGCTCCTGCCGACCGGGCGGGCGCCGCGGATCGCTGGCTCGCCGGGGCAGGGGGCGTTGACGATGCGCAGCTTCGCGGCGAACTGGTCGCGGCAGCGCTGAGTGTGATCGAGCATGGCGATTTCGCCGAGCTGTTCGGTCCCGATGCGCTGGCCGAAGCGCCGATTGCTGCCGTGGTCGACGGGTTGGTGGTTTCCGGGACGGTCGATCGGCTGGTGGTGCAGCCCGATCTGGTCCGCGTGGTCGATTTCAAAACTGGGCGCCGCGCTCCGGCGACGCTCGATGCGATCCCGCCCTATCATCTGCGGCAAATGGCGGCCTATGTCGCTGCGTTGCGGGTCATCTTCCCGGGCCGCCGGGTTGCGGCGGCCTTGCTCTACACCGCCGGTCCGTTGCTCCACGCTCTGCCCGACGATCTGCTGGCGCGGTACAAGCCCGGCTATACCCCCGGGCAGCAAAGCTTGCCGCTGGACGCTTGAGCCGCTGCCCCTTGCGCCTTACCTAAGGATCAAATTCAGGAGATTTGAACATGGCCACCAAGGCGATCACCGATACCAGCTTCGATTCCGATGTGCTCAAGGCCGACAAGCCCGTGCTCGTCGATTTCTGGGCCGAATGGTGCGGCCCGTGCAAGATGATCGCGCCGGCGCTTGAGGAAATTGCCGCCGAACTCGGCGAGCAGGTTACGGTCGCCAAGCTCGACATCGACGCGAACCCCGATGCGCCGACCCAATATGGCGTGCGCGGCATCCCGACGATGATCCTGTTCAAGAACGGCCAGCCCGCCGCGACCAAGGTCGGCGCAATGCCCAAGAGCGCGATCAAGCAGTGGATCGAAAGCGAGCTGTAAGAGAATTTGGCCGCCCCGGGGATCGGGGCGGCCTTTTGCTATTCGCGCCAATAGTCATGGCGTTCGGCGCCATCGAAACCGGCCCGATTTAAGGCAGCAGCGTTTGAAATCTCTTCCCCGAACCACAGGAGCAGGGATCGTTGCGACCGAGTTTTTCCACTAGCTCCACATCGCCGTGCACGAAACACAGTCCGCGTTTTACGTGCGTTTCGGATGGATAGCCCTTGCGGCGTTTACTGGTGACCTCGAAAGCAGGGGAGGTCTTCGGTGTTGCGTTGGCGTGCCATCGCGTCCTCCTGTCGTTGGGAATGCCGAAAGCGGCGCTGGGCCAATAGCCTATGGCTCGTGCGCGTGAAAGGCGGTCAGCTGAGCGGGATCATCACATGTTCGGCATAGGCCGGGTGGGACTTCAGGCGATCGTACCAGTCTTCGAGCGCAGGAAAATCCGGGCGATCGATATCGAGCTGGAACCAGCTGTTGACGTAACAACCCATCGGAATATCACCCAGACCGAACTCTGCGCCCGATAGCCAGTGCGTCTTTTCCAGCGCGCCGTTCAAAATCACCATCAGCGCCGTTGCCTGTTTCAGCGACGCGGCAATGGCCTCGGCATCGCGGTCCCCGGGCGCGACGCGCACCATCTGCATGAACATCGTCCGCTGCGCATCGGCATAGCCGATCTGCCAGTCCATCCATTTGTCGCCGACCGCGCGGGCGGCGGGATCCACCGGCCAGAGGACCGTGCCCGAGGCATATCTGGCGGCCAGATAGCGCAGGATCGCGTTCGATTCCCACAGCACCAGTCGGTCGTCTTCGATCGTCGGGATCAGCTTGTTGGGGTTCATGGCGAGATATTCGTCCGGAAAGCCGAACTCTCCACCCACGTCACGGCGTTCATAGGCAAGCCCGATCTCGTCGGCGAGCCACAGCAGCTTCTTCACATTGTGCGAATTGATCCGGCCCCAGATGGTCAGCATGGCGGGTTCAGCTCCGGTAATCGGCGTTGATCGAGATATAGCCATGCGTCAGATCGCAGGTCCAAACCGTCGCGCGACCTTCGCCAAGGCCCAGATGGACGCCGATTTCGATGTCCTGACCTTTCAGATGCGCAGCGACCGGGGCTTCGTCATAACCTTCGACCGCAAGCCCGTCCTTCGCCACTTGCGTCGTGCCGAAGCGGATCGACAGCCTGTCGCGCTCGGCCGGTTCGCCTGCCTTGCCCACGGCCATGACGATGCGACCCCAATTGGCGTCCTCGCCGGCGATGGCGGTCTTTACGAGCGGCGAATTGGCGATGCTCATCGCGATTCGATGCGCGCTGCGGTCGCTTTCGGCACCTTCGACAGTGATGGCGATGAATTTCGACGCGCCTTCGCCATCGCGCACCACCAGATGCGCGAGCTGCTGGCACAGATCACCCAGAGCAGCGGCAAAGGCATCCGCGCCGTCATCGTCTGCGTCGGTCAGCGGCGCGTTACCCGCTGCGCCGGTGGCAAAGGCGAGCACCGTGTCGCTGGTCGACGTATCGCCATCGACCGTGATGCACGAAAAGCTATGCGCATTGGCTGCGTTCATCGCCGCCTGCAGGAATTCGGGCGCAACCGCCGCGTCGGTGAAGATATAGCCGAGCATCGTCGCCATATCGGGCGCGATCATACCCGACCCCTTGATGATGCCGACCAGTTTGACTGTCTTGCCGCCGATCACCGCTTGCGTCACCGCTGCCTTGGCAAAAGTGTCGGTTGTCATGATCGTAGCCGCAGCGTCTTCCCAGCTGCACGGTTCCGCAGTGAAGGCCGCATCAAGCCCTGCCTCGGCCTTGTCGATCGGCAGCGGCACGCCGATCACGCCGGTCGAGGAAATGAACACGTCGGAAGGTTCGCATCCGATATGCGCGGCAGTGCGCGCGGCGATGGCCTCGACCGCAGCGCGGCCGCGATTGCCGGTAAAGGCGTTGCTGTTTCCCGCATTCACCACCAGCGCGCGCGCCTGTCCCAGCACCAATGCCTTGCGGCACCATTCGACTTCGGGTGAGGGGCATTTGCTGTTGGTCAACACCCCCGCCACGCTCGTTCCCGGCACCAGCTCGACATAGGTGAGGTCGCAGCGGTCCCAGCTCTTGTAACGCGCGCGTGCGACGCGCGGCGTCACCCCGGCAATGGCGGGAAGATCGGGGAAGCCCGCAGGGGCGAGGGGAGAGCGTTCGGTCATGCGCCCCCTAATAGTGTCCGCAGGGCGGTGTACAATATTGGATGCGGCACGCGTTCCGCTTTTGCCGCGGCGCCCTCGCCAAGCCGGTGGCGGTGACGGGCATGCCAAACAGTTCCCGTAACAAATAAAGATCCTCGTTCGGCGATGATATCTTGCACGGTTGCTTTCGCGGCGGCAGACATCGGGTATCGGGGGGAGTAATCGAAGATGCGCAAGACAGTCTTACTTGGGATGGCAGCAGTCGCAGCGGTATCCATCGCACCGACCGCATTCGCGCAGAAGGCAGTGGTCCTGCCTGCGCCCCCCTCTGCCGCCTCGCAGGATTCGGGTCAGGACCAGGCCGGCCAACCCGAAGCCATGCCGCTGTACGAAGGCGCCGCGACCGCAGTCGTGTCGATCGACGCATCGGGTGAAATCACCTCCTGCACGGTGCGTGGCGAAGGGCCGCTCGCCGACGAGGTTCGCAAAAGCTGTTCACCGGAGGCGGTGCGCGAGCGGATTGGGACGATGCCCGATGTGCCGGGCCCGATGGATATGGAAATTTCCGTTTCCCAGACCTGGGACGATAATTCTCCCCAATTGCTGCCCAGCACGCCGGGATTCGAAATTTTCATGACCTTCTCGATCGATGCCGTGTTGACCGACACCGGCGAAGTGAAGTCGTGCAAGTTGCGCATGGCGATGCCGATCCTGCCCGGCATGAAAGACATGGACATGCCCTGCGAGCCCGGGAAAGCGCCATTCACGTTCGAAATGCCCGAGGGGCATGAGGATATGCCGATGCCGGAAACGGTGCATATGAAGATGCAGATGGCGACCAACCCGCCCTTCACGGAGCTGATGGGTGAAGGCGAGATGCCGAAATGAGCGCGCGGATCGCCTATGGTGCCGCAGCGGCGATTTCGGCGGCCGGATGTTTGGTTGCTGCGCCTGGCGCGCTGGCTCAGGATCGTGGAGCCGACGACGAGCCAGCCGTGGTCATGGTGCCGCCGGTCGATCGCACGGATATATCCTCCCTGCCGCCACCACCGCCGCCTCCGCCTCCGCCCGAGGAACAGCCGGCCACTCGGGCGACGCTGATTTCCGGTGCTATAAGCAACGACGACTATCCTCCTGAAGCGCGCCGCGCGGGCGAACAGGGCGTAGTGGTAGTTCGGTACCGGATCGAAGCGGACGGGCTGGCGCGCGATTGTGAGGTCGTTCGCAGTTCGGGGTCCGCTTCTCTCGATACCAAAAGTTGTGCGCTGATTGTCGAGCGATTCCGGTACAGCCCTGCGCGCGATGCGAACGGACAGGCGGTCGTGCAAATGCAGACGCTGTCGATTCGATGGGCCGCTTCTCCGATGGACACTTCTCCGGCGGCCAGCGGTCGTCCGGCTGATGGCACTTCTTTCTCACCGCTAATTGCGTGGCGCCTGACCGTTCGAATTTCGATCGCGGACGACGGCACCATCACAGCGTGCGAACCGACGATGAAATCGCCTGGCAGGGATATGGCGCCGCCTCCCCAAGCCTGCGAAATGCTTGATCGACGTGTAATGTCGCACCTTGCAGCCAATAAGGGGACGTCGCTTCTTTACGTCGAAGAGCAGCGCGTTGTCGGCAGCGAAGAAATGGCTGCCGCTGATTATCCCGGATATCGGGTCGCCCTGTCACGGGTAGAGACGACGCTGGTCGATGCAGAGGGGCGGGAAACGGATTGCACAATCGAGATTTCCCAATCAACGCGCACTTTTCCGTGCCGGGGAATACAATGGGAATATCCCGCTACCCCGCCGCAGAAAATAATACATTCAGAACTCTGGTTTGTCGGTGCAGATCGGATTTCGCAATGACTGCGGACGAGTGGTGTCATTTGTTGCTGAGCGATCAAGGCATAGACGAACCGCCCCGCAATCCCTATGTCGGCGGGCGAAGGCCCGTTTGCGCGGGCTGATCGGCGTGCGGAATTGCTTTTGAAGCTTTTGTTCATCCTCTCTGCGCTTTTGAGCGGGCTTACCGGCGTGATGTCCGGCGAGCGCGGTGTCGAGCGCAGTCAGATCGAGCAGGCAGCTGCGGTTTCCGCGCTGATCGAACATGCCGGCGAAGTTGCCGGCGCTGCGGAGCATGCGGGCCGCACGGCGCTCCCGCGCCTCGTCGAATCGATCGCACCGACGCTGATTCTGGCCGAACGCTTCGCGCCGGCACGCGCAGTGCTTTCGATCACGGGCAGTCGGCGCGAATAAATGCGCCGCGTGGCCGGGCGATACGCCCGGCCGGGTTTCCCTTTCGTCCGCCGATATGGCGATGTCTTTCGTGCAGGAGCGGCTTTCGCCAGCTCCGCGCGCCAAATTTCAGAATTAGTCAGGAATCATCATGCTCGGCGGTTTTGCCAAGACCCTCTTCGGTTCATCGAACGATCGCTATGTCAAAGGCCTTGGCAGCATCGTTGCCAGGATCAATGGCTTCGAGCCGACCATCTCCGCCATGTCGGACGAGGAACTCGCGCAGCAGACCGTGAAGTTTCGCGAACGGCTCGCCAATGACGAAAAGCTGGACGCGATCCTGCCCGAAGCCTTTGCCACGGTGCGCGAGGCTGCAAAGCGTGTGCTAGGTCAGCGCCATTACGATGTTCAGATGGTCGGCGGTATCGTGCTCCATCGCGGCGAAATCGCCGAAATGCGTACGGGTGAGGGCAAGACGCTGGTGGCGACGCTCGCCACCTATCTCAACGCGCTGCCGGGCAAGGGCATTCACGTCATCACGGTGAACGACTATCTCGCCCGCCGCGACGCCGAATGGATGGGCCAGGTCTATCGCTTCCTCGGGCTGACGGTGGGCGTGATCGTGCCCAACCTGTCCGATCAGGAACGGCGCGACGCCTATGCGGCGGATATCACCTATGGCACGAACAACGAATTCGGCTTCGATTATCTGCGCGACAACATGAAATATGACCGCCAGTCGATGGTGCAGCGGCCGTTCAACATGGCGATCGTCGACGAAGTCGATTCGGTGCTGATCGACGAGGCGCGGACGCCGCTGATCATCTCCGGCCCGACTGATGACCGTTCGGAGCTGTATATCGGCGTCGACGCGGTGGTGAAGCAGCTCGTCCCCGATGATTACGAGATGGACGAAAAGATGCGCACCATCGTCCTGACCGAGGACGGCACCGAAAAGGTCGAGCGAATGCTCGAGGATGCGGGCCTGCTTCAGGGCGCGAACCTCTATGACTTCGAAAACACGCAGGTCGTGCACCACCTCAATCAGGCGCTGCGGGCGAATGTGATGTTCAAGCGCGACACCGATTATATCGTGAAGGACGACAAGGTCGTCATCATCGACGAATTCACCGGTCGCATGATGGACGGTCGCCGCTGGTCGGAAGGGCTGCACCAGGCCGTCGAAGCCAAGGAAGGCGTCAAGATCGAGCCGGAGAACCAGACGCTCGCCTCGATCACGTTCCAGAATTATTTCCGCATGTATCCCAAGCTGTCGGGCATGACGGGCACGGCGGCTACCGAAGCGGCCGAATTCTTCGACATCTACAAGATGAATGTCGTCACGATCCCGACCAACCTGCCGATCCAGCGGATCGACCATGACGACGAGTTCTACAAGGACACCAAGGACAAGTTCGCCGCGATCGCCAAGACGATCAAGGAACATGCCGAAAAGGGTCAGCCGGTGCTGGTCGGCACGGTGTCGATCGAAAAGTCGGAACTGCTGTCCGAATTCCTGAAGAAGGAAAAGGTGCCGCATTCGGTGCTCAATGCGCGCCAGCACGAGAACGAAGCGCATATCGTTGCGCAGGCGGGCCGCAAGGGCGCGGTGACCATCGCCACCAACATGGCGGGCCGCGGCACCGATATTCAGCTGGGCGGCAATCTGGAAATGCGCGTCCATGACGAACTGGCCGATATGCCCGAAGGGCCGGAGCGCGACGCCGCTATCGCCAAGATCAAGGCCGAGATCGATGCTGAAAAGGAAGAAGTGAAGGCCGCCGGTGGCTTGTTCGTGCTCGGCACCGAGCGGCACGAAAGCCGCCGTATCGACAATCAGCTGCGCGGTCGTTCGGGGCGTCAGGGCGATCCGGGCATGAGCCGTTTCTATCTCTGCCTCGAGGACGATCTGCTCCGCATCTTCGGTTCGAACACCATGTTCGCGCGGATGATGCGGTCGAACATCGCCGATGGCGAAGCGATCGGTTCAAAATGGCTGAACAAGGCGATCGAGACCGCGCAGAAGAAAGTCGAAGCGCGCAACTACGACATCCGCAAGCAGGTGGTCGAATATGACGACGTCATGAACGACCAGCGCAAGGTGATTTACGAGCAGCGCTCCGACATCATGGATGCCGAAGCCGTTGGCGATGTCGTCGAGGACATGCGTCTTGAGACGGTCAATGGCATTGTCGGCGCCGCGTGCCCGCCGGGCAGCTATCCCGAGCAATGGGATATCGAAGGCCTCAACGAGCGGATCGTGGAGATCCTGAACGTCGAGGTGCCGGTCGCCGATTGGATCGAACAGGAAGACGGGATCGATCCCGAAACGCTGGAAGAGCGTATCCGCGAGCGCGCCGATGCGTTGATCGCGGAGAAGATCAAGGACGTCGATCCGCAGACCTGGACGCAGATCGAAAAGTCGATCCTGCTCCAGAATCTGGATCATCACTGGAAAGAGCATCTGGCGATGCTCGATGCGCTGCGTCAGGTCGTCCACCTGCGCGCCTATGCGCAGAAGACGCCGATCAACGAATATAAGCAGGAAGCGTTCGCGATGTTCGAACGCATGCTCGAAAATATCCGCGAGGATGTGACGCGCACGCTGGCTCATGCCCAGTTCCGCATGGCCGAACCGCCGCCCTTGCCCGATCTGCCCGATTTCCTGACGACGCATATCGATCCGCTGACCGGCGAGGACGATACCAACGATATCGACGGCGGCACCCAGGGGCTCGTCACCACGCGCCTGCCTCCGTTCCAGATGGCGCGGCCCGAACCGGTTGCCGCAGAAGGCGATCCTTCCGAATGGGAGGGCAAGGTGAGCCGCAATGCACCGTGCCCCTGTGGGTCGGGGCGCAAGTACAAACATTGCCACGGCGCGCTTACCGCCGGCGCCTGATTTCGGGATATCCCGAAACGGAAAAGGCCCCCGGATCGCTCCGGGGGCCTTTCTTTTTGGGCGTTCCTTGCGGGTGCCGGGGCGTTACCGCGTTCCGGGCATTTCCACGTGCGGGCCGAGATTCTGGATCACGGCACGCGCGTCGAATGCATGAACGTCGTTGGGCTTGGGTCCGCGGCCGATCATGATTTCCGCCACCGCTTCATAGCGATCGACCGTCCGCACGTCGAAATTGCGGCCGAACGGATCGTCATAGAAGGGATCCCAATAGCGCCAGCCATAGCGCGGCCGGTAATAGCTCCAATAGGGGCTCCAATAGCCATAGGGGCCTGCCCCGAAAGGCTGGCTGTTATAGGTCCGCTGCTGATGGTCGGTATCGCGGTTCACCATCACGAAGAAGTCGCCGCCCTGTTCGAGCGTCAGCTGTGCCGAACGATAAAGCAGATAGCGCTCCACCGTTTCACGCGACGTCAGCGTATTGCCGGCGAACGAAACGCGGAACCGGTTGGGTTCGATCATCTCGTCCGAATAACCGGCACGGGAAAACCCGCTTCCGGTCGCCGGTTGATAAGGCGTCGGATAGGCGCAGGATGCGACCGCGAGGCCGCCCGCCAGGGCGAGGGCCAGCGATTTTGCTGAGAGTTTCATGGTTCCTCCGGGCACGTAGTGCGACTCGGCCAGTCGTGCCGATCTGGCATTTCAACGCATGGAATATGCCGAAGTCTCCCTGTCGCGACAATGAACGAGGGATGTACCGCGACAAAGAAGCTGTTCGTGCCGACTGGGATGGTGACTGTGCAGCCTCATTCGCAAGGCTCCTTGAGCATGGCCGCCAAAATATTCAGATCGTTGCGAAAACGCTGTTGCTCGCGTTCCCGAGCCGTGCCGTCCAGACGCAGCAGATAGCTGGGATGCGCGGTTATCAGCACGGTGCTTTCGTCCGACAGGCGTATCGGCGTGCCGCGTTCGCGCCCGACCGACGGCGTGCGCCCGATCAGCCCGCGCGCCGCGCTGGCGCCCAGTGCGAGCGTAATCCGTGGACGGATCAGCGCACGTTCGGCATCCAGCCACCAGCGGCATTTGTCGATTTCCCCGGCGGTCGGGTTCTGATGGAGACGCCGCTCGCCGCGCGGGACGAATTTGAAATGTTTGACGGCATTGGTGACATAAGCCGTGCCGCGATCGATCCCGGCCCGTTCCAGCTCGCGGTCGAGCAACTGTCCCGCCGGTCCGACAAAAGGCTGGCCGAATTGTTCTTCGGTATCGCCGGGCTGTTCGCCGACGATCATCAGCGTCGCTTGCGGCGGGCCTGCACCCGCCACTGCACGCGTGCCGTTGCAGCCGATGGCGCAGCCGCGGCACGCCGCGATGCCTGCAGCGACAGCCGACAGGTTTTCGGGAAGGGGCCGATCGAACGTATCGGTTCCGCACGCGATCATTCTCGCCTCGCGTTGCTGCGCCCCGGCAATCATTTCGCCGATCGCGCGCGCTTCGGGCAGATTGTGCCAGTATTTGCGCGGCATTTCCTTGCACATTGCTTGAACCTTCAACCGCGCCGGGTTGAAGATCGAGCGATAATAGCCAAGCCAGAGTTCTTCCGCTGCATCATCGGCAGGCGCATCCTCGCGGCGCGCTCCGGGCGCTTCGTTCAGCGTCTTGCCGTCCCAATGCAGCGATAGTCGCGGCGTCAGGATCGACCAGCGCTGATTGGCGAAACGATCGATGAAGAACCGCGCATTATGCCGCTCGATGCGGTGATCGGGCTCGAACCAGGCGACGAACCGCTCGCCCCCATCCGCTTCGGAGATCGCACGAAAGCGGACAAAGGCGCGCATCTTGTGAATGTCGCGCTGCACGGGTTTTATCAGCCGGTGCAGTGCGACCACGTCCGGGTCGGCAGGATCGTCGAGCAGCCGGGGCGTGTCCTGCAAGCGCCATAAAAGGCGGTAGAGCAATGGCAGGCGTTGCGAGCCCTTGTGCAGCAGCGTCAGCCCGGCAAGCGCGAGGAAGCGGCGGCTGACGCGCACGTCGGCGGCCGTCCGGGGATCGGCGAGACTGGCGTTAGCAGTGCCGAAAAGATCGTCGACGTCGCCGGCCTCTTGCCAGATCACATGCTCGGGTCGGACATTCCGCGCAACGAGTGCGCGCGCCGTTTCGCGCCATGCGTCGAAATCGTCCGGTCGTGCCAGCGTCGCGGTAATCACGCGAACAATTCCATCTGCCGCGCTGGGGGTGTCAGCAGGGCGCCGAGATCGGCACGATCGAGCAGACCGGTCGGGCACCAGTCGGCCGTGGTGATGAAGGGCCGCAGGCGCGCCACGGAGACCGTCAGCCGCGCCACATCGTCGAGCCGCAATGCGCGGTGCCGTCGCGCCGCCAGTACGGCCTTCACTGCCTTGGTGCCGAGGCCCGGGACGCGCAGCAGCATCTCGCGCGGGGCACGATTGAGATCGACCGGAAATCGTTCGCGAAATCGTAACGCCCAGGCAAGTTTGGGATCGATGTCCAGCGGCAACATCCCGTCCTCGCCCGCTGCCTGTGCGACTTCATCGGCGCCGAACCCGTAAAAGCGCACCAGCCAGTCCGACTGATAGAGGCGATGTTCGCGGATCAGCGGTGGACGCTTCAGCGGCAGCACCGCGCTGGCATCGGGGATCGGGCTGAATGCCGAATAATAGACGCGGCGCAGTGCATAGCGATCATAAAGCTGATTGGCCTTGCCGATGATCGCCACGTCATTGGCTCCGTCCGCGCCGACGATCATCTGAGTCGACTGGCCCGCCGGGGCGAAACGCGGCGCGCTGCGATAGCGTTTACGCGCATCGCTGGCATCCTCGATCGCGGATTTGAGGCCGCCCATCGCGGCTTCGATCTTCCCTGCATTCTTGTCGGGCGCCAGCCGCTCGAGGCCCGGCTGCGTCGGCAATTCGACGTTGATCGACACCCGGTCAGCCCACAGACCGGCTTCAGCGACCAGTTCGGGATCGGCCTCGGGAATGGCTTTCAGATGGATATAGCCGCGAAAATCATGTTCCTCGCGCAACGTGCGCGCCACCAGAATCAGCTGCTCCATCGTATGCGACGATGATTTGACGATCCCCGAGGAGAGGAACAGCCCCTCGATATAATTGCGTCGATAGAAGGAGAGGGTGAGGTCGACCACTTCCTGGGGCGTGAAGCGTGCCCGGGCGACGTTCGAACTTTTGCGGTTGATGCAATAATGACAGTCGAAAATGCAGTGATTGGTCAGCAGCAGCTTGAGCAGCGATATGCAGCGGCCATCGGGGGCATAGGCGTGACAAATGCCCATGCCTGCGGTCGAGCCGATACCGCGACCATCGCGGCTGTTGCGTCTGGTCGTCCCCGATGACGCGCAGGACGCATCGTACTTTGCCGCGTCCGCAAGAATCTCAAGCCGCTCTAAAACATCGCGCTGCGCCATATGTTCACTTTATGTTCCATATGGGTTTGGCGCAAGGGTTTAGGATTGCAGCAACATTTTTCCAAAAAGTGGGGCGCGTGCCGAGACGTGTCACTGGCTCCCCGGGCCTGATTCGAACAGGCGACCGATCGATTAACAGTCGATTGCTCTACCGCTGAGCTACCGGGGAATGCCGTGAAGGCCACGGCGCTGGCTCCCTGAGTTGGATTCGAACCAACGGCCGCTCGATTAACAGTCGAGAGCTCTACCGCTGAGCTATCAGGGAACAGCGCCGTAGGCGGGGTCCAATAAGAGCGGTTGCCATGCGATGCAAGCCCCCGCGCGGACGTAGGCTCAGGAAATGAACTGTTCCATCGTGATGCGGTCGTCCAGCGCATGCTCGGGATCGAACAACAGCGTCAGATCGCGCATCTGATCGACCGCGACATCGACGCGCGCGACGTCGCGGATTTCGCGCTGGTCGGCCACTGCGCTCACCGGGCGTTTGGCGGGTTCGAGCACGCGCATGCCGATCCGTGTCCGATCGGGCAGCAGCGCGCCGCGCCACCGCCGCGGGCGGAACGGGCTGATCGGGGTCAGCGCGAGCAGCCCCGATGCGAGCGGCAGGATCGGGCCGTGCGCGGACAGGTTATAGGCTGTCGATCCGGCGGGCGTCGCGACCAGCAGGCCGTCGCATACCAGTTCGGGCAGGACGACCCGGTCGTTCACCGTCACTTCGATCTTGGCTGTCTGGCGCGTTTCGCGGAGCAGCGACACTTCGTTGATCGCGGGCAGGACGAACTGCTCATTGTCGATCGTCACGGCGGTCATCGTAAGCGGCGATACACGGAACGGGCGGGCGCGCTGCAGCCGTTCGACCAGACCGTCGAACCGCCATTCGTTCATCAGGAAGCCGACCGTGCCCAGGTTCATGCCGAACACCGGCACGAGCCGCCGTCGCTCTAGCATCGCATGCAGCGTCTGGAGCATGAAACCGTCGCCGCCCAGCGCGACGATCATCTCGGCTTCCTCGATCGGCACCCAGTCGAGCGCCTCGTGCAGCTCGGCCGCAGCCAGTTGCGCCGATTTGACCGGCGAGGCGACCAGTGCGCAGGCCTTGTTCATCCGCCGGTGACGCTCATATGGCGCGCAACCGCCGGAGCAGAGCCACGCTCGACACTGAAATCATGCCGACGCGGCTTGATGTTCAACGCCGCGTCCAGCGCATCGTCGACGGCGGCAAGCCCGCCTTCGCGAATCGCCTGTTTCAGATCGACATGCGCTTCATGGCCGAGGCAGAGATAGAGCTTGCCTTCGGTCGTCAGGCGCACGCGATTGCACCCGTCGCAGAAATTTGCCGTGAGCGGCGAAATCAGCCCGAGCCGCGTACCGCTGCCCTGCACCCGCCAATAGCGCGCCGGGCCGCCGCTGCGATGATCGTCGCGTTCCAGATCGAACTGCTCGCGCAGGTCCGCGAGCACGTCGGTCAGCGGCAGGAAATGATCGGCGCGATCTGCCTCGACCGCGCCGAGCGGCATGGTTTCAATGAGCGTGAGATCGAGATCCTGTTCGACGCACCAGCGCAGCATCGGTGCGATTTCCCGGTCGTTCAGGCCGCGAAGCGCGACCATGTTGATCTTGACGCGCAATCCCGCGTCCTGTGCTGCCGCGACGCCGTCGAGCACCTGCGCGATGTCGCCATGCCGCGTGATGTGGCGGAATGTTTCCGGATCGCGGCTGTCGAGGCTGATATTGATCCGGCGCATTCCCGCATCGGCTAGCGCGACGGCATGTTTTGCCAGCCGGGTGCCGTTCGACGTCATCGTCAGTTCGTCGAGGCCGCTGCCGATGCTGTCGCCCAGTCGCTGGACCAGATCGATCATGTCGCGCCGCACCAGCGGTTCGCCGCCGGTCAGCCGGATCTTCGTCGTGCCGCGCGCAATGAAGCGCTCGGCGATCAGCGCCATTTCTTCAAGGCTGAGGATTTCGCTGCGCGGCAGGAAGGTCATTTCCTCCGCCATGCAATAGCGGCAACGCAAATCGCACCGGTCGGTCACCGAAATGCGCAGATAGCTGATCCGGCGACCATGGACATCGATCAGGGTTGGGGCGCATGCCATCGCCAAGGAGCTAGGGGTTCGCGACCTTTGCGGCAAGCCCGGCGTTGCGGGGGCCATGTCATTACGGAGGGAGACAGCGGCGTCGCGACGCGCAATAAGAGGGACGATGAACGACCGCGATCCTGCGGCGCCGGTGGGGGCGCCCCTGTTCCTGCTTTCCTTTCGTCAGCGTGACGAGCTGGCGGCGGTAACCGCGAATGCCGGATGGCGCGTGGTCGGTGCGCGGCGCGCCGATGGCGTCGCGCGCCGTTTCCTGGCGAGCGGCGCGGCAATCGCGCTGGTCGATGCGCGAGGCGCATTGGAAGAGGGGCTGGCCGCGACGCGCGAACTGGGCGCTGTTGTGTCCGCCAATGGCGCGGCGTTGCTGGTGCTGGTGTCGCGCGGCGATATCGGACGGCTGGGCGATTTCCTGTCCGCCGGCGCAAGCCATTTCCTGACCAGCCCGATGCGTGAGACCGAGCTGGCGCATGCGTTGCGCTTTGCCGAACGCTATGTCGCGCGCGCCGGCGGCTGGGAACGGCGGGAAACGCGCGCTGTCGAGCCGCTGGGCTGGCGCTGGGATCCCGCGTTACGCTCGCTTCAGCTGACGCCCGCGCTGGCCAATCTGCTCGACCTTCCGGTCACGACGAACCCATGGGCCTGTCTGCGTCAACTCGATGGCGACGATGTCGCGCTTGCGCGGGCCGCGTTTCGCCGCCTCACCGATTCGGCCCCCTCCACCGCCTTTGCGCATGAGCTGAAGGGCGTGGGGCGCGTTGTCGAGCATCTGCAATATGATGCGCGGACAAGGCGGTTGCACGCGCTGGTCGAACCGCTCGGCCTGACGCCCGATGCCGGTGCCGCAGTGCGCGAGGCATTGCACGATGCGCGCGATGCCGCGGGCGCCGGGCGCTGGATCGCACGGCGGCTGGATGAAGGCAAACGCGTCAGCCTGTTGCTGATTGCGCTCGATCGCTTTGAAACGGTCAACGATGCCCATGGCCGTTTGATCGGAGACAGCCTGCTGAACGCGGTCGGACGACGCGTCGACGAAGCCGCGCGTGCGCAGTTGGGCAAGGCCGCGATCGTCGCGAGGATGGGCGGTCCGGAATTTCTGATCGCCGTTACCGAGACGGGGCCGGCTGCGCTCGAATCGGCGCGGGCGGCGCTGGTCGATGCGCTGTCCCGGCCTTTCCTGACCGGTAACGGCGTGATTTCGCTGTCGGCGCGGATCGTTCAGGCGGACAGCGCGGCGGGCGAGGGGGCTTCGGAACTGCTCCGCCGCATCAGCGAGAAGCTGATCGAGGGAGGCGAACAGGATGTGCAGCCGCTCGACCAGCTGGCGGCGGATATTCGCGGCGCGATCGACCGCGACGAGATTGCGATCCTGTTTCAGCCACAGGTTGCGGCGTCGACAGGGCGGATCGCCGGTGCAGAGGCACTGGCGCGCTGGAATCATCCCCAGCGCGGCGAAATCGGCGCCGAAACCCTCTTTGCGGCGGCGGCGCGTGCGGAGATGGGCCCGGCGCTTTCCGAACATGTTCAGGCGCGCGCGCTTGCCATCGCCGCCGCCTGGCCGGTCGCGCTCAAGGATCTGCGGCTTTCGATCAACGTCACGGCGGAGGATGTCGGGCGCCCCGACTTTGCCGACCGGCTGCTGGGACGGATCGACGCTAGCGGGTTTCCACGCAGCCGCCTGACGATCGAAATAACCGAAGGCAGCATCATGGAAGAGCTTGGCGAAGCGGCGCGGCTGCTTGCCGAGCTGCGCACCGCCGGCTGCCGCGTCGCGATCGACGATTTCGGAACCGGCTATTCCAGTCTCGCCTATCTCAAGGCGCTGCCGCTCGATTATCTGAAGATCGACAAGAAGCTGTCGCAGGATATTGCCGGCAGCCCGCGTGACCGGGTGGTGGTGCGCGGAGTCATCGATATGGCGCGTTCGCTGGGCCTGACCGTGATTGCGGAAGGCGTGGAGACCGAGGAACAGCTCGAACTGCTGGCAAAGGAAGGCTGCCAATATGTGCAGGGTTTCCTGTTTGCCGAACCGCTCGACGTCTTGGCGCTGCTACGCCGCGTCGAAGGATGATCCTTCGCGCGGCGCAGCGTTCGTTGCGACGCCCTTAGTGGAGCATGCGCCTTTCCTGCGCCGGTGATTTCATCATAGCGGGGCGGACACCGCCGGATTCGAGGGTGAAGGCCGAAGCATATTGGTTGAGCGTGTGCACTTCGCCTTCGAGCGAACGCGCCGCGGCTGAGGTTTCCTCGACCATCGCTGCGTTTTGCTGAGTCGACTGATCCATCGTGCCGATCGCAGCGGAGATTTCGGTGATCGCCGACGCCTGGGCACCATTGTCGGTGGCCATGCTGCCCAACAGCTCATGCACTTCGCGGACATCGTTGGAGATGTCGGAAAGCGCGCCGTCGACTTTCTGCACCATGTCCACTGCCGAGACGATGTCGGTCTGGGTGGCGGTCAGCTGATCGCGGGCGCGCCCGGCTTCCTCCTCGGCGCGCATCGCCAGCGCGGAGACCAGGTCGGCCACGACCGCGAAACCACGGCCCGCTTCACCGGCGCGCCCGGCCTCGACCGCAGCGTTCATCGCCAGCACGCGCGTCTGGAACGCGATCTTGTCGAGCCCCTCGATCACGCTGTCGATGCCTTCGGCGCTTTCCGATACGCGGCCCATCGCCTGCACCGCCTGATCGGCGATCGCACGGCCGCTGCTGACGGTGTTGATCGCCTTGTCGGCGCGGCCGACAGTGGCGTTCGCGGCTTCGGCAGTCGCCTTCAGGCGCGTATCCATCTGCGTGATGGCGGCGCTGGTTTCTTCCAGATTGGCCGCATTGCTTTCGGTGCGGCGAGCAAGATCGGCCGATGCCGTGCTGATTTCCCGAATACCCGAATCGATCCGTCGCGCGCCGTCGCTCACCGCGCCGATCATCGTACGCATCTTGGCGAGCGTATCGTTGAAAGCACGTTCGAGAAGCGCGAAGCTCTCGGGAAGGCCGCTGAGATCGTCGCTGAGGTCGCCTTCCGCCAATGCCGACAGCCCATCGGCGAGCTTGGCCACTGCGGCCTCGCGCTCGGTCTGTGCTTCCTCGAAATAGATCGAGAGCGAAAGCTCCATGTCGAGCAGTGCGGCCTTGGCCAGCGCGGCGGCGGCATCGGAGGGCGACTGGCCGCGGAACAGCGAGAGGGCGCGGCGCCACCAGGGAAGCGCGCGGATCGTGCCGCGGATCAATCCTTCCAGAAGCAACGCATAGCTGCCGACATACCAGCGTGGTTCCAGCCCGATCCGGGCATGGGTCGAACCGATGCGTCGCACGCTTTCCAGATAGGATTGATCGAACTTCGCTTCGGACAGGCGGACCCAGTGATGTTCCTGCGCCCGGCGCGCGTGCGCGATATGCGCCTTGTCCCGAAAGAAGCGTGCGGTTTCGGGAGTGGCGGCTGCACGCGCGTAAAATCGGTCCAGCGCAGGCCCGAGCGACTTTTCGACGATGGAACGTGCTGCACGAAGGTCTTCGCGTTGTTTTTCATCCATTTCGATGAATGCGAGGCGCGATTCCAAGCTTTCCGTCACGTGATGATCCTATCCAATATGACGATGTTCAATCTGAGCATATTAGAGGATTGGAGAAACCGGGGGGGAAGGCGCAAATAATATTTCGAAACGTCGGCTATTGGTCCTGCGATCTTGCCGACGCGGCGGTCAGGCTGCCGCCTTGGCCAGCCCTCGTGACAGTTGTACCGCCCCATTCAGGCGCGCTTTTGGCGTCGCCCAGCCACGGCTGATCGCCAGCTTCATGTCAGGGCGCAGCTTGGCCGTTCCCTCCAGCCGCGCGACATAGGCGAGCAGGCCGTCGACATTGGGGAAGCGGTCGTTGTGGAAGCTGACCAGAGCGCCCTTCGGCCCGACATCGATCTTGGCGATGCACGCCTTTTTGGCGTTGAGCTTGGCCTCGATCAGTTGGAGCAGATTCTCGGTGGGCTCGGGCAATTTGCCGAACCGGTCGATCAACTCGGCGGCGAACGCCTCAATCCCGGCCTTGTCATCGACTTCGTTGAGGCGGCGATACAGCCCCATGCGCAGGTCGAGGTCGGGGACATATTCCTCCGGGATCAGGATCGGCGCATCGACCGTGATCTGCGGCGAGAAATCCTTCGGCCGATCGCTTGCGATACCGCCCGCCTTGGCGTCGAGGATCGCCTCTTCGAGCATTGACTGATAGAGTTCGTAGCCGACTTCCTTGATATGCCCGGATTGTTCGTCGCCGAGCAGATTGCCCGCGCCGCGTATATCCAGATCGTGGCTGGCGAGTTGAAATCCCGCGCCCAGACTGTCGAGGTCGGACAGCACCTTGAGCCGCTTTTCGGCTGCTTCGGTCATCATCCGTTCCGGCGCGGTCGTGAAATAGGCATAGGCGCGCGTTTTCGCTCGGCCGACGCGCCCGCGCAGCTGGTATAGCTGGGCGAGGCCGAAGCGATCGGCGCGGTTGATGATCATCGTATTGGCCGAAGGAATGTCGAGCCCGCTTTCGACGATGGTCGTCGATACCAGCACGTCATAGCGTTTGTCGTAAAATGCCGACATCCGCTCTTCGACTTCGCTGGGGCTCATCTGGCCGTGGGCGACGACATATTTGATTTCGGGGACTTCCTCGCGAAGGAAGGTTTCGATGTCGGGCAGGTCGGCAATACGCGGGGTGACGAAATAGGCCTGACCCCCGCGATAATGTTCGCGCAGCAGCGCCTCGCGCAGCACCACAGGGTCCCAGGGCATGACATAGGTCCGCACCGCCAGACGGTCGACCGGCGGCGTCTGGATCACCGAAAGCTCGCGAATCCCGCTCATCGCCATTTGCAGCGTGCGCGGGATCGGCGTGGCGGTGAGGGTGAGGACATGGACATCGGCCTTCATCCCCTTCAGCCGTTCCTTGTGGGTGACGCCGAAACGCTGTTCCTCGTCGACGATCACCAGCCCCAGCCGCTTGAAATCGATGCCCTTGGCCAGGATCGCATGCGTGCCGACGACGATATCGATCGTACCGTCGGCAATGCCTTCCTTCGTCGCCTTGGCCTCTGCGGCGGGCACAAGGCGCGACAGCCGCCCGACCTTGATCGGGAAGCCGTCGAACCGTTGGGTGAAGTTCATGTGGTGCTGGCGCGCGAGCAGGGTGGTGGGACAGACCACCGCTACCTGCATCCCCGCCATTGCCGCGACAAAGGCGGCGCGCAGCGCCACTTCGGTCTTGCCGAAGCCAACGTCACCGACGACCAGCCGGTCCATCGGCTTGCCCGCGCCCAGATCGTCGATCACTTCGCCGATCGCGCGGTCCTGATCCTCGGTCTCCTCGAACGGGAAACGATCGACAAAGGCGGGATAGCCCGAGTGATCGGGTTCGGCGACATCGGCCTGACGCAACGCGCGCTGTGCCGCCGTTGCGATCAGTTCCCCCGCGATTTCGCGGATGCGCTCCTTCATCCGGCTCTTGCGGCGCTGCCATGCCTCGCCGCCCAGCTTGTCGAGCGGAGTATTTTCTTCCGACGCGCCATAGCGCGACAGCACTTCGAGATTTTCGACCGGAACGTAGAGCTTGTCGCCTCCGGCATAGGTCAGCGCCACGCAGTCATGCGGGCTTTGCCCGACCGGGATCGACGTCAGCCCCTCATAGCGGCCAATGCCGTGATCGGCATGAACCACCAGATCGCCGGGCGAAAGCGTCGCCAGTTCGCTCAGGAACGCATCGGCGGATTTGCGCCGCTTGCGCCGCCGGACGAGACGATCGCCCAGCATGTCCTGCTCGGTCAGCACCGCCACATCGGCGCTGGTAAAGCCGTGATCGAGGGGCAGGACGGTCAGCGCCACACCTTTGCCGGCAGCGCCCAGCGCTTCCTGCCAGCCATCGGCGGGGATCGCGCCGGTCAGGCCATGATCGGCAAGCAGCCCGGAAAGCCGTTCGCGCGCGCCGACCGAATAGCTGGCCAGTACCGGTTTGCGGCCCTGTTTGCGCAGGCTTGCGATGTGCGAAACAACGGCTTCATAGACGTTGGTGCCCGAGGCACGTTCCGGCGCGAAATCGCGCGGGCCATCGACGGCGAAATCCAGCACGGTGTCGCTTTCCGGCTCGTGAAACGGGCTGACGAGGGGCGCCGCCGCTTCCTCCAGCGCCGCTGCCCATTGATCGGGGAGCAGATAGAGCGCTTCCTGCTTGAGCGGGCGATAGCTGCCCGGATCGCTCGACTGGGCGCGCAGGCGATTGGCGTGATAATCGGCGACGGCTTCGAACCGCGCTTCTGCTGCACCGGCCGCATTGGCGTCGCGCACGATGGTGGCGTCGTCGGGCAGATGATCGAACAGCGTTTCGAGCCGCTCCTCGAACAGCGGTAGCCAATGTTCCATTCCGGCCAGCCGCCGTCCGTCCGAAACCGCCTGATAGAGCGGATCGCCGGTCGCGGTTGCGCCGAACAGTTCGCGATAGCGGCTGCGGAAGCGCTTGACGCTGTCTTCGTCGAGCAAGGCTTCCGAAGCGGGGAGCAGGGTAAAGCCATCGACCCGCCCGGTCGTCCGCTGGTCCGACGGATCAAAGGTCCGCACGCTTTCGATCTCGTCGCCGAAGAAATCGAGCCGCAGCGCCTGTTCGGAGCCGCTGGGAAACAGGTCGACCAGCCCGCCGCGTACGGCAAATTCACCCGCATCGTTCACGGTATCGACGCGGACATAGCCGTTGGATTGCAGCAGCGCTGAAAGCCGGTCGAGCGAGATGCGCTCGTTGGGCGCCAGCTTTGCCACCAATTGCCGCACGCGAAACCGCGTCAGCGTGCGCTGGCTGGCGGCATTGACGGTGGTGACGATCAACCGCGGCTTCTTGGCCGACTGTTGCAGCGCATGGAGCGCGGCCAGCCGCTCCGACATGACGCGCAGCGTCGGTGAGGCGCGGTCATAGGGAAGGCAATCCCATGCCGGATAGGCAATGACCTCAAGATCCGGCGCGAAATAGGGCGCGGTCCCCGCAACCGCGCGCATCGCGGTCTCGTCCGGCGCGATATAGACGGCATTCTGCCCCGCACGCGCCAGATCGGCGAGCAGCCAGGGAAGGAAGCCGTTGGGGACGCCGCTGAGCGTCAGCGATTTCTTCGCGGAAAGGATCTTCTTAAGGTCGGGCATGGTGACTTCGCTTCACAAACCCCGTTGGTGCTGAGCGTGTCTAAGCACTGTTCTTCTTGCTGTGGCGGGAAAAGGACGGCGCTTAGAAACGCTCAGCGCAAACGGATCTTGCCGGAAGATATCACTCCGCAATCGGCACGTAATTGACGTTCTTGAGGCTCGCCATCATCGGCCCGGCATAGCGGATCGGCACTGGCTGCACGCCCAGCGCCCAGGCCATGATGTCGACATCCTGTTCCTCCAGAAACGTCTCGAACCAGGCAATGTCTTCCTCGTTCCAATCGGCATGGCGCCGGTCGAAAAAGCCGCCGATCATCAGATCGGCTTCCTTGGTGCCGCGATGCCAGGCGCGAAAGCGCAGGCGCTTCAGGCGGGTTTCGCGGTCCATATGCCTCCAATAGCGATATGCCCGAACGCGCCGTCGCGCTCGGGTGAAAAAGGGATCGTGCGGCTAGATAGGCCGGGTTGCGGCACCGCGCTACCCCCCTGGAAGTGCCGGTATCGCGACGGAAAATACCGGCATTCGCGCTCCTTTCCGAAAAATACGCCTATGAAGGAGTTAGGCAAAAGCCGATCGCTGCAACCATTGGGTAGCCGAGGATGTCCAACACACCGACCTTCGTGATGCTGAAATCTATCAACGGAGAGCCGTTGCTGGTGAACATCTCCTCTGTCCGCGCCGTATCCACCATTGCAATGGCGGAAGACGAAGTGAGCGTGATTTCCTTCACCGAAACCCACGAAATCGTGCTCGGATCGAAAGTGCCCGAGGTTCTTGAGGCGATCGAGGCCCAGACGCGGCGCTGATCGCCCCGCCGATGCGTCTCTGCGATTGGCGGAGCGCGATCGAGTGTCTAATCCGGGGCCATGCGTCCCGAACGTCTCAATCCGCTGTTTGCCGAAGTCACTGCGCTGAAAGGCGTGGGGACTCAATTGGCCAAGCCGCTCGAACGGCTTGGGCTGTCGCGAGTCGTGGATGTGCTGTTCCATCTGCCGACCGGCTGGATCGACCGGGTTCCGAGGGACGAACTCGACATCGCAGATGCCGGGCGCGTGATCGCGATTACGCTGACGCCGGTGAGTTATCGCATCGGCACCAGCGCGCGTGCGCCGGCACGGGTGCAGGCGGTCGACGCGGAGGGCAATTATGTCAGCCTGGTCTATTTCCGCGCCAATTCGGGGTGGGTGAAAAAGCTGTTCCCGCTCAACGAACCCCGGTTCGTTTCGGGCAAGCTCGAAACCTATGGTCAGGAACTTCAGATCATCCATCCGGATATCGTCTGTCCCCCGAACGAAGCCGAAGCATTGCCGGGGCGGGAGGCGATCTATCCGCTTACCGAAGGGATGACGTCGAAACGGATCGCCGGTTTGGTCGAACAGGCGCTGGAACGCGCGCCGGAACTGCCCGAATGGATCGAACCGGGGCTGCTCGCAAAGCAGCAATGGCCGCGCTGGCATGAAGCGCTGCAGCAGATCCATGCCGACCCTTCGGATGCAAAGGCGCGTGCTCGGCTCGCCTATGACGAGATATTCGCAACGCAACTCGCGCTGTTGCTGGTGCGCGGCGAAGCGCGGTCGAAGCGGGGGAGAGCGCTGAAAGGCGACGGGCGGCTGCGCGATGCGCTGAAGCTGCCCTATGCGCCCACCGGTGCTCAGGCGCGCAGCATCGCCGAAATCGAGGGCGATATGCAGCAGACGCGGCCGATGTTGCGCCTGCTGCAAGGCGATGTGGGATCGGGGAAAACGCTGGTTGCCGCGATGGCGCTGCTGATCGCGGCGGAGGCGGGAACACAGGGCGCGTTCCTGGCACCCACCGAAATCCTCGCACGCCAACATTATGAGACGCTGAGCCGCATGCTGGCGGGCCTGGATATCCGAATCGCGATCCTGACCGGGCGCGACAAGGGCAAGGCGCGCGAAGCGACGCTGATGGGACTGGCTGCGGGCGAGATCGACATATTGATCGGCACGCATGCGATCTTTCAGGAAGGCGTCACCTATCGCGATCTGGGGCTGGTCGTGGTGGATGAACAGCATCGTTTCGGCGTCGCACAGCGGATGCTGCTTCAGGCCAAGGCCGAGCGTCCGCCGCACCTTCTGGTGATGACCGCGACTCCGATCCCGCGCACGCTGACGCTGGCCCAATATGGCGAGATGGACGTCAGCCGGCTCGACGAAATGCCGCCGGGGCGCGAGCCGATCGAAACGCGCGTGGTGTCGGAGGAGCGGCTGGCGGAGGTCGTCGATGCGCTGGGCCGGCATCTCGACGGCGGGGGGCAGGCCTATTGGGTGTGCCCACTGGTCGAGGAAAGCGAGAAAAGCGACATGGCCGCCGCCGAAGCGCGCGCGGAGGCGCTGCGCAGCCGTTTCGGCGATCGCGTCGGGCTGGTCCATGGCCGGATGAAGGGCCCGGAAAAAGACGCAGTGATGGCGCGTTTCGCGAGCGGCGAGCTCGGCGTGCTGGTGGCGACGACGGTGATCGAGGTCGGTGTGGACGTGCCCAATGCGCGGCTGATCGTGATCGAACATGCCGATCGCTTCGGTCTTGCCCAGCTGCACCAGTTGCGCGGACGCGTGGGGCGGGGCGGGGGGCAGTCGATCTGCCTGTTGCTGCGCGGCGGTCAGCTCAGCGAAACTTCGCGCGCGCGGCTGGCGCTGATGCGGGAGACGAATGACGGGTTTCGTATCGCCGAAGAGGATCTGCGGTTGCGCGGGGCCGGCGAATTGCTCGGCACGCGGCAGTCGGGCGAGATGCAGTTCCGGCTGGCCACACCCGAAACGCTGACCGAGCTGCTGCCTGCCGCCAATGGCGATGCGCGGTTATTGGTCGATCGCGATGGCGGGTTGCAGGGCGAACGCGGCGCGGCGGCACGGCTGGCGCTCTATCTGTTCGAGCGCGAATCGGCGGTCAGCCTGCTGCGTTCGGGATAACGCGGGGTCAGCGGCGGACCATCATCGCCAGCAATTCATAATAGCTTGCCAGATCGATCGCCGAATCGAACTGACACCCGATGCGTCCGCCAAGCGACCAGCGCACCTCGCTGACGACGACGCCGACGATCGGAAAGGTTACGCGGATACGCGCGCCCGTTTCGAACGCCTCGTCGCATCGCGCCATCATGCCGTGCGGCGAAAGATTGACGATGAGCAGCGGCAGTTCCCGGGCATCCGGGCCATAGCCCTTCACGCGAAAATGAACCTCGTCCCGGTCTTCTTTTCTGACGTCGGAAAACGCCAGGTTCCGTTTCGCCATCGGCATACTACGCCAAACTCACCTGTGACATTTGCTCGATTAGAGCACGGGTGTGAATGGGTATAGAATAAAGCTGATTAACAGTGATTTACGGCTGCGGAATCAAGAGGCCGTGATGTTTTTTCCCGGCCGAAACGCGGACCGGTTGATCTGATATGGCGACCGAGACATTCTCATCGGCGACCTTTTCGCCATCGATCCGGGCGCCACCCTGCTTGATCAGCCGCCGCGCTTCGCCTTTCGATGCGGTCAGGCCCAGCCCGACCAGCGCGTCGACAATGCCGATTGCGCCGGCGACTGCCATGCTCGGCAGGAATTCGCCGGCGGCGCCTTCTTCAAAGGTTTTTCGTGCGGTTTCCGCAGCCGCCTGCGCGGCATCGCGGCCGCGGCAAAGCGCCGTGGCTTCGTCGGCCAGCACTTTCTTGGCCTCGTTGATCTCGGCGCCTTCCAGCGCTTCGAGCCGGGCAATTTCCTCGAGCGGCAGATCTGTGAACAGGCGCAGGAACTTGCCGACATCGCGATCGTCGGTGTTCCGCCAGAACTGCCAGTAATCATAATGCGACAATTGTGCTTCGTTGAGCCAGATCGCGCCATTGACCGACTTGCCCATTTTCGATCCGTCGGCCTTGGTGATCAGCGGCGTCGTGATGCCATAGAGCTCGGTTCCGTCGATGCGGCGCGTCAGTTCGATGCCGTTGACGATATTGCCCCACTGATCCGATCCGCCCATCTGAAGCCGGCAGCCGACGCGGCGCGAAAGCTCCAGAAAATCATAGGCCTGGAGGATCATGTAGTTGAATTCGAGGAACGTCAGCGGCTGTTCGCGATCGAGCCGCAGCTTGACTGAATCGAAGGTCAGCATCCGGTTGATCGTGAAGTGGCGCCCCACATCGCGCAGGAACGGAATATATTCCAGACGGTCGAGCCAGTCGGCATTATTGACCATCACCGCATCGGTCGGGCCGTCGCCAAAGGTCAGAAACCGCTCGAACGCGCTGCGGATCGAGGCGATATTGGACGCAATCCCGTCTTCGTCGAGCAGCTTGCGGACTTCGTCCTTGCCCGAAGGATCGCCGACCTTTGTCGTGCCGCCGCCCATCACCACGATCGGCTTGTGCCCCGCCTGTTGCAGGCGGCGCAGCAGCATGATCGAGACAAGATTGCCGACGTGGAGCGACGATGCCGTAGCGTCGAACCCGATATAGCCGGGCACGACCTGTTTGCCGGCGAGCGCGTCGAGCGCATCGGCGTCGGTGAGCTGATGAATGTAACCGCGCTCGCTGAGGAGCCGGAGCAGATCGGACTTGTATTCGGTCATGGCGCGGGCGCGATTAGCACAGTTTTCGCCTACGTCATCAGCCGCAATTGACGCGGCTTGCAGAAGCTGTTCTGCCGCGTGCGTCATTCGGGTGCAGTGCGGGGCCGGAAATTTGCTCGCGTCGCGGCGACGGAGCGTCTAGTATCGCCGCGAAATTTTTGGAGGTTTGTTTGTTCAAGGGTCTATCGCCCATTCAGTATCACGGCCGCGAAGTCTGGCCGTTGATCGAGGGCGGCAAGGGCGTCGCCGCCACCAATCATGCCAGCGCGGGCGCATGGGCCGCTGCAGGCGGCATCGGGACGGTTTCCGCAGTCAATGCCGACAGCTATGATGCCGATGGCAAGATCGTGCCGCAGGTTTACAAGGCACTTACGCGCCGCGAGCGGCATGAGGAGCTGATCGCCTATGCCATTGAAGGCGCGGTCCAGCAGGTGCAGCGCGCCTGGGAAATCGCCAGCGGCAAGGGCGCGATCAACATCAATGTGTTGTGGGAAATGGGCGGCGCGCAACGCGTGCTGCACGGCGTTCTCGAACGCACCAAGGGGCTGGTTTCGGGCGTCACCTGCGGCGCGGGCATGCCGTATAAGCTGAGCGAGATCGCGTCGCATTACGGCGTTTCCTATCTGCCGATCGTCAGCTCGGCGCGTGCGTTTCGCGCGCTGTGGAAACGCGCTTATAGCAAGGCGCAGGAGCTGCTGGCGGCAGTGGTCTATGAAGACCCCTGGCTCGCAGGCGGCCATAACGGCCTTTCCAACGCGGAAAATCCGCTCGAGCCGCAGGATCCCTATCCGCGGGTAAAGGCGCTGCGCGAAACGATGCGCGAGGGCGGATTGCCCGACAGCGTGCCGATCGTGATGGCCGGCGGCGTCTGGTATCTGCGTGACTGGAACAACTGGATCGACAATCCCGAACTGGGCACGATCGCATTTCAGTTCGGCACGCGTCCGCTGCTGACCAAGGAAAGCCCGATTCCCGAACCGTGGAAGGCGAAGCTGATGACGCTGGAGGAGGGTGACGTCCTGCTCCATCGTTTCTCGCCGACCGGCTTTTATTCCTCGGCGGTGCGCAATCCGTTCCTGCGCGAACTCGAAGCGCGTTCGGAACGCCAGATCCCCTATTCGACCGAGGAAGCGGGCGACCACACCTTCCAGCTCGACGTGGGGGTGAAAGGCAAGAATTTCTGGGTGACGCGCAACGATCTGCTGCGCGCGCGCGAATGGTTTGGCCGCGGCTATACCAGTGCCCTGAAAACGCCGGATAATACGCTGGTCTTCGTCGGTGACGAGGAAAAGGCCGTGATTCGCAAGGATCAGGCCGATTGCATGGGCTGCCTCAGCCAGTGCCAGTTCTCGTCCTGGGCGGACACCGAGACCAATTCGACCGGGCGTCTGGCCGATCCGCGCAGCTTCTGCATTCAAAAGACGCTTCAGGAAATCGCCCATGGCGGCGATGTCGATCAGAATCTCATGTTTGCGGGCCATTCGGCGTTCAATTTCAAGAAGGACCCGTTCTACTCGAACGGCTTCGTGCCGTCGGTAAAGCAGCTGGTCGATCGCATCCTGACCGGCGACTGATCGCGATGAAGCGGTGTGTGGTCGTCGAGCATATCGATTTCGAGCCGCTCGCCGCTTATCGCGCGCCTATCGCGAGCGCGGGATATGCGATCGAAAGCGTGGCGGCGGCGCAGTTGACCGGTTTCGACTGGTCGGCGCCCGATCTGCTGGTGCTGATGGGCGGTCCGATGAGCGTGCATGACGCAGCTTGTTGCCCGTGGATGCCGCCGGAAATCGAAGGCGTCGCCCTGCGCTGTGCTGCCGATCTTCCGACGCTCGGCGTGTGTCTGGGCGGGCAGGTGATGGCGCGCGCGATGGATGCCGCGGTGACCGATAGCCCGACGCGAGAGATCGGTTTCGCGCCGCTGACACTTACATCGGCGGGTTGCGCGAGCCCGCTGCGGCATTTCGCCAATACGCCGGTGCTGCACTGGCACGGCGAGACCTTCGCCATTCCGCCGGGTGCGACGCATCTCGCCGCAACCGACGCCTGCACCAATCAGGCGTTTTCGCGTGGCAATCTGCTCGGGCTGCAATTCCATGGCGAGATCGGCGAACCGGCGCAGGTCGAGGTCTGGCTCGATCGCGGGCGCGACTATGTCGCCGGCGCTGGCGTCGAACCCGATAGGGTGCGCGCGGACACTGCGCTGCTGGGAGCGGGCGCTGTAACCGCAGGATCGGCGGCGATAAAAGAGTGGCTCGCGACGCTCGGCTGATCCGGGCTGAAAACCGGCCATTGTCCCGATATGCGCGCGGTGTCGGGTTGAAGCGTGGCGAGTCGGCGCGATAGAAGCCGGAAGAGCTTTCAGGGGACAATATGCGAAATTTCGGCTGGTTGGCGGCGTGCGTTTCGGTGGTGGGGCTGTTCGCGCTCGGCCTCGGCGATGCCGAGGCGCAGCGGCAGCCGCCCTATTATGCGTCGATTTCCGCTTCCGAGGCGCGGATGCGCACCGGACCGGGCCGCAATTATCCGGCAAGCTGGTTCTATCGGCGCGCGGACCTGCCGATTCGCGTGATCGCCCGGTATCAGGACTGGCGAAAGATCGAGGATCCGGACGGCACGCAGGGCTGGATGCAGGTCGGGCTGCTCAGCGATACGCGCACCGGCATGGTGGTGGGGGTGATCGCCGAAATGCGCTCCAGCCCCGATTTCGACGCGCATGTGAATTACCGTGCCGAACCGGGCGTGGTCGGCCGGATCAGCAAATGCGCGCGCGGCTGGTGCTGGTTCGATGTCCGCGGCCGTGCGGGTTATGTCGAACAGAGCAAGCTCTGGGGCACCGATCCGGGCGAGCAGGTCCAATAACTCGCCCGCGACCGGATCAGCCGATCAGTTCGACCGCCACCGCAGTAGCCTCGCCGCCGCCGATGCAGAGCGAAGCCATCCCGCGCTTCTGATCCGCCGCCTGCATCGCCGAAAGCAGAGTCGCCATGATCCGCGCCCCGCTCGCGCCGATCGGGTGGCCGAGCGCGCAGGCGCCGCCATTCACGTTCAGAATTTCGTGCGGGATGCCCAGATCGCGCATCGCGATCATCGCCACGCAGGCAAATGCTTCGTTGACTTCGAACAGGTCGACATTACCGACTTCCCACCCGGCCTTTTCGAGCGCCTTGCGCATCGCGAATACCGGCGCAGTGGTGAAGAGAGCGGGGGCATGCGCGTGCGCGGCATGCGCCACCACCTTGGCGACGGGCGTCATGCCCAGTTTTTCCGCGACGCTGAGCCGCGTCATCACCAACGCCGCTGCGCCATCGGAAATCGAAGAGGCATTGGCGGCAGTGATCGTGCCGTCCTTGGCAAAGGCGGGCTTGAGCGTCGGGATCTTGTCCGGGCGGCCCTTGGGCGGCTGTTCGTCGGCAGAGACCGTCGTCGAACCCTTGCGGCTCTTTACCTCGACCGACACGATTTCGCGATCGAACGCGCCGGATTGCTGCGCCTTTTGCGCGCGATCGAGCGAGGCGATCGCGAATTCGTCCTGCGCCTCGCGCGTGAACTGATATTGCCGCGCGGTTTCCTCGGCAAAGACGCCCATCGCCTTGCCCGGCTCATAGGCGTCTTCCAGCCCGTCGAGGAACATATGGTCCTTGAGCACGTCATGCCCCATGCGCGCGCCTGCGCGGTGGCGCTGCGAGAGATAGGGCGCGTTGGTCATGCTCTCCATGCCGCCGGCAATCACCACATCGGCCGAACCGGCGGCGAGCGCATCGGCGGCCATGATCGCCGCCTGCATGCCCGATCCGCACATCTTGTTGACCGTGGTCGCTTCGATATGCTCGCCAAGGCCGGCGCGGATCGCGGCCTGACGCGCAGGCGCCTGGCCCAGCCCCGCCGGCAGGACGCAACCCATATAGATTTTCTCGATCGCTTCGGCGTTCAGCCCCGCGCGTTCCACTGCCGCGCCCACCGCGACCGCGCCAAGTTCCGTCGCGGTCGCATCGGCAAGCGCCCCCAGCATTCCACCCATCGGGGTGCGGGCATAGCTGGCGATGACTACGGGATCGGCGGACATGATGGCTCCTTTGCGAAGATCGCGCTCGATCTAGGTCGGCTGTTGCCGCGATGCAAATGAAGCGCCTGTATTCTGAGTTGTATTTGGGAGTGGTGGCATCGCTTCGAGCCGTGCATGAGGGCATCAGGGAGCAAGGCCGATGGAAATTACCGAAATACTGAAATGGTTTGCCGCGTGCAGCGGTATTATCGCCGCCTTCATGGTATCACTCGATTTCGGTCGGCGCGTCACCGGATGGGGGTTCGTGCTGTTC
This sequence comes from Sphingomonas sp., assembly GCA_002707985.1. GTDB lineage: Bacteria > Pseudomonadota > Alphaproteobacteria > Sphingomonadales > Sphingomonadaceae > Sphingomonas. The sequence goes on along the minus strand of PAOI01000006.1, from coordinate 27,992 downwards.
GTCGCGTCGAGCATCGCCTGGATCACCGGCGCGTTGTTGTCCGACGATGAGCCGCTGCTGTCGCAGAATCTCGTCCTGTTCGCGATCAACATCTTCGGCGTCTATCGCTATCTGATCCGGAAAACGCCGAATGGCTGACTGGGTATGGCCGGTGTTGCTCGGCGTACTGGGGCTGGTTTTCGGCAGTTTCATTGCGACCGTCGCGATTCGCTGGCCGAGGGGAGTTTCGCCGCTGCGGGGGCGTTCGCGGTGCGACGGATGCGGGCGCACGCTTCGCGCAACCGAACTCGTGCCGGTGCTCAGCTTTGCAATCGCGCAGGGGCGTTGCGGCAGTTGCCGCAAGCCGATCGCGCCGATCCATCTCGCGATCGAACTTGCCGGCTGCGCGGTAGGTGCGATTGCGGGATGTGTCGCTCCAGGGCTGGAAGGCACGCTGGGCGCGGTATTCGGGTGGCTGTTGCTATCGCTGGCGTCGCTCGATCTCGTCGCATTCTGGCTGCCCGACCTGCTGACGCTGATTCTGGCAGGCTCAGGGATCATCGCGGCCGCGATATTCCCGGAGCCGCCGCTTGTTGATCGGGTGATCGGCGGAATCTCCCGGGCTTCGCNATNCTNTGGCTGGTNCGGACCGGGTATCGCTGGTTGCGCGGACGNGAGGGGCTGGGCGGGGGCGATCCCAAGATGTTCGGCGCGATCGGTTTGTGGCTCGGATGGCAACAGCTTCCGCTCACGCTGCTTGCANCGACNCTGATCGGTCTCGCGGTNGTGCTGGCGATGTGGCTNGATGGCCGGCGGGTTGCGATGGAAGCGAAGCTGCCGTTCGGCGTGCTGCTGGCCGCCGGAGCCTTTACCGTCTGGACTGCGCAGGCGGCGCTTCCGCTTCCTGCTGTAACGGTCCAACTCCTTGACGTCCGATAATGCCGGGCGAGCGGACGAAAAAAAGGCCGCCCGAAGGCGGCCATGAAAGTCTTAGGAGAGGATGCCTGAAAGGCAGGTTCTTTGTGCAGCGCAGCAGAGTTTTTTGCAATTGCGAAAAGCGGCGTTTGGGTTGCAAATATTGCAACAGTCAAGTGCAATCTGCACATTGTGTAACACGGCCTTACTGCGGTGGCATCGGAAGGGATTATGGTCGCGACGCTCAAACTCGATGATTTCCTGCCCTATCGGCTTTCGATCGCTTCGAACCGCGCATCGAATGCGATTTCCACTGCCTATCAGGCGCTGTTCGGGCTTCGTATTCCCGAATGGCGGCTTGTCGCAGTGCTGGCCGAAGGCGGGGCGATGAGCCAGTTGGCGCTTGGCCGTGCGACTCAGATGGACAAGGTGATGGTCAGCCGTGCCGCAATCGCACTGGTCGACCGGGGGCTGGTGGAACGCGCNCCCAATCCGAACGACCAGCGTTCGCATCTGCTCAGCCTCTCGGCGGCCGGGCGTGCGCTGTACGATCAGGTCGCGCCCAAGGCGCTGGAGCTGGAGCAGCGGATTTTCGCCGATATCGATTCCGGCGANCGCGATTTGCTNNTGGATATGCTGGCGCGCATCGAAGCGGCAGCTGCTGCGCTGGAGGAGCGGAAGGAATAGCCGGACNCGATACCGCCAATGCAGATTTTGCGTTGTTTCTTCGCTAGGTGGAGCGAATCGACATTTCAGTCGTTACGCGATGGTTGAGGGCCGAGACAGAAATGCGGCTCCGGAGGAGACGCATTGGGGATCAGGGTGGGATCGGTCTGGGCGGCTGCCATGGCTGGGGCGGCCTTTTTGCCGCAGGCTGCAATGGCGCAGGACCGCCCCGACGACGCGCCTCCGCTGCAGGTACCGTCGGCGCAGGATGGCGCGGGTCAGGATGCCGGGCAGCAGGATCAGACGCCGATCATCGATGAGGATCAGTTCGAGGAATCGCTTCCCACGATCAGCGANGACATNGATGCTCCGCTGACGCCGATCGAANCGGAAGATCCCATCGTGCCGCCCGGCGAGCCGGTGGTCGAAGATGACAACAGCTTGCCCGAAGCTGCGGCGGAAAATCCCGAATTTATCGAGCCGCTCACGCCGCTCGCCGAATTTCAGGTCGATCCCGACGTTGCCGTCGAAGGTGTCGTCAGCAATGAAAATGTCACGATCCGGTACGACGTCCGTATCGAAGGCTTCGGCAAGACCGGGCTGGAAGACACGTTCCGCGACCTTTCGGCGCTGGAGGATGGCGACGGCAAGGCCGCCAATGCCGCGATGGTCGCCGCGCGGGCCGATGAGGACGAAAAGCTGGCNGTCAGGCTGCTGCAATNCGTCGGCTATTATGACGGCACGGCAGTTGCNACNATCGANCAGACACCGCCCAATTCGGGCAAGCTGACCGTTGTCCTGAACATCGANACCGGCGANCTCTACACGCTCGGATCGGTCACCATCGANAGCGATCCCACCGATCCCGCCGGGCTGATCGACGAAGCACTGCCGCTCAAGGCGGGCGATCCGATCGATGCCGTCCGCGTGCAGGCGGCGGAGGCCAATGTCAGCCTGCGCCTGCCGCAACAGGGCTATCCCTTCATCCGCCTGCTCGANCGCGACATCCTGCTCGATTCGACCGATCATACCGGCGCCTATACGCTGCCGATCGATCTCGGCCCGCGCGTGTCGTTCGGGGGATATCGAACCGAGCGGGCCTCCGACGAGTCCGAACTGGCGTTCGGAGTCGATCATATCGCGGTCCTTTCCCGGTTCGAGAAAGGGGAGCTCTACGACAGCCGCAAGGTCGACGATCTGCGCGAGGCGCTGATCTCCACGGGCCTGTTCTCGACCGTGTCGGTGGAGCCGGTGCGGACGGGCGAAGTCGCTCCGGACGGCACAGAAAAGGTCGATCTGCTGGTACGGCAGGATGCCGGGCCGCCGCGCACGCTGGCGGTTGAAGGCGGCTATGCCACCGGGCAGGGCATCCGGATCGANGGCAGCTGGACGCACCGCAATCTCTTCCCCCCCGAAGGGGCGCTGATCATCGCAGGGGTGGGCGGCACGCAGGAACAGGGTCTGTCCGGCACGTTCCGGCGATCGAATGCCGGGCGCCGCGATCGCACGCTCACGCTGACGGCTTCGGTCGATCACAGCGACTATGATGCGTATGAAAGCTTCACCGGCACCCTTTCAGGCCGCATTTCGGTTGAATCGACGCCGCTCTGGCAAAAGCGCTGGACCTATTATTACGGTGTCGAACTCGTCGGTTCGAACGAGGACCGGTATAATTTCAACACCAATTCGCGCGATCGCGGTACCTGGCTGATCGGCGCGCTGCCTGCGTTCCTGGGCTTCGACACGTCCGACGATCTGCTCAATCCGACACGCGGGTTCCGGATCAAGCTCAACCTCAGCCCCGAAACATCGGTGCGCGGCGCGGTCAGTCCGTATGTCCGCGGCATGGTTGAAGGAACGGCCTATTATCCGGTCTCCGGCAGTCTGGTGATCGCCGGTCGCGCCCGCGTCGGCAGCATCGCCGGGATCGCGCGCAACGATCTGCCGCCCTCGCGGCGCTATTATGCCGGCGGCGGCGGATCGGTGCGCGGCTTCGGCTATCAGGAACTCGGCCCACGCGCGCCCGACGGCAAGCCGATCGGCGGACGCAGCTTCAACGAATTCGCGATCGAGGCGCGCTACCGCTTCGGCAATTTCGGCATCGTGCCGTTCGTCGATGCCGGGCAAGTCTATGAAAGCAGCTATCCCGGCTTCAGCAACATCCGCTTCGGCGCCGGCATCGGCGGGCGGTTCTACACCAATTTCGGGCCGTTGCGCGTCGATGTGGCGACGCCGATCAATCGCCAATCAGGGGAATCGCTGATCTCGCTCTATATCTCGATCGGGCAGGCATTCTGATGAGCGACGAACGCACGCCTGACACGCCCGCAGAGGATATCGCGACGGTCGAGGATACACAGGTCGAACGGATCGTCGAGCGACCGCCGCTGGCGCTGCGCATCGCGAAATGGGTAGGCATCGCGCTGGGGTGCGTGGTTGCGCTGGTCGGCGCGCTGCTGCTTGTCCTCAATACGCAGTTCGGGCGGAACATCGTCGCCGATCAGCTGAGCAAATATACGCTCGCTTCGGGCCTGAATGTTCAGGTGGGGCGGATTGACGGCTCGATCTATGGCGCGATGATCCTGCATGACGTGCGCGTCAACGACCAGAAGGGGACGTTCGCGACATCCCCCCAGATCGCGCTCGATTGGCGCCCGTTCGACCTGTTTTCGAACCATGTCGACATTCGTGAGCTGACCAGCCCGTCGATCCGTCTGATGCGAAGCCCGGAGCTGATTCCGGGCGAATCCGATCCCAACGCGCCGTTGCTGCCGCAGATCGACATCGATGTCGGACGACTTGCGATCGGCCGGCTCGATATCGATCCGGCAGTCACTGGACAGCGCCACGTGGCGCGGATCGAGGGATCGCTGCACCTGTCCGACGGGCAGGCAAAGCTGGTCGCGAATGGCGGGACGCTGGCCGCGCCCGGCATGGCGGGCGGCGACCGGGTGACCATGCGGCTCGACGCGGTGCCCAAAGACAACAAGCTCGATCTCGACATGCGCGTCAACGCGCCGATGGGCGGGCTGATTGCGGAGCTCGCCAAGCTCGAAGCGCCACTGACGCTCGCGATCGAAGGCGATGGCGACTGGAAGCGGTGGGATGGTCACGCCGTCGGCACGCTGGGCGAGGGGCAGCTCGCCAATCTCAACCTCCAGGCACGCGACGGCAGTTTTCAGGTTCGCGGCATCACTCAGCCGGGCCTGTACCTGAAGGGACCGGTCGAACGGCTGACGTCGCCGCAACTGGCCGTGGCGATCGACGCGAGCTTTGCCGACCGTATCGCCGATACCCGGATCCAGCTGAAGTCCGACGTGCTGGCTTTCCTCGCCAAGGGGAAGCTCGACCTCCGCCGCAATCTGTTCGACGGTTTTCGTGCCGAGGCATTGTTGCTGAAACCCGGGGCGATTGCGCCGAATCTGGTCGGGCGTTCGGTGCGTGCGGCGGTGGCGCTGGACGGACCGTTCGGGACGCCGACTGTCGACTATAAGCTGAGCGCAGGCGCGCTGGGTTTCGGCGAAACCTATGCCGAGCAACTTTATGCCGAAGGGCGTGCAAAGGTTGACGCCGGTCATATCCTGATCCCGGTGAATGCCCGCGCAAAGCGTGTGTCCGGCCTCAACGCTGCAGTCGGCGGGCTGGTGACCAATCTGACAGTCGTTGGCGACATCGCGATCAATGGCGATCAGCTCCTGTCGGACAATCTCCGCCTGAAATCGGATCGCATCGATGCCACGGCGATCGTTGCTGCCGATATGAGCGAAGGCCGGTATACCGGCGGACTGAAGGGCCGCGTCAACGATTACGAAATCGACGGCGTCGGTATCGTCAGCGTGTCGACCGATGCGGAACTCTATCCGGGGCCGAACGGCGGATGGGGCATTCGCGGACATGTCGCGGGCACCACTAAACGGATTTTCAACGATGGCGCGCGGAATTTTCTGGGCGGCAATGCCGTGGCGTCGGTCCGGCTCGGCTATGATCCGGAGGGTGTCATCACCTTCAGCGACCTGAAGGTCCGCGCGCCGCAATTCCGCGTGACATCGGGCTCGGGCCGCTATGATCCGCAGGGTGCGCTGCTGGTCAACGCCGATGCCTATTCCGAACAATATGGACCGCTGCGGGCGCGCGTGACTGGCTCGCTCACACGGCCCGAAATGCTGTTGCGCGCACCGCGTCCGGGACTGGGCGTGGGCCTGACCGATCTGGTTGCGCGGGTGCGCGGCGATAATGGCCGCTACGCCGTTCAGACGACTGGCGAAACCGATTACGGTCCGTTCAGCGCGGATGTGGTCGTGGCGACCGGCGACAGGCTGGCGGTGAATGTCCGTAAGGCGTTGTTCGCCGGCGTCGAAATTCGCGGGCAGCTCGATCAGACACCTGCCGGGCCCTTTGCCGGTCGTCTCGATTTCGCCGGTTCCGGCGTTTCGGGCAATGCGCAGCTCGCGGCGTCCGGTGGCAATCAGCAGGCAGTGATTTCCGCACGCGCGTCCAATGCGCGCATTCCCGGCGCACAGGAAATGCGGATCGGGCGCGCGATCGTTGACGCGACAATCCTGCTCGCCGATACGCCGCACATCGTTGCCGACGCGCAGCTCGCCAATTTCGATAGCGGCAGCTTCGTCATTACGCGTGCGCGCGCCAAAATCGACTATCGCGGCGGCAATGGCACGGCACAGCTGGTCGCCAGCGGATCGACCGGAGTCGCTTTTGAAGTCGCAGCCAATGCAAAGCTGTCGCCGCAGCAATGGCTGGTCGCGCTGCAAGGGCAGGGGAACGGGATTTCGTTCAAGACCGCCAATCCGGCGCGCATCGCCGTATCAGACGGAAATTATCGGCTTCAGCCGACACGGATCGATTTCGACAAGGGGTCGGCGCGCGTTGCCGGGGCCTATGGCGACGGGCTGACTGCGCAGATCCGGCTCGACGAACTCGATCTTTCGGTGGCCAATGGCTTTATCGCGGGGCTGGGAATCGGCGGCACGGCGTCGGGCAGTCTCGATTTCCAGCAGGCGAACCCCTCCGCGTTCCCGCTGGCCGATGCCCGGCTTGAAATCGCCAATTTCACGCGGTCGAGCATCGCGACGGTTTCGACGCCGGTGAACATCAGCTTCGTCGGGAAACTGTTGCCCGATGGCGGTGACGGGCGCGCGCTGATCAAGCGCGGTACGACGACGATCGGCCGCGCGGTCGTGACGCTCCGCCCGCTTCCGCCGGGATCGGGCAGCTGGCGTGAGCGGCTGCTTGCCGCGCCGCTTTCGGGCGGACTGCGCTATAACGGACCCTCGACCGTGCTGTTCTCGCTTGCCGGGCAGCCGGGGCAGACCCTCAGCGGGCCGGTCGGCATTGCAGCGGACTTTTCGGGTCGCGTGCGCTCGCCACAGCTCAATGGCGTGATCCGCGCGAGCAACCTTACCTATGAGAATGAGAATTACGGCACGCGACTGACCAATATGAAGGTCGAGGGGCGTTTTTCGAACGATCAGCTGATCCTCAGCGACGTCACTGCGCGGGCCGGTTCGGGAACGGTCAAGGCGAAGGGCCAGATCGGCCTGTCTGCCGATGCTGGTTTCCCCGTTCAGCTACGTGCGGAGTTCGACAATGCCCAGCTGGCGCGCAGCGATGCGCTGGAAGGCGTGGCCAATGGCTGGATCGAAGTGACCAACGACTCGCGTTCCGCGCTCGTCCGCGGGCGCCTCACCATTCCCGAGGCGCGCTATGAGATCATCCGCCAGGGAGCGGCCCAGATCGCCGAGCTTCGCGGCGTGCGACGCGCACAGCCGGGTGGCGAAAACAGCGCCTATCAGCGACCGGATCGCACGCGTACGGGCCATCCGATCCGGCTCGACGTGGTCATCAGTGCCGATAACCAGTTGTTCGTGTCGGGCATGGGGCTCGATTCGGAATGGTCCGCGCGGATCACCGTCGGTGGAACCGCAGCCGATCCCCGGATCGGCGGGTCGGCGCAGGTCGTCGAAGGCGAATATTCCTTCGCCGGGCGCCGGTTCGAGCTGAGCCGTCGCAGCACGGTCAGCTTCGAAGGGGCCGAGATTGCCAATCCCAGCCTGAATATCACTGCGAGCACGACTGCCGAGGATGTGACGGCATCGATCCTGATTGGCGGCACTGCACAGCAACCCGATATCAGCTTCACGTCCACCCCCGCACTGCCGCAGGACGAAGTGCTCTCGCGCCTGTTGTTCGGCAGTTCTGTGACCGACCTGTCGGCGACCGAAGCGATCCAGCTGGCAGCCGCACTCAATTCGCTGCGCTCGACCGGCGGCGGGCTCAATCCGCTCGGCGAACTGCGCCAGGCAGCGGGGATCGACCGGCTGCGCATCCTGAGCAGCGACGAGGCAAGCGGACGCGGCACCGCGCTGGCGGCGGGCCAGTATCTTACGAACGACATCTATGTCGAAATCATCACCGATGCGCGCGGCTTCACCGCCACCCAGCTCGAGATCGCACTGACACGGGCGCTCAGCGTGCTTTCGCAGACCGGATCGTTCGGCGGGTCGAGCGTCAGCCTGCGTTACTCGAAGGATTATTGATGCGCGTTGCGGCAATCGGGCTGGAGTGAGATACAGACTGCCGGAGGGTGGTCGATGGGCGAATATTTCGATGTTCTGGTGGTTGGCGCCGGCATTTCCGGGATCGGGGCCGGCTATCACCTTCAGGACAAATGCCCGGACCGCAGCTACGCTATTCTGGAAGCACGCGATTCGCCCGGCGGCACCTGGGACCTGTTCCGCTATCCAGGCGTGCGTTCGGACAGCGACATGCACACGCTGGGCTATGCGTTCAATCCGTGGCGCGGGGAAAAGGCGATCGCCGAGGGCGAATCGATCCTGCAATATCTGAAGGATACCGCGCGGAAATTCGGGATCGATAACCATATCCGCATGGGCGAGCGCGTGACGCGCGCCGACTGGTCGACACAGGATGCGGTCTGGCGCGTTACCGTGACGCGCACCGACGGCGGGGAGCGCCAATATTGCTGCCGCTTCCTGTTCCTCTGCACCGGCTATTATCGATACGACCGCGGCTATATGCCGGAGTTTCCGGGGCGTGAGGATTTTGCCGGGCGTATCGTCCATCCGCAATTCTGGACCGACGATATCGACTGGTCCGACAAGCGCGTGATCGTGATCGGGAGCGGCGCAACGGCGGTCACGCTGGTTCCGGCGCTGGCGGAGAAGGCGGCGCATGTGACGATGCTCCAGCGTTCGCCCAGCTATATGGTCGCGCGGCCATCGCGCGATGCGATTTCGAACCGGCTCCATCGCCTGCTACCCACCAGGATCGCCTCCGGGATCGTTCGCTGGAAAAATGTCCTGTTTCAGCAATTTTTCTTCAACCTCGCGCGGAGGCGGCCGGAAAAGGTCAAGCAGCGGCTGATCGCGATGGTGCAGGACGAGCTTGGTCCCGACTATGACACCACGACTCATTTCACGCCGCGCTACAATCCCTGGGACGAGCGGCTGTGTCTGGTGTCCGATGCCGATCTGTTCACGGCGATCCGGCAGGGCCGGGCGAGCATCGCTACCGGTACGATCGATCGCTTTACCCGCGATGGGATACGCCTGACATCGGGCGAGGAACTGCCCGCCGATCTGGTCGTCACGGCTACGGGGCTGGAAATGCAACTGGCGAGCGGCATGGCACTCAGCCTGGACGGAGAGCCGATCGATCTGTCGCAATCCATTGCCTATAAGGGGCTGATGTATTCGGACGTGCCGAACCTCGCCTCGTCCTTCGGCTATACCAATGCGTCCTGGACGCTGAAGGTCGATCTCAGCTGTGCCTATGTGTGTCGCTTGCTCAACGCGATGAAGGCGCGGGGAATGCGGCAAGTGACGCCGCACGTCGCGGTTCCGGTCGAGGAAGCGCCGCTGCTCGATTTCTCCTCGGGCTATGTCAAGCGCGGCCTTGGCCAGTTTCCGCGACAGGGGCGGCGCGATCCCTGGCGCGTCCATCAGAATTATGTCCGCGATCTGCTGACGCTGCGATATGGCGCGATCGACCGCGAGATGGTGTTTTCCAATCCGGGCGAGCAGCGCGGGAAAGTGGCCTGAACGGTTCAGACAGTGACGATATCGCCGTCCTGCACCGTTACCGGCCATGGCTGAAGATGCGTGCCGCTGCATGGCCCGCCGACGCACTGGCCATCGGCAATGCGAAACAGCGCGCCATGCCAGGAGCAGGCGATCAGCCTGCCATCACGCGTCAGATAGCGGTCCAGTTCCTGCGCCAGCGGCAGGCCCATATGCGGGCACCGGTCGACATAGCCATGCACGGCGTCGCCCTTGCGAATGACGAAGCCGTGAAAGCGGCCAGCCTTCATTTCGAGCACGTAATTGCGTGCGCCGCCATCGGGGACGATATTCAGCGGCCCCAGATTCACGCCTGCGGGGGTCGCGGTAAGGCGCTCGCTCAAGGCAAATTCGCCTTGGGGAAATCCGCCCACGCCTTGTCATAATCGGGCTGTGCGGTGTCGAGTGCGTGGCGGGTCGGTCGATAGGGCCAGCAGGTTTCGACCATGAACGCCATCGTGCCTTCGATCTTGTGCGGCGCGAGCGTCGCATTGCTCGCCGCTTCCCAGCTCGGCTTGTCCGGCCCGTGTCCCGCCATCAGATTGTGGAGGCTGAGGCCGCCCGGCACAAAGCCGTCCGCCTTGGCATCATAGGCGCCGTGGATCAGGCCCATCGCTTCGGACATGATGTTGCGGTGGAACCAGGGCGGGCGGAACGTGTCTTCGGCGACCATCCATCGCGGCGGAAAGATGACGAAATCGGCATTGGCGCGCCCGGGAACATCGCTGGGCGAAGTCAGCACCGTGAAAATCGACGGATCGGGATGGTCGTAGCTGACCGTTCCGATCGTATTGAAGCGCGAAAGATCGTATCGCCACGGCGCCAGATTGCCGTGCCAGGCGACGACATCGAGCGGGCTGTGATCGAGCGTCGTTGTCCACAACGACCCCAGATATTTCTGGATGAGTTCGAAGGGTTCGTCGCGATCCTCGAACCAGGCAGCGGGCGTTTCGAAATCGCGCGGATTGGCAAGGCCGTTCGCGCCGATCGGACCCAGATCGGGCAGGCGGAAAAGGCTGCCGTGATTTTCGGCGACATATCCCCGCGCCGAACCATCCGGCAGCAGCGCGCGAAAACGTACGCCTCGCGGGACCAGCGCGATCTGCCCCGGCGCCACGTCGATACGGCCAAGTTCGGTGAGCAGCGTCAGCCGGCCCTGTTGCGGGATGAACAGCATCTCGCCATCGGCATTCATGAACGCGCGGCAATCCATGTCGCGGTTCGCGGCATAGAGGTGCAGCGTCACACCCTCGAGCGTCGCCGGATCGCAATTGGCGAGCATCGTCACCATCGAATCGATCAGGTCGACCGAAGCGTCCGGNTCGGCCAGCGGCGACCAGCGCAGNCGATTGGGGNCGAGGGGCGCGTNGGGAATGTCAGCNGCGAACCGGGGGGCNCCNGTGTANGGCGAAAATGGCGGATGTTCGGCGCTGGGCCGCAGGCGATAGAGCCAGCTGCGGCGATTTTCTGCACGCGGGGCCGTGAAGGCAGTGCCCGAAAGCTGTTCGGCATAAAGGCCGAAGGCGGGGCGTTGCGGCGAATTGCGGCCTTCGGGCAGGGCACCGGCCACTGCCTCTGTCGCAACATGATTGCCGAACCCGGGGAAATAGTCAGTCACGGCCGCCTCCGCTCCGTCGAGGATATTTCGGCCGGGGTGAGCGACGCGAACGCAACTGGCGTGCTCCCCCGGCCTTCCTCTCGAACTCGTCGATCAGGCGTCCACCTTGATCACGCCGCGGCGAATCTGGTCCAGTTCAATGGACTCGAAAAGCGCCTGAAAGTTCCCGTTTCCGAAGCCTTCATTGCCTTTTCGCTGGATGATTTCAAAGAAGATCGGACCGAACATGTTTTCGGTGAAGATCTGGAGGAGGATACCTTCCTCCTTGTTGCCGTCGATCAGAATGCGGTTCTTGCGCAACCGGGCAAGGTCCTCGTCATGCGGACCCACACGCTTGTCGACGAGCTCATAATAGGTCTCGATCGTGTCCTGCAGATTGACGCCGCGCTCGCGNAGCTTCTCAACCGTGTCNTAGATATTGTCGGTGGTGAGGGCGAGGTGCTGAATGCCTTCGCCCTGATATTCGCGGATGAATTCCTCGATCTGCGAATTTTCGTCCTGGCTTTCGTTCAGCGGGATGCGGATNGCCTTGTCCGGCGCGATCATCGCCTGGCTGAACAGGCCTGTGGCCTTGCCCTTGATGTCGAAATATTTCTGTTCCTCGAACCCGAACAGGGTCCGGTAAAACTCGCTCCACACCCGCATCTGCCCACGGCGGACATTGTGGGTGAGGTGGTCGAGCAGGTCGAGCCCGACGCTGTTTTCCTGCTCNGCCTGNTGCCAGCCGGGAATCTCCTCCCAATCGGCATAGAGATCGGTGCCGTCCTGAATGAAATAGAGATAGGAACCGCCGATCCCCTGAATGACNGTNTCGTCTTCCTCGGTNGCTTCCGCGCCATGTTCCAGCGCCCATTTCAGCGCCTTTTGCGGATCGCTCACGCGGAACGCCATCGCGCTGGCCGATGCGCCATGCGCCTTTCGGAACTCGGCGACGCGGCCTTCGCTGTCGCGATTGAGCATCAGGTTGATCCGGCCCTGCTTGTAGCGCGTGACGTCCTTGGTCGGATGCCGATGGGTGGGAACAAACCCCATCTGCTCGAACTGGCGGGCCATCGCCTCGGGATCGGGCGAGGTGAATTCGACAAATTCAAAGCCGTTCAGGCCAAGGGGATTTTCGGGGCGGGTCATGACACTCTCCTGCATGGGCACATCATATCGCCACTGCGAAACTAGTGTCAAATGATACTAGTTGGTNGCGATANTGCGTTTGGAAANCGAACGCTGCGNACGCGAAATTCGATCCGAAGCATGTCGCTTCGCNNGAGCTCATGNNTGCAGGAAACGCTTAGCTTTTAGACGCCATAGAGAGGCGGTCCGATCGCGCGGAAANCGCGTTNCGNCGATTGAATTTGAGGTTTTATCAGGTGGTTGTACGTGACCTCAGAGATAACGACCGTGAACCGGCAGCCACCCGATGGGTGTCCGGAACGATCGCTTGAGAACAGGATGACGCAGAATGGAAGGCGTGGTCGTCAGGCTGACATTGTCGTTGATCGCACCCGGCATCATGCTGGTATTCGGCATGGCATTCGCAGGCGCATGGGCGATCGACNGGCGGCGACCCTATCTGCTTCTCCTGGCGGTGACGTGCCTGTTGTTCACGCTCGGTGCGGTCTGCCAGATCCTGTACTGGCCGAATTCGACCGGTTTGAACGCCATGTTGTCCGGCGCGCTATATACATCGGCGGTGCTGCTCGCCGCGCAGGGCATCCTGTTGCGCTCGGGCCGGGCATATCCCTGGGTGCTGTTCCCGGTGATGCTCGCGATATTCCTGATGCTCACGGCCTATTTCTTCTACGTGGACCGTAATCTTCTGGCTCGCGTGTATATTCAGAATTTCGGTTATGGGCTCGTCCTGCTCGCCGCAGCGCTGCGGCTGTGGACTGTTCCGCGGACCCGGCCGGTGGATCGCATCCTGTTCTGGGTGTTGCTGATCTTCGCGCTGCACTTTTTCCCCAGAACGCTTCTGACGATCGGCTTTTCCGCTCCCGTAGGAGAAAGAGCATTCGCCAATTCGATCTTCTGGCAGACGTTACAGCTTTCGCTGGCGGTGCTCGGGGTCAGTCTCGCCCTGGCGATCTTTGCCGCCGCCTTCTCCGACCTTCTCGACGATGCGCGCCACGACCGAACGATCGACGCGCTGACCGGCACCTTGAATCGACACGGTCTGGAAGAAGCTGTCGCGGCCAGATTGAAGAATCCGGTGGGGCCGACATCGGTCGTGCTGTGCGATGTCGACCATTTCAAGCGCATCAACGATGGCCATGGCCATGACGTCGGCGACGCCGTTTTGAAAGAGATCGGATCGATCCTGCGTCACGCTGCCAGAAAAAACGATCTGGTCGGCCGGTTCGGTGGCGAGGAATTCCTCGTCCTGCTGTCCGATGCCGATCTGCAAAAGGCGACGCAATGCGCCGAACGATTGCGACTGGCCGTGGCCAGCCATGAATTCCCGCTGCTTTCCGATTCCGGAAGCGTTACCGCGAGCTTCGGCGTGGCCGAATGCAGGCCAGGCGAGACCTGGGAAAGCCTGTTCAAGCGCGCCGATATCTGCCTCTATGCCGCCAAACATGCAGGTCGAAACCGCATAATTGCGGGATGAGCGGCGCACGCCCGGACTGTGGGCGGGCGCTTCAGGGGCGGAGGGCCGCAGCTGGCGGATTGCGCTTCGCTTCACCGAACCTTTTGAAAGGTTGGTGACCCCTACGGGACTCGAACCCGTGTTTCAGCCGTGAAAGGGCCGCGTCCTAGACCGCTAGACGAAGGGGCCATGCCGAAGCGTGGACCGGCCGGTTAGGGAATAGATTCGCTCCGGTCAAGCGCTGCGTTCAAATGCGACCATCCGGCGGCTTGCTCCGCGCGCTTTTTTCATCAGCGCACGCCAGTCCCGACGGAAACCGGGCAGGGTTTCGAGCCGGCGAATCAGCTGCGACCAGATTTGCGAACGCTCGTGGAAAAAATATCGTCGTCCGCGAATCTCGACTTCGCAGCAGACAAGTTCGGCTTCGGGGTCGTCGCGGCGATAGAAAGTGACATTGGCGATTTCGGCGAGCGACAACGGCATTCTCAATCGGCCCATGCGGCGTCCTCCACATGCAGTTCGGCGGCGGGGCGGGCGCCCCAGTCGTCGATCTTCGCACGCCCCGCCACCCACAGCTTGCGATAGGGGGGCGCCGAAAGCAGCGCCTGACCCAGTTCGCTGTCGGCCTGACGAAAGGCGACGCTCTTGATCGAGCGCCCGTCATCGCCCGAAAGGATTGCACGAACATGACCATTGCCGACGATATCGGCCTTGACGATCCTGACCGGGCCGGCGGCGATGCGCGGGGCGGGCCATCCCATGCCATAGGGTCCGCCTTCCTCCATCGCGTTGACCAGGTCGGGATTGATGCCGCCGGGGGCAAGGACGGCGTCGAGCAGCAAGGCGCGCTCGCCGCGTGCTTTTGCTACGCGATCGGCAAGTTGTTCCTCAAGAAACGCCTCGAACGCATCGATCGATGATTCGGCCAGCGTCACACCGGCCGCCATCGCATGGCCGCCGCCCGCCATCAGCAAGCCGCTTTCCTTTGCCGACAGGATCGCCGCGCCCAGATCGACTCCCGCAATGGAACGACCCGATCCCTTGCCCAGGCCATGTTCGTCGATCGCGATGACGATGGCCGGGCGACCGAGCTTTTCCTTGATACGACCGGCAACGATGCCGATCACGCCGGGGTGCCATCCGCGCGCGGCGACCACGGCGACGGCACGATTGCCCTTGGTTTCCGAAAGTACCTCTGCCGCTGCCTGCACCTCGGCTTCGATTGCGCGGCGCGCTTCGTTGAGTTCGTCGAGTTCGCGCGCGATGGTCCGGGCTTCCTCCGGGTCTTCGGTGGTGAGCAGGCGCACGCCGAGATCGGATTTGCCGACGCGACCACCCGCATTGATGCGCGGGCCGAGCGCGAAGCCGAGATCGCTGCACAGCGGCGCCCGCGTCAGCCGCGATGCCTCGATCAGCGCGTTGAGGCCGATATTGCGCCGCTGCGCCATCACCTTGAGGCCCTGGGCCACGAACGCGCGGTTGAGGCCGCGCAGCGAGGCGACGTCGGCCACCGTGCCGAGCGCCACGATATCGAGCAGATCTAGCAGGCGCGGCTCGGGTCGGCTGTCGAACCACCCGCGACTGCGCAATTCGCGGACCAGCGCCGCGGCGAGCAGCCATGCCATGCCGACCGCGGCGAGATGGCCGTGGGCGGCACCTTCGCCTTCGTCGAGCCGGTTGGGATTGACCAGCGCATGGGCGAGGGGGAGCTGCGAGGCGCATTTGTGATGATCGACCACGATCACATCGACACCGGCGTCGCGTGCCATCTGCAGCGCTTCGAATGCCTGGGCGCCGCAATCGACCGTGACGATCAGGCTCGCGCCTTCGCCGTGCAGCCGCACGAGCGCTTCGCCGGAGGGGCCATAGCCTTCCATCAGCCGGTCGGGGATATAGGGGCGGGCGGCGAGGCCCAGATCGCGCAGCAGGCGGATCAGCAGCGCGGCAGAGGTGGCGCCATCGACGTCATAATCCCCGAAAACGACTACCGATTCATCGGCTTCCACGGCATCGGCAAGCCGCGTTGCGGCACGGTCCATATCGCGAAAGATCGAAGGATCGGGCATGAACGCGCGGATGCTGGGCGTGCGATGCCGATCGATATCCTCGCGCGGGCATCCGCGCGTCAGCAGCAATTGCGTGACGAGATCGTCGGGCGCGAAGCCGGGATCGCGGGCATCGGTGGCCAAACCGCGCCAATGCCATGGCTGGCCCAGAATCGAACGCTGGATATTGAGAACGGGAGACATCGCCGCCGGTCTAGCGCCCCATCGCGATCAGGGGAACGGCGGGCCGATCAATATGTCTTGAAGTCGGTACGGATCCAGGCGGATTCGCGAAACCATTTGGTGATGATATATTTGGTGCCCTCGATCACCGCCATGCCTTCGTGCAGCGTGTCGTAATTCGGCGAGCCGTCGCGCAACATGTTGTTCCAGGTGACGAGCATGCCCTTTTTCGGCGCGATGCGCAGCCCCGCCCGCGGGAACCAGGTCGCGCCGCCTTCCTCGACATTGTTGAGGAAGATCATCGCCGTCCAGGTGCGTTGCCCGCCCTGTTTCTGCATCGCGGGCCAATATGGCTCGCCTTCATGGAAATAATCGCAATGCGCGCGGAATTGCTGGCCGGGCGCATAACGCTGTCCCTGCATGGTCTCGCCATTTTCGGGCGGGATGCCGAGCAGATGGGCGAGCCGTTCGTCGATCATGCGCACCTGGGGATCCCAACGGTCCAGGTCGCAGCTTTCGCTGGTCCGGAATTCGGGATCCTCATGCCGCGAAAGCAGCGTCGAAGGGCGCCGGTTCGCGTCGATCCGCTCGATGAGCATCGCGCATTCGTCGTCGGTCAGATAATCGGGGTAGAAATAAAGCTGCGCCTGATCCGTTTTCGCGCGGCGCAGGCCGGGCGTGGAATCGAGCCGCTTGGTGACGTCGCGGCTGATACGGGCGCGGGCCGATGCTGGTCGGCCGGTCTTTCGGAAAGCTTGAACCACGCGGTGCAAATTGCCCCGTCGGGCGCCGAATGCAAGCGATAACCCCGGGTACATCGCTGCACCCGGGGTCGAAACGCGCTTACCAGAAGATGTCGTATTCGACGTCGACGATCATGCCGGTGCGGATATCGATCAGGAGCGCATCATTGTAATAGCGCACCCAGCGATAGGGGCCATAGGCCGGCGGCAGGCGATAATAGATCGGGTCGTTGATCCAGTAGTTCGGTGCGAACAGCATCGAACCGATCGTCAGGCCGATCGAGAAGCGCCGATAGCCATAATTGTAGTTCCGCGGAGCATAATAGCGCGGCAGGCGATACACATTGCGGTGGGAGTTGCGGTAGCTGCGCCAGTTATACTGGTTGCTCCGTCGCCAGTCGCGCGACCAGTTGCGGCGATCGTCCCAGCCATGGCGATACCGGGCATCATCCCGCCAGTCATTATAGCGGCGCTGATTGTCGCGACGCTGCGCCTCACGGGTGTAACGTGCGCGATCATCCTGGCGATCGCGGCGGTACTGCTGGCGGTTGTCCTGCTGGCCGCGGCGATAATCCTGCCGGTTGTCCTGCTGACCACGACGATAGTCCTGGCGGTCGTCTTGCTGGCCACGGCGATAATCGCGGCGATCGTTTCCGCGATCCTGCTGCCCCTGCTGTGCCTGACGGGTGTAGCGCGCACGGCTATCCTGCTGACCGCGACGATAATCCTGTCGATTGTCGTTCGCCTGCTGGCGATATTGCTGACGCTGCGGCGCGGTCTGCTGCGGCTGCGGACGATTTTCCGGCAGGCTCTGACGCTGGACGCGGTCCGGCCGCTGGGGTGCACGTTGCGCGCGCTGCGAACGCTGGCTGTCATGGCGTTCCTGTCGGGCGCTGTGATCGCGCTCGCCGCGCTGCGCATAGGCCGAGACCGGAACCAGTGCCGTTGCGGCAATCAATGCCGCCACTAAAGTCTTTTTCATGAGTTCCTCCGCCGATCCGGCACACATCGCCGGCTCAAGTAAGGCTTTGGTAACAACTGACAGATGAGCAGAGCCTGAATTACTCTGCAATCAATGCGACAGCTAGCGACCAGAGCTAAAGCCGGGGGCGGGCGGACCATTGCCCTGTCCGGCTATGCCGCTCGATTCACCGCGCGCGATCCGCCCGGCTTCGTTGATCGCCTCGACCAGGCGCGGATAAATGCCGCAGCGGCAGATATTGGGAACGGCGCTGCGGATATCATCCTCGGATGGTGATCGATTGCTGGCCAGAAGCGCCGCGGCGGCCATGACGATGCCGGGTATGCAATAGCCGCATTGCGGCACGTTCGCCGCGATCAGCGCCTGCTGGACCGGGTGGCTGCGATCCTCCGACAGGCCCTCGATCGTGGTGACGAACGTGCCCTCCAGCGATGCGATCGACATCTGACAGGCCGGTCGCGCGGCGCCATCGACGATGACGGTGCAGGCGCCGCATTCGCCGGTACCGCACCCATATTTGGTGCCGGTCAGGTTCGATGCGTCGCGCAGCGCCCAGAGCAGCGGCGTTTCGGGGTCCATCTTATATTCGATGGGTTTGGAATTGACCGTGAAGCGAGTCATGCACCTGTTTCTAGCCACAAAGCTTTGCTTTTCGAAACAGGGATTGCGCAGGGCGATGGCACACCCGAATTATGTCCGATGAAGATGCCGACGTTTTTCGTGCCGCATGGCGGCGGACCGTGTTTTTTCATGGACCACCAGGGCGGCCCGCCCGATCCGATGTGGCGGCCGATGCAGGCCTATCTGGCCGGCGTGATCGCCAGCCTGCCCGAACGGCCAAAGGCGATACTGCTGGTATCGGGACATTGGGAGGAGAAGGTGGTGACGGTCCATACGGGCAATGGCCAGCCGCTCCTTTATGACTATTATGGCTTTCCCGAACATACCTATCATCTGCGTTGGGATGCTCCGGGCGCGCCCGATGTCGCCGCGCGTGCAAAAGCGCTGATCGAATCGGCCGGTTTCCCGGTTGGCGAGGAAAGCACTCGGGGATGGGACCATGGCGTCTTCATTCCGATGAAGGTCGCCGTGCCCGACGCCGATATCCCGCTTGCGCAATTATCGCTGCGCGAGGATCTCGACCCGGCCGATCATATTGCGATTGGTCGCGCGCTGGCGCCGCTGCGCGATGAAGGCGTGCTGATCGTCGGGTCGGGGATGAGCTTTCATAATCTGCGCGCGCGAGGTTCGCAGGTGACGCCGGTTGCCGAGGAATGGGATCGCGCCCTGACCGATGCGGTCACCGATCCCGATCCCAGGCGCCGGGTGGAACGCGTTGCCGCATGGGATCAACTGCCGCACGCGCATTTCTCCCATCCGCGCGAGGAGCATCTCCTGCCGCTGATGGTCGCGCTGGGGGCAGGGTGCGATGACCCCGCCACGCTGGATTTCCGTGACGAGGTGATCGGCTGGGTCGTGTCAGGCTACCGGTTCGGCTGAACCTGCTTCAGTTGCGCCAGCTGGTGTCGATCCGGTCGACCAGCCGCACCATCGCGTCGAAATCGGCCTTGCCGGGTCCGCCGGGGATCTGAACCTTCGAAATGTCGCGCTGGTGCACGGCGAGGACTTCGTCTGGCACATGCACCGGCTGACCCATCGACAGTGTCGCCATCTGAATCTCGCACGCGCGCTGAAGCCCCCAGTGCATCAGGAAGGCGGCGGGCAGCGTCTTGCCCATCACCAAAATGCCGTGGTTGCGGAGGAACATTGCGCGCTTGTCGCCCAGATTCTCGATCAGCCGCTGACCTTCCTCCGCGCGAACAGTGACGCCTTCGAAATCGTGATAGGCGACCTGACCGATGAAGTTGCAGGCATAGAAATTGATCGGTTGAAGCCCGCCCTCGAGCGAACTCACCGCCATGCCGGCCGTCGTGTGCGTGTGCATCACGCAATGCGCGTCGGGCAGGTTGCGGTGAAACACGCTGTGCTGGGTAAAGCCGGCCGGGTTCACCGGATAGGGATTGTCGGTCAGCTTGTTGCCGTCGATATCGATCTTGACGAGGTTCGACGCGCAGACTTCGCTGAAGTGCAGGCCATAGGGATTGATCAGGAACGCGTTTTCCTCATCCGGCACCTTCACCGTGATGTGGTTGTAGATCATCTCGTCCCAGCCGAGCATCGCGAAGACGCGGTAACAGGCGGCGAGTTCCTTGCGCGCCTCCCATTCGGCGTCGCTGACTTGCGGGCGGGCAATCGCTGCGGTGGCCACGGCATCTCTCCTTTATTGGTCGGTTGCAATATGCCACGCAAACTGGGGGCGCCGCAATCGGCTGTGGCCGGATTGGTTCAGCCCTTTCGAATGATCGGAACGCCGTCGCCCGACCGGGGCGGGGCATAGCTCATGTCGGCATGCGCGGCGGTGGGGTGCCGGACCTTCGAGGGACGCCCTTCGCGGCGCATCCGCGTGTCGGCCTCCTGCCAGCTGGGCAGCGCCGCATGTTCCTGGTCCCAATGCGCGATACTTGCCTCGTCGCACCAGTGCATCAGCTTCGGCATCACCTTCAGATGCGCCCCGGATGCAATATAGCGTCGCATCGTATCGCGATCGTCCCACATGGTGGCGGTCCAGAAGGTACGGTGGCGATCGGGAAGCAGCCGGCCCTCGCGAAATCCCGGGGCCGCCCCGGCCTCGCGCGTTGTGGCCATGGCATGCAGGTAGAAGCCCGGCATGAACCGCCAGGAACGGACGCGCAGGCGCGTGATGCTGACGAACGGCATGAAGATCCCAGTCTGCGGCTATCGGTTCCGATTTTGCCTCTGGATCAAACCCGGGTCTAGCGAAAAACATAGGGGACGACATCGCGCACGTCCGGGTCGATCTCGATGATCGAGGCGGCGGGTGGAAAGGCGCGCTGATCGCAATCGGTGCGCGGGCAGATGCGGCAACTGGTGCCGATCGGCGTCGCCGCTTCATTGCTGCCCAGCGCGTCGGCATAGACGAAATCGGCGGCATGTTCCTCTTCGCAGCCCAGCGCGACTGCATAGCGGCGTGGCGACCGGGCGAAGCTGCCCGAAGGTTTGACGAGCCCCTTCGCCATCGAGACATAGCGCGTGCCATCGGGCATTTCGGCGCGCTGGACGAGCACGCGGTCGGGAATCGCGACGGCCTCATGCACGACCCAGAGCGGGCAGGCGCCGCCGAAGCGAGCGAATTGCAGCCGCGTAGCCGAATGCCGCTTGGTGATATTGCCTGCCATATCGACCCGGCAGAAGAACACCGGCAGGCCGACATCGCCAGGACGTTGCAATGTCGAGAGCCGGTGACAGGCCTGTTCGAAACTCACGCCGAAGCGCTGGCGCAGCCGATCGATGTCGTGCCGAACCGCCTGTGCCTGATTGCGGAACGCGCCATAGGGCATCAGCAGCGCACCGGCGGCATAGTTGGCAAGCCCGACGCTCAGCAGTTCGCGCGCGGCATCGGTTGCCAGCTCAGCATCCTTCGCCACCAGTTGCATCTCGTTGGGTAGCTCAAGCCGCACGAGCAGATTGGCGAGCTGAAAAATGCGGCTTTCGGGCGGGAGGCCGTTGTTGAGGTGGAAGACGCGCTTGTCCTTGTCGAACCGGCTGAGCCCGGCGCTCTCGCTATCGTCGCGCTCGACGCGGACGGCGTGCCATAGGCGCAGGCGATCCTCGATCGCGCGGTCGATCGGTTCGTTGTCGGCGAGCGTTTCGCGCAGCACTTCCGCCGAACGATCGAGCGCGTCGATATAATTGCCCTCCGCCTGAAACCAGTCGCGCACTTCCTCCCAGGGCAGTTGCGGCCCTTCGGCGGCGCCGCTTTCGACGCGGTCGTCGAGCACGCGGAGCTGCTCCTGACTGCGGCGATAGGCTTCGTGGACGGCGATCAGCCGGCGGGCGAGCAGCGGTTGCTGTTCGATCGCGCGCTGCATTGCATCCTCGTCCAGCCGGTCGCGCGGCACGCTGATGTCGGTTGCGGCTTCAACGGCGGCGCGGAGCACCGGCAGCTGATCGTCGCTTTCGATATTCTCGAACGGAAATTCGCGCGCGATCGCGAGCAGCACCGGCGGCGTGATCGGGCGATCGTTGTTTTCGATCTGCGACAGATAGCTGACCGATATCCCAAGCCGTTCGGCCATCACTGCCTGTGCGATGCTGTGTCGCGTGCGCAGGTCGCGCAGCTTGTATCCGGCAAAGAGGCGCTGACGGGCGGGTTTCATGGGCACGGAGTATATTTGCAAACCCCCTAACGGCAAGTTTGCAACATTGCAGTTGCATCGCAAGCAGAGGATTGAAAGGGAAGGCGACCGAATTCAGGAGGTGAGATGCTGGAAATCCTCGAAAAGCTCGAAGCGCGGCGCGAGGCGGCAAGGGCAGGCGGCGGCGAAAAGCGCGTTGCTGCCCAGCACGGCAAGGGCAAGCTCACCGCGCGCGAGCGGCTCGACGTGCTGCTCGATCCCGGCTCGTTCGAGGAACTCGACATGTATGTCGAGCATAATTGCGTCGATTTCGGCATGCCGGATCAGGTGGTGCCCGGCGATGGTGTCGTTACCGGTTCGGGCACGATCAACGGCCGCCTCGTCTTTGTCTTCAGCCAGGATTTCACCGTGTTCGGCGGATCGCTGTCCGAGCGCCATGCGCAGAAGATCTGCAAGATCATGGACATGGCGATGAAGGTCGGCGCGCCGGTGATCGGCCTGAATGATTCGGGCGGCGCGCGCATTCAGGAGGGCGTTGCCAGCCTTGCCGGCTATGCCGAAGTGTTTCAGCGCAATGTGCTTGCCAGCGGCGTGATCCCGCAGCTCAGCCTCATCATGGGCCCGTGCGCGGGCGGGGCGGTCTATTCGCCTGCGATGACCGACTTCATCTTCATGGTGAAGGATTCTTCCTACATGTTCGTTACCGGGCCGGATGTGGTGAAGACCGTCACCAATGAAGTGGTGACGCAGGAGGAGCTGGGCGGCGCGGTCACCCACACGACCAAAAGCTCGGTCGCCGACGTCGCGTTCGAAAATGATATCGAGACGCTGCTCGCCGCGCGCGACTTCATCGATTTCCTGCCCGCATCGAACCGCGAGGAAGTGCCCGAGCGCGAATGCACCGATCCGTGGGACCGTGCCGAGCAAAGCCTCGACACGCTGATCCCGCCCAACGCCAACCAGCCCTATGACATGCATGAGCTGATTTCGAAGACGCTCGACGACAGCGATTTCTTCGAGGTTCAGCCCGCCCATGCCGGCAATATCATCATCGGCTTCGGCCGGATCGAGGGGCGGACCGTTGGTATCGTCGCCAATCAGCCTATGGTGTTGGCGGGTGTGCTCGACATCAATTCGTCCAAGAAAGCCGCGCGGTTCGTGCGCTTCTGCGATGCATTCGATATTCCGATCGTGACCTTCGTCGACGTGCCGGGCTTCCTGCCGGGCGTCGGGCAGGAGCATAACGGCATCATCAAGCATGGCGCGAAATTGCTCTTCGCCTATGCCGAAGCGACCGTGCCCAAGATTACCGTCATCACGCGCAAGGCCTATGGCGGCGCCTATGACGTGATGGCCTCAAAGCATCTGCGCGGGGATTTGAACTATGCTTGGCCGACTGCCGAAATCGCAGTGATGGGCGCCAAGGGCGCGGTGGAGATCATCTTCCGCGGGAAAACGCCCGAGGAAATCGCGGAAAAGACCAAGGAATATGAAGACCGCTTCGCCAACCCCTTCGTGGCGGCGAGCAAGGGCTTCATCGATGAGGTCATCATGCCACACTCCACGCGCCGCCGTATCGCGCTGGGCCTCCGCAAGCTGCGCAACAAGCAGCTCGAGAACCCGTGGAAGAAGCATGACAATATTCCGCTGTGAGGTGTTGGCGGAGGCTTTCGTAGCGGAGCTACTGGAGCGAGCCCGGCTTTACGCGGAGGGGGACGTTAAATTGGCCAACGCCGCATTTAACCGAAGCCGAGTTATTGCCGCCGAGATCATGGCAGACAGGGAAGCGCGTGAGGACGTCTTTCGTCGGCTTACAACTCACGATTGTGAGGACGTCGTCGTCAGCGCGGCGGCTTATCTATTGCCGATCGATGAGGCGTTCGCCGTTAATGTGCTTCAGCGAGTGGACGAATTAGGCACGCGGCCGGAAAATCGGATTTCGGCGCATTTTTGTATCGCTGAATGGAAAGCCGGAAGAATGGACGACGTGAGGGCGCTCAAATGAAACTAGGCCGTCTCAATCATATCGGCGTTGCGACGCCCGATCTCGACGCTTCGATCGCGCATTATCGCGATATCCTGGGCGCGACCGATATTACCGAACCGTTCGTGCTCGAAAGCCAGAAGGTGCGCGTCGCCTTCGTCAACACGCCGGGCGAAGACGGCACGGCGGGAACGCAGATCGAACTGCTCGAACCGACCGATCCCGACAGCGCGGTCGGCAAGTGGCTCGAGAAGAACCCGCTCGGGGGCCAGCATCATATCTGTTATGAAGTGCCCGATATCCACGCGGCAAAGGCGTGGTTCGAGGAGAAGGGCAAGCGCGTCCTCGGCGAACCGCGCATCGGCGCGCACGGCACGCTGATCTTCTTCGTCCACCCAAAGGATATGGGCGGGCAGCTGACCGAAATCATGGAAACGCCCAAGGATGGGGCGGGGCACTAAGGCCTGGTGGAATAACGCAAATCCGTTTGCCCTGAGTAGCCATTGAGCTTGTCGAAATGGCGTATCGAAGGGCGGGGTGCTTCGATACGGGGCTTCGACAGGCTCAGCCCCTACTCAGCACGAACGGTGGATGGATTAGAGGGACAGGATGACCGACAAACCCACGCGCGACGACTGGAAGGCGCTGGCCGACAAGGAAGTGAAGGGCAGGGACCTCACCTGGCACACGCCGGAGGGGATCGACGTCAATCCGCTTTACACCGCCGACGATATCGAAGGCTGGGACCCCGGTCTGCCGGGCTTTGCCCCGTTCACGCGCGGGGTGAAGGCGAGCATGTATGCCGGGCGCCCCTGGACGATCCGCCAATATGCCGGTTTTTCCACCGCCGAGGAGTCGAACGCCTTTTATCGCCGCAATCTGGCGGCGGGGCAGAAGGGGCTTTCGGTTGCCTTCGATCTCGCCACCCATCGCGGCTATGACAGCGATCATCCGCGCGTGACGGGTGACGTTGGCAAGGCGGGCGTCGCGATCGACAGCGTCGAGGATATGAAGATCCTGTTCGACCAGATCCCGCTCAACCAGATGTCGGTTTCGATGACGATGAACGGCGCGGTGATCCCGTGTCTCGCTTTCTACATCGTCGCCGCCGAGGAACAGGGCGTTTCGCCGGACCAGCTGACGGGGACCATTCAGAACGACATTCTGAAGGAGTTCATGGTCCGCAACACCTATATCTATCCGCCGCAGCCCAGCATGCGGATCATTTCAGACGTTTTCGCATATACCGCGAATAACATGCCGAAATTCAACAGCATTTCGATTTCCGGCTATCATATGCAGGAAGCCGGCGCGACGCAGGTGCAGGAGCTTGCCTTCACCATCGCCGACGGCATCGAATATGTGAAATCGGGTGTCGCCAGCGGGCTCGACATCGACAAGTTCGCCGGGCGGCTGAGCTTCTTTTTCGCGATCGGCATGAACTTCTTCATGGAAGTGTCAAAGCTGCGCGCCGCGCGCACGCTCTGGTACAATGCGATGACCAAATTGGGCGCGCAGTCGGACCGTTCGAAGATGCTGCGGACCCATTGCCAGACCAGCGGCGTGTCGCTCACCGAACAGGACGTTTACAACAACGTTATCCGCACCACGATCGAGGCGATGGCGGCGATGCTGGGCGGCACCCAGTCGCTCCACACCAACGCGCTTGATGAAGCCATCGCGCTGCCCACCGATTTCTCCGCGCGCATCGCCCGCAACACGCAGATCATCCTGCAGGAAGAAACCGGGATGACGAACGTCGTCGATCCGCTGGGTGGCAGCTATTATGTCGAGGCGCTGACCAAGGAACTGGTCGAGAAGGCGCAGGAAATCATCGACCGCGTCGAAGCCGAAGGTGGCATGGCCAAGGCCGTGGCGGCGGGCTGGCCCAAGAAGATGATCGAGGAAGCCTCCGCCGCCCGCGCCGCGCGTGTCGATCGCGGCGAGGACACGATCGTCGGCGTCAACAAATATCGCCCGGCGCAGGATGAAGAGATCGAAATCCTCGATGTCGACAACCACGCCGTCCGCCAGTCGCAGATTGCGCGCATCCAGAAGATGAAGGCGAACCGCGACGAGGCGAAGTGTCAGGCCGCGCTCGATGCGCTGCGCGATGGTGCAAAGGGCGATGGAAACCTCCTCGCACTTGCCGTCGATGCCGCGCGCGAACGCGCCACGCTGGGCGAAATCAGCTCGGCGATGGAGGATGTGTTCGGCCGATACGACACGATGCCGCAGCCGGTGAAGGGCATTTATGGCGGCGCCTATGGCGATGATGCGCGCTGGTCGGCGCTGATCGACGGCGTCGGCGCTACCGAACGTCGCCTTGGCCGCAAGCCGCGCATGTTCGTCGCGAAGATGGGGCAGGACGGGCATGATCGGGGCGCAAACCTCGTCTCCTCGGCGTTCGGCGATCTGGGCTTCGACGTTACCGCCGGGCCGCTGTTCCAGACGCCGCAGGAAGCGCTCGAACTCGCCCTCGAACGCGATGTCGATGTGATCGGCGCGTCGAGCCTTGCGGCAGGCCACAAGACGCTGATCCCCGAGCTGATCAAGCTGCTCGACGAAGCTGGACGCAGCGATATCAAGGTGATTGCCGGCGGCGTGATCCCGCCCAAGGATTACCAGTATCTGCGCGATGCAGGCGTGCAGGCGATTTTCGGCCCCGGTACCAATCTGGTCGATGCGGCGGAGCAGGTCCTCCGCCTGCTCGGCCACAATATGCCGCCGATGGATGAGGCCGCGGAATGATCGATGAGGACGATTATCCGGGCGCCCATGAGAGCCCGCCATTTGCGCGCTCTTATGATTATTTCAAGCACACCACCGGTGTCTCGCTGATCTCGCTCGGCGGTGTCTTTGCCTTTGCGGACAGCAAGGGAGCCGCATTCGAAGCGAAGCAGCTTGTGATTGTCCTGACCTTTATCGGGCTGCCAGGCGTGATCAGCCTGATGATGGTCAGTGTGCTTGCGGCGCTGGAGGTCAAGCCCGAACCGCAGGCTAAAGTGGCGCGCTGGATCCGCTATTCGCAATTTGCTGTCAGCTTTCTGCTCGCCGTCGGGCTAGGAAGCTTCATCTTCAATTTCACGGGGGCAATCCTCAAGTGACTCGTACCGACTGGACCCGCGAGGAAATCGCTGACCTGTTCGACGAAGCGGGACGCCGCGATATCAAGGTGATCGCCGGCAGCGTGATCCCGCCCAAGGATTACCGGTATCTGCGCGATGCTGGCGTGCAGGCTATCTTCGGCCTCGGCACCAATCTGGTCGCTGCGGCGGAGCAGCTCCTCCGCCTGTTGGGCCGCCACAATATGCCGCCGATGGATGAGGCTGCGGAGTGATCATGCAACCATGGCTCATGTCCCTCAAGCTAGGTCTGGCAGGCTCGTTGGTCTGTGCTTTGATCGTCGCCATTGGGGGGCCATTGCTGATGTTGGCTGGTATCCTTGTCGGCGCAGTCCGGTCGTCGTCTTTCATCAACTGGGGTGCCACGTGGACCAAATTCGGGCAGGCCGTGCTGGATTCTCAAGTCGAAGCAGTTCAGCTGTCTCTGATCATTTTGTTGCCACTTACTCTGGTGTGTCGTGTCGTTCTCGCGCGCGAGAACCGCTTTGGAAAAGAAGATGACTGATATGCGTACCGACTGGACCCGCGAAGAAATCGCCGAGCTGTTCGACCTGCCGTTCGGCGAACTGCTGTTTCGCGCGCAGACCGTGCATCGCGAACATCATGCGCCCGATCAGGTGCAGCTCTGCACGTTGCTGTCGATCAAGACCGGCGGTTGCCCGGAAGATTGCGGCTATTGTTCGCAGTCGGTGAGCGCTGACAGCGGCGTCAAGGCTACCAAGTTGATGGACGTGCGCGCGGTGCTGCAATCGGCCGCGCAGGCGAAGGATGCCGGATCGCAGCGCTTCTGCATGGGCGCGGCGTGGCGCAATCCCAAGGAGCGCGACATGCCCGCGATTGTCGAGATCGTGAAGGGCG
>PAOI01000005.1 GCA_002707985.1 Sphingomonas sp. | reverse complement strand
AGTGCGTGGCGCCTACGCCGAGATGCTGGCGCGCGACCGGCATCCGGTGGTCGCGCTGTTCCTGGATGTTCCGACCGACGTCGTCGACGTCAATGTCCATCCCGCCAAGACCGAAGTCCGGTTCCGCGATCCGCAACTGGTGCGCGGCATGATCGTCAGCGGGTTGCGGCGCGCACTCGATGCCGCCGGACATCGCAGCGTGCAGCGGCCCGACGATGCGGCGCTGGGCATGTGGCAACGCGAGACGGTGGCGCCGCCGCCCGACCCGACATTGTGGAATCGCGACGAAGCCTTGCCCACGCACGCCTTTTCATCGGTTCAGGACCGTCGCCCGAGTTTCATCGCCCCGCCATTGCCGCAGGCACGCGCGGAAATGGCGGCGGAGCCCGTGCCGCATGCGGTGCAATATCCGATGGGCGTCGCGCGCGGGCAGGTCGCCAAAACCTATATCGTTGCCGAGGCCGAGGACGGACTGGTGATTGTCGACCAGCATGCCGCGCATGAGCGACTGGTGCTCGAACGCATGCGCCGGGCCATGGCCGATGGCGGTGTCGCGAGCCAGCGGCTGCTGATGCCCGAAGTGGTCGAGCTGGACGAGCCCGCCTGCGACCGGCTGGAAGAGCGGGCGGGGGAGCTGGCCGCGTTCGGACTGGAACTGGACCGGTTCGGTCCGCGCGCCGTGATCGTGCGCGCAGTGCCCGCGGTACTGGGTGGCGGTGATCCGGCGGGGCTGATCGCCGATCTGGCCGACGAACTGGCCGGATATGACGAGGCGCTGAGCCTGAAGGAGCGGATCGACCATGTCGCGGCGACGATGGCGTGCCACGGATCGGTGCGCGCCGGGCGCGTGCTGAGCGTCGCCGAAATGAACGCGCTGCTTCGCGAAATGGAAGTGACGCCGCATTCCGGCCAGTGCAACCATGGTCGCCCGACATGGGTCAAGCTGGCGCATGGAGACATCGAGAAGCTGTTCGGGCGGAAATAGCGGGCAATCGTAAAGCTAACAGCGGTTGTAAATTGTCGCATTCGTCATGACCGCTTAGCCCCATGGTCCGCAGAGATCGCAGGACAGGGGGCTTCGATGAAGCAGCATCGTTCGATTGCGTTTGCGTTGACCGCGCTGGTGCCGCTTGCCGGATGCGCGACTTTCATCGGCGGCCAGCTGGTGCGCGAGGGCGAGGTGCCGGGGCGCCTGATCGTCCGCAACAATGCCGGGACGCCGATTACCGCGCTCACCATTTCGCGTTGCGATGCGATGAGCCACGGGCTCAGCCGGATCAGCGATCCCATTCCGCATGGCGGCGCACTGGCGTTCAATGTCGGGCCCGGCTGCTGGGACGTGATGGCCGGTGCCGACGGATATTGCGGCACGGACGGGTGCAGCTGGAAACAGAAGAATGTGCGCGTGACGATGGTGTCGCGCCGCACCCAATCGGTGACGTTCGGACCCGCGCGCGAGTAGATTTTCCCGCATAGGCACGGCCGTGGTTCATCTTCGCGAAACCTTTTTGCACTGCGGGGGGTTTAAGCCCCTGAACAGGCAGGAAAGACATTTCGTCATGAACAAGATCGTTCCGGTGCTGCTGGCGCTTGTACCGCTGGTGGCCGTTGTTGGGGCATGCGTGGCTTGCCCCTGATTGTGGACAGAATGGCGTCCCCGGTTCGGGGCTTGGCGTTCAGGGCCGTCGGTACAGAACCGGCGGCCCTTTTTGCTGCCGTCAGCCCAGAATGATCCGGGCATATTCCTCGACCGGTCGACGCAACAGCGTCGTATTGACGAAGAATGCGATGTTGCCATCCTCAAAGCGACCGATCCGCACGCCCGCCACGCGGCCGCGTTCGAACGCCGCTTCGCCAAGCGCAGGGTCGGCTTCCAGGCGATAGATGTTCGAGGCGTCGGGATTCGGCGCCACCCGGACCTTGCCGGACGCTTCGAGCATGCCGAACAGCGATTGCGCGGCGCGATGTGCGTCGGCGATCTGCGCAGGGAAAGTGTCGAGCGCGTCGAGTGCGAGCAGCGCGCTGCCCCAGCCCTGATAGATCAGCCCGCCGAACAGATGGCGCCATTCGCGCGCCTGTTCGATGGTCGCGCGATCCCCGGCCAACACGGCGCCGAACGGCGCACCCAGATATTTGTAGAGCGACACATAGACTGTGTCGAACAGCCCCGAATAGGCAGGCAGATCGAAGGCCGGCGGTGCAAGCAGGATACGCGCGCCATCGAGATGCAGCCGTGCGCCATGTTCGCGCGACAGCGCCGCAATCTGACGCATCATATCGATCGGGACCATTTCGCCCCGTGCGCGGCGGACGGGGCTTTCGATCGAAACGGCGCCGATCCTGAGCGGGTAGGGGCCGTTTTCGGCCTGATCGAAGGCGGCTGCGAATTCGTCGAGCGTCGGCGTTGCCTTGCCGGGCGCCAGCGGAACCAGGTTGATGCTCGACATGCGCTGCGCCGCATCGCTTTCGTCGCGATAGACATGGCTGTCCTGTTGCACGATCGCGCGGGGATGATCGCCCGCCAGTACGCGGATCGCGACCTGATTGGCCATCGTGCCGGTGGGAAAGAAGGCGCAATCCTCCTTGCCCAGCATAGTCGCGAATGCAGTTTCGAGCTGGGTAACCGCGCCTTCGTGTAGATAGCTGTCGAGCACCTCGCCGCGCGCCTCGACAAGCTCGGCCAGTCGCGTGGCCGTGGCGCGGGCGTCGGGCGGCGCGCTGTCGCCGACCAGCCAGACGCTGTTTTCGTCGACCGGGGGGAAGGCGGGCCCACCATCCTGTCGCGCCCAGGCCGGAAGCGCGGGCAAGGCCAGCGATGCGAGGCCATATTTCATCAGGCTGCGCCGTGCGATCATCTGCCGTTCCTCCCTTGCCGTGTTGTCTGACTATTACGGCGCGGCAGGGAAGCCAAAAGAAAAGGGCCGCCCGGAATGTCCGGACGGCCCATTTTCTTTTCGATCGGGGAAATCAGCCTTCGCTGGTTTCGCCTTCTTCCGAAGCTTCTTCGGTCGCTTCGGGAGCGATCTCGCCGACTTCGAGGTTCGGGTCGCGATCTTCGGTGAAGCCCGCTTCCTCGCGGTTTTCCTCGAACATCTGCGCCATCACGTCGACGCCCTGCGCCTGCATTTCGGCTTCTTCCGGCGAACGGGCGACATTGGCCGTCACCGTCACCGAAACTTCCGGGTGCAGCGCAACGCGCACTTCGTGCACGCCGAGCGTCTTGATCGGACGGGCGAGAACGACCTGCGACTTGTGGACCTTGTGGCCCGCTTCGCCGAGCGCTTCGACGATGTCGCGAACCGCAACCGATCCGTAGAGCTGGCCGGTGTTCGACGACTGACGGATCAGCGTGACCTGAACGCCGTCGATCGAACCGGCTTCCTTTTCGGCGTCGGTGCGCTTGGCGGCGTTGTCCGCCTCGATGCGCTCACGATTGGCTTCGAAGACCTTGCGGTTCGCTTCGTTGGCGCGCAGCGCCTTCTTGCGCGGCAGCAGGAAATTGCGTGCGAAACCGTCCTTGACGGTGACCACGTCGCCGATGGCGCCGAGCTTTTCGACGCGTTCGAGCAGAATGACTTGCATGGGTTCCGCTCCTTACTTCACGATGTAGGGCAGCAGGCCCAGATGACGCGCGCGCTTGATGGCCTGGGCCAGCTCGCGCTGCTTCTTGGCGCTCACCGAAGTGATGCGCGACGGAACGATCTTGCCGCGTTCAGAGACGAAGCCCTGAAGCAGACGAACGTCCTTGTAATCGATCTTGGGAGCATCCTTGCCCGAGAAGGGGCAGCTCTTGCGGCGGCGGAAAAACGGACGTGCCATTGCGTGCTACTCCTCAGTTATCGTCGTTGCTGTTGTCGCGGTCACGGCCACGGCCGCCTCCGCCACGACGATCCCGATCGCCCTTGCGCATCATCACGGACGGACCCTGTTCGAGTTCGTCGACGCGGATGGTCATGTAGCGGATCACGTCTTCNTTGATCGCGGTCTGGCGCTCGAGCTCGGCGACGAGGGTCGTCGGACCGTCGATTTCGAGCATCACATAATGCGCCTTGCGATTCTTCTGGATACGATAGGCGAGGCTGCGCAGGCCCCAGGTCTCGGTCTTGACGACCTTGCCATCATTATCCTCGATGATCTTGGTGGCGGCTTCCGCCAGTGCGTCCACTTGCGCCTGTGCCAGATCCTGGCGCGCAAGGAACACGTGCTCGTAAAGAGCCATGTATATCTCACTTCTGTTGGCCGATCGCTGACGCCGCCCCGTGCGAACGCCCCTCCGGCTATCGTCTCAAAATGACACAGGATCGGGAAACGCGGACGTCGCCCGATCGAGTGAAGGCGCGCGCTTACTGCCGAATGCGCCGCAATGCAAGCCGATTGGGCAAGCTGGTCGGCCGAATCAGGCCGGGGGCTGGTGCACCGGGTCGGTCTGACGCGGGATCAGCATCGCGCCCAATTCGTCCTGAGCACCCGGTTCGCCGGGCGGCGGCGCGGGTACGGGATGGACGATCGCGCGGCAATAGCCCGGCATCGTCCAGAATTCGATGCAGCTGATCGTGCCGTGATCGACATCGGCGCGAGCCCAGCCCTTGCCGCCCGCCTTCAGCGCGAACTCGCCATAGATCTGATACCGGCCGTCGCGTTCGCGACTGCGATCGATCGCGCTCAGACTNNCCGGGACATATTGTTCATATNGCCAGCTGAAAGAATCGAGCTCGATCGCGGCTTCGAACCGGTCCTCGATCGCGCCGTTTCCGGCGAGCCGTGCCTCAAGCGTTTCGATTCGCCAGCGGCGCTGGATCGCTTCGCGGCGGCGACGTTCGCGCTCGGCATAGTTGATCGTGCGCGTGCCCACGGTTTCGAACGCCAGATGCACCTGAATCGCGGCATTGGGCACGCTTTCGACGCTGCCCATGAACCCCTGACTGTCGCAGCGTCCGGACCAGACCGATCCGTCGGCAATATCGAACAGCCGGCATTCCGCGCCCTGGCGGCGGCCGACAAGCTGGCTGTCGCGCAACCCGCCGGTGCCACGAAATTCGCCGCGAACGACCGACCCTTCGAATTCGAGCGTGACTTCCAGACTGCCGCCGACGGGATCTGGGCACCCCTGATCGGGGCGGGGGCAAGCGGTATTGCGGCGGCGCTGTTCGTTGCCGGTGCTGCGCAGGACCGAAATCTCGCCGCTATGATTGCCGAAATAGCGGACNTTGCCNTCGAAATCGGGAGGAAGAACCTCNCCCGGCTGGCTGATCGGAATGCCGATCGGCTGAACCTGCTGTGCCTGGGCGACNGGTGCCAGTANCGTGAATGCAAATATTCCGCCGATCATAAGCCGGATCATCGCAATCTCCTCCCGGGAAGGTCGTTAACCATAACACTGGTGTCACGATGCTCCAACAAGCAAGCGGCGGAGCCTTTCGGCCCCGCCGCAGGATGTTCGCGCCCGGCGGAGGAGAATGGGCGCGAGGGGATCAGCGGATGGCGTTCACCATCACCGCGGCGATAATGCCCGTGGCGAGGCCGACCAGCACCGCGTCATTGCCCGACTGCACCCAGTGATATCCGCTCGGTGCACTGCCCAGCCGATAGCTGGCGGGCGTGGAAATCACNCGGTAATTGCGGGCATAGCGCTGATCGAAATGCTGTCCGCGCTGCCAACCGCGGTTCTGAACGCCGTTGNNGCGNTCGTCGCGCTGAGTCGTGCCGTGGGTGTTGCGATCGTTGCGATCGTTCTGCCCGTAGCGGTTGTCGCTGCGATGATCCGACCGNTCNTTGTTNCGATTGTCGTGTTGNGTCGCGGTGGGCTGATGCGTGTTGCCCGGCGTGGCGGCCATTACGGGAGTTGCCAGCATCGAAGCGGCGATAGCGGCGGCGATAATCTTCTTCATGACCCGAACTCCATTCTGAATTTCAAAACCGGCGCCTCATTCGGCGTCGAACTCCTATCTGGGGGACAGCTGTGTCGCGCCTGTCCCATATGACCGGGAAAAGAGTCGCAAAGTGTCGCAGGCGNCCGAATTTTCCGGCACAGCTTGCATCGGGCGACGGAACGGTTCTAAGCGCCCGGCGCTTCAGGGAAGCGAGGAGATATCGACATGCGCGCATTCATTTTCCCCGGACAGGGCAGCCAGGCCGTGGGCATGGGCACCGCGCTTGCCGCCGCGAGCGGCGTTGCGCGCGAAGTGTTCGAGGAAGTCGACGACGCGCTGGGCGAGAAGCTGTCGAAGGTCATGGCCGAAGGGCCGGAAGAGACACTGACGCTGACCGCCAATGCCCAGCCGGCGATCATGGCGAATGCCATCGCGGTGCTGCGCGTGCTTCAGCGCGAAGGCGGCATTTCGCTGGCCGACAAGGCCGATTTCGTCGCCGGGCACAGCCTGGGCGAATATAGCGCGCTGTGCGGAGCGGACGCCTTTTCGCTGGCGCAGACGGCGAAACTGCTCCGGCTGCGCGGCGAAGCGATGCAGGCTGCGGTGCCGGTGGGNGTGGGCGCNATGGCCGCGNTGCTCGGCGCCGACATNGANAAAGCNAGCAAGATCGCCGAAGCNGCNGCCGAAGGGCAGGTCTGCACGGTNGCCAATGACAATGATCCNACNCAGGTCGTGATTTCCGGCCATCGCGAGGCGATCGAGCGCGCAGTGGCGATGGCAAAGGATATGGGCGCCAAGCGCGGCCTGTTGCTGCCGGTATCCGCGCCGTTCCATTGCCCGTTGATGCAGCCCGCCGCCGATGCGATGCAGGCCGCGCTTGCCGATGCGCAGATTCAGGCGCCGCTGGTGCCGGTATATGCCAATGTGACTGCGGCGCCCGTCGCCGATGTCGACACGATCCGTTCGCTGCTGGTTGAACAGGTAACCGGCATGGTCCGCTGGCGCGAATCGGTTGCGGCGATGGCGGAGGCCGGCGTGACCGAATTTGTCGAGCTGGGCGGCAAGGTGCTGACCGGCATGGTGAAACGGATCGCACCGGACGCGACCGCGACCAGCGTGGTTTCGATGGACGATATCGAGGAGCTCGCTAAGACACTCTGACATATCATTTTTCGCGTTGAGGGAGTCGGTCGATGCTGGGCATGATATTGTCGTTTGCGCTGCCCTATGGCGCTCAGCCGCCTGCGCCCGAGCGCGTCGAATTGCCTGTCCATCGGGTGTCGTCAGGCAACGGCCCTCCGCGCTTTTCGGTGACTGTCACGATCAATGGCCAACCGGTCGAAGCGGCGCTGGACACAGGTTCGGTGGGGCTTCGCGTTGTCGGCTCGGCGCTTCCCTCGGGCGGTCGCGAAACGGGCCAGACCGTCGGCATCGGCTTTAATTCGGGCGTGCAACTGTCCGGGCGCGTGGTTCGCGCCAGCGTGTCCTTTGGAGACTTGCCCGAAGCAACCGTAGCGCTGCAGCGGATCGATCAGGCGACCTGTCGATCCGGCGTGCCGCGCTGCGACGCAACCGGCTCCGACATGTCTTCTTTCCGCATCATGAGCGAAGGCGTGCCCGGTCAGGGATTTGTCGCCATCCTGGGCATTGGCCTGCGGCCCGAAAGGCTTGGCCATCCGCTGGGACAGGCGGGCGTCACGCGATGGATCGTCGAACTGCCGCGGAGCGCCGCGGAAACCGGGAAATTGATCCTCAATCCCACCGATGCCGAAGTGGCAGGATATCGGCAGGTTGCATTGCTTCCCGACAAAAACGAAGTGCGCGGCTGTATCCGTTCGGAGACGCATGAACGGTGCGCACCGACGATGATCGACAGCGGTGCGCCCGGGATCACGCTTTTTGGAGCGGATGCGGAGGACTTGCCTGCGCAAGGAACGGAAGCGACCCTTTCGTTGGGGGAGGGCGATGATTCCCCTTCCATGACCGTGACCATCGGTCGCCGCGATCAGGGTGGTGCGGCACGTATTCGTCCAGCGCGTCCTGACGCCCCGACCAGTTTCTCGTTCGGCATCGCGCCGTATCTTCACTGGTCCATATTGTATGATTCCCAGGCGAGAACCCTGGGTGTTTCCGATCGCTAAGGAGAGAAAATTGTTCGATTTGACAGGCATGACCGCGCTGGTGACCGGCGCGAGCGGCGGGATCGGTTCGGCGATTGCCAGGGGGCTTGCGGCACAGGGTGCGCGGCTGGCGCTTTCGGGCTCGAATGTCGAAAAGCTTGAAGCGTTCAAGGCGGAACTGGGCGGCGATCATGTCGCGCTGCCGTGCAATCTGTCCGATGCCGCCGCCGTCGATGCGCTGGTCCCGCAGGCCGTGGAAGCGCTCGGCAAGCTCGACATTCTGGTGAATAATGCCGGCGTGACGCGCGACAATCTGGCGATGCGGATGAAGGATGACGAATGGGATCAGGTGATCCGCGTCAACCTGGAGGCCGCCTTCCGCTTGGCACGCGCCGCAGCGAAACCGATGATGAAGGCGCGGTTCGGCCGGATCATTTCGATCACCTCGGTGGTCGGCACGACCGGCAATCCGGGCCAGGCCAATTATGCCGCTTCCAAGGCGGGCCTGGTCGGCATGTCCAAGGCGCTGGCGCAGGAACTCGCTTCGCGCGGGATCACCGTCAATTGCGTCGCGCCGGGATTCATTCGTTCGGCGATGACCGATGTCCTGCCCGATGCGCAGAAGGAAGCGCTGCTTACCAAAATCCCCGCCGGCAAGCTGGGCGAGGGCGAGGATATCGGCGGCGCAGTCGTTTACCTTGCCAGCCGCGAGGCAGGCTATGTCACGGGCCAGACGCTGCACGTGAATGGCGGAATGGCGATGATCTGATCGCCGACAGGCTTTCCGATGTAATATTCCGGCGTTACACACCTGCTATCGCGCCTGAACCGACATGGCGAGGCGCATAACATTGAGTTTCGGAGATTTTTCGATGCGTATCGCAAAGACCCTGACCGGTTGCGCCAGTGCCGTTCTGATGCTGGCGGGCGCCGGCGCGGCAATGGCCCAGGATGCAACGACTGCGTCGCGCGAGGCATCGAGGCAGTCGCGCAACGACGGGCCGGTGAGCTGTATCGGCGGGGCGATTCCCCGTTCGGTCGATCGCGACGTTCTGGCCACCGTCGTCCTGAAGGGCTTTCAGGCCGAGAATAGCGACGAGCAGCGGGTGATGGCTGCGATCGGCCGCGCAGTGGCGCAGTGTCGTGGACGCTATGGCTGGGGTGACGCACGCCAGGCTGCCGCGACTGCCTATTTCCGGGGGAGCACGATGCGGAGCAACGCCGCATATCGCCTGCGCGACTATGGCGTCCATTGGTGGCAGTTCGATACAGCGCTCGCGACGGTCGCCGAGGAGGATCGCCAGAAACTGATGAGCAGCGGTTCGATGAGCGGCGCGACGATGACAGCCGCCGCGCGGGCGCTGGAATCCGAAGGTGCTGCGTTCGGAACGCCGACGCCCGAACAGCTGGGCGTGATCGGTCCGGCAATCGCACAGGGACTTGCGGGGACGATCATCGTCGATCAGGCCAAGGCCGAATATAATCAGTGAAAACCGCCAAAAACGGTGAATTTAACCGAATTGCGAGCGTGTTTTCACGCGTTCTCCATTCGTTTTGCACGTTCCGACACTTGCCAGCGCCCTGAGGGCGCTCTACGTGCGTTCATCGTATTGAGACCCCAGAGCCATAGAGAGGAATACAGGGATCATGAGCACCGCCGATCGTGTGACCAAGATCGTTAGCGAGCACCTCGGCGTCCAGGAATCGGACGTCACTCCGGAAGCCAGCTTCATCGACGATCTCGGCGCCGACAGCCTCGACATCGTTGAACTCGTCATGGCGTTCGAAGAAGAATTCGGCGTCGAAATTCCCGATGATGCCGCCGAAAAGATCACGACCGTCAAGGACGCGATCACCTATATCGACGAACATCAGGGCTGACCCTTCGCCTGCGGATGTTTCCGCACGCCCAAGGTCGGAACAGCACATGCGGCTTCCCGTCCCGGGGTTGAAACACGGGGGCGGGGGGCCGTTTTGCGCTAGGCCCGACGCAAAGAAGTACGGAGAAACAGCATGCGCCGCGTAGTTGTGACCGGTCTGGGACTCGTCACTCCTTTGGGAGCCGATGTCGAAACAAGCTGGAAGAACATCATCGCCGCCAAATCCGGCGCCGCGACGATCACGCGTTTCGACGCCACCGATTTTCACACCAACTATGCGTGTGAAGTGAAGGCGCCGGACCATGAATATGGTTTCGATCCGGGAAAGCGCGTCGATCACAAGATCCAGCGCCAGGTCGATCCGTTCATCGTGTTCGGGATCGATGCGGCCGGACAGGCGATCGAAGACGCCGGACTGACCGACATGACCGAAGAGGAGCGGCTGCGTGCCGGCTGCTCGATCGGTTCGGGTATCGGCGGACTGCCGGGCATCGAAAGCGAATCGCTGGTGCTCGAGCATAAGGGCCCCAAGCGCGTTTCGCCGCACTTCGTCCATGGCCGTCTGATCAACCTGATCTCGGGTCAGGTATCGATCAAATATGGTCTGATGGGCCCGAATCACGCGGTCGTGACCGCCTGTTCGACCGGCGCGCATTCGATCGGCGACGCCGCGCGGATGATCGCGATGGACGACGCCGATGTGATGCTCGCCGGCGGCGCGGAAAGCGCGATCTGCCCGATCGGCATCGCCGGTTTCGGTCAGGCGCGTGCGCTTTCGACCGGGTTCCGCGACGATCCCACGCGCGCCAGCCGCCCCTATGATGTCGATCGCGACGGTTTCGTGATGGGCGAAGGCGCAGGCGTGGTCGTGCTCGAGGAATATGAGCGTGCCAAGGCGCGCGGTGCCAAGATCTATGCCGAAGTGCTGGGCTATGGCCTGTCGGGCGATGCCTATCACGTCACCGCGCCGCATCCGGAAGGTTCTGGTGCGTTCCGCTCGATGCAGATGGCGATGAAGAAGTCGGGCCTGACGCTCGCTGACATCGATTACATCAACGCACACGGCACTTCGACGCCTCTGGGTGACGAGCTCGAACTCGGCGCAGTCCGCAAGCTGTTCGGCAGCGCGCTCGATACCACGTCGATGAGCTCGACCAAATCGGCGATCGGTCACCTTCTGGGGGGCGCCGGTGCCGTCGAGAGCATTTTCTGCATTCTCGCGATGCGCGACCAGATCGTGCCGCCGACGCTCAACCTCGACAATCCGAGCGAGAATTGCGCAGGCGTCGACCTCGTCCCGCACAAGGCGAAGGAGCGCAAGGTCAAGGCGGTGCTGAACAACAGCTTCGGCTTTGGGGGCACCAATGCCTCGCTGGTGATGGCGACGGTCTGACCCGTCGGACAGGCCGGAAAGGGGCTGAATATGCGTCGGCTCTTCGGATGTTTCGGCTTGCTGGTGATCCTCGCCGTGATCGGCGGGGGGTTCTGGGTCGTTCATGACTGGGGCGCCGATGGCCCGGCAAAGCAGAATGTGACCGTGGTGGTGCCGAGCGGCGCCAGCCTTTCCACCGCCGCCGGCCAGCTCGAAAAGGCGGGCGCGATCCGCAATGCGCGCTGGTTCCTGATCCTGTCGCGCATTTTCGGGGGCGATACGCCGATCAAGGCAGGCGAATATCGCTTTCCCGCGCATCTGAGCCAATCCGACATCCTGAAGACGATGCAGGGCGGCGACACGCTCCAGCGGTTCGTGACCGTGCCCGAAGGCATGCCGTCGGTGCTGGTCCACGACGCGCTGATGAAGGCGCCCTATCTGACGGGCGAAGTGGCGGTGCCGGTCGAAGGCACGATCCTGCCCGACAGCTATGCCTATACGCGCGGCGACACCCGGCAGAGCGTGGTTGATCGCATGCAAAAGGCGATGGCGGAATATCTCGCCGCCGCATGGGCGCGACGCAAGCCGGGCATTGCCGTGAACACCCCGCGCGAGGCGCTGATCCTCGCATCGATCGTCGAAAAGGAAACGAGCAAGCCGGAGGAACGGCGGACCGTCGCTGCGGTTTATTCGAACCGGCTGAAGCGCGGCATGATGCTGCAGGCAGACCCGACGATCATCTATCCGATCACCCAGGGACGCCCGCTCGGCCGCCGTATCCTGCGATCCGAACTGCAGGCGGTGAACGACTATAACACCTATACCATGACCGGGCTTCCGGCGGGGCCGATCGCCAATCCGGGGCGCGAATCGATCGATGCGGTTCTGGATCCGGCGGATTCGAATGCGCTCTATTTCGTCGCCGACGGCACCGGCGGGCATGTCTTTTCCGACACGCTGGAACAGCACAATGCCAATGTGCAGAAATGGTATGCCATCCGCCGTTCGCGCGGGGAAATGTAGGGTTCATCCTTTCCCGGCCATGCAGCGGTTTTAACGGGGGAGGAACAGCATGCGCCGATTACTGGCCGGTATGTCGCTGACCATCATGTCGATCGCTGCGCCAGTTCAGGCTCAGGACGTTCAGGCGGCGATGCTTGAAGTACAGATCGACAACACGCAGGCGCGGATTACCGAGCATTTGCGGGGCGTATATGCTGCCGATGCCCGTATTACGACCCTGTATCGGTTCAATCGGGATCGCTTTGTGCATCGCGTGCGCCAGATCGGCTTCACGCGGCGATGCACGCTCTTTCTGCGTCGCGGAGCGATGCTGGAGCACAATACTGAAGGTAATATGCCGGCGACGAGCGAGTTCGATCTCGCCGATAATTACAGCTTCGAATATCAGGGCGCGCGCGTGATCTTCATCAAGCCCACGACGCTGAGAAGCTATCGTTTCGAACTGGGGTTTTCGACGAGCGTCGATGCAGTGCGTTTTGTGGCGGAAATGAATCCGCTTGCTTCGGCATGCCGAGAACTGTCGCAGTTGCACTGAGGCAACCCAGGCACCGGCGACCGGGTCACTTGCCGGACGTGCCGTCCGCTGTGCACATCCGACAACTGGGCGTCGGCGAATTATCCTAGTGCCGAAGCTTCCCGCGCAATCGCCTCGACTTCCTCCATCGACGCGCCCTTGGGCGTTACCCAGCTGCCGCCGACGCACAACACCGGATCGAATGCGAGCCATTCGGGGGCGGTGGCGGCGCTGATCCCGCCGGTCGGGCAGAATTTCGCCTGATAAAAGGGTGCGGCGAGCGCCTTGAGCGCTTTCAGGCCGCCGGCAGCTTCGGCCGGGAAGAATTTGAAATGCTCCAGCCCGAGTTCGAGGCCGAGCATGATGTCCGAAGCATTGGCGGTGCCTGGGAGCAACGGCATGCCGGCTTCGATGATCGGCTTCGCCAGTCGCTCGGTCAGGCCGGGGGAAACAATGAATTCGGCGCCGATATCGGCGACTTGCCGGAACTGCGCTTCGTTGATCACAGTGCCCGCGCCGACGATTGCACCGTCGACTTTCTTCATTTCCGCCATCGCTTCGATCGCCGCGCCGGTGCGCATCGTCACTTCGAGCACCTTTAGCCCGCCTTTGACCAGTGCCTCGGCAAGCGGGCGTGCAGTTGCTGCGTCTTCGATCACCAGAACCGGGATGACGGGGCTGGTGCGCATGATGGTTTCGATGGGTTTCAACGGGTATGCTCCTGGGCATAGGCGGCAGCCGCGCCATAAAGGCCCGGCTCGGGATAGGTGATCAGCTTGACCGGGATCGATGCCATCAGCGACTGAAACCGGCCCTTGGCCGTGAACCGCTGGGCAAAGCCCGAATTGACGAGATGGTCCTTGAGCCGCAGGCCGAGCCCGCCCGCGATCACGACGCCGGTCGGGCCATGCGCAAGCGCGAGATCGCCCGCCACTGCGCCCAGGCTGAGGCAGAAGCGGTCGAGTGCGGCAAAGGCGAGGCTGTCCTTGCCCTCGAGCGCCAGGGTCCACAGCGTCTTGTCGTCGCGGCTGGCGACCGCATGGCCTTCGAGCTCCGCGAGCGTTTCGTAGATGCCGACAATGCCCGGGCCTGACACGATCCGTTCGACCGAGACGCGGGTGTAGGTTTTGCGCAGCCGCTTGACGATCGCATCCTCGATCCCGTCAAGCGGTGCGAAATCCATGTGCCCGCCTTCGGTCGCGATGATTTCATAGCCCTTGCCGTGGCGAACGACCTGCGCAACCCCAAGTCCCGTTCCGGGGCCGCAGACGGTGATCGCCCCTTCGTCGGGCAGCGCCATTTCCGGGCCGCAAATATATTCAAACTCGCTGTCGGGCAGCTGTGCCACCGCATGGCCGACAGCAGCAAAATCATTGACCATCACGAAGCTGTCGACTTCGAGCCGTTCCTTCACCAGCGACGGGCGAATGATCCACGGATTATTGGTCAGCTTGATCAGATCGCCCTTGATCGGCGAAGCGACCGCGATGCCGGCGGCGCGGGGCAGGGTGCGCCCGGCCATCCGGCCAAAAGCCTGCCAGGCGAGTTGAAGGCTGCCATGATCGGCAGTCTTGAGTTTCGCTTCCTCGCCAAGCGAGACGACTCTGCCGCCCTCGACCTCCGCAATGGCGAAACGGGCGTGCGTGCCGCCGATATCAACTGCAACGATTTCCAAGGCTCTCAGACCCTCTCCGATGTGTTCGACGGCCCTATAGACCCGCACCTGCCAATACCGAGGATGCGCCCTGTTCGGCTTCGTCGGCAAGGTGCCGCATCATGCCGAACAGCTCGCGTCCCGTGCCGATCGCGGGAGCAGGGGCCGTGGCAAGATTGCGGCTGTCCCATTCGGCGGCATCGACCAGCGCTTCCAGCGTTCCCGATTCGGCGTCGAGGCGGACGAGATCGCCATCGCGCAGCTTTGCCAGCGGCCCGCCGGCCACGCCCTCCGGCGTGACATGGATCGCCGCGGGCACCTTGCCGCTCGCACCGGACATGCGCCCGTCGGTAACCAGTGCGACCTTGAACCCACGGTTCTGCAATACGCCGAGCGGCGGCGTGAGTTTGTGCAGTTCGGGCATGCCGTTCGCCTTCGGTCCCTGAAAGCGGACCACAACGATGACGTCGCGGTCGAGCTCGCCGGCCTTGAACGCGGCCTGCACTTCGGCCTGATCGGCAAAGACGCGGCACGGCGCTTCGATCGTCCAGCGCTCGCGCTCGACGGCGGACACCTTGATACAGCCGCGCCCCAGATTGCCGGTCAGGATGCGGAAACCGCCTTCAGGCGAGAAGGGGGCGTCGAGCGTCCGGACGATGCTGTCATCACCACTCTGCGCGGGAAGTTCGTTCCAGACGAGCTGATCGTCCTCGATCGCGGGCTTACGGCCATAAGCGGCCATACCGTCCTTCGCGATGGTCAGCACATCGGCGTGCATCAGCCCGCCGTTCAACAGCTCGCGAATGACAAAGGCTGGGCCACCGGCCTCTTCAAAGCCATTCACGTCGGCAGAGCCATTGGGATAGACACGCGTCAGCAGCGGGATGACGCGGGAGAGGCGGTCGAAATCCTGCCAGTCGATCACAATCCCCGCAGCGCGCGCGATCGCGGGCAAATGGATCAGATGATTGGTCGATCCGCCGGTTGCGAGCAGCGCGATCGCGGCGTTGACGATGGCTTTTTCATCGACGCAATGACCCAGCGGGCGATAATCGTCGCCATCCCAGCCGATTTCCGCGAGCCGATGAACGGCAGCCCGCGTCAGTTGCTGGCGAAGCGGGGTTCGCGGGTTTGCAAAAGCCGAAGCCGGAATATGCAAACCCATCGCTTCCATCATCATCTGATTGGAATTGGCGGTGCCGTAAAAGGTGCAGGTGCCCTTGCTGTGATAGGCCTGAATTTCGGCGTCGAGCAGCTCCTCGCGGCTCGCCTTGCCCTCGGCATAGAGCTCGCGGACATGCGCCTTTTCCTTGTTGGGAAGGCCCGATGCCATCGGGCCGCCCGGAATCAGCAGCATCGGCAGATGTCCGAATCGCAGCGCACCCATCAGCAGCCCGGGCACGATCTTGTCGCAGATACCGAGCAGCGCCGCGCCTTCGAACGTGCGGTGGCTCAGTGCGACGGCAGTCGAAAGCGCGATGGTGTCGCGGCTGAACAGCGACAATTCCATGCCCGAATAGCCCTGAGTCACGCCGTCGCACATCGCCGGAACGCCGCCCGCCACCTGCGCCGTCGCACCGACCTCCAGCGCCCAGATCTTCATCTGTTCGGGATAGCGGTAATAGGTCGCATGCGCCGAAAGCATGTCGTTATAGGCGCTGACGATACCGATATTCATCCCGCGCCCGGTGCGCAGCTGGTCGCGCTGTTCATCGGTGCCAGCATAGGCATGGGCGAGGTTGGCGCAGCCGAGCTTGGGCCGGTCGGCGCCACTATCCCGCTCGTGCCGGATCAGGTCGAGATAGGCCTGACGCCGGTCTTTCGAACGGTCGATGATGCGATCGGTAA
This sequence comes from Sphingomonas sp., assembly GCA_002707985.1. Classification (GTDB taxonomy): domain Bacteria; phylum Pseudomonadota; class Alphaproteobacteria; order Sphingomonadales; family Sphingomonadaceae; genus Sphingomonas. The sequence continues at coordinate 150,761 of PAOI01000005.1, read as the reverse complement.
CCGCAGCGATTTCGGCATGGAGGGTGGCCATAAACGCTTATCCCTGAACCGGTTGCTCTGAACGTGTCGGGGCGCGGCCCATTACGCGCTCCAGTGGATGTCGACCGGCAGTTCCGCTTCGGCGAGAACGCGACCGATCGGGTAGGGCGATCCGGCGCCTTCGGCGATCGCCGCTTCCAGAACCTCGCGCTTTGCGTCGCCCGATACGGCCACCATCAGCGCGCGCGCCGACTTGATCGCTTCGAGCGAAAGCGTGACGCGTGCGACGGGAGCTTCGGGGGGTAGCGGATCGGGCATCACGCCAAGCGCGCGGCGTTCCTTGGGTCCGGTCAGCGCTTCTTCGAGATCGGGACCGGGGAAGATCGACGCGGTATGCCCGTCGCCGCCCACGCCCAGCAGGCAGAGGTCGAGCGGCCAGTGTACGTCCTGAAGCCGCGCATCGGCGGCGCGACCTGCGGCCTTGTAATCTTCCGCAGCTTCGCTGGTGATCGGGATCACGCGCGCGCCCTTGGGAATGAAGGTCTTGCCGATCGTCGTGACGTTGGAAAGATCATCGCCCATCGGCCCCAGCCGGTCGTCGGTCGGGACGATGGTGACGCGCTTCCAGTCGATCTTGGCAGCGGCGAGGCGCTCATAGATCGGCAGCGGGGTCTTCCCGCCCGGCAGCGCGATCACGCAATTGCCGCGTGTATCGATCGCGCTTTCGATGATGAAGGCGACATCGCCGGCGACAGCGTCGGCCATTTCGGCCGCGTCGTCATATTCCCACCATTCGATCTCAGTCATGCAATCTCCATTCGCGCGGCATGTGGCACGCGCCCGATTTTCCTACCCTTGCGCGCCCCCAAAGGTTCCGCGCATGCGATGCTCATTCGTGCCAGGTTACGCCGTCGCGCTCGGTCAGAGCGATCGCCGCAGACGGCCCCCAGCTTCCCGACGAATAGGATTTGGGCTTGATCCCGTTGGCGGCCCAGCCTTCGCGAACCGCGTCGATCCAGGCCCATTGCGCTTCCACTTCGTCACGGCGGACGAACAGCGTCGGATCGCCTTCGATCAGGTCGAGCAGCAGCCGTTCATAGGCGATGCGCCGCTGGGTTCCGGCAAATTCGGTGTCGAGCGACAGGTTGAGCGGCACTTCGCGCAGGCGGATGCCTTCGCGGTCGAGCCCAGGCTGTTTGGCCATCACCAGCAGACGGACATATTCCTCGGGCTGCAGCCGGATCACCAGCGTATTGGGCTGCAGCATGCCGCCGCGCTCGGCGAAAATCGAATGCGGGACCGGCTTGAACTGAATGACGATCTCGCTGCGCCGTTCGGCCATCCGTTTGCCGGTGCGCAGATAGAAGGGCACGCCCTGCCAACGCCAGTTGTCGACATGCGCCTTGAGCGCAACGAAGGTTTCGGTGTCCGATCCCTGCTCCAGCTCCTCGTCATATCCGCGCACGATCTTTCCGGCGACGGCACCGGCACCATATTGGCCGATGACCGTCAGATGCCCGACATCCTCGGCTTCGATCGGGCGGAGCGAGCGGAGCACCTTCACCTTTTCGTCGCGGATCGACGTGCCGTCGAAATGCGCCGGCGGCTCCATCGCGATCAGCGAGACGAGCTGCAACATATGGTTCTGCAGCATGTCGCGCAGCGCGCCGACTTCGTCATAATAGCCCGCGCGCCCTTCCAGGCCCACGGTTTCAGAAATCGTGATCTGGACATTGTCGATGCCGCGCGCATTCCACACCGGTTCGAACAGCGAATTGCCGAAGCGCAGCGCAAGAATGTTCTGAACGGTTTCCTTGCCCAGATAATGGTCGATCCGGAAGGTGCGCTCTTCGGGAAAAGCCTCCGCGACGATGTCGTTGATTTCGCGGCTCGTCTCCAGATCCTTGCCGAGCGGCTTTTCAAGCCCGATGCGAACGTTCTCAGCAGTAAGCCCGGCGCTTTCGAGCCCTTTGATCGTCGGTCCGAACAGCCAGGGCGCGGTCGACAGGAAAATGGCGAGGCCGCCCGAAATATCGCCGAGCGCTTCGGCCAGCGCGGCATAGCCCTCCGGCGAGGAAGCATCGAGCGCATGGTAGTGAACCCGATCGAGAAACGCCTTGACCATGTCCGGATCGAGCCGGTCTGCGGGCACGAATTCGTCGAGAGCCTTGGCCGCGAATTCGCGGAAACCGGCATCGTCATATTCGGATCGCGCGGTACAGGTGATCGTCAGCTTTTCGGGAAGCAGCGCATCGGCATGAAGTCCGAACAGCGAAGGCAGCAACATCCGCTGCGATAGATCTCCGGTCGCTCCGAACAGCAGCAGTTTCTCGACGGGCTGAACCATGAAGTTCCTTCAGATTGGGCGCAAGGGCCGAAAAGCAACCGCCGCAGCGATACGGATGCCGTAGGGGCGATACAAGCACCGCAGCGCAAGAACGTCCGATTCTTCGACCGCGTTGTTCCGAAAGCTCAGAGCACCAGCCCGGCGGTGGGATCGAGCCCGGCCATGATGTTCAGATTCTGAACCGCCGCGCCGCCCGCGCCCTTGCCGAGATTGTCATAGGTGGCGATCAGCCGCGCATGACCGCTATCGGGATTGGCGAAGACGCGCAGCGTCAGCCGATCGGTGCCCGAATCCTCTTCGATATGCACCGCGCCGGTGTCCGCCGTGGGCAGGACGCGCACGATCTTTGAATCGCGATAGGCCTCCTGCAGCGTCGATTCGATCGTCGCGGCGGAGGGGCGGCGGGGCAGCGCATTGAGCGGCAGCGGCACTTCGGAAATCATGCCGCGCATCACCCGCGCTACCGCTGGCTGAAAGATCGGCGGCTCGGCGATCCGCGCATGTTTCTGCATTTCGGGCAGATGCTTGTGCGCAAGCGTCAGGCCATAGGCGCGATAGGCGGTGTGCGTGTAGTTCGCCGCGCCTTCGTCCTCGAATTCCTCGATCATGCTGCGCCCGCCGCCCGAATAGCCCGATGCTCCCGAATAGGAGAGGGGCCAGTCGTGCGGGACGAGCCCGGCGCGGACCAGGGGACGCACCAGAGCGAGGAAACCGGTCGGCCAGCAGCCGGGATTGGTGACGCGCGCGGCTTCGGCGATCGCGGCGGTCTGCCCCGGCTCCAGCTCGGCCATGCCATAGACCCAGCCTTCGGCGACGCGATGCGCCGACGAGGCGTCGATAACGCGCGTGCGTTCGTTGGCGATCAGCGAGACGGCTTCGCGCGCGGCATCGTCGGGAAGGCACAGGATGACGAAATCGGCATCGTTCAGGATTTCGGCGCGCTTTTTCGCGTCCTTGCGATCCTTGTCGGCAAGCGTGAGGAGGTCGATCTCCTTGCGCGGGGCCAGCCGTTCGCGGATTTCAAGACCCGTCGTGCCGGCAGCGCCGTCGATGAACAGGCGAATGGTCATGCCATCCTCCGCCGCGCAACGATGTCGCCATAGCTGCCGCCGGTGCAGATGTCGGCCAGCGGTTCGCGCACCACGGCTTTCGCGGTAACATGCACGGCATTGTCGCCGTCGACCATGATCGCGACATGGTCGTCGAAGAAAATCAGGTCGCCGCGCTGAAGCGGCGCGTCTGCAGGAAGTTCGCGGCCGAGCTGCGAACGCTGCAGATCACAGAAGCGAGGACATTCCTGACCCGCACCGGTCAGCGCATAAAAGACCAGCCCGGTGCAATTGAAACCGGCGGGCGAACGGCCGCCGGGCTTTGCCGGTGCCTCGATCTGGGCTTCGGCGATCGCAACGAAATCCGAACCTTTTGCGGGAGCCTCCGGTATTTCGGGAGCGATATCGCTCAGCGCGTCGGAGGGGACATAGCCGACCGATCCGTCGGCGACACAGATGCCCCAGCCATGTTCGCTGGAAAGCTCGAGCAGTTCGAAACGTTCGCCGGGAAGGATTTCGGAAAGAATCGTCGATTCCGGATCGCGCGAAGTCCGCACGGGCGCGGCGGCCACAGCATATAGCGGCTCCGCGCGCGAATAATGCGGCGCGAAGATACGGCCTGCGAGACGCACATCGGCAAGGTCGCGGCGGACGGCGTCGATTCGCGGGTCAGCGCGCCAGGAACGGCCCTGGAGTTCGAAACGGCTACGCGGTGCCTCTGCCGGCGACGGCATCGTCGAGCGCGTCGCCAGAGAGGAAATGCCCGAATTCTGCAAGAAAATCTGCCCCTTCAGCGGTGCGTGCGACGAAGATGTTGCGTTTGTCAGTATCGTCGCGCTGACGACGGAGATAGCCGAGCGCGCCCAATCTGTTCAAGGCGCGCGTAACGACCGGCTTCGAGACATTCAAGGCTCGTGCGAGGCCGCGCACGGTATGCGGCCCCTGTTCGAGGTACACCAGAAGCAGCAGCGCCATCTGGCGATTGGTGAGATCCGGTTCGCCGGAGCGGACATAGCCGACCAGCGTGTTCTTCCAGGACGAGAGCGATTGCTCGGACAAGGCGTTCACGGCATATACTCTTATGGTTACCCGGCCCGATACTGTTAGGCCAATCGACCATATAACGCGCCCCGGCAGGCTAGGTTTCAGTGCGCGAGCGAAATGTTCCGGAAAGGGGTCGCAACGGTGGTTGATCGTTGGGCGGGCCTCGCCTATGTCGCGCCTTTCGCCGCAAGGACCCGCTTTCCATCATGCTGTTCACTTTCCTGCTCGTCGTTCAGGCCATTATCGCCGCATTGCTGGTGACGGTCATCCTCATGCAGCGTTCGGAAGGTGGCGGCCTTACTTCGGGCGGCAGCCCGGGCGGACTGATGTCCGCGCGTGGCGCAGCGGATTTCCTGACCCGTTCGACTGCGGTGCTCGCCACCCTGTTCATTTCGATGAGCATCCTGCTTGCGGTGCTGGCGGCGACGCGCGGCAGCTCGACGATCGACACCAGCCTCGCGCGGCAGCCTGCGGCTTCGCAGGAGGCGCCGACCGAGGGCGACGCGGCGGCTCCGCTCGCGGACGGCACGGCACCTGCCAATGGCAGCGACGAAGCCGATATTCCGCTCGCGCAATAACGCGCGCCGCACAGTTTTTTTGGCAGCGCCCTGAGTCGGGCGCTTGCCGTTCCTATGTTTTCGGGGCTAGGCCGTTTCTCCCATGGCGCGGTATATTTTCATCACCGGCGGCGTGGTCTCCTCGCTCGGTAAAGGTCTTATGGCGGCAAGCCTTGCCGCCTTGTTGCAGGCACGCGGATATCGGGTGCGGATTCGCAAGTTCGATCCGTATCTGAACGTCGATCCGGGGACGATGTCGCCCTATCAGCATGGTGAAGTCTATGTGACCGACGACGGGGCAGAGACCGATCTCGATCTGGGCCATTACGAGCGCTTTACCGGCGTTGCATCGCGCCAATCGGACAACATCACTTCGGGTCGGATCTACAAGACGATCATCGAGCGCGAGCGGCGCGGCGATTATCTGGGCGCGACCGTCCAGGTGATTCCGCACGTCACCGATGCGATCAAGGCATTTGCGACTGCCGATACCGAGGATCTGGATTTCGTCCTGTGCGAGATCGGCGGCACGGTGGGCGATATCGAATCGCTGCCGTTCATCGAGGCGATCCGCCAGCTGAAGAACGAGCTTGGGCGCGGTCAGTCCATCAGCGTTCACGTGACCCTGGTGCCGTATATCGCGGCCGCCGGCGAGCTGAAGACCAAGCCGACGCAGCACAGCGTGCGCGAACTCGCGTCGCTCGGCGTGCAGCCCGACGTGCTTGTCTGCCGCTGCGAACAGCCGCTGCCGGAAAGCGAGCGTGCGAAGATCGCGCTGTTCTGCAACGTCCGCAAGGAAGCGGTGATCCCCGCGCTCGATGCGTCGAGCATCTATGCGGTGCCGCTGCAATATCATGGCGAAGGGCTGGACAGCGAAGTGCTCAACGCCTTCGGCATGCCCGCGCAGGACAGCCCGCCGCTCGACCGCTGGACCGAAATTGTCGAGCGGCTCCAAAATCCCGAAGGCGAAGTTACGATCGGCGTCGTCGGCAAATATGTCGGCCTGCCCGACGCGTATAAATCGCTGCACGAAGCGCTGGTCCATGGCGGCATTGCCAACCGCGTGAAAGTGCATGTCCGCTGGCTCGACGCCGAATTGTTCGAAAAGGACGAAGCGGAAATCGCCGCGCAGCTGGAACCGATGCACGGCATCCTGGTCCCCGGCGGCTTTGGCGAGCGCGGCAGCGAGGGCAAGATCAAGAGCGTTAGCTTCGCGCGCGAACGCGGTGTGCCGTTCTTCGGCATTTGCCTGGGCATGCAGATGGCGTGCGTCGAAGCGGCGCGCGGGCAGGGGCTCGATCACGCCTCCACCACCGAATTCGGCCCGACCGACGAACCGATCGTCGGTCTGATCACCGAATGGATGACCAAGGACGGACTGCAAAAGCGTGAGGAAGGCGGCGATCTCGGCGGCACGATGCGGCTTGGCGCCTATCCGGCAAAGCTCACTGGCAACAGCGTCGTCGGTTCGATCTATGGCAGCGACGATATCAGCGAGCGCCACCGGCACCGCTATGAAGTGAACACCGGCTATCGCGAAACGCTGGAAAAGAACGGCCTAGTCTTTTCGGGCATGTCGCCCGACGGTGCGCTTCCCGAGATTGTCGAACGCCCCGACCATCCCTGGTTTATCGGCGTGCAGTTCCACCCGGAGCTGAAGTCTAAGCCATTCGACCCGCACCCCTTGTTCGCAAGCTTCATCGAAGCAGCGGTCAAGCAGAGCCGGCTCGTCTGATCGCCTGAGCACAAGCAAAAGGCGCCCGGACAATGTCCGGGCGCCCCTGCTGCGACGCCCAAAGGGAGAAAGACGTCGCAAGCCGTGGTGAGCGATCTTATGCCGCGTTTGCAGCCTTGTGCTCGATCGAAGGCTGCGCTTCGCCGGTCGTCACGGCAATCTTTTTCGGTTTCATAGTTTCGGGCACTTCGCGAACCAGGTCAATGGTGAGAAGGCCATCGGCCAGATTGGCGCTTTCGACCCGCACGAAATCGGCCAGTTCGAAACGGCGTTCGAAGCTGCGATTGGCGATGCCGAGATGCAGGAACGCGCTTTCATTCGCGGCCTTGGCTTCCGATTCCTGCTTCTTGCCCGAAACCGTCAGCAGATTCTGCTGCGCGGTGATATCGATCTCGTCGCTCTTGAAGCCGGCGACCGCGAGCGTGATGCGATAACGGTCCTCGGCAAGGCGCTCGAGATTGAACGGCGGATAATTTTCGCTGCTCGCCTGACGCGCGCTGGCTTCGAGCATGTCGAAGAGGCGATCGAAGCCGATGGTCGAGCGGCGGAAGGGGGTAAAGTCGAACTGACGCATGTTTCAAATCCTCCAATGAGCAAAATGGTACGTCCCATCGGCATCCAGAAGGCTGCGATACCGATATCTGCACGGCCCCGCAGGCACCGTGTGAGCGTGAAATTGGAACGGATCATCGCCATTTCAAGAGCCGAAATCGCGGATTATCGCGTCAACTAAATCCTACTATATTAGTATACATTAAAACCATCTCCTTATTCCTATCATATCAATGGGAATTAATCGCACGCGCATCACGGGATGCGCCGTGCAGGGAGAATGGGAATGGTCGGTCTGCCGATAGTCGCAGCATTGCTACAAAGCGCCGTTGGAAATATACCGCAGGATGTGCCTGCGGCTTCGGCCACCCGGCCTCCGCAACAGGAAGCCCCAAGTCAGGACGGGGAAATCGTCGTAACCGCGCGGCGGCGTTCCGAGAATATCCAGGACGTTCCGATCGCAGTTTCCGTCGTCAGCGGTGATACGCTCGACGAAACAGGAAGTTACAATGTCAGCCGGTTGCAGCAGATGGTGCCGACGCTGCAATTCTTCTCGTCCAATCCGCGCAACACGGCGGTCAATATCCGCGGAATCGGCGCGCCATTCGGCCTGACCAACGACGGTATAGAGCAGGGCGTCGGCATCTATATCGATCAGGTCTACTACAGCCGTATCGCATCGGCCACGTTCGATTTTCTGGATGTCGACCGGATCGAAGTGCTGCGCGGACCGCAGGGCACGCTCTATGGCAAGAACACCACTGCCGGTGCGATCAGCATCACAACTGCGCAGCCCAGCTTCGATTTCGAGGGCCGCGCCGAGCTTTCGATCGGCAATCTGCAGTTCAAGCAGGCCAGGGCATCGATATCCGGGCCGCTGAGCGACACGGTGGCGGCGCGGCTTGCGATTTCCGCGACGAGCCGTCGCGGCACGCTCTACAATGTCGCGACCAACAGCTATGTAAATGCGCAGGATAATATCGGGGTACGGGGCCAGCTGTTATGGCGCGTCCGCGACGGCCTCGATGTAACGCTCGCGGCCGATTATAACCGTCAGGATCCCGCATGCTGCGCACAGCTTTACGTGCGTACCGGCGCGACTCAACGACCGCTCAATCGCCAATATGACGCGCTGGCCGCTGCACAAGGCTATGCCGTGCCGAGCACCAACGCCTTCGATCGTCTGGTCGATGTCGACGCAAGATTGAACGCGACGAATGAACTGGGCGGCATTTCGCTACGCGCCGAATATCAGCTGGGATCGGACACATTGACGTCCGTAACCGCCTGGCGCTTCTGGGACTGGAGCCCGGCGAACGACCGCGACTATATCGGCCTGCCGATCACCACGCGCTCCGAAAATCCGTCGCATCAGGACCAGTTCACGCAGGAATTTCGCTATGCCGCCGAAGGGCGCGATTTCGATTATCTGATCGGCCTGTTCGGCTTTCACCAGAAGATCCACACTGACGGGGTTCAGGAACAGGGATCGGCGGCGAGTGCGTGGCTTATCAATCCCACCAATCCGCTGTCAGCCGATCCCTCGGTGCTCGACGGGCTGATCGCTTATAATCAGATCGACTTTTCCAACACCAGCCTTGCGGCATTCGGTCAGCTGACCTGGCATGCGAACGATCGATTGCGCATTCAGCCGGGCATTCGCATCAATTACGACAGCAAGCACGGCAGCTATGACCGTCAGGTTTTGGACGGCAATGGCGATCCGGTGCTGTTCACCGACACCGGCGCGGTTCGCGCGGCGCAGCTTGCGGTGCTGTCCCCCCAATTCTTCGAACCCGAATTCAGCGCATGGAATGTGTCGGGCGACCTCAGTATTTCCTATGAGATTTCGGGCAATGTCATGGCATATGCCAGCTATGCACGGGCATTCCGCTCGGGCGGGATCAACGTCAACGGCGTGCCCAACGATGCGAACAACCAGCCCATATTGGCAACCGCAACGGTCGCCCCGGAAAAGGTGAATCACTATGAAATCGGCCTGAAGACGCAGACAGACGATCGTCGCGCGACGTTCAATCTCACCGGCTTCTGGACCGATATCTTCGATTATCAGGCCAATGTCGTGAACGGTCAGGTGGGCGTGCTGCGCGGCTATCTCGCCAATGCCGATCATGTCCGTGTTCGCGGAGTCGAAGCAGAATTTGCGTGGCGTCCGACCGAACGCTTCTCGCTTTATGCCAATGGCGCCTGGACCGATCATGAATATGTGAAGTTCGAAGACGCGCCGTGCCCGCCCGAGCTTTCCGGGGGCGGCAGCGGAACCCCGATCGCGGCACCGGGGCAGCCGGGCAACAGCCCCGCCAATTGCGACATTTCGGGCCAGTGGCTGCCCGGAATTTCCAACTGGGCCTTCTCCTATGGCGGAGAATATAGCGTGCCGGCCAATCTCTTCGGGCTGCCGGGGTCGGCCTATCTGGGCTATGACGGAAGCTGGCGTTCGAAATTCTCGTCCAACGCCTCGCGGTCGGCATATACCGACATTGCCGGCTATGAAGTCTCGAACTTCCGCATCGGCTTTCGCAGCGACGATGGGCTCAACGCGTTCCTCTGGGTTCGCAACGCGTTCGACAGCAAATATTTTACCGAGCTCGCCTTGGCATCGGGCAATAGCGGGCTGATCGTAGGATCGCCCGGTGACCAGCGCACCTTCGGCCTGACCATCGCCAAAAACTTCTGATCTGAACCCGCGGCACCTGTCGTGGCAGGGGAGGGAGTCGTTGCCCGCGCGGCTTTCTCCCCGAATTTCGGGATAGGTTCCGGGGCGGTTCATCCGTCGTGGTCCAGAAACGCGAAACGCCCGGACCGTTTCCAGTCCGGGCGCCTGCGTGACGAATGCTCGTCAGCCCCCTTTGTCGGCTTCGCCCACACGCCCGTCCTGAGACAAGCGGGGCGGTAAGCCTCCCCGAACCACGGCCTTTTTGCCTGCGCTTCGATGAGCGTTTGCTACGGGCCCGAACCGCGTTTGTCACCGGCTATGCGCATGGGTGGCGCAGATTGGAGTCACCCTGTGGCGCGCACGCAACAGCTTTGCCATTTGCCAGCAGGGCCGAACCTGCCCTAGAGCAACGGCCTTTCCAGAGGTCCAGGGTCCCACTGCATGCTGTTATCGCGGTACGAGCGTATGATCGCCCGACGCTATCTTCTGCCCGGTCGGGGCGAGGCGTTCATCGCCATCGTCGCGGGAATCAGCCTGGGCGCGGTGATGCTGGGCGTCGCCGCGCTGATCGTCGTCATGAGCGTGATGAACGGCTTTCGCGCAGAGCTGTTCGACAAGATCACCGGCCTGAACGGCCATGCGGTGATTCAGGGATATGGGGGGCAGTTGCGCGATTGGCGCGCGATCGTCGAGCAAGCACGCAAGACGCCGGGCGTGACCAGTGCAACGCCGCTGATCGAACAACCGCTGTTCGCGACATTCAACGGTCGCGCCGAAGCGGTGCTGGTACGCGGCATGGAAGTCGGCGACATCCGCGACAATCCCGTGCTCGACGGCAAGGAAGTGCTGGGGTCGCTCGATCAGCTGACACCCGGCTGCGAATGCGTGGGAATCGGCTCGCGCCTGGCGGATCAGCTTGGCGCATCGATCGGATCGAGCATCTCGATCATGAACCCGCTGGGATCGAGCACGCCGTTCGGCACGGTGCCGCGCATCGTGAAATATCGCGTTGCGACGATCTTCGAAGTCGGCATCTATGATTATGACAAGGCATTCGTGCTAATGCCGATGTCGCAGGCGCAGACGCTGTTGCTGCTCGGCGATGCGGTGGGGATGGTCGAAATCGACACCGACGATCCCGATCGCGTCGACCAGATCCTTGCGCCGCTGGAAAAGACGATCGGCGACAAGGGCCAACTGGTCGACTGGCGGATGATGAATTCGGAGCTGTTCGAGGCGCTGGCGGTCGACCGGGTAGTGACTGCGACCGTGTTGTCGCTCATCATCCTGGTTGCCGCGTTCAACATCCTGTCGTCATTGATCATGCTGGTGCGCGCAAAGACGCGCGACATCGCGATCCTGCGCACCATGGGCGCGACTCGCGGCAGCATGTTGCGCATCTTCATCACGGTCGGCACGACGATCGGTACGATGGGGATTGGCGCAGGACTTGTCCTGGCGGCGATCTTCATCGCCTTCCGCCAGCAGGTCGTTTCGTTCATCGGTCTCGTCACCGGCCAGAATATCTGGGACCCGCAGATGCGGTTCCTCAGCGAACTGCCGGCAAAGACCGATCCGTGGGAGGTGTTCGGCGTCGTGGTAACGGCGTTCATCCTCACCTTCCTTGCAACCCTGATCCCCGCGTTCCGCGCGGCGGGAACCGATCCTGTCCAGGTGCTCCGCTATGAGTGATGCCGTTGTAGAAATCCGCGACATGCGGCGCAGCTTCACCCAGGGCGGCATCACGATCGAGGTGCTGCGCGGGATAGACCTGACCATCGGTAAGGGCGAGATCGTCGCGCTGCTCGGCCCGTCGGGATCGGGCAAGTCGACAATGTTGCAGGCGGTCGGGCTGCTCGAAGGGGGCTTTGAAGGATCGCTCAAGATCTGCGGGCGCGAAGCATCGCAACTCGATTCGCGCGGCCGGACCGAGCTGCGCCGCGAGACGCTGGGTTTCGTGTACCAGTTCCACCATTTGCTGCCGGACTTCACGGCGCAGGAGAATGTCGTCCTGCCCCAGCTGATCCATGGCGCGACGCGTGCGGAGGCCGATGCGCGCGCGAAAAAGCTGCTCGGTGCGCTGGGGCTCGATCAGCGGCTGACTCACCGCCCCAGCCAGTTGTCGGGCGGCGAGCAGCAGCGGGTGGCGGTTGCTCGCGCGCTGGCCACGCGGCCGGCACTGGTGCTGGCGGATGAACCGACCGGCAATCTGGACGAAGCGACCGCCGATGTTGTGCTGACCGAATTTCTGCGGCTGGTACGTGAGGAAGGGTCCGCAGCGTTCGTAGCTACACACAATGAGCGGCTGGCGGCGAAGATGGACCGCATCGTGCGGCTGCACGAAGGATATCTGGGATAGGTAAAGCCGCGCCGCGTGCGCGCGGGATTAGGGGATATGGTGGTGAGGCACGTTCGGCCTCACCACCGCCCCGGCGCGCTCGCGGAGGAAGCGAGCGCCCGCAAAGCTTCAATGTCCGTTGCCGACCTGGGGCAGCAGGATCACATATTGCCCGTTCGCTTCCATTGCTTCGGTATCCGCAGGCGCTTCATCGTTGCGCAGGAGCCTGCCGAGCTGAGTCAGGGTGCCGAACATGCTGGCGGCGCCCTTGAACGGCCGCCCCCGGCGATCGCGGCGCGCCTTCGGCGCGGCATTGCGCGGTTCGCGGCGGGCGGGCACGGGTGCGTTGCGCTGCATTCGCGCAGCCACCGATGCGGCATCCGCGGTACGCCCGAATTCGCGCCAGACCACGCGGAAGCCGCGCGGCACCTCCGTCCATTCGCCTTCGGGCGCGCGGATCAGGTCGCAACCGCATTGGTGACAGCTGGAAAAATCCAGCCCCTGATTGTGATGATGCACCGAATCGGCGGTATGACCCATCAATTTGCAAAGCCCAGTCATCTCAATGACCTCCTTTTGCGTGGTCCGCGCCGGCTGCCTGAACCTGCCAGGCAGTGATTTCGCGGAGATTTTCGTCTTCGCTCTCCAGAGCGAGGTCGGGGTTCCAGATTTCGAAATTTTCGCCGGCGCCGACGAACAGTGCGCGGTTGCCGATGCGGCCGAGATGGCGCATCGCAGCGGGAATATTCGCCGTGCCACACGCCTGACGCAGCGGTTCGACGACACCAAAGGCGCGGCGCACGCGGCGATGATGTCCGCGCGGATCGCGGCCCGCGCGTTCATCGGCAATGCGCCGCCGTTCGGTCTGACGGCGCAGCGTGCGCAGATGATCGCGACGATAGCTGACCAGGCAGGGATCGGCCTCGTGCCGGGCCACCATCAGCTGGCTTCCGTCGGGTGCTTCGTTGAGCGCTTCGGCGACGAAGCCGGGGAGGGTGACATTACCCTCGCCATCCACTTCGCAAAGTGCGCTGCCGTGAAACAGGGTTACCATTTTTGCCCTCATGAAACCGTTACTGAGTTCACTGGAAGTTCAGAGCGATTTTCCTAAACCTCTGTCTTGCAGGGCATTTCTCGATCTGCCCCATATTTGCCATAATAAAGCCTGATTCTGATCCTGCGATGAACCGTTCATTTTGGTCGATGAAATGTTAACGATGTTGTCGCCCGAAATTGGGTTAATTGCCACTCCGGTGGAATCCTGTTCCGGGTTCGCACGCTAGGTGTTTTACCGCGTGGTCAGCGCGCCGCGCTCGTTCTAGCCGACGAGAAAGCTGTGGATTTCCGTAAGCATCGCTTGGCAAAACGGGGTCGTCCATCCTAGGTTCGGGTATGGCGCATTCGGGTTTTGTACCGCTTCGGGTTTTCTCTTCCTACACGATGCTGGAAGGGGCCATCGACCCCAAGGCGATCGCCAAGCGCGCGCGTGAGCTGGGCTTTCCCGCCGTGGCGGTGGTCGATCGCAACGGCCTCTATGCCGCAATGTCCTTTTCCGATGCGTGCATGAAGGCGGGGGTGCAGCCGATCGTCGGCACCCTGCTCGCCGTTGCGCGCCCCGAGACCCCGGAGGGCAAGCCGCCGATCATCGACTGGCTGGCGCTTTATGCGCAGGACATGGCGGGCTACGAAAATCTATGCGCGCTCGTGTCGATGGCGCATCTCGATCGCCCGATCGAACTCGACGCGCATGTTCCGTTCGAAGCGCTGGACGGTCGCTCCGATGGCCTGATCGCGCTGACGGCGGGTGGGGAAGGGGCACTTGCCCGGCTTTACGCCGATGGGCAGGATTTGGCTGCTGCGGCCTATGCCGACCGGCTGCAGGGGCTGTTCGGCGATCGGCTCTATATCGAATTGTCGCGGCGACTCGACGAAACCGAGGGCGCGGCGGAGCCGAAGCTGCTCGATCTCGCCTATGCCCGTGACATTCCGATCGTTGCGACCAATCCCTGCTGCTTTGCCGAAGAGGATTTCCATCAGGCGCATGATGCGATGCTGTGCATCGCCAATTCGAGCTATGTCGCCAGCGACGATCGCCCGCGCAGTTCGCCGGATGCCTGGATGAAGCCTGCGGGCGAAATGCGCGATGCCTTTGCCGATCTGCCCGAAGCGATCGCCAACACGCTGATCGTGGCGCAGCGTTGCGCGGTATCCGCGCCCAAGCGCAAGCCGATCCTGCCCAGCCTGGCCGGTGACCGCGAAGGGGAAGCCACCAAGCTGCGCGAGGATGCGCGCGCGGGCCTGATCGAACGGCTGCGCAAGATTGTCGCATTGGAAGACGGCATCGCCCGCCCCGAAGCGAGTGCAGGCGAGGAACTGAAGAATTCAGCCGAACAGATCAGCGAGGAGGCGTTGCTCGCGCGCTTCCCCGAATATTTCAAACGGCTGGATTACGAGCTCGACATCATCGTCGACATGGGATTCCCCGGCTATTTCCTGATCGTTGCCGATTTCATCAAATGGGCGAAGGACCACGATATTCCGGTGGGACCCGGGCGTGGGTCCGGCGCGGGTTCGGCAGTCGCATGGGCGCTGACGATCACCGATCTCGATCCGCTCGACCTCGGGCTGCTGTTCGAACGCTTCCTCAATCCCGAACGTGTGTCGATGCCCGACTTCGACATCGACTTCTGCGAAACCCGGCGCGGCGAAGTCATTCGCTATGTCCAGCAGAAATATGGCCGCGACACCGTCGCGCAGATCATCACCTTCGGAACGATGAAGGCCCGCGCGGTGCTGAAGGATACGGGCCGCGTGCTTCAGATGAGCTATGGCCAGGTCGACCGGCTGGCGAAGCTGGTTCCCAACCATCCGACCGATCCCTGGACGCTCGATCGCGCGCTCAACGGCGTCAGCGAGCTTCACAGCGAATATCACAATGATCAGGACGTCCGCCTGCTCTGGGATCTCGCGGCGAAGCTCGAGGGGCTGCCGCGCCACAGTTCGACGCACGCTGCCGGCGTGGTGATCGGCGATCGTCCGCTGTCGCAGCTTATCCCGCTCTATCGCGATCCGCGCTCCGATATGCCGGTGACGCAGTTCGACATGAAATATGTCGAAGGCGCAGGGTTGGTCAAATTCGACTTTCTCGGCCTCAAGACGCTGTCAGTCCTGCAAAAGGCCGTGCAACTGCTTGCCCAGCGCGGCGTCGAAGTCGACCTGTCGGCGCTCAAATGGGACGATGACGGCGTTTACGAACTCCTCCAGCGCGGCGACACGGTGGGCGTGTTCCAGCTGGAATCCGAAGGCATGCGGCGCACGCTGGCGGCGGTGCGCCCATCCAATTTCGGCGACATCATCGCGCTCGTGTCGCTATATCGCCCCGGCCCGATGGACAATATTCCGACATTCGGCGCGCGCAAGAACGGGCGTGAGGAAGTCGTCTATCCGCACGACCTGCTCGAACCGATCCTGAAGGAGACCTACGGGATCTTCGTCTATCAGGAACAGGTGATGCAGGCCGCCCAGATCCTGGCCGGATACAGCCTGGGCGGCGCAGATTTGCTGCGCCGCGCGATGGGCAAGAAGATCAAGGCGGAGATGGACAAGCAGCGCGAGATTTTCGTCGCGGGCTGCGCCGAGCATAACCAGATCCCCGAAGCCAAGGCAAACGAGCTGTTCGATTTGATCGACAAGTTCGCGGGCTATGGTTTCAACAAATCGCATGCCGCCGCCTATGCGCTACTCGCCTATCAGACGGCGTGGCTGAAGGCGCATCACCCGCAGGAATTCTTCGCCGCGTCGATGTGTTACGACATCGATCAGACCGACAAATTGTCGGTGTTCGTCGATGATATGAAGCGCGCGGACATTCTGTGCCTGGCGCCCGACATCAACGCCAGCGAAGCCGAATTCTCGGTCGAACAGCGCCCGGAGGGGCTGGCGGTCCGCTATGCACTCGCCGGGCTGAAGGGCGTTGGCGAACGCGCGATGGAACAGCTTGTCGCCGAGCGCGAAGCAAATGGCCGGTTCCAGTCGCTCGACGAATTCGCGCATCGCGTCGATCCGCGCCTTATCAACAAAAGACAGCTGGAAACGCTGGCAAGCGGTGGCGCATTCGATTCGATCGAGTCGGATCGGGCAGGCGTCCATGCCGCCGCCGAAACCATATTGGCGGTGGCACAGCGGACGCATGAGAACCGCACCAGCGGGCAGGGCGGCCTGTTCGGCGACAGCGAGCCTGCGGGCAATGCGATCCAGCTGCCGACCAGCGTTCATTGGTCGCTCGCCGAGCGGATTCAGGCGGAGCGCGACGCGTTCGGATTCTACTTCTCTGCCCATCCGCTCGATCGCTACGCGCATCTGGCGCGGGTGCACGGCGCGCGTTCGCTCGCCAGCCTGTCGGAAATCAGCATACCAGAGAGCGCGCGGATCGGCGCAACCGTATCCGCGTTGATCGAGGACGCCCGCTGGCGCACCTCCGCGCGCGGCAACCGCTATTTGATGGCGACGATTTCGGACGCCACCGGTCAGTTCGTCACCACCTGTTTCGACGAAAATGCTTCCACGGATCTGGAAGATTGCGCGCGAAATGGGGGCTGCGCGGTGCTGACGGTCGAACTGGACCGGCGGCCGGGCGAGGAAACGCCGCGCGTTACCGTGCGCCGGGTGCAATCGTTCGAAACGCTCGCCAATTCGGCGCGGCTCGTGCTCGATCTGGCGATCGACGATCCGATGGTTTTGCCGCGGCTTGCCGGAATCGTCGGAAATCAGCGCGGTGGGCGAGGCGAAGTCCGCGTGCGCGCGCCGTTAGGTGCCGATGGCGAAGCGGAACTGGTGCTGGGTCGCGACTTCCTGCTCGACGGCGAACTTACCGCGCGGATCGAAAATCTCGACGGCATTCGTCATGCGACGCTGCGCGATGCGGAGGAACCCCGACTCGCCTCCGTGGCATAACGGAGCCTCTACCCTCTCGACTTCCCGCGCCGGTGGGGTACGCTGGCGGAAACGAGAACGGAGAGGTGAATTATGCTGGGCGGTATGCAGGACCATGAGCTGCGTGTCATGCGCCTGCTCGAATATGCCGAGCGCGAGCATTGGGATCGCGAGCTGGTCAGCCGCTGGGCCGATGGCAGCGAGACACGGACCACCTGGGCCGGCGCGGCACGCGACGCGCGCAAGCTGGCGCAGGCGCTGGAGCGGATGGGATGCAAGCCCGGCGACCGCATCGCCACGCTGGCGATGAACCATCACCGCCATCTGGTCGCCTGGTACGGCGCGATCGGCATGGGCGGCATCATCCACACGATCAATCCGCGCCTGTTCGAGGATCAGCTCGCCTTTATCGGCAACCATGCCGAGGACAAGGTGCTGCTTTATGACAAGGCATTCGCGCCGCTGGTCGAAAAGATGAAGCCGCAATGGAAGACGATCGAGCAATATATCGTCTTCGACGGCGATGGCCCCGACAGTTTCGAGGCCGTGATCGCGCAGGAAGACGGCAATTATGCCTGGCATGAAGGGCCGGAGCGCGATCCGTGCATGCTCTGCTACACCAGCGGAACGACGGGCAATCCCAAGGGCGTGGTCTATACGCACCGCTCCTCGGTCATTCACGCGATTACCGAACTTCAGCCCGATGTGTTCGACCTGAGCCAGAAGGCGGTCTGTATGCCGATCGTGCCGCTGTTCCATGCGGTCGGGTGGGGGCTGCCCTTCGCCGCGCCCGCATGCGGGTGCAAGCTGGTGATGTCCGCCGTCAACGATGCTCACGTCTTGTGCGAATTGATGAACCGCGAGAAGGTAACGCATAGCGCCGGGGTACCGACGGTGTGGTTCGCGATGTTCGGGCATATGGACAAATCGGGCGATGCACCGCGCCATCTGGAAGTCGTCACCATCGGCGGATCGGCCGCGCCGCGCGCGATGATCGAACGGATCATGAAGATGGGCGTTCGCGTCAATCATGCCTGGGGAATGACCGAGACCTCGCCGATCGGCACGATCGGCGCGCTGCCGCCCGATTGGGACGAGATGGATTTCGATGCGCAGGTGAATCACGTCACCCGGCAGGGCAAGGCGCCATTCGGCGTCGAAATGCGCGTCACCGACGACAATAACAAGCCATTGCCGCGCGACGGAAAAAGCTCCGGGCATCTGCAGGTCCGTGGTCCCTGGATCGTCGATACCTATTTTCAGGACGAGAGCGGGCCGTGTCTTACGCCGGATGGATGGTTCGATACCGGCGACGTCGCCGTCATCCATCCCGACGGGACGATGCAGATCACCGATCGGGCAAAGGATGTCATCAAATCGGGCGGCGAATGGATCAGTTCGGTCGATCTGGAAAACGCCGCTGTCGGTGCCGAAGGCGTTGCGGAAGCTGCAGCGATTGGCGTCCACCATCCCAAATGGGAAGAACGACCGATCCTGCTGATCGTGCGCAAGCCTGGCAGTGATGTAACCGAGGAAGCGATCCGCGATTATCTGGCGACGCAGGTCGCGAAATGGTGGCTTCCCGACGAAATCCATTTCGTCGACGAATTGCCGCACACCGCCACGGGCAAGCTTCTGAAAACGGCGATCCGCGAGAAATATCGCGATTATAGCCTGGCGGCTGCCTGACAAAAAAAGAGCCGGCGAGAGGCCGGCTCAAAAGTCTGAAATCCGGCAATGGCCGGGCGTTTCGGCGCCCGGCCATTTGCTTTGGTCACTGCATCGCTTCGAATGCCTGGCTGACGGTGTCGGCCTTGGCATCCTTGAACGCGGCGCAATTGCGGATCTGCTCGACTGCGCGGCGCAGGCTGAGCGTACCGCCTTCAAGTTCGGGCAGGATCTTCTGCTCGATCGTATCGGCGGCTTCGCGAGTGCAGAGCTGGCTGAAAGCGCCGCCTGCACGGGCGAAGAAGATGCCGCCACCGCTGGTTTTCAGCGTGCCGAAATTATCCGCCAGATAGCTGAACGCCGCATCGCGAGCGCCCGGGCTGCTGAGCAGCTGATAGAGCGCAAAGACGCGCTGGTTGGCGGGCATCGCATCGCTGGTGAACACGGTGAGGAAGAACTGACCGATCGCCGGATCTTCCGAATCCATCAGGCCGCTGGCCGCGACCTGCTGGAAATGCTGGTCGGTACCGGCATGGGCCTTTTGCATCACCTGAGCCGCGAACGGAGCGCCGCGTTCGTCGGCAGCGATACGGATCGCAGTACCGCGCAGCGCCGGGCTGAGCGCGGCATCGTCACCGGCCATGAAGGCGTCGAGCGCGGTCAGCAGCTTGGCACGAAGCGCTTCGTCCCCGCCGGCACCGGCGACCAGATCGATCAGGTCGCTGCGCAGCGCACGACGGTCGCTATCGTCATCGGCATAGGCGCCGGTGGTGACGTCGCTGCCAATGGCTTCGAGCGCCGGACGATAGATGTTGGCGATGGTTTCGCGCCATGCCGGTTCCGCCGCTTCGCTGATCAGGCCGCGTTCCTTCAGCCCGGCCAGGCGATGGCCGTTCTCGACCGCGACTTCGTGATCGGGATGCATCGCCAGCACGCGGGCAGCCTCGACCAGCTTTTCGACCGGGAAGTGACCGGCGTGGAACGACGCCCAGAGGCTGTCGGTCAGCGCAATCGCTTCTCCGGCGGGCAGGGTGTTCGCCGAAGCGATCAGCGCGTCCCAGTCGGCATCGTCGAGTTCGAAGCGATAATAGCCCTGGCCACCGGCATTGGGCATCAGAGCGCCGTTACCCGGAACGGCGGCCACCGCCATGCTCGGCTGATCGACCAGCGTGCAGACACGCTCGGCCTCTCCGCGACGCATGCACAGCGGCACGATCCACTGGCGCGGCTCCTGGGTGGTACCAAGATACGCATAGGGCGCCTGCGTGGCGACATAACCGTCGCCTTGACGGTGAAGGGTGATGACCGGCACGCCCTGCTGATCGACGAAGCTGCGCAGCGACTGAAGCACGCGCGGATCCTGTGCCGCAGTGGCGAGCGAATCGAAGAAATCGTCGGTCGACGCCGTGCCATAGGCATGACGCTTCATGTGCAGCCGCACGCCTTCGCGGAATTTCTCGTCGCCCAGATATTCGGCGATCATCGCGACCACCTGTCCACCTTTGCCATAGGTGATCTGGTCGAAGGCGGAATCGACTTCGGAATCGGCAGTGATCTGTTCGTGGATCGGACGACCGACCTTCAGCGCATCGAGCTCCATCGCGTCGAAGCCTTCGCGGACAGCACCGTTGGTGATGTCCAGATCCGGGCGCCATTCGCTGCCGATGCGATAGCCCATCCAGTTGGCGAAGCTTTCGTTGAGCCAGATATCGTCCCACCATTTCGGCGTCGAATAGTCGCCGAACCATTGGTGCGAGAGCTCATGCGCGACGACCATGCCGAAGGTGCGCATATCCTCGCGCGTCGGGTCGGAGCTGAGCAGCAGAATGCCGTCGCCATACACATCGGCCCCGGCATTTTCCATCGCGCCGGGCATGATGGGCGACCCGATCTGATCGAGCTTGGGGAAGGGGAAGGGCTGATCGAAATATTTCTCGAGCAGCGCGACGATCGGGCCGGACTGATCGAGCGCGAATTGCATCCGCTCGGCATTGGGCTTGGTCGCCACGATGCGCAGCGGCATCGGTTCGGGCCGCTGCGGCGTTGCCGGGATGGTCGTTTCGGCCGTCACGAACGGGCCGGTGATCATCGCGACCAGATAGGTCGGCAGCGGCGGCGACGTCCTGAAATGGTGGCGGACCAGATTGCCTTCGGTCTCCTCGCTGACCTCCGGCATGTTCGATACCGCGACATTGCCGGGCGCGGTGGCGATGCTGACGGTGAACGGCGTCTTGTATCCCGGCTGATCGAAGCCGGGGAAGGCCCCGCGCGCGTCGATCGATTCGAACTGCGTCCAGCTATACCATTCATCGTCGACATTGACGCGATACAGGCCCGAGGGCTGATCGTCGTTGAACTTGGCTTCATAGTCGAATTTGAGCGTGATCCGCCCGGCGGGCAGCTCGCGTCCGAAATCGATCTGCGCCAGTCCGAACGGGTTCACCTGTTCATAGGTGATCGGATAGCTTTTGCCGCCTGCTTCCACCGAAGCGCTGGCGACATCGAGGTCGCGGCCATGGATATAGATCTTCGTCGCGCTCTGGTTCAGAGTCGCGTCGATTTCGGTGTGACCCGAAAAGGTCGGGCTTTCGGGCAGAATGGTGAAATCGAGCCGATAGGCAGTCGGGGTGGCGATATCGGGAAGCTTGCCGGTCGGAACCGTTTCTTCCTGCGTAATCGGTGGGGACGGCTGAGTCTGTGCCGACGCCGTGCCGATGCTCAGGGCAACGCAGGCGATGGAGAATATCCGGCGCATCAAGAATCCTTTCGTACCGCGGAAGTGCAAGGGCTTAAGATCGCGGCGTGTTTCGCGCAAGGTTACATTGTATCAATCGAATAATTCTCCCTGTGCTCCGCGCGGCGGCCGAAACAGGTCGGTGCGTACACGCGGAACGGGCTTGTCGAGCCCGTATCGCCGCGCGGCGATGTGGAAGCGTTTGCGCATCAATTCGCCCCACACGCCCTGACCCCGCATCCGCGAGAAGAAGCCAGGATCATTGTCGCGCCCGCCGCCGCGCATCGCCTGGATCGTCGCCATCACCTTCGCCGCGCGATCGGGAAAATGCGTGTCGAGCCAGTCGCGGAACAGAGGCGCGACTTCGTGCGGGAGCCGCACGGGAATGAAGGAAGCTGCGGACGCGCCCGATTCTGCGGCGCGCTCCAATATATGTTCGAGCTCATAATCGGTGATCATCGGGATAACGGGAGCAATCGACACGAACACGGGGATGCCGGCATCGGCCAGTCGGCGCACTGCCGTCAGCCGCCGTTCTGGATGCGGCGCGCGCGGCTCCACGGTCATCGCGATCCGGGGGTCGAGCGAGGTGACCGAGACCATGACCGACGCCAGCCCCTTTGCCGCCATCGGCGCGAGCAGGTCGATATCGCGCACCACGCGGTCGGACTTGGTGGTGATCGTCAGCGGATGATCGGTTTCGGCCAGCACTTCGACGCAGCCGCGCATGATCCGCCATTCGCGCTCGATCGGCTGATAGGGATCGGTATTGGTCCCGAACGCGATGTTGGCGCAGACATAGCCGGGTTTGGCGAGCGCCTCACGCAACAGGGCAGGGGCATCGGGCTTGGCGAACAGCCGCGTCTCGAAATCCAGGCCCGGCGAGAGGTCGTGATAGGCATGCGTCGGTCGCGCGAAGCAATAGATGCAGCCATGTTCGCACCCGCGATAGGGATTGATCGAGCGATCGAAGGGGATGTCGGGCGATTTGTTATGCGTGATGATCGTCTTCGGCTTTTCCACCGTCACGGTGGTGCGCAATTTGGGAGCGCCGCCATCGATGGCCTCCCGCGCGTCGAGCCAGTCGCCATCCGCCTCGCGCTCGGCAAGGCCGAAACGCGTGCTTTCGCGGTTGTGCGTCGCGCCGCGCGAGGGCCGTGATTCTCCCATTGCGCAAAGATACAGCGCGCATTAGAACATATCAAGAACGAAGGAGCAAAATATGGCGCGTCTCAACTATGTCGAACTGCCGGTGCGCGATGTGCCGGCACTCAAGCAATTCTACGCTCAGGCCTTTGGCTGGAGCTTTACCGATTTCGGTCCCGATTATGCCGGAACGACCAGCGGCGACGTCGATCTGGGCCTGAACGGCGATACCGATCAATGGACCGCGCAATTATTGCCGGTGATCGAAGTCGACGATCTGGAAGCGGCGCTGGATCAGGTTGTCGCTGCGGGCGGCACCGTTACGCTGCCCATTTTCGAATTTCCGGGCGGGCGGCGCTTCCATTTCAAGGACCCGCACGGCCATGAACTCGGCGTCTGGACGCAGACCAGGGAATAAGCGCGTCAGCGTTCGGTAAGGCGCGGCATAAGCTCGACGAAATTGCAGGGACGGTGCCGGATATCGAGCTGATCCTTGAGGATGCCGTCCCAGCCATCCTTTACCGCGCCGGTCGAACCGGGCAGCGCGAACAGATAGGTGCCGCGCGCAACCCCGGCGGTTGCGCGCGACTGCACCGTGGATGTGCCGATCGACTGAAAGCTCAACCATCGGAACAGCTCGCCAAAGCCGGGTATTTCCTTTTCCCACACCGTGGCGAAGGCTTCGGGTGTCACGTCGCGACCGGTCACGCCGGTGCCGCCGGTGGAGATCACGGCATCGACGTCCGGATTGTCGATCCAGGCAGTGAGCTGCGCAGCGATCCGCGCGGCATCGTCAGGAAGGATCATGCGATCCGCCAGTTCATGCCCCGCTTCGGTGATCCGCGCGACCAGCGTGTCGCCCGAACGATCATCCTCCGGCCCGCGCGTATCCGATACCGTCAATACTGCGATGCGAACCGGACGGAAGGCGATGCTTTCGTCAATTGGCACCGTTTGCCGCCGAAAAGCCGGGAGCGGCGGTCACACGCACAGCCGCGTCGCCGGGAAGGCCCGGAAAACGCGGCCACATGCCCTGCGCCAGCGCGGCGCGGCTTGCCGAAGGCTTGCCCTCCTGCCGCTCGTACATCCAGTAGTTGCGCAGCACGATCATCACATAACCGCGCGTTTCCCAATAAGGGATGCTCTCGATGTAGAGCAGCGGATCGCCATTGTCGTGCGTGGTGACGTTCCATTCGGCGACCGGCGTCGGCCCCGCATTATAGGCGGCAATCACCTTGGGCAGCAGTCCGCCGGTGAACGAGGAATCTCGCAGCTGCTCAAGGTAGCTTTGCCCGATTTCCATATTGACCGATGGGTCGGTCAGATCGGCATTGGCGTAGTCGACACCGTGACGACGGCTGACGTCGACCGCCGCACCCTGCTTGACCTGCATCAGCCCCATTGCGCCCGCCGCGCTGCGGACATCGGCATTGAAGCGCGATTCCTGCAGCGTGTGCGCATAAACGAGCGCGCGATCGACGCGCCATCCGCCGTCGGGCGTCCAGTTGGGCGCGGGATAGCGCGCCAGTTCGGCTTCGGACGTACCGTTCGGCGCATTGTGCGACAGCCACAGCTGAGTCGCGGGCAGGTTGAGCCGCCCGGCAAGGCGCACCAGCGCCGGATGCTCCTCGGCGGTTTCGAGCCGCGCCTGATGCTTCAACACTTCGTCGGCGAGATCATTTTCGCCGATTTCCGTCAGAGCCGCCGCAACCCGGATGTTGGGATAATGTTCGAGCGTCCGCCAGTCCTGAACGACATAGGCTTCGCCATTCGACGCAGCGTCGAAAATGCCGAGCGCTTCCTGCGCAAGCATGCCGTAAAAGGTTTCGCCATATTGCGCCGCGGCCTTCAGGCTGACCGACACGCGCTCGGGATGGCCGCACGCCATGTCCGCGCGCGACAGCCAGTAAAGGCCCGCCGAACGCATATCGCCGTCGCCCGCGCGCACGCCGACGGCATTGAACGCCGTCGCCGCGCCTTCGCAATCGCCCTGACGCCATGCCGCAAGCCCCTGAACCCAGTCGCCCAGCGCCGCGAAATCACCGATACCTTGCTGCGCGAAGGCCGCCATGCGGCGCGCATTCGCGTCGTCATTTGCGGTGTAATAGATCCACGCGATCTTCTGCTGCCATTCGGTCAGCGCGTCGGGCGGAAGATCGGCCGCGAACTGCCCCAGTAATGCCTCGGCACCGGCGCCGTCATCCTGTTTGATATAGGGCTGCATCGCCAGCACGACTTCGGTCGCGGCGCTGTTGGTGCTGATCGACCGCAGCCGCTGGCGTACCGGCGCGCCGTTGTACCAGCGCAACGCCTGCTCATAGGGAAGCGTCGGCGTCGAGGTCGCACCGCGCAGTTCGGCAAGGCGCGACAATTGCCCGGCCTGCGGTAATTCGGGTGCCTGGCCGAGCAGGTCGAGCAGCGGCTGAAGCTCCACGCGCGGCGATCCGGCTGCGGTATAGAGTTCGGCACGCGCAATCGGATGGAGGATGCCCGGGCGCATCGAATCGAGCAGCTGCGCCGCTTCGTCCCAGCGCTGCGCCCGGATCGCTGCGAACACCGCCGCATATTGGCGGCGCTGCTCGGCGTTTAGTTGATCGGGAATGCCGTCATTGTCGCGCGCCGATTTGCCGGCGTCGGCGGACTTGTCGCTGTCGTTGGTCAGCGCCAGAACGGATTTGGGCAGTTCGAGCCCGGTGTTCCCGGCATGGGCCACGGCGGGCATCGCCAGCGCAGCGGCAGCTACAATAAAACGCATCGTCACAGGCTGCTCCCCCGGATCAGCAACATTTGAAGGGTCTTCCAGGCGTCCGCTTTATTTGCGGGATGCTTCAACAAAAATCGGGGATGAAGACACGCCACTGCCGCCATCCTGCCCCGCGAGTGGTTTACATATCCTAAACCATGCGCCGCGTCCGCCCCGTCCGTCTCAAGCAGGAGTCGTTCTGTCGTGCGACCGAGCAAAAGCAGCTGTTTGGGCGATGCGAGCGCAATGTGATGGCGGGCGAGTTCGACGAGGCGCGCTTCGGAATCGGGCGGCAATTGCGTTGCCACCGGCGCGGCCCAGGCGACCGGCACGATATACACGTCCGCCCGCGCCGTTCCGATCGCGGCGAGCATCCGATCGAAAAGCCGTCCCGCCGCGCCGCCGATCAGCGAAGGCGATTCGCCACTGACCGATTCGGGCATGTCGGTGACGATCATCAGTGGCGCCGAAGCATCCCCTTCGGGCGCAACGCGCGGGGCGAACCAATTGGCTTCCGGCGCGTGTTCGCCCATCCGCCATGCGACGAAGCTCTCGAGTGTCTGGGGCAGTGCTTCCGTGACCGCAGCGGGCGCGGCGGCGGCGCCCGCCGTCATTGCCGTAGCGGCAACGGGGAGGGGGGCACGCGTCAGCCAGTCGCGCGGTTCGTCCTGAAGCAGCGTGTCGACGCCGGCGTCCTGCCACCATTCGAGCGTGCTTGCCGCCTCTTTTCGCCAGTCTAGAATTGGTTCTGCCCCCATAAGCCCTTTAGAATCGCGGGTTGACGTCGCGGTCAATCTGCCTTCATCCGGGCAGAGACAAGACGTGGCGGACACGCGACGACAAGCATGTCGTGTGTCCCGGAAGGAGATGAGCATGAGCGAACGCGAGTCGATGCCCTATGACGTGGTGATCGTCGGTGCCGGTCCGGCGGGGCTTTCGGCGGCGATCCGGCTGAAGCAGCTCGCCAATGAATCCGGCAGCGAAGTTTCGGTCTGCATCCTCGAAAAAGGATCCGAAGTCGGCGCGCATATTCTTTCGGGCGCAGTGGTCGATCCGAAGGCGCTCGACGAATTGCTGCCTACCTGGCGCGACGATGGCTGCCCGCTGGCGCAGACGCCGGTCACTGAGAATATTCACTGGCATCTTTCGGCCAAGCACAAGTCGGCAATGCCGAATTTCATCATCCCGCCCTTCATGAACAACAAGGGCACTTATACCGGATCGCTCGGCAATCTGTGCCGCTGGCTGGCGGGCAAGGCCGAGGAACTGGGTGTCGAAATTTTCCCCGGCTTTGCCGCTGCCGAGATCCTGTTCAACGACGATGGTTCGGTAAAGGGCGTCGCGACCGGCGATATGGGCGTAGCGCGCGACGGCGAGCATAAGCCCGATTATCAGCCGGGCCTTGAGCTTCACGCACGCTACACGCTGTTCGGCGAGGGATGCCGAGGGCATCTGTCGAAACAGATCATGCGCATGTTCGATCTGCGCAAGGACTGCGATCCCCAGATTTACGGGCTGGGGATCAAGGAATTGTGGGACATCGATCCGGCCAAGCATGTGCCGGGTCGCGTCATCCATACCCAGGGCTGGCCGCTGGGCGAAGACGCCGATGGCGGCGGTTTCCTCTATCATCAGGCGGACGGGCAGGTGGCGCTCGGCTTCGTCACCTGGCTCAACTACTCCAACCCCTATCTCTCGCCGTTCGAAGAGATGCAGCGCTGGAAGACGCATCCGGCGATTGCGGAGATTCTCGAAGGCGGCAAACGCGTCTCCTATGGTGCGCGCGCGATCAGCGACGGCGGGTTTCAGGCAGTGCCCAAGCTGGTGTTCCCGGGCGGCGCATTGATCGGCGACAGCGCTGGTTTCCTGAATGTGCCGCGCATCAAGGGCACGCACACCGCGATGAAGAGCGGCATGATGGCCGCCGAAGCCGCGTTCGAGGCAGTGAAGGCCGATCGCAGCGCGGACGAGCTGACCGCCTATCCCGCTGCCTATGAATCAAGCTGGGTGTACAAGGAACTGCGCATGGTGCGGAACACCGCGCCGCTGGTGAAGAAGTTCGGCGACGAATGGGGCACGGTGTTTGCCGGCATGACGATGTGGGCCGAATATCTCGGCATCCGGATGCCCTTCACCATGCACCATCATCCGGACCACGAAAGTCTGGTCCATGCCAGCCAGGCGAAACCGATCGCCTATCCCAAGCCCGACGGCGTACTGACGTTCGACCGGCTTTCCTCGGTATTCCTGTCGAATACCAATCATGAGGAAGACCAGCCATGTCACCTGACGCTCAAGGATCCGGACATTCCGATCGACTATAATCTGCCAGTGTACGCGGAGCCCGCGCAGCGCTATTGCCCGGCAGGTGTCTATGAAGTCGTCGGCCTGGAAGAAGGAACCCCGCGGTTCCAGATCAATGCGCAGAATTGCGTCCACTGCAAAACCTGCGACATCAAGGATCCCACCCAGAACATCAACTGGGTCGTACCCGAAGGCGGCGGAGGCCCCAATTATCCCAACATGTAAGCGGCTGATATCGGCGCTGGCCCTGCTGACGATGGTCGGCGCGGGGCCGTCGCTGGCGCAGCAGGTCGATGGCCGTGCCTATGTTCGCGCGATGGCGGCGGACGCGGACGGTGACGTGCAGACGGCGGTTGCCGCCTATGCCAACGCGCTGAACAATGCGCCCGACGATCAGATGGTCGCGCTGCGCGCCTATCGCGAGGCGCTTGCTGCCGGTGATGAGCCGCTGGCGACACGCGCGGCACAGGTGCTGGCATCGGACGAAGCGACGCCACCCGACGTCTCGCTCTATCTGCTCGCGCTGGCGGTTCGCGACAAGGATGCGACAGCCACCGAGCGGTTGATGGGCGAGGTTGCGAAAGGGCCCTTCAACTTCATGCTGCCGTCGCTGCGGGCATGGCAGGCTTATGAAAGCGGAGGCGATCCGTTCGCCCCGCTTGCCGAACCGGCGAACAGCGGGCTGGAAAGCCGCTTCAACATCGAAAATCGCACGCTGCTGGGGCTGGCGACGGGGGACGTCACGGTTGCATCCCAGGCCATTCGCACGCTGATCGCCAGCGGGCGGGGCAGTCCCGATCTGGCGCTCGACGGTGCAGTCATTCTGGCATCGATCGGCCAGCGCGATGCCGCGCGGGCTCTGGCGATCGGCGCACAGGGCGAGCTTTCCGAATATCTCCGCCGCATGGGACGGCAAAAGCCCGGCATGGCATTCGCCCTGTCCCGAATGATGCTGCGTGTCGCGGGCGATCTGGCGCATGAGGATGCCGTGGTGCTGTCGATCATGCTCACGCGAACCGGGCTGTTGCTCGATCCGCTCGACGATCGGTTGCGGCTGTTGCTTGCCGATGCACTGTCGCGTGACGGAGCCGATGACGTCGCTCTCGAAACGCTTGCGCAGATCCCATCTTCCAGTCCGTTCGACGACGAGGCACGGATTGTGTCGATCGACGTACTCGCGCGCGCGGGGCGAACCGACGAAGCACTGACTCGCGCCCGCGAAATCGCCACGCGCCGCGGCGCGACCAGCGACGACGCGCAAAGCTATGGCGACCTGCTGGCGGCGAACGACCGCTACGACGCAGCGGCTGAGGCCTATGCGATGGCGATTGCACGTGCGGAGGGCGCGGACAATTGGGTGCTCTATGTTTCGCGCGGTCGCGCGCTGGACGCCGCCGGGCATTGGGACGAAGCGCTGGCGGCATTGCGGCAGGCCGTGGCGCTGGCGCCGAACGAACCCGTGGCACTCGACACGCTGGGACGTGCGCAGATCGAGCGCGGGGTCAATCTGGCGAAGGCGACGGCGCTGATCGAGCGGGCGCATGAGCTGCGCCCCAACGACCCGGAGATTACCGATTCGCTGGGCTGGGCCTATTTCCTGCAAGGCGATGTCGATCGGGCACTGCCGCTGCTCGAACTCGCGGCAAAGGCGGCGCCGGGAAGCAGCGAGATCAACGAGCATCTGGGCGATGCCTATTGGCATGTCGGTCGCCGGTTCGAGGCGCGCTATGCCTGGCAGGCCGCGTCCGTCTATGCCGATGCCGAGCAGAGCGCGCGGCTGCAGCGGAAAATCAGCCATGGTCCCGGCACGGCCATGGCCGCCGACTGAAATCGTCATGGTCGTCGAACAGGCGCGGGCAAAGCTCAATCTGGCGCTCCATGTCCGCGCGCGGCGCGCGGACGGCTATCACGAGCTGGAAACGCTGTTCGCTTTTGTCGATCATGGCGACGCAGTGTCTGTGAACCTGAGCGACGCTCCCGCTTTTGCGGTGAGCGGAGACTTTGCAGACGCCCTGGTCGGCGAAGCGGACAATCTCGTGCTCCGCGCCGAGCGTGCGTTTTGCGCCGTGTTCGGCATCGCGCAATCGCACACGATCCATCTGGAAAAGCAGTTGCCGGTGGCGTCCGGTATCGGTGGCGGATCGGCGGATGCGGCGGCGACGTTGCGCGCGCTCGTCCGGTTGCATGGCATCGCAGCCGATGACGCCCGGCTGTGGCAAATCGCCGACGATCTGGGATCCGACGTGCCGGCCTGCCTGGCCAGTACGACCGCGATCGGGAAGGGGCGCGGGGAAAAGCTGCAACCGATTGCCGGCGCGCCCGGCACCCCGGTGTTGCTGATAAACCCCGGCATTGCGGTTTCGACCGGAGAGATTTTCCGGCGCTGGGACGGCAAGGATGGCGGCGCATTGCCGTCCGGGGCATTGATCGAAGTCGCCCTGGCGTCGCGGAACGATCTTTATCCGCCTGCCAAAGCAATTGCGCCGGTAATCGGTGACGTCATCGCGTGGCTCGAAACGATGCCGGGGGCGTATCTCATCCGGATGTCGGGATCGGGCGCGACATGTTTCGCGCTGTTCGACACCATGGCGGCGTGTGCAGCCGCGTGCGAATGCGCGGGCGTGGAGCATCCGGGATGGTGGGCAGTCGCAACCGAACTCGTTTGAGCATTTACCAACGATCCTAACCCGTCGTTGACCAGTCAGCGCCTATTCCTTCGGGCAGCGGATCGAACGCCGGGAGCGCAACGTCCGTCGGTGGTCCCCGCTTCGGCGGGCGCCATCCCCGGTGACAAGCCGGGCGACATGCGGCACATGCCGCTGCGATGATTCACCTGACACGCGAAGGCCATGTTGCCCTGCTGACGCTCGATCGGGCGGGCGCGCGCAATGCCATTCCCATTTCGGGCTGGGAGGCGCTGGCGGCCGCCGTCGCCGATATCGCCGCCAGCGATGCGCGCGCCGTGATCCTGCGTTCCGCCGCACCGGGCATTTTCAGCGCCGGCGCAGATATCGGCGAGTTCGAAAGCCTGCGCAGCGATCCCGATCAGCGAAGTCGCTTCCGGCGTGCGATGCGCGCGGCGATGGACCCGCTGGCTGCGCTGCCGATGCCGGTGATCGCGGCGATCGATGGGGGATGCTATGGCGCGGCAGTCGCGCTCGCGCTCGCCTGCGATTTCCGAATCGGCGGCGGCGCTGCGGAGTTTGCGGTTACTCCTGCCAAGCTCGGCATCGGCTATCCGCGTGAGGATGTCGCTCGTCTTGCAGCGCAAGTGGGGAAGGGACAGGCTGCCCGCATGCTCTTCACCTGCGAAATCATCGACGCGATCGATGCCGAGAAGATCGGGCTGATCGAACTGCGTACCGAAGACGCCCTGCCGCTTGCGACGGCCTTTGCCGATCGCATCGCCGCCAATGCGCCCGAAGCGATACGCCTGCTCAAGCGGACGCTCGCCGATCCGGGGCAGCAAGCCCATGACGTGGATTTCGAAGCGAGTTTCGGCGGGGATGAGTTCGGCGAAGGGCTGGCGGCGTTCCGGTCACGGCGGCGACCGAACTACTGATGGTGGCCGAAGTCCTGAACGGCCACGATGCGGGGCTGCTGATCATCTGCGATCATGCGTCTTCGCATGTTCCGTACGATATCGATCTTGGCGTCACGCTGAACCCCGACGATTTGTATCAGATGCATATCGCCGTCGATACGGGCGCGCTGGATGTGGCGAAGTGGCTCGCCGAGGCTTTCGATTCGCCGGCAGTGCTCGCTACCGTATCGCGGCTCGTGATCGACCTGCATCGCGAGCCCGACCATCCCAAGCTGATCCCCACCGAAAGCGACGGTTGGGATATTCCGGGCAATATCGGTGCGGATCGCGGGGATCGGATCGCGCGCTTTTACGATCCCTATCACGAGGCGATCGCCCGACAGGTTGCCGCATATCGCCCCGAGCTGATCGTTTCGATCCACAGCTTCACCCCCAGGCTGGCAACCAGCGATGTTGCGCGCCCATGGACGGTCGGCATCCTCTACAATCAGGACGAACGCGCTGCGCGCATCGCAATCGAATGGCTGCGCGGGCAGGGGCTGGAGGTCGGCGACAACGAGCCTTATTCGGGCAAGCTGCTCAATGCGACGCTCAACCGCCATGCCGAAGCGCATGGCATCCCCTATATCGCGGTCGAAATTCGCGCCGATGGTATTGCTGACCCGGATGGCGTGCGTTTGTGGAGCGGACGGATGCAACAAATGATCGCGCATGTGCGCAATAGCCTTGCGTCCAACGGGTCTCCCGCGACATAGGCGTTCGCGCCATGACCAATCGTTTCGACAAGAGCCGGCTTCCGAGCCGCCATGTAACCGTCGGCCCCGAACGGGCGCCGCACCGCAGCTATTATTACGCGATGGGCCTCGATGAGGCCGATATCGCCAAGCCGTTCGTCGCGCTCGCCAGCGCGGGGAACGACAGCGCGCCGTGCAACACCACGCTCAACGCGCAGGCGGATGCCGCACGCGAAGGCGTGATTCAGAATGGCGGCACGCCCCGCCGGTTCAACACGATCACCGTGACCGACGGCATTGCGATGGGCCATCAGGGGATGAAATCCTCGCTGGTCAGCCGCGAAATCATCGCCGATTCGGTAGAACTCAGCGTCCGGGGCCATTGCTATGACGCGCTGGTCGGCTTTGCCGGATGCGACAAGTCGCTGCCGGGCATGATGATGTCGATGCTGCGCCTCAATATCCCGTCGATCTTCGTCTATGGTGGATCGATTCTGCCGGGCCGCTATCAGGACAAGGACGTCACTGTCGTCGATGTGTTCGAAGTGGTCGGTAAATTCGCCGCCGGAACCTGCCCGATTTCCGAAGTCCATGCGCTCGAGAAAGTCGCCTGTCCGGGCCATGGCGCCTGTGGCGGCCAGTTCACGGCCAACACCATGGCGTGCGTGGGCGAGGCGATCGGCCTGTCCCTGCCCAACTCGAACATGGTCCCCGCGCCCTATTCGACGCGAGAGCAGATCGCAGTGGCGGCGGGACATCAGGTGATGGAGCTGATCGAGCGCAATCTGCGCCCGCGCGATATCTGCACGCGCGAAGCCTTCATCAACGCCGCGCGCGTGGTGGCGGCGACGGGCGGATCGACCAATGCGGCGCTGCACCTGCCCGCCATGGCGAACGAAGCAGGGATCGAATTCGATCTGCACGATGTCGCAGAAGCTTTCAAATCAACGCCTTACATCGCGGACCTCAAACCCGGCGGGAACTATGTCGCCAAGGACATGTATGAAGCCGGCGGCGTGTATATGCTGATGAAGACGATGCTCGATGGCGGCTATCTGGACGGCAATTGCATGACCGTGACCGGCAAGACGCTCGGCGAGAATATCGATCAGGTCAGCTGGAACCCCGATCAGAAGGTGATTCACGACATCAAGACGCCGCTGTCGCCGACCGGCGGGGGGGTGGGCCTCACCGGCAGCCTTGCACCCGAAGGCGCGATCGTGAAGGTGGCTGGTCTGGCACGGCTCGAGTTCGAAGGGCCGGCGCGAGTGTTCGATTGCGAGGAAGATGCCTTCGCCGCCGTCGAACAGCGATCGATCAACGAAGGCGAAGTGATCGTCATCCGCTATGAAGGGCCCAAGGGCGGCCCGGGCATGCGCGAGATGCTGTCGACCACCGCGGCGCTCTATGGCCTCGGCATGGGCGAGAAGGTCGCGCTGATCACCGACGGACGGTTTTCCGGCGGCACGCGCGGCTTCTGCATCGGCCATGTCGGCCCGGAAGCGGCCGAAGGCGGTCCGATCGCACTGGTCGAGAACGGGGACACGATCCGCATCGATGCCGTCGCGGGAACGATCGACCTGCTGGTTGCGGACGATGTGCTGGCCGATCGGCGTGCGGCATGGAAACCGCGCGTCAACGACTATCAGTCCGGCGCGCTGTGGCGCTATACCCAGACGGTCGGTCCTGCCTATAAGGGTGCAGTGACGCATCCTGGAGCCAGCGCCGAAACGCATGTCTACGCGGACATCTGATCCGGCACGTTTTCTCTGTGTCGCCTTGTTGCTGCTCGCGGGCTGCGGTCCGCAACCGCGCGACAAGGCCGAAGAGGCCGGGGACCAGGCCAATCGGGAGGCGATGGCCAATGCCGAAGGAAAGATCCTGTGCGCGCCGCATGGCGCCACGGGCTTTTCGCGCGTGTGCACGATCGACCGCACGCCGACGCAGGACGGTCTCTATCTGACGATCCGGCAGCCGAGCGGCGGTTTCCGGCGGCTGCTCGTCACCAGGGACGGGCGCGGCGTAATCGCCGCCGACGGCGCGGAAGCAAGCATCGTGACGCCGATCGGCGAAAACGAGATCGAAGTTGCGGTCGGGAACGATCGCTATCGGCTGCCCGCGACAGTGAAACCGGCAGCGCAGCGATGATCCCTGCAGGCGTTCCTGTCGTCTCTGCCGAAGCGATGCGCGGGGCCGAGGAAGCGGTTTTCGCAAGCGGCATATCGCAACGCGACCTGATGGAGCGCGCCGGGCGCGCTGTTGCGCGCGAAGCGCTGCGCTTTGCCATGAACCGGTCGGTCCTGGTGCTCGCGGGGCCGGGGAATAATGGTGGGGACGCCTATGTCGTGGCCCGGTTGCTTGGTGATGCCGGCCTTGACGTCATGGTCGCCGCCTGGGGTGAGCCGAAGTCCGGAATCGCGGCGGAAATGCGTGCGCGCTGGACGGGGCCAACGGTCGCGCTCGAGGACGCTGGGGTGCGGCCGTTCCTGATCGACGGGCTGCTAGGCATCGGCAAGGCGCGGCCCTTCGCGCCGGATATCGCGGCGCAACTGGCGAAGTTGGTTGACGGCGCGGATTTCGTCCTTTCGATCGATATCCCGAGCGGCTTCGATACCGATAGCGGCGATGGTCTGGATTCGCCGGTACGCGCGGACTGCACGGTTGCGCTGGGCGCGCTCAAACCGGCGCATTGTATCGGCGAGGCGCGCGCGAAGTGCGGCGCCGTGCTGCATGCTGATATCGGCATTCCGGTCGCGTCGAAATGGCGAACGCTGGTGCGCCCCGGGATCGAAGCGCCACCACCGGATGCCAACAAATATACCCGCGGCCTCGTTGTGATTGTCGAGGGAGAGATGCCCGGCGCAGCACGGCTTTGCGCTGGCGCCGCGGCGGCGAGCGGGGCGGGCTATGTCATTCTCGCAGGGCGCGATCCGGGCGAGGGGCCTCCCGACGCTATCGTTCGCAAATGCGTGACTTCGCGCGAAGCGCTCGCAGCGCTGCTGGAGGACGATCGGATCAGTGCGGTCGTGATCGGTCCGGGACTGGGCCGAGGCAGCGATGCCGGCGACTGGATCGACGCGGCGCTGGCATGCGCCCATCCGCTCGTAATCGATGGCGATGCACTGAGCCTGCTCGGCACATCCGCTGCCGAGCGTATTTCCCGGCGTAGCGCCGCGACGTGGCTGACCCCGCATTCCGGTGAGTTCAACCGAATGTTCGGCGCGGCAGATGCCAGCAAGATCGTCCGCACGGTACAAGCAGCCGAAGCCAGCGGCGCGACGTTCCTGCACAAAGGCGCAGATACGGTGATCGCTGCGCCGGACGGGCATGCCGTGCTTGCCACGGACGCGCCGACATGGCTGTCGACCGCAGGTACGGGCGATGTTATGGCGGGCATTCTGGCCGCGCGCATTGCTGCCGGGGCGGCATCGCCGCTGCATGTCGCAGCGGCCGCGGTGTGGCTTCATGGCCGCGCCGCCCATTATTGCGGCCCTGCGTTCCATGCCGACCGCTTGATCGACGCGCTGCCCATCGCCATAGCCGATTGCCTGTGACTCAGGAAATCATCGAATATGTGGCCTCACGCGGTGACGGCGTGACGCAATCCGGGCGCCATGTCGCGCTGGCGGCGCCGGGGGATCACGTCAGTGCCGACGGCACAGTAACGCCCGGCCCGCACCATCGCGAACCGCCATGCCGTCACTTTCCCGAATGCGGGGGATGCCAGCTTCAGCATCTCGACGATGCTGCATGGTCCGATTTCATCGCCCAGCGGATATCCGGCGCGCTTGCCGCGCATGGTATCACTACCGATGTCCGCGCGCCCGCGCTGTCGCCGCCGCGCACGCGCCGCCGGGCAACGCTCCATGCCGAACGGCGGGGACGGCAGGTGCATCTGGGCTTTACGCGCCAGACGAGCCATCATCTGATCGATCTTGCCGAATGCTGGGTGCTCGCGCCCGAATTGTTTGCGCTGATCGGGCCGTTGCGCGGTTTGCTGGCGTCGATGCTCGGACGGTCGCGCGCCGAAGTACAGCTGACGCTGGTCGATCAGGGTGTCGATGTCAGTATCTCGGGCGTGCAAGCCGAGGGGCTGAGCAATGCAGAGGCGCTGACGGCCTTTGCCGGACGGCACAAGCTTGCCCGGCTCTCAATCGACGATGGCTATGGACCGCAGCCGCGATGGGAGCCCGAACCGGTCACGATCACTTTGGGCGGCGCTCCGGTGCCGTTCCCGATCGGTGCGTTTCTTCAGGCAACGGCAGAAGGCGAGGCGGCGCTGGTTTCAGCGGTGAACGAAGCGGTGGGCGACGCGGGTGCGGTTGCAGACCTGTTCGCCGGGCTCGGCACTTTTGCGCTCTCGTTCCCGAAGGCGAAGGTGTACGCCGCCGAAGGTGCACGCGATGCCTTGTTATCGCTGAAAAGTGGGGCGGGGCGCGCGCAGCGGATGATGCTGGCCGAGCATCGCGACCTGTTCCGCCGTCCGCTGATGACAGACGACATCAATCGGTTCGATGCGATCATCCTCGATCCGCCGCGCGCAGGTGCCAAGGACCAGATCGCCGAACTGGCGAAAGCCGCTGCGCCGACTATCGCCTATGTTTCGTGTAATCCCAGCACCTTCGCGCGCGATGCTGAGACGTTGCATCAAGGCGGCTATCGCCTCGAATGGGTGCAGCCGGTCGGCCAGTTCCGCTGGTCGACGCATGTCGAACTGGCGGCGAAGTTCGTCCGTCAGGCCTGACGCAGCAAGGTGATCTTCGCCTTGCCGTGCACACGCTCGGCATCGATATCGAACCCGGCGAGGGTGACCGCTTCGTCGCGCGCGGTTTCGATGCTGATCCAGGTTGCCGGTCCGGTCCAGCCGAGCCGCGACAGCTTGTCCAGCGCGACCATCCCTGCGCCGCTGCCATAGGGCGGGTCCATCAATATGACGTCGAGTGGCGTCGAGGTGGGGCCTAGTGCCAGTACGGAGGTCGCGCGGATATCGGCGCGAACGCCCAGTTTCTCGGCATTGGCGCGCAGCGCATCGAGCGCCGCCCGATCCTGTTCGACGAACAGGCAGGAAGCAGCGCCGCGCGACAGCGCCTCGAACCCCAGTGCGCCCGATCCGGCGAAGAAGTCACCGACGGCGAGCCCTTCGAAATCGCCCAACCGGCTTGCGAGCATCGAAAACAGCGCCTCGCGCGTGCGATCGGCGGTGGGGCGCGTCGCCTGGCCCTTGGGCGCTACCAAGGGTCGGCCGCGCATCGATCCGGCAATGATCCGCATCAGCGCCTCGGCCCGCGCGGACGCGGCGGACGCTTGCCTGGAGCCGCTGCACGCGGACGCGCGCTGCGCGGTTTGCCCGTTTCCTGCTCGCCATCGCGGGAACGCGCCGGGCGCCTGTCACTGTTCGCAGCACGCGGCCCAGTGGCGCCGGGCTTTGCGGCCTCCGTTCGCTTGTCGGTAGCGCGGGCAGGGCGGTTGCCCGGCTTTCCGCGCTGAGGCCGATCCTCGGCGCCTTCCGGCCGCGGACGCCGCCGATCGCCGGGACGTGATCCGGGGCGTGCATCCTTTTTGGCTGGTGCCCCGCCGGACTTGGCAGCGGCTCCAGCGCGCCCTGCCTTGCGCCGGGGATCGGTCTCGGTCCGGCTCGGCTTCGGTGCTTCCGGAGCGGCGATTACCGGCGGCACATAGGGCTTGTGCGCCAGTTGCAGGTTCGACGCCGCCTTGCCGCCACCCGGCGCGTCGAGCGTCTTGCGGAACAGCACCAGATCATGCTGCCGGATCTCATCGACGGCGCCGGTCGGCAGGTCGGCGAGCAGGAACGGGCCGTATCGCGTGCGGATCAGGCGCGAAACCTGAAGCCCCAGATGCTCCAGCACGCGGCGGACCTCACGATTCTTGCCTTCGGTCAGCGTCAGTTCGATCCAGACATTCGCCCCGGTGCGGCGCTCCATATTGGCGTCGATCGGGCCATATCGCACCCCGTCGATCTCGATCCCGTCCATCAGCTCCTCAAGCTGCGCCTGCGTCACATCGCCATAGGCACGCGCGCGATAGCTGCGTTCGACACCGCTTGCGGGCAGTTCGAGCTGGCGCTTGAGACCGCCATCGGTGGTCATCAGCAACAGCCCTTCGGTATTGAGGTCGAGCCGGCCCACCGGCATCACTCGGGGCAGATCTCCGGGCAGCCGGTCGTAAATCGTCGCGCGCCCCTTCGGATCGTTCGCCGCGGTCAGCACGCCAGAGGGTTTGTGAAAGCGGAACAGGCGAGCAGGAGCAGGCGCCTGAACCGGCTTGCCGTCGACGGTGACGCCGCGCAGCGAGGTGAGCAGGGTCGCAGGCGTATCGAGCGTAACGCCGTCGATGGCGATACGCCCCTCGGCGATCATGCGTTCGATTTCACGGCGCGACGCAATTCCGGCACGGGCCAGCAGCTTCGCGATTCGCTGCGCTTCTCGGGGCTTTGATAGGGACACGGGGCGTGCCTATAGCCAGTTTGTCGCCACCAGCCAAAGCAATGCGAACAGGGCGATCGGTCGCTGACGAAAAAATGATCGAAATCGCGTTCGGTGCGTTGCGAGAGGGAAAGGGTGGTTCTGCATAAAATGTTGTTCGGAAAGAAGAAGCGTCACCTTGCGCGGCTGTTGGTGGTCGAGGACGAACCGCTGATCGCATTCGACACCGAACATTATCTCGGCGACGAGGGCTTCGAAGTGGTCGCGACAGTGGACTCCGTCGCGCACGCCGTGCGGGTGATCGCGTCGGAAGAGGTGCTCCACCTTGTACTGGTCGACGTGAATCTGGCCGATGGCAGCGGTCTTGACGTCGCGCGCGAAGCCATGGCGCGCGATATTCCGGTGCTGTTCGTCACCGGCCATTTCCCGGGCGAAGCCGAAGCGCTGGCCTCCGGTTTCCTCGCCAAACCCTATCAGCAACGCGATTTGCTGCTCGCCATCGAAGCGATCGAGGCGATGGTGCTCGGCGAAAAGCCCCGCAGGCTGCCCCCACGCTTCAGCCTGTTCGACCGCGCGGCCTGATCGCATCGCGTCGAGCATTGCAGCGAACTACACTGCCCCCTAGTGTCGCAAGAAGTTCGGGGAGGGGTTCGCTTCATGCAGTCTGAAGCCGCAGGCAAGTCAGTTTTCACGGGCGGTGCGCTACTAGCGCTCGCGGCTGTTTTTCCTGTTCTGCTGTTGCCCTGGTTATGGATCCGGACAGCGGATCAGAGCATCGCTGCTCGCGGCGTCGATCTGCTCATGGGCCTTTCCGGCGTGGGCGATGCGCCGGCGCTGCTGACACCGTCCATGACATTGTTTCTCGGCCTTGCAATCGTGCTGGTGACGATCGGTTTCGGTATATTCGGTCGCGGGCGGGGCGGGGCGAGCATGGTGCTTGCAGGAACCGTGGTAGGTGGTTCCGTAGTGGCAATCGCCGCGCTTTATACGCTGTTCGCAGGTCCCGGACCACTTCGCGAAGCGCAGGTGTCCCCTGCCAGCGGGCTTTGGGCGACGTTGCTCTTGTTCGTTGCTGCTTATTTCGCCGCGCGGAACGGCGCGCCCGGACGCTGGCGCGAAGGACTTCCCGAGGGCGTCCGCCCATATTTTGAAACCGGGCCGCTCGCTGCGCTAGCCCTCGGCATTTCGTCGGGATTTCCCTATGCGATGATCGGCGCGACGCTCACGACGCGGCTTGCCCAGGACGGCATTACCAAATCGACGGTTACCGCCTTCACGCTGGCATTTCTGGTCTATAACCTGAAATGGCTATGGGCGTGGATCGTCGATGGCGTTCGCATCCCCATCCTTGGAAAGCTTGGCCAGCGTGTTTCATGGCTGATTGTCTCGGGAGTGTTTGTGATCGCCGCCGTCGTCAATCTGGCGGTGGCAAACCCGACCCAGGATATCGCCTATACCGCGCTTGCCGCCATACTTGTGGGCGTTGCCGGTTCGACGTTCGACATCGTGATCGACGCCTATCGCATCGAGATACTCGAACCACGCCAGCTCGGCGTCGGATCGGGTATGTCGCAATATGGCTGGCGCATCGGCAGTGCGGGCGCCGGCGCGATCGCCTTGGTGGTCGCAGCGCGCGGGGGCTGGGAAATCGCCTATATCGCCTGTGCGATGCTGGCGCTGCCCGCAGTCATCACCGGCCTGATCGTCGGCGAACCCGAGCGGCGCAAGGTTTCGATCGAGCGGCGAAGCGTTGGCGACGTTGCGCGCTCGGTATGGGGCCCGTTTGTCCAGTTTTTCGCTCGCCAGGGCGCGTTGATCGTGCTGCTGTTCATCCTCGTCCACAAGATCGGCGACACACTGAGCCAGCTCACCGTGCGCTTGTTGTTCGATGACCTTGGATTCACCAATGACGAGATTGCCTTTTACGATGTCGGGGTCGGCTTTCTCGCCTATCTTGTGGGCATTTTTGCGGGCGGGTTTCTCTATGCGCGGATCGGTATGAAGCATTCGGTGCTGCTCAGCCTGGTGCTGATGGCAGTATCCAATATCAGCTTCGCCGGCCTCGCTGCGCTTGGCCACTCGAATCTCGGCATGGCAGGCGCGATGTTCTTCGAGAATTTCGCGAGCGGCTTCGGCGGCGTCGTGGTTGTCGCCTATTTCTCTGCGCTTACGGACCTGCGTTACACGGCGGCGCAATATGCGCTGATTTCCGCGGCGGCCAGCATCGTCGGGCGCTTCATTTCGGGTACGACCGCCGGCGCGATGATCGAATCAATCGGATATGTGAATTTTTACATCTTCACATTCGTGATCGCGCTGCCCGGCGTTGTCCTGTTCTGGTGGATGATCCGCAGCGGCCTGGTCGACCGGTCAATGGGCAGCGCAGGTATCGAAGGCGAGGGGGACGCGCGGTCGGATGGAGGCGACGGCGAAGCTGAACCGGCAAAATGACTTATTACATCGCCACGGTGCTGGTGCAGATATTCTGCATCGTCCATGTGATCCGCAACGGACGCAACGGATTGTGGGTGCTCGCGCTGATCTTTCTGCCGCTGGTCAGCGCGGTCGCCTATTTTCTGGTCGAAATTCTGCCGGGGAGCGGTGCCAACCGCCATGTGCGCGCCGCGCGTGCCCGTGCGGTTCAGACGCTGGACCCGCAGCGCGAATTGCGCGAGGCACGCGATCAGCTCGACCTTGCCGACACCGTCGCGAACCGGGTTCGCGTCGCCGATACGCTGGCTGACCTTGAGCGCTGGGACGAAGCGATCCCGCTCTATCGCGAGGCGCTGTCGCGCAGCGCCGGCGGCGATGCCGCTATCCAGGCGCGGCTTGCAAGAGCGCTGTTCGAAGCTGGGGATACCGAGGCGGCGCTCAACGAACTCGATGCACTCGAACCCGCGACCATCCAGAGCGATCGCGACCAGCGCATGCTGTTGCGCGCGCGCATCCTTGAAGATCTGGGGCGCGAAGACGAGGCGCTTCCGCTCTATGCCGATGTCGCCACCCGCTCCCCCGGTGAGGAAGCGCGCTGCCGCTATGCGGCGCTTCTGATCCGGCTTGGACAGAATCGTGACGCGCTGGCCGTGCTTGAGGAAGTCGAGAGCCGGATGAAGCGGCTCGACCGCAGACAACGCGCCGCCGATGCGAACATGTACCGATGGGCGATGGACGAACTGCGCAAATTGCGCGCGTCAGGGCTCCAGCGGTAGCGCCAGATCGGCGAAACTTTCGGAGAGCGCATGTGCCGTCGCAAGCACGCCGTCGACGCCCCGAGAGCCGAGCAGATCGTCGAGCAACAGTCCGGCAGCCGCACGGTTATGCCGCACCTTGCCGAGGATCGTGAGTACGGCCGCTTCCGCAGCGGTCATCCGCGGGCAGCACCAGGGCGCGATCTGGATCGGGCGGGACGATGCGACCGACATTTCCTGCATCAACGCGCGGAGCAACAGCAGCGGACGACGGAAATCCTTGCCAAATGCCATGATGAACGCATGCGCCGCGCACGCATCGTTAAGCCCATGCGCGCCCATCTGGCGGACGCCAAAGAGGAGCAGGCGCGCGCCGGGATCGTCGGGCTGCAAGACCGGAAGCGCGTCGGCGAGCGTCTTTGCGGCGGTGTGGTTCACGAATCTGTCTCCTCTCGCGCTGTGAGAAAGGGAGCGTCGCAAACATGCTATTGCAAGTCAATCTCAATAATAATCAGTCGGGCAATTCCTCATTCGCGGCGAGCACTTCGCCGGCGAGATAGAGCGAACCGAGAATCAGAACGACCGGCGGCATCCCGCGCGGATCGCAGCGGTGACTCGCCATCCGTACCGCGTTGGGCACATCGGGTGCGGTGGCGGTGAAGGCAATTCCGGCACCTTGTGCCGCCCGGGCCAGCTCTGCCGGCGCATGATGCGCATGGCCCGGCACCGGCACGGCGATCAGGCCATCGGCGAGCGGCGCCAGCGGATCGAGCAGACCCGCCATATCCTTGTTCGCGAGCATGCCGAGGATCAGCAGGATCGGGCGCCGATGCCCCGACGGCGTGGCTGCAATCCCGGCGATCGCATCGGCAATCGCCCGACTCGCCGCTGCATTATGCCCGCCGTCGAGCCAGAGCGGAACGTCATCGGGCAGCATGGCAGTCAGCGGACCGGCGCCGAGCCGCTGCATCCGCGCGGGCCAGCGGGCCCGGGCGGCGGCCGCCGCAAGCGCATCCTCGGCGATTGCCAGCGCCTGCTGATGCCGCAACATCGCCACGGCAAGCGCCAGATTGCCCGGCTGATGCGGACCGGCAAGCGCGGGCAGGGGCAGCCGCAACTGCCCCTTTGCGTCGGAATAGACGATGTGATCGTCGGCGACGCGATAGTCCCAGTCGCTTCCTTCGGCATGCAATGGCGCCCCGGCGGCCTCGGTCACTTCGGCGACGCGCGCTGCGACGGAGGAAGGATAGTGCATCGTCACCATCGGAACGCCCGCCCGTGCGATGCCGGCCTTTTCGCCTCCAATCCCCTCGGGCGACTTGCCCAGAAACGCCTCATGATCGACGCCGAGCTGCGCGATCCCGGTGACCGCTGGTCGCGGGATGATATTGGTGGCGTCAAGCCGCCCGCCCAATCCCACTTCGATGACGCAAGCGTCGGCAGGCGTGCGGGCAAAGGCGAGCAGCGCGGCGGCCGTGGTGACTTCGAAAAAGCTGGCGCCGATATTGCCGTTGCG
The DNA here is from genome assembly GCA_002707985.1 of Sphingomonas sp. Lineage (GTDB taxonomy): Bacteria > Pseudomonadota > Alphaproteobacteria > Sphingomonadales > Sphingomonadaceae > Sphingomonas. The sequence goes on along the minus strand of PAOI01000005.1, from coordinate 107,531 downwards.
TGTCGCGGCATCGAGCACTTCGTCGAGCAGTGCGGCCAGCGCAACGTCCTCGATCAACGTCCCTGCAATGCGAATCCGCTCGTTGAAGCGGACCAGATGCGGGCTAGAATAGACATGGACGGCAAGCCCCTGCGCCTCCAGCGCCGCACGCAGGAAGGCACAGGTCGATCCTTTTCCGTTGGTCCCGGCGACATGGAAAACGGCCTGCAACCGCTCCTGGGGATTGCCGAGCCGATCGAGCAATTCGGTGATGCGCCCCAGCCCCAGCACGTCCGCACCTGGCGAAAGCGCCATCAGCCGGTCGAGCTGGCGCTGCACCTCAGGATCGGAGGATGTCGCGTGATCCGGCACGATTTGCCCCGCCCGGTACGCGCGTCAGGCAGCCGCCTTTTGCGCGCCGAGCAAGTCGATCAGCTGGCCGAGCGTATCACGCAAATCCTTGCGGTGAACGACCATGTCGACCAGCCCGTGATCGCGATAATATTCGCTCGTCTGGAAATCGTCGGGCAGCTTTTCGCGGATCGTGTTTTCGATCACGCGGCGACCGGTGAACGCCAGCGTCGCGCGCGGCTCGGCAATCTGGACGTCGCCCAGCATCGCATAGGCCGCCATGACGCCGCCCGATGTCGGATCGGTGAGCACGACGATATAGGGCAACCCCGCGTCGTGCAGCATCTGGATCGCGACGGTGCTGCGCGGCATCTGCATCAGGCTCAAAATGCCTTCCTGCATGCGTGCGCCGCCCGAAGCGGCAAAGATGATGTAGGGCGAGCGCGCCGCGATTGCGGCTTCGCAGCCCGCGACAAATGCTTCGCCGACCGCCAGACCCATCGATCCGCCCATGAATGCGAAATCCTGAACCCCGACGACTGCCGGATTGCCCAGGATGAAGCCCTTGCCATTGATCAGCGCATCCTGTTCCTCGGTGCTCGCACGCGCCGCCTTCAGCCGGTCGATATAGCGTTTCGAATCGCGGAATTTGAGCGGGTCCTCCGCCACCTGCGGCATACCGAGCAGCGAATAATCGCCCGAATCGAACAGCATGGCGAAGCGCTCTTTCGGCCCGATCCGGTCATGATGTTCGCAATGCGGACAGACATGGAGGTTTTCCTCCAGCTCCTTGGTGAACACCATCGTCCCGCATCCCTTGCACTTGTGCCAGAGATTGTCGGGCGTCTCGCGCTTGGTGACATAGGCGAGCGCGTTGCGGACGCGGCCAAGCCAGGTCGGGCTGGTGCTCATACGGGTTCCTTTCGGGCGGCGACAATCGCCGACTTGAGCGATTCGATATAGGCACGGACCGGCTCTGCTGCATCCGCGCCATGTTCGGCCACCAGATCGACGATCGCCGATCCGACGACAACCCCGTCGGCGACTTTCGCGACATCGGCGGCCTGTTGCGGTGTGCGAATGCCGAAACCGACGGCAACGGGCAAGTCGGTAGCGGCCTTGAGCTTCGCGACAGCCTCCTCGATCGTGGCCTGCGCGGCCTGTTGCATGCCGGTGATCCCGGCGACCGAAACATAGTAGAGAAAGCCCGATGCGCCGTTCAGGACTGCGGGGAGGCGCGCTGCATCCGTCGTCGGCGTGGCGAGGCGGATAACGTCGATCCCGGCGTTGCGGAAGGCTTCGACTTCGTCGGTTTCCTCAGGCGGAATATCGACGATGATCACGCCGTCTACGCCTGCTTCTGCCGCCTTCGCAGCGAATTCGGCGGGCGAGGGACGCGTCATTGTGTTGGCATAGCCCATCAGGACGAGCGGGAACTCCGGGTGCCGCTGGCGGAATGCCGCCGCGATGGCGAGGACGTCCTTCGTCTTTGTGCCAGCGCCAAGGCTGCGCAGGTTCGCCGCCTGAATCGCGGGGCCGTCGGCCATCGGATCGGTGAACGGCATGCCGAGTTCGATCACATCCGCGCCGCCCGCAACCAGCGCGTCGAGGATCGCGTCGGTGGCGTCGGGCGTAGGATCACCGGCAGTCACGAAGGTGACGAGTGCGGCGCGACCTTGCGCAGCAGAGACTCCAAATTGCGTGGTCAGGCGGCGCACTAGTTTGCTCCCAAGGCGTAGAATCCGAATGGTGCGGCCGCCGCCATGCACAGAACGGTTAGAAATGCGATCGTCAGGCCATGTCGCGGAAAATTGAACAGCCTGTCATGCAAAGCGCCCACCAGCATCATTTTCAAACTGAGCCCAGCAAGCAGATACCAAAGCGAAGCTGCCAGCCCCGATAAAAAGGAAGCACCAGACTGTTGGACCGAGAATGAAACTCCCCCGGTCAATGCAATGCCAAAAAGAACGAGCGCACTTAGACGAGGGAACACTCCGACGTAGCAACCAACATAAGTCTTCAGCGAAAAGCCTTGAGGAGGAGGCACAAAGACCGGCTGGCTCACATCTCCACTCCCAGCGCGTCGGCGACGGTGAAGATATCCTTGTCGCCGCGTCCGGAGACATTGACGACGATGATCTGATCCTCGTTCATTTCCATTGCCTTGGCAGGCAAAGCTGCCAGTGCGTGCGAGCTTTCGAGCGCGGGGATGATGCCCTCGAGCTTGCAGCAGAGCTGGAACGCGTCGAGTGCCTGCTGGTCGGTGATCGGCACATAGTCGACACGACCGCTTTCGTGCAGCCAGCTATGCTCGGGGCCGATGCCGGGATAGTCGAGCCCTGCCGAAATCGAATGCGCTTCGGTGATCTGGCCGTCTTCGTCCTGGAGTAGATAGGTGCGATTGCCGTGGAGGATGCCCGGCGCCCCGCCCATCAGGCTGGCGGCGTGCTTGCCCGTTTCAATGCCATGGCCCGCCGCTTCGATGCCGAGCATCTTTACGTCGGGATCATCAAGGAAGGGGTGGAACAGGCCGATCGCGTTCGATCCGCCGCCCACTGCCGCGACCAGAAGGTCGGGCAGGCGCCCCTCGCGCTTCAATATCTGTTCGCGCGCTTCCTTGCCGATCACGCTTTGAAAATCGCGAACCAGCTCGGGATAAGGATGGGGCCCTGCGGCAGTGCCGATGATGTAGAAAGTGTCGTGGACGTTCGCGACCCAGTCGCGCAGCGCCTCGTTCATCGCATCCTTCAGCGTTTGCGCGCCGCTGGTCACCGGCTCAACCTCGGCGCCGAGTAGCTTCATGCGGAACACATTGGGCTTCTGTCGCTCGACATCGGTCGCGCCCATGAAGATGGTGCAGGGCAGGCCAAATCGCGCCGCCACTGTCGCAGTCGCAACGCCATGCTGGCCCGCGCCGGTTTCGGCGATGATCCGCGTCTTGCCCATGCGGCGGGCGAGCAGGATCTGGCCGATGCAATTATTGATCTTGTGCGCGCCGGTGTGATTCAGCTCTTCGCGCTTGAAATAGATTATGGGGCCTTTGCCCGCCGGCGCCTGCTCGCGCAGATGCTCGGTCAGCCGCTCGGCATAATAAAGCGGGCTGGGGCGACCGACGAAATGTTCGAGCAAATCGTCGAACTCGGCCTGAAACGCCGGATCGGCCTTTGCCGCGCGATATTCGCGTTCGAGATCGAGGATCAGCGGCATCAGCGTTTCGGCGACGAACCGCCCGCCGAACTGGCCGAAATGGCCGCGCGCATCGGGATAGGATCGCAGGGAATTGGGCAGGATGGTGGCTTCGGTCATGCTGGCTTCCGGATAGAGACAGGGAGATGGGATCGCTTCGATGGAAAAGCGATCAGCGCCATCGTGTCTCGTGGCGGGCCGTGCAGGCGGTCAGCGTCAACATTGCTCCACCGCTTTGCAGAAGGCCGCGATCTTGTCCACATCCTTGACGCCCGGCGCGCTTTCGACGCCTGAGGAGACGTCGACCATTAGGGCGCCCGAAATGCCGATCGCCGTCGCAACGTTCCCGGCATCGAGCCCGCCCGAGAGCAGCCAGGGCAGGGGGTGGGCGAATCCTTGCAACAGTTTCCAGTCGAACCGCATACCCATGCCACCGGGCAGCGTCGCGTCGTCAGGGGTCCTGGCATCATAGAGAATGCGATCCGCGGCGCCGCGCCACGATTGGGCGGCGTTCAGATCCTCACGCCGCTTCACGGCTACCGTACCCCATAATTCGCGTCCCGTCCGCGAACGGATCGCGGCGGCACGTCCCGGATCGGTCTTGTGCAGTTGCAGGACATCGAGCCGCCCGGCAGCAATCGCGGTGTCGAGCAGCGCGTCGTCGGGATCCACGAACACGCCGACGCGATGAACGCCGTCGGGCACGCGCACGGCCAGCGCGGCGACCCGATCGAAACCGACATTGCGCGGGGAGGGCGGGAAGAAGACGAAGCCGACATGGCTTGCGCAGCCCCTGATCGACGCATCAATCGCTTCGGGCGTCGATACGCCGCATATCTTGGCCGAGACTCGCATTGGCGCCGCCTATAGGGCGGATGGCGTTTGATCAGAAGGGGCAGGCGGGAGCGCTGTGCCGCGCGGCACCCGATCCGTTCAGCCTGACGAAAGTGAAAATCCGGCAACCATTTCTGGAAAGGGGCGTTCAAGCCCGGACATCAGAAGGAAGTGGGGCGTATGGAACAGCTGGAAGCCTTTATCGACCGTCGCAGCGGCACCGGCATGGCACTGGTTTTTCTGGCTGTCGGCGTCGTCGTGCTGACCGCAGGCTATGGCGTTGGCAGCGCGATCACCGAAGTGGTCGATACGCTCGTCGCCTGATCCGCCTTCCAACGATCATCGCGAGAATCACGCTGCGATATCGAACTGGGTATTAAAGCGTGGCTTCGATTTCGCGAGCCGCAATATCGGGGTCGGACGCCTGCGTGATCGGGCGTCCCACCACCAAAATCGATGCGCCGCCGTCCAGCGCCTGACGCGGAGTCACCACGCGCTTCTGGTCGCCGACATGTCCGTCCGCCGGGCGTACGCCGGGGACGACGAAAAACCCCTGCGGCCATGCCTTGTGCGCAGCGTTCACTTCCGCGCCCGAGCAGACGATGCCGTCGAGCCCGGCTTCACGCGCAAGCTCGGCCAGGCGGACGACCTGTTCATGCGGATCGGGGTTGAGCCCGATCGACTGAAGATCGTTCGCGTCCAGGCTGGTCAGCATCGTAACCGCAACCACCTTGGTCCCCAGCGGTGCGGCCGCCTTGGCATCTTCCATCATCGCACGGCCGCCGGCGGCATGGACCGTCAGGATCGCGGGTTCCAGGGGGCGCAGCGCCTGTATCGCCTTCGCCACTGTGTTAGGAATGTCGTGCAGCTTGAGGTCGAGGAAGATCGGCAGGTCGAGCTTCGCCATCTCGTGCACGCCATGCCGTCCGTTCGCCATGAAGAACTCGAGCCCCAGCTTGATTCCGCCGACATGGGCGTGGACGCGCTGGGCAATCGTCTTCGCGCGTTCCAGATCGGGGGTGTCGAGTGCAACGAACAGGGGCGAGCGCATTATTTCTCCTCGGACGGACTGGATTCGACGGGCGCCAGCGGCAATTCGCCGGCCGGCGCGACAGGTTGCGGCTCCGGCGTTTCGGGCGGCGGCGGGGGCGCCGCATTGACCGCGCGCAAATCGGCGATCGCGCGTTCGAGCCCCGCCAGCCGCTGCCGCAACCGCCAGCGCAGGGCATGATATGCCAGCAGCATCGGCAGAAAGCCGAGCAGGAAGGTGATGATCAGCAGAAATGGCAGGCTGAAATCCGCAATCAGACCACCCCAGAGGTGCAGCGCGATCCGTTCGTCGCCATTATAGATCACGAACGCCGCGACCAGGCCCCCGAGCAGCAGCCAGAACAATATTTTGAGGAAGCGCATGCTTCTCCTTCCCTCGGAAGAGCGGGCCGAATTTCAGCGGACCTTCTATGCCGGGTCGCGGCGCTTTGCCAGTGTCAGCCGATTTCGGCGCGCAGTTCGGCAAAAAGGCTGGGAATGGCGGTCAGGCGCGGCTCTTCCTCATCGAGTATGGCGAGGAACACCCTGCGCTTGATCTGCGCCACGCGTTCGTGCGCCAGACCGCTGGCGGCGGGCAGGGTGGACAGCACGATGTCGATCATCCGCTCGGCACCGTGCAGCCGGCCCCACAGATAGTCGTTCTCGCGATACGAACGACTGAAAAACGCGCCGAAGCTGTTGAACTGAATGCCTTTCAGCGTCGCCTCTGCGCCGCCCTTGCGGATCGATCCGGCGTCCTCCGGCGCGATCCGGTCGACGCGGACCGGGTCGTATTCGTTCATATTCTCGCCATGGAGCATCGGCAGCGTGGCGATGTCGAAAAAGGGGAAACCCAGATATTCGAGCAGGATCGGGCGGCGCGCCTCTCGCGATAAGGCGCTGAACCCTTCCGACAGCCGGGCATCGGTTTCGGCATCGAGCCGCTTCAGATCCATGATCCGCGCCATGTCGTCGATCAGCGCGCTTGCGTCTCCGCCCGCGCCAAGGCGCCGGACCGATTCGCGAAGTCGGGAAAAATGATCCGCGCGACGGCATTCCAGATAGCCCGCCAGCGAATCGTAAATGGCGGTGCGCATCGGCGAGAGTTCGGCGCGTTGATATTCGGTGTCGAGTTCGGTGAGGCGCCGCGCGAGCAGGCGCAGCCTGCGGATGCGAAACCCCAGATCATGTTCGCGCAAAAATTCGAGAGTCGCCGGACTTGCGCCGTTCGATTGTCCCGCACCGAACCGGCTCTGTCCGCGCGACTGCACCGAGCGCATCAGCGCCGTGCGGATCTCGCGCAATCGGTCGCCGCCTTGATGGTCGCCGACTGTGTGCAACAGGCTGGCCATGCGATCGACCGCGCCGTCGATCTTGAGCAAGCCATAGGCAGTGTGGCCATATCCCGCGCGTGACGCGGCGGCGACCTGCGACCGGCTGCGCCATGCCGAAAGCCGCTTGGGCGTGGGATAATCCAGAAACAGCGTATAGCCGAACAGCGCCTCGACCTGCGTTTCGACTTCCGCACGAATTTCCGCGACGATCGCCAGCATCCGTTCGATCCGGTCTGACCGCTCGGCAACGGCCTCCAGATTGTCGCGGATCGGCTGTTCGCGCGGCAATTCGGAAAGTGCGCCCATGATCGTCTGGAAAAAGCCAGGATTCTCGCGCGAATCGCCGTAGAAATCGAACCGGGTGTTGGGCGTGGGATCGATATAGACGAAACGCCGGTCGACCTGGCGCCGCGCCGGGCGTTCGCGCAGCGCATCGATCGCCGGGCCGAATGGCGCATTGGCGAGCACGGAACCGTCGATCAGCACGGCCTTTTCCGCCGCATGATCCGCCCATTGGCGCGGCAGCACATGTTCAAGGAAACTGTCGCGACCGGGCCAGTCTAGCCCACGATCGGCCACCATCTCATCGACTTCGCTCACCTTGGCGGGCGGAAAGGCACCGGGGAAACTCGATGTGGCGCGGGCGGAGAAGGCAAGCTCGATCGAATCGCCCAGCCGATTTTCGGCAGCGCCATGGTCGGAAAATCCGAAGACCAGCCGATGCTCGTTTTCGATCACCTCGGGCGGCGAGTTGAGGCGCAACCGTTCGGGATGTCCGCGAAAATCGGTGACGGTAACGAACAGGTCGAGCGGCTGTCCGTCGGGCAGCAATCGCTTGCCGGTCGGGCCGTTCTCCATCGCTTCGAACGCGTCGAACAGCATTTCCAGCAGGCGACGCCCGCCAAAGGGCGGTTCGAACCATCGCGAGCGGACGAAATGCTCCAGCTTGGTGCGCACTTCCTCCTGCGCGCCCGGCTCCACCGTCTGCTCGATGCTCTTGCCGCGCCCCATTGCCATCCATGCGATCGGCAGGGCCCAGAATTTCGCAAGCCGGTGCGACGGCGCCTGTTTGGGATCGAGCAGCGCCAGAACATCGGCGTTCTTCAGCCACANTTCNGTCAGCGGATCGAGCGACTGGCCGCGNGATATCGCCTGNGCCAGATAGATCGCGTTGATCCCGCCCGCGCTGGCGCCCGACAGGATATCCACCAGCACGCGCAGTTTGATGCCGGTGGTGTCATGAATCTCGTCGAGCAGCGCGCGATAGGCGCCCTGGCTGCCGCTCGCCGGGCTATCGCCATCGCGCGCCGCCTGGCTCGCACGGGCAAGGCGCCAGATCTCCTTGGTGATGCCGTGCATATAGACGGCAAGGCTGATGCCCCCATAGCAGACGAGCGCNAGCCGCAGTTCCTTGTCNCGCGTAACGGTCATCCGCGGCTNTCGAGCGTCGCCCANACGGGCAGATGATCGGATGCGGTTACCGCCGCTGCGCTGCGATGCACGCCGCTGTCCGAAACGCGCAGGTCATGCGAGACCATGATGCGGTCGAGCCGCCCGACCGGNCGCCGCGCATGATAGCTGGCGCCGGTATCGGCATAGCGAAATTCCCGCCCGAAATCGCGCAGACACCCGGAAGCCGAGCTCCATTCGTTGAGGTCGCCCATCAGCACGGTCGGATATTGCGTCGTGCTGGCNGCGATATGCGCCATGATCGCATGCGCCTGACGCCGCCGCCACAGCCCCGAAAGATCNAGGTGCATGCCCACCACGCGGATCATTGTCCCCCGCACGCGTATATCGGCCATCACCGCGCCNCGNGGTTCGAGCGCCGGAAGGTGGATCAACTCGAAATCGACGATTTGCGCGTCCTTNGGNACCAGCAAGGCGTTGCCGTGCCACCCCATGCTGTTGGCGCGNACTTCGAACGGCACGGCTTTCCAGGGGCTATGNTCGTCNAGCAGATGCGGNGTGATGACTGCGTTTCGCGCGCCGAAACGNCGATCNGCTTCCTGCAGCGCCACAATGTCCGCACCGACTTCCGACAGCACGTGCAGCGTGCGTTCGGGTCGGCGCCGACGATCGGTGCCGATCGCCTTGCGCATATTGTAACTGGCGACCTTGATCATTGCGCCCTTATCGCGGGCTTGGACCTTTGGGGGCAAGAGCCGTTACGCGTTCGAATCGTCAATTGATTGTCCGNCTGCCAGTTTTGCCGCGGCGATCAGGCTTTCTCCGGTCTCGACCGCGGCTTGCGGCGTCATTGTNACGGCAACGCCGTTCGGGCCGTCGAGCAGGACCTTGCCCCGTTCGGCACTCGCCACTCCGGCGTCGTGACGCAGTTTATCATGTGCTTCCGGTTGCACCGTCGCGCTCCTTCTTTTTGTCGCGGCCGGGACGCAGTCGCTGGTCTGTCCATCGCTATCGACCACACGAAATTCGTCTGGCGCATCGCTGATGGCCCCCAAACGAGTCAGCTGCAGTTACGTTGCAATTTACTGTTATTTCCTGTCGCGAACGGGACGGACCGTTCCGGCGCAACGTTCAGCGAGGCATCGACAGCCATTGATTGAGCACGCGGGGATAGAGCTTATGCTCTTCGACTATCACCCGCGCACCGAGCGTTTCCGCAGTATCGCCGGGCAGGATGGGCACTTCGGCCTGGCCCAGCACCTCGCCGCCGTCGAGCTCTTCGGTGACGACATGCACCGAACAACCGGCGGTGGCGTCGCCAGCCGCAATCGCCCGCGCATGCGTATCGAGCCCCTTATATTTGGGCAGCAGCGATGGATGGATGTTGAGGATGCGCCCGCGCCATTTCGCGACGAAATCGTCGGACAACAGCCGCATATATCCCGCAAGCGCGATCGCCTCGACCCCGGCTTCACGCAGGGCCGCATCGATCGCGGCTTCATATTCCGCTTTGGGAATGCCGCGCGGCGACATGGCGAATGTCGGAACGCCATGGTCCGCCGCCCAGGCAAGGCCCGGCGCTTCGGGCTTGTCGCTGGCGACCAGCACGACGTCATAGGCGCTGTCGGGCGCACGCGACGCTTCGACCAGGCTCGCCATGTTCGATCCGCGACCAGAGATCAGAATGCCGACGCGGCGTTTAGCCATGGTGCGTGGCGGTCCAGGGGGCGCGTGCGCTCCAGCTTTCGGCGCTGCCCGAAACGGTGCAGCCGCGTTCGCCCGCGACGACCTGCCCGATTCGATGCACAGTCTCCCCTGCAGCCTCCAGCGCGGCCGTAGCGGCATCGGCCTGATCCGGCGCGACAAGAACCGCCATGCCGATCCCGCAATTGAAGGTGCGCGCCATTTCTTCCGGCTCGATATTCCCCTGCGCCTGCAGGAAAGCCATCAACCGCGGCTGTTCCCAGCGATCGGCCTCGACCTGTGCATGGCACCCCTTGGGCAGGACGCGGGGAATATTCTCCAGCAGCCCGCCGCCGGTAATATGGGCAAGCCCGTGGATGCGTCCTTCGCCGAGCAGCGGCAGCAGGCTGCGCACATAGATGCGAGTCGGCGCCATCAGCGCATCGATCAGCAGCCGGTCCTGATCGAACAGGGCAGGGCGGTCGAGCTTCCAGCCCTTGTCGGCGGCAAGCCGGCGGACGAGCGAATAGCCGTTCGAATGCACGCCGTTCGACGCAAGGCCCAGAATGACGTCGCCGACCTTAACCTGCGTACCGTCGAGCAGCCGGTCGCGCTCGACCGCACCGACGCAGAAGCCCGCAAGATCATAGTCCCCATCGGCATACATGCCCGGCATTTCCGCCGTTTCGCCACCGATCAGCGCACAGCCGGCCTGACGACAGCCTTCTGCGATCCCGGCAATGACTCGCTCGGCAACACCGCTCTCCAGCTTTCCGCTGGCATAATAATCGAGGAAGAACAGCGGCTCGGCGCCCTGCACGATCAGATCGTTGGCGCACATCGCAACGAGATCGATCCCGACTCCGTCATGCCGGTCATGCTCGATGGCGAGCTTGAGCTTGGTGCCCACGCCGTCGTTCGCTGCGACCAGCAACGGATCGGTGAACCCCGCCGCATTCAGGTCGAAAAGGCCGCCAAAGCCGCCAAGATCGGCGTCCGCGCCGGGACGACGCGTACTGCGCGCCAGCGGCGCAATCGCGCGGACAAGAGCATTACCGGCGGCGATCGAGACGCCCGCATCGGCATAGGTATAAGGGCCGTCGCCCCGTTCCGGATCGTTCATGGCAATCGCGCCTAGCGATATCGCGCTTGGATTTCCACGCCCGCTTCGCCAAAAGGGCGCCAACATGATCCAACGTCGTCATTTTCGCATGTTCGTCGCCGCCTTGTCGCTGGCCCTGCTGGGCGTGGCGGGCATGGTGGTGGCGCAGGGAACGCGCAACAACGGTTTCGACAGCTCGGGCAGCTTCGAAGTGGCCGGGGTAGAAGTCGATGTGCGCGCGGACGATGCCGAAAGCGCGCGACAGGCGGGATGGCGTTTGGCGACGCGCAAGGGCTGGGCGCAGCTGGCGCAACGGCTTGCGGGGCGCAAGGGCGCGACGCTTTCCGATTCGACGCTCGATTCGATCGTCACCGGGATCATCGTCGAGCAGGAAAATGTCGGGCCGAATCGCTATGTCGCGCGGCTTGGCGTGCTGTTTGACCGCAACAAGGCCGGGGCACTGCTCGGCGTTTCCACGCATATGACGCGATCGCCGCCGATGCTGCTGCTGCCGCTCGAATGGTCCGGCGGGGCAGGGCGCATGTTCGAACGCGCCAATGCCTGGCAGGATGCCTGGGCGCGGTTCCGCTCGGGCAACAGCGCGATCGATTATGTCCGTCCGCAGGGGACTGGGCCCGATTCGCTGCTGATGAACGCCGGGCAGACGTTCCGGCGCGGACGCGGCTGGTGGCGCGAAGTGCTCGACAGCTATGGCGCCGCCGACGTGCTGATCGCCGAGGTTGAGCTGCGTCGCGAATATCCGGGCGGGCCGATCACCGGCATCTTTACGGCCAGCCATGGTCCGGATCGCGCGCAGCTTGCCCGATTCGCGCTTCGCGTGAACAACAGCGATTCGCTCGATGCGTTGCTCGACGCGGGCGTACAGCGGATCGACAAGGTCTATCAGGACGCGTTGACATCGGGGCTGCTCAAGACCGACCAGCTGCTCGCCTTCCGCCCGCCGCAGCCGCGCGAGGAGGTTCCTGTCGAGGAGACTCCGAGCGAAAGCCTCCCGGTCGAACAGGCGCCGCCGCCTGCCGAGACCGCCACCACGATTTCGCTGCAGGTCGATACGCCCAGCTCGTCTGCGCTTCTGGCGACCGAAGGCGCCGTTCGCGGCATTCCGGGCGTGCGATCGGCAAGCACGACCAGCCTGGCGCTGGGTGGCGTTTCGGTGATGCGCGTCACCTATGACGGCAGCATCGGCTCGCTGCGCGCCCAGCTTGAAGGACGCGGTTGGACAGTGCAGCAAGGCCCGGGCGTCCTGCGGATCAGCAAGCCTTCGACCTCGCCGCGCCCTTCGCCGACGGAATCCACGAGCCAGGAATGACGCAACTGCGCCTGCCGCTCGGATTGCCCGAGCCGCGCGACGCGGAGTTTCTGGTGAGCGATGCCAATGCCCGCGCCGTCCAGCAACTCGATCGCTGGGGAGCATGGCCGGTAATGGCGGCACTGCTCGTCGGACCACGCAAGTCGGGGCGCAGCCTGCTGGCGCGTATCTTTACCGCCAAGACCGACGGCACGATGATCGACGATGCCGAGCGGGTTGCCGAAGCGGATATCTTCCACGCCTGGAACGAAGCGCAGGCACGTCGCCATCCATTGCTGATTATCGCCGATACGCCGCCTCCCTTATGGTCGATCCGCCTGCCGGACCTGCGGTCGCGGATGATGGCCACCCCGGTACTGACGATCGATCCGCCCGATGACATGCTGATGGGGCAATTGCTCGCGCGCTTTTTCGATCGCCGGCTGCTGGTGCCTGCGCCGGACCTGATTCCCTGGCTCGTCAGCCGGGTGGAACGCAGTTATGTGGCGCTCGTTCGCATAGCTGACACATTGGAAGACGATGCTGCGTCGCGTGGCACGGCGCGCTTGTCGATCCGGGCGGCGAAAGGCACATTGGAAAATGCCGGGCTGTTGCCCAGATCGGAACCGGAAGCTTTCAGCGAGACCCCATGAACCGACCCGCCAGCATCCGATTCGAAAATGACGATCCCTTCGCGGTCGATCGTACCGAAAGCCGCTATTTCAATCGCGAGCTTTCGTGGCTGGCGTTCAACGGACGCGTGATGGAGGAGGCGTCGAATCCGGCGCATCCTTTGCTCGAACGACTGCGCTTCCTGTCGATTTCGGGATCGAACCTCGACGAGTTCTTCATGGTGCGCGTCGCGGGGCTGAAGGGACAGCAGCTTCAGGAAGTCGAGCAACGCTCGGCCGACGGCCTCACCCCCGGGCAGCAGCTCGCCGCGATCGTAGCCGAAGGCAATGAACTGGTCGCCAACCAGCAGGCGGCGTGGAAAAATCTGCGTCCCGAACTCGCCGAAGCCGGCATCACCGTGCTCGAGACGGAAGATATTGCAGGCGAAGACGCCGAATGGCTCGAAAACCATTTCCGCGAGCAGATATTTCCGATCCTGACGCCCCAGGCACTCGATCCCGCGCATCCCTTTCCGTTCATTCCCAACCGGGGATCGAGCGTCATTTTCGATCTCGTCCGGCGATCCGACCGCGAGCCGATCCGCGAGCTGGTGCTGTTGCCGACGACGATGTCGCGTTTCATTCGCCTGCCGGGGGATGCGGCGCGGTACATCATGGTCGAAACGCTTCTCATCCATTTTTCGAAGCTGCTGTTCCCGGGCTATGACGTAAAGGAATCGGCGGTTTTCCGCGTGCTGCGTGACAGCGATATCGAAATCGAGGAGGAGGCAGAGGATCTCGTCCTCTATTTCCGCAGCGCGATCAAACGGCGGCGGCGCGGGCGCGTGATCCGGCTGGAGATGGAAAGCAGCATCTCTCCCGCGCTTGAAGCGACGCTCAAGGAAGAGCTGGGCGGCAGCGATGCGATCCTGACCGAAAAGGGAAGCTTCCTGGGCATCAGCGACCTTTCCGCGCTGGTGGAAGAGGACAGACCGGACCTTAAATTCCCCTCCTACAGCCCGCGCTTTCCCGAGCGTGTTCGCGAATATGGCGGCGATTGCTTCGCAGCGATCCGGGCCAAGGACATCGTCGTCCATCACCCCTATGAGACGTTCGACGTCGTGCTCGCTTTTCTGCGACAGGCGGCGCAGGACCCCGATGTCGTCGCGATCAAGCAGACGCTGTACCGCGCGGGCAAGCAATCGGCCGTCATCAACGCCCTGATTGCCGCCGCCGAAGCGGGCAAATCGGTCACCGCCGTGGTCGAGCTCAAGGCACGATTCGACGAGGAACAGAATCTGCTCTGGGCGGCAGCACTCGAACGCGCAGGCGTGCAGGTGGTGTACGGCTTCATCGACTGGAAAACCCACGCCAAGATTTCGGTGGTCGTCCGGCGCGAGGGCGATGGCTATCGCAGCTACTGCCATTTCGGGACGGGCAATTATCACCCGATCACCGCGCGTATCTATACCGATTTGAGCTTCTTCACCGCCGATGCGCGGATCGGCCGCGATGCCGCGCAGATCTTCAATTACGTCACCGGCTATGTCGAACCGCAGGCGCTGGAGCTGATCGACATCAGCCCGCGCAATCTGCGCGCGCGGCTGATGGAACTGATCGACGGCGAAATCGCCCATGCCCGTTCCGGCAGGCCGGGCGTCGTCTGGGCAAAGATGAACTCGCTGGTCGATCCCGCGCTGATCGACAAGCTCTATGAAGCGAGCGATGCAGGCGTCCAGATCGACCTGATCGTGCGCGGCATTTGCTGCCTGCGCCCGGGAGTCGAGGGGCTTTCGGACAATATTCGCGTCAAATCGATTGTCGGGCGGTTTCTGGAGCACAGCCGCATCTGGGCGTTCGGTAACGGCAAGGCGCTGCCCAATGATGGTGCCAAGGTGTTCATTTCCTCGGCCGACTGGATGCCGCGCAACCTTGATCGCCGCGTCGAATATATGCTGCCGATCCTCAACAGCACGGTGCATGACCAGATTCTGGATCAGGTGATGGTCGCCAACCTGCTCGACAACGAACAGAGCTGGGAGCTGCATCCCGACGGGAGTTATGAGCGCATCCATCCCGACGGCGCGCGCCCGTTCAACCTGCACCGCTATTTCATGACCAATCCGTCCCTTTCGGGGCGTGGTGCCGCGCTGGAAGCGGGAAGCGATGCCGTGCCCAAGCTCACCATCCGTCGCCGCCGGGCTCCGGCAAAGGGACATTAAGCGTGGCGACTCTGCTGTTTCGCAAGCCGCGCCTTGATCCGGCGCCCACCGACACGCGACGTGCGATCATCGATATCGGGTCCAATTCGATCCGTCTGGTCGTGTATGACGGCCCGGCGCGACTGCCCGCGACCTTGTTCAACGAAAAGGTGATGGCGGGCCTCGGAAAATCGCTGGCCGAAACCGGCGCGATCGAGGAATCCTCGCTGGCGATGGCCCGCGCAGCACTGGCACGCTTCTCGCGGCTTGCGCGCGAGATGGAAGTATCCAGCCTTCGCACCGTCGCGACTGCAGCGGTTCGCGATGCCAGCAACGGTCATGAAATCATCGCCGCGGCCGAAGCGGTCGGGCTGGAGGTCGAGATATTGTCCGGCCTTGAAGAAGCGATGGCTTCGGGCATGGGCGTATTGTCGGGCATTCCCGATGCAGACGGCATTGTCGGCGATCTGGGCGGCGGCAGTCTGGAACTGGTGCGCGTGGTGGCGGGTGCCGTAACCGATCGGGTGTCGTTTCCGCTCGGCGTGCTGCGGATCGGCGCGATCCGGGAAAAGGGGCATGGCGCGCTCGATCGCAAGGTNTCGCGCCTGTTGCGCGATGCNGGCTGGAAGGGGCGGGGCGAAGGCCTGCCTTTCTATCTTGTCGGCGGATCGTGGCGCGCAGTCGCGCGGCTCGACATGCACTTGTCCAAATTCCCGCTGCCGGTGGTGCATCAATATACGATGTCGCCGGAGCAGATCACGCGGCTCGGCCGGACCGTCAGCCATATTTCGAAGAGCAAGCTCAAATCGGTCGCGGGACTTTCGAGCGGGCGTATCGCGACGCTGGGTGACGCACAGATGCTGCTTTCCTCAGTACTCAAGCATCTGGGGAGCAGCGGCACGGTGGTGTCCGCGTTCGGCCTGCGCGAAGGGTTGCTGTTTTCGACGCTTTCTCCAGAGGCGCGGCGGGAAGATCCGCTGATCGCCGCCGCGCGTGAGGAAGGCGACCGCCTGGGCCGTTTCCCCGGCCATGGCGACTTGCTCGATCAATGGATCGCGCCGCTGTTCGCCGACGAAACGCCCGATCTTCGTCGCCTGCGGCATGTCGCCTGCCTGCTCGCCGATGTCGGCTGGCGCGCCAATCCCGAATTTCGCGCCGAACGCGGACTGGAAGCGGCGCTGCACGGCAATTGGGTGGCGATCGATGCCACGGGACGCGCAGTGCTGGCGCAGGCGCTGTTTACCTCGCTGGGCGGGGGATTGAGCGCGCCGCCCGCGCTGACGGTTCTGGCACCGCCCGAACTGCTCGACCGTGCGCAGCTATGGGGCCTGGCGATTCGCCTGGGCCAGCGGCTGAGCGGCGGCGTGGCACGTCCGCTCGAGCGGTCGCGCATCGATGTCGCCAAGGGCAGCCTGCGTCTGCGCCTCGAATCGATCGATGCCGCGCTCTATGGCGAAGCGGTTCAGCGCCGTCACAGGACGCTCGCATCGGCGATGGCGCTGGAACCCGAATGCAGCCGATGATCAGCCGCAGGTGATTTTGGTGATCTTGCCGTCCTCGTCTGTATAGACGTTCACCCGATCGCCACGGAAATCCATCGTTACCATCGCGCCGGGCGGAATCGGACGCAGCGTGCGCGCGCCCGAAAGCCGCTGTACGTCGCGCGCAGTCCCGCCGTTATAGGTCTTGCCGATCAGCGATTGCGCCGGACCCGCCTGACAGAGGCCAGCTTCGGCAGGCGGTGTCGGCTCGGCGGGAAGGTCGGTAGTGCAGGCCGCCAGCGTCAGCGGCGCCAATACCAGGATTCGTTTCATGCAACTTCCTCGGTTCGCGTCATCTTGAGCTTACCGTTGCGGACCGTGAACCCAAGCTGACCCTCGACCAGGGCAAGCGCATCGCGGCCGAACTGCTCATAGCGCCAACCCTCGAGGATGGGCAGATGATCCCGCTGGCCGGCAGCCAGAGCCTCAAGCTCTTCGGAACGGGCGAGCAGGCGCGCTGCGACGCTGATTTCCTTTGCACGGATCTTGAGCAGCAGCTTGAGCAGATCGGCGACCAGCGCGCCGTCCTTGCCCAATGCCGGTTTGCGCGAATCGCGCGAGGGCATTTCGTCGCCGGAAAGCGGCTGCGCATCGGCAAGCGCCGCCAGCAGCCGTCCGCCGATATCGTTCGAAGACCATGCACCGGAAAGGCCGCGTACGCGCCCCAGATCGGCCTGTTTGCGCGGCGGATTGGACGCCAGATCGGCCAGCGTTTCGTCTTTGACGATGCGGCCGCGCGGCAGATCCTTGTTCTGCGCCTCGATTTCGCGCCAGCGCGCCAAGGCCTTCAGCCGGCCGAGCACATCGGCCTTGCGGCTGGGGATGCGCACCCGCTGCCATGCCGCATCGGGATCGTTGCGGTAGTTTTCCGGGTTGGAAAGCCGCTCCATCTCTTCGTCGAGCCAGGCGCCGCGCCCTGTCTTGACCAGCTTGTCGAGCATCTTGGGGAAGATCTTCGAAAGATGCGTCACATCGGCGATCGCATAATCGATCTGGCGCTTGTCGAGCGGACGGCGGCTCCAGTCGGTAAAGCGCGCGCCCTTGTCGATGACGATGCCGAGGTAGCTGTCGACCAGATTGGAATAGCCGATCTGTTCGCCCTGACCCAGCGCCATCGCCGCCACCTGGGTGTCGAACATCGGGTGGGGGGTCTTGCCGGTCAGGTTATAGACGATCTCGATATCCTGACCGCCGGCATGGAATACCTTCAGGACGTCGCGATTCTCCGTCAGCAGATGGAGCAGCGGCCCAAGGTCGAGTCCCTCCGCCTTCGGATCGATCGCGGCAGCTTCCTCATCATCCGCAATCTGGATGAGACATAACTCGGGCCAATAGCTGTTTTCCCGCATGAATTCGGTATCGACCGCCACGAAAGGCTTTTGAGCGAGGCGGTTGCAGAGATTGGCGAGGGCGGCAGAGTCCTCGATCAGGCCATGAATATGCATCGTGGCCCTTTAGACCGACATGCGCGGGTTGACAAAGGACGATGCGACGAGGATTCGCGCCGCTCGTATCAAATCGAGCGTCGATAAGACCCTTGCCCGCATTCCGAGCCTTATCTTACGGCGAAAGAAAGCGGTATCGCGGCTGGTCTCATCGACCGAAAAACAGAGTTTGAAGCCATGCATCCCTATCGTACGCACAATTGCGGTGCGCTGACCGCGGCCAATGTCGGTGAAGAAGTCCGCGTTTCGGGCTGGGTCCATCGCAAGCGCGATCATGGCGATCTCGTCTTCATCGACCTGCGCGACCATTATGGGCTGACGCAGATCGTCACCGAAGTCGACGGGCCGGCATTTGCCGTGATCGAATCGCTGCGCAGCGAATCGGTGGTGACGATCACTGGCAAGGTGGTTGCGCGCGACAAGGAAGCAGTGAACCCGAACCTGCCCACCGGCGAAATCGAAGTCCGCGCAATCGAAGCAACCGTGCAATCGCAGGCGCAGGACCTGCCGATGCCGGTGTTCGGCGATTCGGAATATCCCGAGGATATTCGCCTTCGTTATCGCTATCTCGATCTGCGTCGCGAGAAGGTGCACAAGAATATCGTGCTGCGTTCGAACGTCATTTCGTCGCTGCGCCGCCGGATGATCGATCAGGGCTTTACCGAGTTCCAGACCCCGATCCTGACCGCATCGAGCCCCGAAGGCGCGCGAGACTATCTGGTCCCCAGCCGCGTCCATCCGGGCAAATTCTATGCGCTGCCGCAGGCACCGCAGATGTTCAAGCAGCTGCTGATGGTCGCCGGTTTCGACCGGTATTTCCAGATCGCGCCCTGCTTCCGCGACGAAGATGCGCGCGCGGATCGTTCACCGGGCGAATTTTACCAGCTCGATTTCGAAATGAGCTATGTCACGCAGGAGGATGTGTTCGGCGCGATCGAACCCGTCCTGCACGGCGTGTTCGAGGAATTCGCCAATTGGGAAGGCATGAACCGCAGTGTTTCGGCGCTCCCGTTCAAGCGTATTCCGTACAAGGAATCGATGCTCAAATACGGCAATGACAAGCCGGACCTGCGCAACCCGATCCTGATCACCGATGTTTCGTCGCATTTTGTCGGTTCGGGCTTTGGCCGTTTCGCCAGCATCGTCGAGGGCGGCGATGTCGTCCGCGCGATCCCAGCCCCCGGCACGGCGGACAAGAGCCGCAAATTCTTTGACGACATGAACAGCTGGGCACAGGGCGAAGGCTTCCCCGGCCTAGGCTATGCCACGCGCAAGGGCGGCGAATGGGGCGGCCCCATTGCCAAGAATCACGGCCCGGAAAAGATGGACGCGCTCGCCGACGAACTCGGTCTTGGCCCGGACGACGGCATCTTCTTTGCCGCCGGCAAGGAAGCACAGGCGGCCAAGCTGGCAGGTCTGGCGCGCACCCGCGTTGCCGAACAGCTGGAACTGATCGACGAAAGCCGGTTCGAATTCTGCTGGATCGTCGACTTCCCGATGTTCGAATATGACGAGGACGCCAAGAAGGTCGATTTCAGCCACAACCCCTTCTCGATGCCGCAGGGCGAGATGGAAGCGCTGGAAACCAAGGACCCGCTCGATATCCTCGCCTGGCAGTATGACATCGTCTGCAATGGCGTGGAGCTGAGCTCGGGCGCGATCCGGAACCATCGCCCGGACATCATGTACAAGGCGTTCGAAATCGCCGGCTATTCGAAGGAAGATGTCGACACGAACTTTGCCGGCATGATCAATGCCTTCAAGTTCGGCGCGCCGCCGCACGGCGGCTCGGCGCCGGGTGTCGACCGCATCGTCATGCTGCTCGCCGACGAGCCGAACATTCGCGAAGTCATCGCATTCCCGATGACGCAGCGCGCCGAAGACCTGATGATGGGCGCGCCGAGCGAGGTTTCGGAAAAGCAGCTCAAGGAACTGCACATCCGTCTCGCCCCGTCGGTTGCGGCGGATAAGGCGAAGCGGGATGCAGCTGAAACGGTGTCGCCGAACGCCGGTTGAACGGCGTCGGCAAGCGATCAGCCCGCTGAGGCGCGCCAAGCGACATAGGCGGCGGTGACGAGGATCATCGCCGCGAACGCCTTGCGTGCCATCGGCGCACGCGCTGCGAGCAGAGGCGACAAACGCGCGCCGCCGAGGGCGCCCGCTGCACCACCCGCGATCAGCGCCAGGAACACCGGCCAGTCGACCAGGCCGGACACGGCATAGCTTGCGCTGGTGGCTGCACCGAACAGCGTGACCGAAACCAGCGATGAAGCTGCAGCGTGCGCCAATGTCATGCCCGTCGCCGCCATCAGGCCCGGCACGATCAGAAACCCGCCGCCGATGCCGAAGAAACCCGCCGCCAGCCCCGTCAACAGTCCGATCGGCGC
Source organism: Sphingomonas sp. (assembly GCA_002707985.1). Lineage (GTDB taxonomy): Bacteria > Pseudomonadota > Alphaproteobacteria > Sphingomonadales > Sphingomonadaceae > Sphingomonas. The sequence goes on along the minus strand of PAOI01000005.1, from coordinate 87,129 downwards.
CAGCCGCATCGTGCGCGAGCGATCGATATGGACGGTCGGATCGCCTTCGCTACGCGGGCGTCGCAACATCGAAAAGCCGACCAGCGCCATCGCCAGCGCGAACCACAGGATCAGAGCTTGCCCGTCGACCTGTTTGGCGATGTGCGCACCGGTCAGCGTGCCGGCAAGTCCCGCTCCGCCGAAAACGAGCGCACAGGGCCATTTGACGCGGCCAGCGCGTGCCTGCGCCGTCAAACCCATCGCTGCGTTGACTGCGACAGCCGCTGCCGAGGTGCCGATCGCGACATGCGGATCGCGCACGCCGACGAAATAGAGGAGGAGCGGAGTCGCCAGCACGGACCCGCCGCCGCCGAACAGCGCGAGCAGCATCGCCACCACTGCGCCGCTCAGCGCGGCGGCGCCATAGGTCCAGAACGGGTCCATGGGATCAGGCCGCCGCCGGCCGGTTCCACGGCATGATCGCCAGCAATTTGGCCATGCCGCACCAGCCGCTGACGCCGGCAAAAGTGAGGCCGGCGCCGACAAATGCCGAAAGCGCGAAGAAGCCCGGGGCAACGGTAAAGCCCAACACCACGCCGGTCAGCACCAGCAGCCCGGCGGTAATCTGAACCTGGCGCATGATTTCGAGCGGCGCCTTGCGGTTTTCCGCAACGGGCAGACCCGTAGCCTCCCACGCGTCGACCCCGCCATCGAGTACATAGGAATCGCCCGAAACGCTGTTTTCCAGCCGGATGCAGTTGGCCGCGGTGCGGTTGCCGGTGCGGCAGGTGAAAATCACGTCCTTGCCCGCCTCGACGCGCAGATGCGCTTCCTCGAATGCGGAGATGGGGCGGGAGAGGGCACCCGGTACATGGCGACGCGTGAACTCATCCGCCTCACGGATATCGATCAGGACCGCATCACCGGCTTCGATCCGGCGGGCGGTATCGGCGGGCTTAAGGGGAGTCAGTTTCGTCATTGGTCCGGCTCCACAGGGCAAAAGATATCTGCCAGCGTCATCACCAGTTTGACGGCCGCGGGGTCTTCGATCCGGTACCAGATCGTCTGCGCCTCCCGTCGCGTCGCGACGATCCCTTCCTCGCGCAGTTTCGCAAGGTGCTGGGAAAGCGCGGATTGCGACAAACCGACCTTGGGCAGCAATTCGCCGACCGATCGTTCGCCGTCCGCAAGCTGGCAGAGGATCACCAACCGGCGTTCGTTGGCGAGCGCACGGAGCAGCTTTGCCGCTTCGCTCGCATTGGCCTGAAACTGGGCGATGTCCAGATGGGCGGTGTTCAACATGCCTCTTTATATATCAGTCGATTCTAATTTAGCAAGTGTTTATGTATGCCTTTAAGGAGGCAATGTCATGAAACCTGAAATCCAGACTTTCTTCGATCATGCGACCAACACCGCGAGCTATCTCGTGTCCGATCCTGTGACGGGCGCAGCCGCGATCATCGATCCCGTGCTCGATTTCGAACCGGGCGGCGGCAAGCTGGAGACTGCCAGTGCCGATGCGATGCTCGCGGCAGTGGAGGAGCAGGGACTGCAACTGCTCTATGTGCTCGAAACGCACGCCCATGCCGATCATCTGTCCGCGGCGGACCATATCCGAGCACGTACCGGCGCGAAGATCGTGATCGGCGCACATATCACCAGGGTGCAGAAAGTCTTCATGCCGGTTTTCGAAGCCGACGACGTCCATCCCGATGGTGCGGCGTTCGATGTGCTGATGGCGGAAGGAGACACGCTGCCCTTTGGCGAGTTCGAGATCGGCGTGCTGCATACGCCGGGTCACACGCCCGCCTGCGTCACCTATCTGATCGGCGACTCCGCCTTTGTCGGCGATACCCTGTTCATGCCGGACTATGGCACGGCGCGTGCCGATTTTCCGGGCGGCGATGCCGCGACGCTGTATCGCTCGATCCGCAAGATCCTGGCGCTACCGCCGGAAACCCGGATTTTCGTGGGGCATGACTATCTGCCCGCCGACCGGAGCGAATATCGTTGGGAAACGACGGTGGCCGATGAGCGCGCAGCCAATATCCATGCCCATGAAGGCGTCAGGGAAGCCGATTTCGTGGCAATGCGCGAAGCACGCGATGCAACGCTCGCGGCGCCGCGGCTGCTCCTCCCGTCGCTTCAGGTCAATATCCGCGCCGGCGCGCTGCCGCCGGAAAGCCCGGGAGGCCATATCTTCCTGCGCATTCCGGTTACGCGCGCCGCCTGACCCTGCTGCCATGCGGACTTCGTCGTGCTAGCAAGCGCGACGGAGGACGCATGGCGACAGACCTTTCGGACTATGAACTCGGCAAGCATTTCAAGGGCGACTATCGCGAAGCGCTGGAAAAGCTCCAGAAGCGGCTGGCGCATATCCAATATGCCCATATCGTCCACCGCCGCCGTGCGATCATCGCATTCGAAGGGTGGGACGCGGCGGGGAAGGGCGGGATCATCCGTCGCCTGACTGCGCAATGGGATCCGCGCTATTTCGAAGTATGGCCGATCGGCGCCCCCACGCCAGAGGAAAAGGCACATCATTTCCTCTGGCGTTTCTGGCAACGCCTGCCGCCGCTCCACAATATCTCGGTATTCGATCGGACCTGGTACGGGCGCGTCGCGGTTGAACGTGTCGAAGGCTATGCCAGCGAGCCCGAATGGAGGCGCGGCTATGACGAGATCAATGCGTTCGAAGCGCAGCAGATCGAAACCGGCACGACGTTGATCAAGATATTCGTTCATGTGACGCAGGAGGAGCAGGACGCGCGGCTGCGCGACCGGCTGTCGCACCCCTGGAAACGCTGGAAGACGGGGCTGGACGATTTCCGGAATCGCGCGAAACGCGCGGAATATCTTGACGCCTATGCCGAAATGTTCGCGCGCACCGATACGGAAAAAGCGCCGTGGATCGTGATCGACGGCAACAACAAGAAAGCCGCGCGAATCGCCGCGCTGACCGCGATCGCCGACCGGCTGGAAGCGTGCGTGTCGATGCAGCCGCCCGAACTTCCGCCGGACCTCGTCGAGACTGCCCGGGAAGCGCTGGGCAAATGGGACTGATCAGGCCGGGGCGAATTCGCCGTCGTCGTCCATGACGTGCAGCACGCCGTCAGCTATCGCGAAATACGCGCCCTGAAGCCGCAGCTTGCCCGCATTTTCACGCGCCGGAATGAAGGGGAAGGTACGAAGATTCGCGATCGAAACCCGGACCGTCTCCAACTCCAGTGCCCGCGTGGCTTCCGGACCTTCGCCATATTCGGCGATGACGCGCTCACGCGCTTCGTCCAGCAAATCGACCCAATGATCGATAAAACCGCCGGCGCCGGGTTCGGCCCCGTCGAACGCCTGAGTCAGCGCGGCATGGACGCCGCCGCATTTGCCGTGCCCCATGATGACGATTTCCTCGACCTCGAGCTGCGTCACGGCGAATTCGAGCGCTGCGGAAACACCGTGGCGCCCGCCGCCCTGTTCGAACGGCGGGACGAGGGTGGCGACGTTGCGCACGACAAAGATTTCACCGGCGGTGGTATCGAAAATCTGGGCAGGGTCGACTCGGCTGTCCGAACAGGCGATCACCATCACCTTCGGGCTCTGTCCGCCAACCAGATCTTCCCAGCGCGAGCGTTCGCGCTTCCAGCCGGTTTCCCGAAAACGGTGATATCCTGCGATCAGATCAGCGAAATCGGTCATTATCTTCCCCTAGGTTTTCGGTTGCCTCATTAGCGCGTGTTGTGTCCGGGGCAAGCGATCGCTATCTCGCGCGCATGAACGAAATCAGCCCGCTGCCCCGGCCCGAACGTCAGCGCAAACCCGACTGGATCCGGGTTAAAGCGCCGACATCGAAAATGGTTGCCGAAACCCGCGCCCTGATGCGCGCCAAGAACCTGGCGACGGTGTGCGAGGAAGCAGCCTGCCCGAACATGGGTGAATGCTGGTCGAAGAAGCACGCGACGGTGATGATCCTGGGCGACACCTGCACGCGCGCCTGCGCCTTCTGCAACGTCAAGACGGGGATGCCGCGCGCAGTCGATCCGATGGAGCCGCAGCACGTCGCCGACGTCGCGATCCAGATGGGCCTCGAACACATCGTCATCACCTCGGTCGATCGCGACGATCTGCCCGATGGCGGCGCGATGCAGTTCGTGAAGGTGATCCGGGCGCTGCGCGATCAGGCACCGAACACGACGATCGAGATCCTGACGCCCGATTTCCGCAACAAGCACGAACGCGCACTGGAAATGATCGTCGATGCGCGCCCCGACGTGTTCAACCACAACCTCGAAACGGTGCCGCGCAACTATCCGATGATCCGCCCCGGCGCGCGCTATTATGCGTCGCTTCGGCTGCTGGAAACGGTGAAGAAGCTCGATCCGTCGATCTTCACCAAATCGGGCATCATGCTTGGGTTGGGCGAGGAGCGGCTGGAAGTGCATCAGGTGATGGACGACATGCGCTCGGCCGACATCGATTTCCTGACGATGGGCCAATATCTTCAGCCGACGCCCAAACATGCCAAGGTGCAGGAATTCGTTACGCCGCAGGCGTTCGATGCCTATGCTGCCGTGGCGCGCGCCAAGGGCTTCCTGCTGGTCGCTTCGTCGCCGCTGACGCGCTCCAGCTATCATGCAGGCGACGATTTCGCGAAGATGAAGGCCGCACGCGACGCCAAGCTGGCCCGCGCCGCGAGCTGACCGGACCCGCGCCGAACGACAGACAATGCCCAAACATACCGAGCAGCGCCATCTTCCCTACACCCCCGAACAGATGTTCGATCTGGTGGCGGACGTGGGTTCCTATCCGCAATTCCTGCCCTGGGTTTCGGCGATACGCGTCCGCTCGAACAGCGATACGATGATGCTCGCCGATATGGTGGTGGGCTTCAAAAGCCTGCGCGAGACTTTCACGTCGAAAGTCTCCAAGCATCGGCCCGATTCGATCCATGTCGAATATATCGAGGGGCCGCTCAAATTCCTGCACAATGACTGGAAATTCCGGCCGGACGGGCAGGGGGGGTGCATCGTCGATTTCTGCGTCGACTTCGCCTTCAAGAACCGGGTGTTCGAAATGCTGGCCGGTCAGGTGTTCGACCGCGCACTGCGCAAGATGATCACTGCGTTCGAGGAGCGCGCCGCAGCGCTTTATTCCGACGGCGGTTCCGGCTCTTCCGCTTCGGGTTCGGGATCGTCCGGCGGCAGCAACAGTTCGAGCGCGCACAACGCCGCCTGAAGCCGGATAGAACCGCGTCCTTCATTGTCGAAATGGCGCGAATCGGCAATGACATCGGTGGGATCGGCGCCGCGTTCGGCGCGCGCGAAGACGACCGTCCCGACAGGCTTCTTTTCGGTGCCGCCCGCCGGTCCGGCAACGCCGGTGATTGCGACGGCGACATCGGCATGGCTCTTTTCCAGCGCGCCCTGTGCCATGCTCCATGCCACTGCGATCGAAACCGAGCCGAAGGTTTCCAGAACGTCCTGGCTGACTTTCAGCACTTCCATCTTGGCTTCGTTCGAATAGCTGACGAATGAGCATTCGAGCACGTCGGAAGACCCCGGAATCTCGGTCAGCGCGGCGGCGACCAGGCCGCCGGTGCAGCTTTCCGCAACCGTGACGGTGCGCCCGCGGGCGCGATTGGCCTCCACCACCTTGCGTGCGGCATCGACCAGTTCCGCGGGCAGCACCGTATCCATCACTGCGCCGCCGTATCCGCAGGGCAGATCGTAAACGGAATGCCGGTGCCGTCGTCGCTCTCTTCCTCGTCTTCGGTCGCTTCGCCGTTCGCTGCAGCCTCGGCAGCCTCCGCCGCGGCCTTGTCGGCCTTGCGCTGTTCGGCGACGAGAACGCCCTCGACACCGACTGCGAACAGACCGGCAAGGTTCTCGGGCGGAAGCGGGGCGAGCTGGCCCACCGCCCGATCGATATAATTGCAGGCTTCCGGATCGAGCTTTTGCGCCAGCACCGGGCCCAGGATCGCACTCATCATGACCGACAGCATCGCAGGATCGATCGATTCGGGCAGGTTTACCTCATCCGATTCAGCGCTGAGTCGCTCGATCGCGGCCAGCGCGACGGGGCTCGCCGTTTCGCCTGCGGCATCATAGCCGGCGATCATTGCCTCGCCCCCGGTTGCGAAGAAGGATGTACCTGAAAGCTTGGGCATGCAGGCCTCGCTGACTGCATGCAGCACGCCCGGCAGAAGCATCTGAAAGCCGGCCTGGATTTCCGTGGACGTCAGACACGGTTTTGTGGCTTCGGTCACTGCCTGCGCATGTGCCGCGGTACCCATCAGTGCGAGCCAGGTGGCTCCGGCCGTAGCAAATCTCTTCAACGTCATGCGCCGCTCCCTTTCAGTCTGACGGTGGCAATCGCCTGAGCCGCCATCCCTTCGCCCCGTCCGGTAAACCCCAGACGCTCAGTTGTAGTCGCCTTGATGCTAATCCGCTCCAGAGGCAGCCGCAACAGCGCCGCGACGCTTTCGCGGATCGCCTGACGATGCGGACCGACCTTCGGCTTTTCGCAGATGATCGTGGCGTCGACAAAGTCGATGATTCCCCCGCGCTCCCGGATCAGCGACGCGGCATGTTCGAGAAATTGCGAAGAAGCCGCACCGGCCCATTGCGGATCGCTCGGCGGGAAATGGAGCCCGATATCGCCTTCGCCGATCGTGCCCAGCAGGGCATCGGTGATGGCATGGAGCAGCACGTCGGCATCGCTATGGCCGGAAAGGCCGAGCGGCGAGGGGATTTCGATCCCGCCCAGCCACAAAGGCTTGCCCGAGGCAAAGCGATGGACGTCGAACCCGCTGGCGCTGCGCGAGATCATCGCGCCGCCCAGCCGCGCTTCGGCAAGCGCGAGATCGTCGGGATGGGTGATCTTTTCCAAAAGCGTGTCTCCCGGCACCAGCGCCACGTCGCCGCCCGAATGACGCAGCATCTGGGCATCGTCGGTCGCCTCGCGATCGTCGGGCCAGTTGCGGTGCGCCGTCAGAATCGCGTCGAAACGGAACGCTTGCGGCGTCTGCACGCGCACCAGCGCGTTGCGATCGACAGTTTCGCCCAATGTACCTGCGCCAGCATAGCCGGCCAGCGTATCGGCTATCGGGAGCGTCGGGATCGCGCCCGGCGCCGACTCGAGCGCTGTCAGTAATCCATCGACCACCTGCGCTGGAATGATCGGGCGCGCCGCGTCATGGATCAGCACGCGATCCGCGCCACCTGTTGCGGCGATATGTTCGAGCCCGTTTCGAACCGATTCGCGTCGACTGGCACCGCCGACGACGAAGGGCACATCGCCCAACGCGGCAACCAGCGCGGTTTCCTGTCCCTGGCCGATAACCGGCAATACCGCGTCGATATCGGGATGGCCGGACAGAGCGGCGTAGCTGTGCGCCACCACCGGCTTACCGGCGAGCAAGCGATATTGCTTCGGATCGCCGCCCATCCGCGAACCCGTTCCGGCGGCAACGATGATCGCAACGGTGCGTCCCATGGCGACGCGCCGTAGACGCGTGCGGGCAACTTGCCAATCATCGCTTGTGCCATTAGCCGCGCTTGCCTATTTTTCAGGCAGACCATGACGACACTTGCTCCCATCCAGATCGGCGACGTGCGGATCGACGCGCCGGTATTGCTCGCGCCGATGACCGGCGTGACCGACCTGCCGTTCCGCCGCGCGGTGCGCCGGTTCGGATCCGGACTCAATGTTACCGAGATGATCGCCAGCGCCGCCGCGATCCGCGAGACGCGGCAATCGGTGATCAAGGCGGCATGGGACCCGATCGAGGAACCGGTGTCGATGCAGCTGGTCGGCTGCACCCCGCATGAAATGGGCGAGGCGGCAAAGCTCAATGAGGATCGCGGCGCAGCGATCATCGACATCAACATGGGCTGTCCCGTCCGCAAGGTGACCAATGGCGACGCCGGGTCGGCGCTGATGCGCGACCTGAAACATGCCGCCGCGATCGTGAAAGCGACGGTCGAGGCAGTATCGGTTCCGGTCACGCTCAAGATGCGGATGGGCTGGTGCCATGACAGCCTCAATGCGCCGGAGCTCGCCCGGATTGCCGAGGATCTGGGCGTCAGGATGGTGACGGTGCACGGCCGCACGCGCAATCAGATGTATCGCGGCTCCGCCGACTGGACCTTCGTGCGCAAGGTGAAGGACGCGGTGTCGATTCCGGTCATCGTCAATGGCGATATCTGTTCGGTGGCCGATGCACGCGAGGCACTGGCGCAATCGGGGACCGATGGCGTGATGATCGGGCGTGGTGCCTATGGCCGGCCGTGGCTGCTGCGTCAGGTGATGGACGCGCTGTGCAATGACCAGGAACGCGAAGACCCGACGATTGACGAGCAATATCAGGTGATTATTCGTCATTATACCGAAACGCTCTCACATTATGGCGAGCAGGTCGGCGTCAATATGATGCGAAAGCATATCGGCTGGTACACGCGCGGGCTGCACGGCTCGGCAGAGTTCCGCAACAAGGTCAATCAGGACCCCGACGCAACGCGCGTGCTCGCGATGCTCGACGAATATTACGCCCCGTGGCGATCGCGCGAAGCGGCGTAGCGCCGGTGCCGAAGGACGCGCCGATTTCCGGGCCGTCCTTTGACGAGCTGTTTGCCGCGATGCCGGTTGCAGTGCTGATTCTCGATCCCGAAGAGCGGGTGGTCCACGCCAATGCGGCGTGCGAGCTGCTGCTCAACCATTCCGAAAAATCGATGATCGGGCAACGGCTGCACAACATATTGACGCCGCCCGCAGACGATGTTTCGCGGCGTAGCGGCCATGGTTTTGCGGCGTTCGACACCGAAGTTCGCGTGGTACGCGGCCCGCGGCTGCGCGTCGATTATCTGGAATCGATGATCGCGGACAATCCGGGCTGGCGCATCCTGACGCTCCACCACGCGCCGACTGCCCGGCGCACCCATGGCGTCGAACGGAGCGCCGGCGCCCGCGCGGCGATCGGCGCGGCCGCCATGCTGGCGCATGAGATCAAGAATCCGCTTTCGGGCATTCGCGGCGCCGCGCAGCTTCTGGAAGGCGGTGCGGAGGAAAGTCCGGAGCTGACCCGGCTGATCACCACCGAAGTGGATCGCATCACTGCGCTGATCGATCTGATGCAGGATTTCACCGACACGCGGCCGATGAAGCTCGAATCGACCAATGTCTATCCCTTGCTCGAACATGCCAGCCGGCTCGCGCTGACCGGATTTGCGCGCGACATCCAGCTGGAGGAACGTTTCGATCCTTCGCTGCCCCCGGCGATGATCGATCGCGACGCGTTTCTTCAGATTCTGCTCAACCTGCTCAAAAACGCAGCCGAGGCGCTGGTCGATACGCCCGAGCCCCGGATCACGCTTTCCGCCGCGTATCGCCACGGCATGTCGGTGAGCAGCGGTCCGCGGCAGGTCCGGCGCCCGCTGCCGATCGAAATTGTCGTGTCCGACAATGGTCCGGGTGCGCCGGAGGATATCGCCGACCATCTGTTCGAACCGTTTGTTTCGGGCAAGCCGGAAGGGAAGGGGCTTGGCTTGCCGCTGGTCGACAAGCTGGTGCGCGACATGGGCGGCATCGTTCAATATGCGCGTGAGGAGGGCGTGACGAGTTTTCGCCTGCTGCTGGCAAGGGCAACCCAATGAGCGGAAACATCCTGATCGTCGATGACGACAATGCGATCCGCACCGTCGTAGCTCAGGCGCTGAAGCGTGAGGGTCACCATGTCCGGTCTGCGGCCAGCCTGGCGGAATTGCGGCGCGAGCTGGAACACGGCGTTCCCGATGTGCTGGTGACCGACGTCGTCCTGCCCGACGGCAACGGGCTCGACATGGTCGGGCCGCTGATCGCCGAATTTCCCGACCTTCCGGTGATTGTCTTTTCCGCGCGCAATACGCTGACCACTGCGGTGCGCGCGACCGAAGTCGGCGCGTTCGATTATCTGCCCAAGCCGTTCGATCTCAATACGCTGGCGCAATCGGTGGCCGGAGCACTCGAACGGCGGCGGCGGGCACCCGCCGCCCAGCCCGACGCCGATGAGGCCGCGTCCTCGCCCTTGATCGGCCGTTCGCCGGCGATGCAGGAAGTCTATCGCGTCATCGCGCGTGTCGTCTCGAACGACCTGACCGTCCTGATCTCGGGCGAATCGGGCACGGGCAAGGAACTGGTCGCGCGCGCCATTCATGATCTGGGATCGCGCCGTCGGGCGCCGTTCGTGGCGCTCAACATGGCGGCGATCCCGCGCGAACTGATCGAAGCCGAGCTGTTCGGGCATGAACGCGGCGCCTTTACCGGCGCGCAGGCGCGCGTGGCGGGCAAATTCGAACAGGCCGAAGGCGGAACGCTGTTCCTCGACGAGATCGGCGACATGCCGATGGAGGCGCAGACGCGGCTGCTGCGGGTGCTGCAATCGGGCGAGTTCACGACGGTGGGCGGGGCACGGACGATCCGTGCCAATGTCCGGATCGTCGCCGCGACCAACAAGGATCTGGCCCAGCTGGTGACCGCCAACCAGTTTCGCGAGGATCTTTTCTACCGGCTCAATGTCGTGCCCGTGGCGCTGCCGTCGCTGCGCGAACGGCGTCAGGACATCGCGCTGCTCGCGCATCATTTCCTGGAGCGCGCGGCCGAAGACGGATTGCCGCGCAAGCAATTGAGCGACGAGGCAGTGGCGTTGCTCGAAGCCTATGACTGGCCGGGCAATGTCCGCGAGCTGGAAAATCTGATGCGGCGGCTCGCGGCGCTCAGCCGCGATTCGCTGATCGGTTCGAGCGATATCCGCGACGCGCTGGGCGAGGGTGGCCTGATCCCCGCTGCATCGGGGGATGAAGGGATCGAAGCCGCGATCCGCGCCCGGCTCGCCCGGCTTGCCGTCGAAGAGCCCGCTACGCTTGAGGATGGTTCGTTGTACGATCGGATCATCGGCGAGGTAGAACGCCCGCTGATCGAAGCGATGCTGGCGCAGCATGGCGGAAATCAGCTGCGCGCTGCGCGGGCGCTCGGGATCAATCGCAACACGCTGCGCAAACGGATCGAAGTGCTCGACATCGACCTTCGATAAGGCAGCCGTTCCGCCTGGCCCTGCCGGGGTTTTCGGCTCATCGGCAAATTGCCACATTATGTCCTTCGCCGTCGCATTTATGTGTTTTCCGGGCAACGCTCCTGTTGTAACCAAGCAACGATGGAGCCTGTTGTGGACCCTGGAGTGACATCTCCCCGGCGAAAACGCTTCGGCGTAACGGCGGCAGTGGAACTCGGAGTTCTGATCCTCGCGCTCGTGATGGGCGTCGTCACTTATATGGTGATCACGCGCGCGGACGCCGCGGGCCAGGTCGTGGGGCCGGCCATCAGTGCGCTGTTGCTGCTCGGCAATCTCGTGCCGCTCGTCGCGCTGATCGTGCTGATCGGGCGTCGCATTGCCAAGCATCGCGCCGCCAAGGCATCGGTCGCCGGGGGCGGAAGGCTCCATGTCCGGCTGGTCGCGCTGTTTTCGGTGATCGCCAGCGTGCCGATCATCCTGACCGTGATCGCGGCGTCGACGATGTTCCATTCGAACACGCAATTCTGGCTGACCGGCCGCGCGGCGAATGCAATCGACGATGCCATCAGCCTGGCCAAGGAAGGGCAGAATCTGATCGCCCAGCGCTGGGGCGGGGAAGCGCGCCAGATCACGCTGGATATCGCCAAATATTATCCCCGGGTCCCCACCGATTCGGCCGAATTCCAGTCGTTTTTCGATCAGCAGACCTATTTCCGCAATCTCGAGCAATCGGTGCTGTTCACCTATGAACCCGGCAAGAAGCTGCGCGTCCTCTATCTGTTCAATCCGCCCGAAGAGGCGGCGTTTCTCCAGCGTGTCGATCCCTCGCTGCTCGATACGCTGACGGTCGATTCGACGCCCGACGTCTATCTGACCACCGACACCATCTGGGTCGTGGCCAAGGTGCCGAAGGTGCCCAATCTCTATCTCTACGCCGGGACCAGCGTGAATGCCGAGTTCCTGAACAAGCAACTGGTTTCCGCCGAATCGATCACGCGCGAATATGAAGCGATTCAAGCACGGGCACGCGGTGTGCAGATGCAGTTCAACGCCGCGCTATTCGTAGTCGCGCTGCTGATCGTCGGCTTCACCATGCTGATCGCGCTGGCCGTAGCCGACCGGCTCGTGCGCCCGATCGACAGGCTGGTCGACGCCGCAGGCAGCGTTGCCGAAGGCGATCTGAGCGCGCGCGTCCCCGTTTCGGCGGCCAACGACGAAATCGACACGCTGGGCGTCGCGTTCAACAGCATGACTGAACGGTTGCAGGAACAGACATCGGCGCTGGTCGACGCCAACCGTCAGCTCGAACGCCGTCGCGCGCTGATCGAAGCGGTGATGTCGGGCGTGACCGCCGGCGTCGTTTCGATCGGTCCCGACCGGCGCATTCAGCTGATCAACGATTCCGCGCGTATCCTGCTGCATATCGGCGAGACCGAGCCGGTTGGCCATGCGCTTGCCGAAGTCGCTCCGGAACTCGACACGCTGCTCGACAGCGGCGACCGCGAGGCGATCGTTCAGATGACAACCGGCGGTGAAGCACGCACGCTGGCGGTCAAGGTCACGCGCGATGAAAGCGGTCAGGTGCTGACGTTCGACGACATCACCCAGCAATTGCTCGATCAGCGGCGTGCGGCATGGTCCGACGTCGCCCGGCGAATCGCGCATGAGATCAAGAATCCGTTGACGCCGATCCAACTCGCCGCCGAACGGCTCCAGCGCCGCTATGGCCGCAAGCTGGAAGAGGATGAGGGCACCTTTGCGCGACTGACCGACACGATCGTCCGCCAGGTCGGCGATCTGCGCCGGATGGTCGACGAATTCTCATCATTCGCGCGGATGCCCAAGCCGGTTTTCCGCGAGGAATCGCTGCTCGATATCGGGCGCCAGGCGATGTTCCTGCACGAAGTCGCGCATCCCGGCATCCGGTTTCATGTCGAAGCCGAAGAGGATCTGCCGGCGTTTGTCTGCGACCGGCGCCAGATCGGCCAGGCGCTTACCAATGTGGTCAAGAATGCCGTCGAAGCGGTCGAAGCGCGCGAGGAAGGCGCCGAACCGGGCGAAATTAGCATGACGGTCGCGGCGGGCGAGGGGCATTCGCTGCTCGTCGAAGTCGCCGACAACGGCATCGGCCTGCCGGTCGAACGCGACCGGATCGTCGAACCCTATATGACGACACGCAGCCGGGGCACGGGACTTGGCCTCGCGATCGTCAAGAAGATCATCGAAGAACATTTCGGCACGATCACCTTCGCCGACCGGCCTCAGGGCGGCACGGTGGTGCGCATGGTCTTCGATACCACGCTTCTGTCGAACCTTTCGACCGAAGCCAGTGAAGAAGACGGGAAGGGCAATGAACCCCGTCCCGTCGCGCTTACCCGCAATGAAAGTGGACGCTCATGACACTCGACATCCTCGTCGTCGACGACGAACGCGACATTCGCGAGCTGGTCTCCGGCGTGCTCGAAGACGAAGGCTATGAAACGCGCGGTGCCGCGGACAGCACTGCCGCGCTCGAAGCCATTGCCGAGCGCCGGCCGTCGCTGGTCCTGCTCGATGTGTGGTTGCAGGGATCGAAGCTCGACGGACTCGATCTGCTCGACGAAATCAAACGACGCGACCCATCGATTCCGGTGCTGGTGATTTCGGGGCACGGCAATCTGGATACCGCAGTGGCCGCGATCCGCCGGGGCGCATCCGATTTCATCGAAAAGCCATTCGAGGCCGAACGGCTGCTGCTGATGGTCGAGCGGGCGACCGAGACCGAAAGGCTGCGCCGCGAAGTCGCTTCGCTGCGTGCAACGGTGGGTTTCGAAGCGGACCTGACCGGCAATTCGAGTGCGATCAACACCGTTCGCGCGACTCTGAAACGGGTGGCGTCGACGGGAAGCCGCGTGCTTATCAATGGCGGGCCGGGGACCGGCAAGGAAGTGGCGGCGCGGCTGCTTCACGGGTGGAGCCAGCGCGCCGGCGCCCCCTTCATCATCGCCAGCGCGGCGCGCATGACACCCGAACGCGTCGAGGAAGAATTGTTCGGCGTCGAGGAGGGCGGCGATCTGGTGCGTCCCGGCCTGCTCGAACAGGCGCATGGCGGCACCCTGTTCCTCGATGAAATCGCCGACATGCCGGTCGCTACTCAGGCGCGCATCCTGCGCGTTCTGACCGATCAGAGCTTTTCGCGGATCGGCGGTCAGCGCACCGTGAAAGTCGATGTCCGGGTCGTCTCTGCGACGTCGCGTGACCTGATGGCCGAGATCGCGGACGGGAATTTCCGCGAGGATCTCTATTATCGGCTCAATGTCGTGCCGGTCACCATTCCGGCGCTGGCGGAACGGCGCGAGGATATTCCCGTGCTGGTCGAACATTTCGTCGCGCATTATGCGCGCGAACGCCGGGTGCCGACGCCCGAAATCGCCTCCGACGCGCTGGTCGCGCTGCAAAGCTATGAATGGCCGGGCAATGTCCGCCAGTTGCGCAACGTGGTTGAACGCACGGTTATCCTGGCGCCTGGAGACCGGATCGGCAGGATTGATCTCGATCTGCTTCCGCCCGAGGTGCTCGGCACCAGCAATCAGTCGGAAGGCGGCATGGGCACCAACGCGATCATGGGGTCGCCGCTCAAGGAAGCGCGCGAGACCTTCGAACGCGAATATCTGCGCATCCAGATCCGCCGCTTTTCGGGCAATATCTCCCGGACGGCGAATTTCATCGGGATGGAACGGTCGGCGCTGCATCGCAAGCTCAAGCTGTTGGGGATTACCGAGACGCGCGAGGACCGAAACTGACCCGATAGGTGCACCGCAGTTGCCTGCGCTGGACGGGCGGCCCGGGGCACCCTAGATTGCACAACGTCCGTCGCGAATGGCGTGACGATCCGACGCCGGGAACCGGCGCACAGCGGGACAAATCCCGCCAATAACAGAAGGAAAACGCGGCATGGCAGAAAAGCAGACTTCGCTTCAGGACCTGTTTTTGAATTCCCTGCGCCGATCGAAGACCCCGGTGACCATGTTTTTGGTCAAGGGCGTCAAGCTTCAGGGCATCGTCACCTGGTTCGACAATTTCTCGGTGCTGTTGCGCCGCGACGGCCAGTCGCAGCTGATCTACAAACACGCGATTTCCACCATCATGCCCGCCGGGCCGATGGACCTGCCCGCGCTTATGGAAGCGGTGGGAGAACATCAGTCCAAGAACCCGGTTTTGCAGGAAATTTTCCTCAACGCGATCCGCAAGGCTCAGGAAAATGTCACCATGTTCCTGGTCAATGGCGTGATGTTGCAGGGCCAGATTGCGGGCTTTGACCTGTTCTGCATGCTGCTGCAGCGCGAAGGCATGGCGCAGCTCGTCTACAAGCACGCCGTTTCGACGATTCAGCCCGCACATCCGCTGAATCTCGCCGAAGAGACGAACAGCTCGGACGACGATTGAGTACCGGATTCGATCGCGACGCCGACGATTTCGCGCGGGGCGCGCGTGCCGTCGTCGTCTATCCCGATATCGGCGGATCGGCGCGCGATGCCGATGCGCGGCTGGAGGAGACTGCAGGTCTCGCCGCCGCGATCGGCATCGACGTGGCCGAACGCACTGCATTCCGTATCCGCCAGCCCAAGCCGGGGACACTGATCGGCTCGGGTCAGGTTGAGATGCTTGCCGAAACCGTGCGTGACCACGAATTGCAGCTTGCCGTGTTCGATGCGGCGCTGACGCCGATCCAGCAGCGCAATCTGGAAAGCGCGCTTGGCTGCAAGGTGATCGACCGCACCGGCCTGATCCTCGAGATTTTCGGCGAACGCGCCCGCACCGCCGAAGGGCGGTTGCAGGTCGAACTTGCGCATCTCGATTATCAGGCGGGCCGACTGGTACGCAGCTGGACGCACCTGGAGCGCCAGCGAGGCGGCTTCGGCTTTCTCGGCGGTCCGGGTGAAACCCAGATCGAGGCCGACCGGCGGCTGATCCGCGACCGAATGGCGCGCCTGCGCAGGGAACTCGATCAGGTGAGCCGTACCCGCACGCTTCAGCGCGACCGGCGGCAGCGTGCACCATGGCCGGTGATCGCGCTGGTCGGCTATACCAATGCCGGAAAGTCCACGCTTTTCAATCGCCTGACCGGGGCTGACGTCATGGCGGAAAATCTGCTTTTCGCGACACTAGACCCCACATTGCGCCAGATTTCGCTGCCCGGCATCGACAAGGCGATTCTGTCGGACACCGTGGGCTTCGTGTCCGAACTGCCGACTCAGCTGGTTGCGGCGTTCAAGGCAACGCTGGAAGAAGTGGTCTCGGCCGACCTGCTGATCCATGTTCGCGACATTTCGCATCCCGACAGCGAAGCGCAGCGCGCCGATGTCGAGAAAGTCCTGTCGGAAATCGGCGTCGACGAAACGACGCCGCGGATCGAAGCGTGGAACAAGATCGACTTGCTCGACGAAGCGCGCCGAGCGGAACTACTCGCCGAGGCCGATGGTCGCGACGACCTGATGACCGTCTCGGCAGTGACGGGGGAGGGTGTCGACGCCCTGCGCCGTGCCATGGCCGAACGGCTGACCACCGGGCATCGCCGCTATGTCGTTCGCCTGGATCCCGCCGATGGCGCGGGCGCGGCCTGGCTGCATCAGCATGGCGAAGTACTGGAACATTGGGTGGACGAAGGGGAGGCCCTGTACGAAGTGCGCATGGCCCCGCGCGATCATGAGCGGTTTGTGTCGCGATCCTGATTTCGCGGGGAGGGGGCACGTGCGCTATTTTCTCGATACCGAATTCAACGGTTTTCTGGGCGACCTGATTTCGATTGCGCTGGTGCCCGAGGCAGAAGACATGCCGTCCTTCTACGAAGTACTGGCGTGTCCCGAGCCGACATCATGGGTGCGCGAACATGTGTTGCCGCACCTGAACCGCGAACCGATTGCCCGCGAGGAAATGTCCGCACGTCTGGGCGCGTTTCTGGCGCACGATCCCGAACCTATGCTGGTGGCCGACTGGCCCGAAGATCTGGCGCATGCGCTGTGCCTGACCGTTACCGGTCCGGGTCGGCGGCTGGTGACGCCGCCACTGCGCTTCGAATTACTCGAAAGCAGCGGATTCGACGCCGCAGCAGCCAGCGAAGTGCCGCATAATGCCTATCACGACGCCGTGGCGCTGCGTCAGCATGTGATGCTGCGCGGGCTTTAGTCAGCGCCCTTTGCGGCCTGCCAAAGCTGCTCCATCGCATCCAGGTCGAGCGCGGCGAAACCGTCGCCACCGGATTCCTCCATCGCGCGGAACCGGCGTTCGAACTTGGCGTTCGCCGAGCGCAGCGCAGCTTCGGGCTCGACGCCCAGTTTGCGCGCCCAATTGACCACTGCGAACAGGAGGTCGCCGATTTCCTCCGCGCGATGGTCGGCATCGGTAGCGGTGTCGACTTCGCCGATCTCCTCGATCACCTTGTCGCGCGCGCCGTTCGGATCCGGCCAGTCGAACCCGACGCGGGCGGCACGTTTCTGTAACTTTTCCGCACGTAACAGGGCAGGGAGGGAAAGCGCGACTCCTGCCAGGGCGCTGTCATCGCCCTTCTTCCCCCGCTCTTCGGCCTTGATTTGTTCCCACAGGTGATGGCCGCCATTTTCGGCGCCGCCAAAGATATGCGGATGCCGGCGCTCCATCTTGTCGCTGATCGCCGCAATAACGTCGGGCAACGCAAAATCGCCGGCTTCTTCAGCCATCCGCGCATGGAACACGACCTGGAGCAGCAAGTCACCAAGCTCATCGCGCAACTCGGCCATATCGCCATGCGCGATCGCGTCGGCGACTTCATAGGCTTCCTCGATCGTATAGGGCGCGATCGTCTCGAATGTCTGGACCGTGTCCCATTCGCAACCGCGCTGCGGATCGCGCAGCCGCGCCATGATCGCCACCAGGCGGGCGATATCGCCGCGTCCGACGCCGGGAGGGAGGCTCCAGTCACTCATTTCGGAATATCCGCAAGAACGATAATATACATTATGTTAAATTAGGATCGCTGTTGGGAGAGCGTTTCGGCTCGAGGATCAACACTTCCCCTTCGACCCGCCAGGAACCGAGGCGTGACAGGAAGTTCATCCCCAGTACGTCGGTGTCACCAAAATTGGCCGCGACCACGACGCCCAGATCCGTCGTCCGCAACGAACCCAGTTGCACTACAGCTGCGGTCCCATGTCTGGCCATGATCGTGCCGTTGGCGGTGTCGAGGATAACCGGAAAGCTGTCTTCCAGTTCGACGCCGGCTGCCCGAGCGGTCGCCACCGACAAGGACGTGGTCGTAGCGCTGCTATCGACGAGCATGGTTCGTGTTGCACCGTTGATCGACACGCGCGCCCAGAAATGCCCGTCGGGAGACATGCGAATCCGCACAGTGTCGCCGGATACTTGCTGGTTTGACAGACCAGCTCGCTCGGCCAGACCCGTAAAAGCATTGGAAATATGATAGCGATTGACGACGATCAGCACGACCACGAGCGCGATAGCAGCCCAGCCCAGAATCCCGCGGAGCCAGGTGGCCAACGATAAACGGCGCGATGCAAGCGTGCTGGCGAGCGCGACGAGAACAACGATCAGCCAAACCGTATTCGGGCCAAAGCCGTTCAAAGGGCGATCTCCATCCCGTCATAGCCCGGGACGACACCCGTGGGCAGCTCGGCACAGAGGCTAGCATAGTCCATCGAGTTATCCATGTGGATCAGCGCAGCGCGCCGGACATTGCACTCGGCGATCCAGGACAATGTCGCCTGAAGATGCGGATGGGTAGGATGCGGACGGCGCCGAAGCGAATCTACCACCCAATAATCCATTCCCTGATATACAGACTTCATTTCATCTGTCAAGTCATTGAAATCAGTGGAATATCCTATAGATACTCCGCCGCTTTCGAAGCGAAAACCCGCTGACGTAATTCCGCCATGCGGCTGATCGACGACGTGGATCGTGATATCGCCGATCGTCAGCATGTCGGGCAGTACCTCCCCCGCCACGACAGGTGGATAGCCCCCTCTTCCGCTGAATATATATTCGAAGCGCGTCTGCAATTGCTCCAGCGCCCATGCGCGTGCCAGCCCGCGTACCGGCGTACCGCCGCGCGCATGCATTACTTGCCTCAGGTCGTCGATCCCGTGGCAGTGATCGGCATGGTCATGCGTCCAGATGACGGCATCGACATTATCGACCTCTGCGGCGAGCAGCTGTTCGCGCATATCCGGGCTGGTATCGATCAGGATGCGTGTCGTGTCGGTCGACACCAGCACCGATGCGCGCGTCCGCCGGTTCTTCGGCTCGTTGGGATCGCACGCACCCCAGTCATTCCCGATCCGCGGCACGCCCGATGACGTGCCCGAGCCGAGAATGCGGACCTTCATGCGCGCGTCTTGGCGAACAGTCGGTGGAAATTCTCGCGCGTCACGTCCGCCAGTTCGTCTGCATCCTCACCGCGCAACTGCGCCAGAAAACGGCAGGTATCGGCAACAAAGGCCGGTTCGCCGGTCTTGCCGCGATGCGGCACCGGAGCAAGAAACGGCGCGTCGGTTTCGACCAGCAGCCGTTCGCGCGGCAGTCGCGCAGCGGTTTCCTGCAGATCCCTGGCGTTCTTGAACGTCACAATCCCGGAAATCGAAATGTAGAAGCCCAGATCGAGCGCGATATCGGCGAATTCACCGCTGGCGGTGAAACAGTGGATCACGCCGGGCAGGGCCCCCTTCCCCACTTCCTCGCGCAGGATATCGGCGGTGTCCGCCTCGGCATCGCGGGTGTGCACGACGATCGGCAGTTGCGTCTCGCGGCTTGCCGCCAGATGCGCGCGAAAGCTCGCCCGCTGGCGGTCGCGGTCGCTGTGATCATAATAATAGTCGAGCCCGCTTTCGCCGATGCCGACAACACGCGGATGCGCGGCCTTTGCGACCAGCTTCTCGGTATCGACATCGGGATGGGTGTCGGCCTCATGCGGGTGGATGCCGACCGTCGCCCAGACGTCGCTTTCGCGTTCGGCGGTGGCGATGATGTCATCCCATTCGCTTTCGCGCGTCGAAATGTTGAGCATCGCGGCAACGCCGCTCTCCCGCGCGCGCGCCAGAACGTCGCCCTGCTGCTCAAACAGACCCTTGTAATTCAGATGGCAGTGGCTGTCGGCCAGCTTCATGCCGGTTCCTCTTCGGTTTTCAACTCGAGCCGCGGGAACAGCGGCGTAGGCTGTTCAAGGCGGAAATCGCTTTCGGCGAGCGGCGAATACCAATGCGATCCGATCGCGTCGGGCGTGCGCAATTCAGCCGCAATTCCCATGCGATCGAGCAGCGTGGTGGCGTTTTTCGGGATCACGGGCAGGATCGACACCGCCAGCTGCGCGATGCAGATATAGAGCGTCGCGAGCACTGTCTCCATCCGCTGCGGATCGGTCTTGCGCAGCGCCCAGGGCGCCTGTTCGTCGATATAGGCGTTGCAGGCAAACACGGCCTGCACCCATGCTTCGGTCGCCTGATGCAGCGCAAGGCTCTCGAACGCGGCAGGCACGGTTTCGCGCACCGCCCTGCCCACGGTTTCGAACAACGCGTCGTCTGCGGCATCATGGCCGTGAATCTGAGGCGGGGAAGCACCGCAATTCTTGAAAATCTGAGTCAGTGTCCGCTGCGCCAGATTGCCGAAGCTGTTGGCGAGATCGGCATTGGCTCGCGTGACGATCGCTTCGTCGCTGAACGTGCCGTCCTGACCGAAGCTCACATCGCGCAGCAGGAAATAGCGGAGCGTATCGACGCCATAAAGCTCGCCCAGTGCCATGGGGTCGACGACATTGCCGACCGATTTCGACATCTTTTCCCCGCGATTGAGCAGGAAGCCGTGACCGAACACCTGTTTGGGCAGCGGCAGTTTCGCCGACATCAGGAATGCGGGCCAATATACGGTGTGGAAGCGGACAATATCCTTGCCGATCAGATGCAGGTCCGCCGGCCAGAACTTCTCGAACATCGCCTTGTCGTCGGGATAGCCGACGCCAGTGATATAGTTGGTCAGCGCATCGACCCACACATACATGACATGCCCCGGGCTGCCCGGCACCGGCACGCCCCAGTCGAAACTGGTGCGGCTGACCGACAGATCGGCAAGCCCGCCCTCCACAAAACGGAGGATTTCGTTGCGGCGGCTTTCCGGGCGGATGAAATCGGGGTTGGCGGCGAAGAAATCGAGCAGGGGCTGCTGATATTTCGACAGGCGGAAGAACCAGGTCTCTTCGGCGGTCCATTCGACCGGCGTTCCCTGAGGCGAGAGCTTCTGGCCCCCTTCCTCTTCGCTCAGTTCCTTTTCTTCGTAAAAGGCTTCGTCGCGGACCGAATACCAGCCTTCATACCGATCGAGATACAGGTCGCCCGCATCCGCCATCGCGTTCCAGATCGCCTGGCTGGCGGCATAATGTTCGGGCTCCACCGTGCGGATGAACCGATCACATGAAATATCAAGTTTCTCCGCCATCTCACGGAAATAACCTGACATTTCATCGGCAAGCGCACGCACTTCCATGTCGCGGCCGCGCGCGGTCTGGACCATTTTCAGGCCATGTTCGTCGGTGCCGGTCTGAAACCGCACGTCGCGCCCTGCCTGACGCTGAAAACGCGCAATCGCGTCGGCTGCGATCATTTCATAGGCGTGGCCGATATGCGGCCGACCATTGGGATAATGGATCGCGGTGGTGATGTAATAAGGCTGTGCCATGTGCCGCGACTTAGTGGCAATTCGGCGCTGCGGGAAGAGCGAGCGTTGGCTTCGCGCTATTCGGCGCGGGCGGGAGCGATTTTGGCCACCATCCCCGCCATTTCGAACACAGTGGCTGTGGAATCGAGCGACAGGCCGACGGCAATACCGCCCAGATCGCGTGCGGCGGCATAGCTGTCGAGTGCCTGACGCAGCGCCGGTCCTTCCAGCGTGCGCGCACGCTCGGCAATGAAGCTCGGCACGCGTTCCAGAAACGCCTCATAGCGCGGCTGCGCGGCCTTGGCGCCCAGCAGCTTGGAAAGCCGCGACCGGACGGCGTTGGTCGGGTCACCATCGGCGGCGATGCTCTCCAGCTCTTTTTCCAGAGCCGCCATTTCAAGCCCCGCAAAGCCGAGCGCCCGGCCCGGCGAACCGTCGCCTGCCCGAACCAGCGCCGCGATTTCCTCGTCGGGCGCATCGGGAAGCTCGCTTCGCAAAACCGCGCGGACCTGTTCCTCCTCCAGCGCCTCGAACCGCAACATGCGGCACCGCGACCGGATGGTCGGCAGCAGGCGCCCGGGCGCATGGCTGACGAGCAGGAAAATCGTGCCCTCGGGCGGTTCCTCGAGCACCTTGAGCAGCGCATTGGCGGCACCCGGGCGTTCGACATCGTCGATGCTGTCGATCACCACCACGCGCCGCTGTGACAACGACGGTTTGGTACTGAAACTGCCGATCAGCTGGCGCACCTGATCGATCTTGATGCTGCGCGCGATATTTTCGTCGGGTTTCCCCGGATCCTTGGGCAGCCGGACCAGCTCGCGATAATCGGGATGCGAATGCGCCGCGAAAAGCCGTGCGATGCGGTGCTCCGCAGGGACGTCGACGCCCGGTGGCAAGCCCTCCGCGCCATCGGCAGCGACCGCCAGCATCCGCAACGCCGCAGCGCGGGCAAATCGCCCCTTCCCCACGCCTTCCGGACCGGTGAGCAGCCAGGCATGGTGCAGCGCGCGCGATCCGATCGCTTGCGCCAGGGTCGTGCGCGCGACTTCGTTTCCGATCAGCGGGGTCATGGGCGCAGCTTAGCGATCGTGGGCGCGAGGCATAGGCCCCACGCCCCGAACACCGGTCAGGCCAGTCCGATCAGCGACATCAAGCCCATCCAGGCGCGACCGAAAAAGCCAGCTTCACCGACATCGCTTTCCGCGACGAGCGGCAGCTTCTGCGGCTCCATGCCCGGTGTCGTGATCACCAGATCGGCGATATGGTCGCCCGCTTTGATCGGCGCCTTGATCGGCCCCATGTAAACGACCTTTGCGTCCATGTTGAGGCCCAGGCCGGACGGGATCGTGACCGAGAGGTTGCGCGGAGCGACGAGGCCGACGGTGCGCGCCGAACCGCCCTGCACTTCGGCTTCGGATACATGGCGTCCCTGTGCGACGACCGGCTTGGCCTGCCACGCGCCGAAGCCCCATTCCATGAAGCGAACCGATTCCTCGGCGCGCCCATTATAGCTGTCGAGCCCGGCCAGAACCATGACGAGGCGACGGCCATTCTGTTCGGCCGACCCGGTAAAGCCATAGCCGGCTTCTTCGGTATGACCGGTCTTCAGACCATCAGCGCCATCGACGCGACCAAGCAGCGGATCGCGATTCTGCTGTGTGATCACCTGCCCGCTGCTGAGCGTGCGGGTATAGTCGTGGCGGCTGTAGAAGGTCTTGTAGAGATCGGGGTAATTTTCGATCGTCGCCGATGCCAGTGTCGCCAGATCGCGCGCGCTGACATAGGTGCGGCCTTCATCCGGCCAGCCGTTCGAATTGCCGAAATGGCTGTTGGAAAGGCCCAGCTTCTGCGCCTGCTGGTTCATTAGGTTGGTGAACGCCTGTTCGGTTCCCGAAATCCCCTCGGCCAGCACGACGCACGCATCGTTCCCCGACAGCGTGACGATGCCATAGAGCAGTTCGCGAACCGAAATCTCTTCGCCGGTTTCCAGGAACATGGTCGAACCCGCCTGCGGCCCGTGCCAGCGGCGCCAGGTTTCCGGACGCACCTTGTACTTGGTGTCGAGCGACAGTTCGCCGCGCTTGATCAGATCGAACGCGACGTACACCGTCATCATCTTCGCCATCGACGCCGGCGGAATTCGGCGATCGGGATCACGCTGAAACAGCACCGCCCCGGAAGACATGTCCTTCATGAAGGCGATCGGCGCCGGGGTTTCGAATGTCGGCGTCTGAGCAGTTGCAGGTGCGACGAGCATCAGCGCGAGCGCGGCGGCGATCAGCTTTTTCATGGCGGCCATTTCCGAGTGGCTAGAGGTTACTGGGTCACGATCCTCGCATCGCCAAAGCCACGACGGACCGCCTGGGCCCGCCCGCCCTCGGCGGCGGAACGGCTTGGATAGGGCCCCATGCGCACGCGGTAAAGCCCGCGTGTTTGTTCGACGAACCCGCCAAGGCTCTGAGCGAGCTCCTGCGCGCGGGCGCCGTTCGATAATGCCGCCACCTGCACATAAAATCCGCCGGTCGCCGGAGGAGCGGCAGTGGTGGGCGTCGGACGATATACTACGCCGGGCCGCGGCGGTTGATAGGGCGACGGCGCAGGCGCGGACGCGACCGTGGGCGGCGCCCCAAGTTGCTTGCGCAGCGGCACCAGCAGCGATTCGGGCGCATCGATTCGCGGCGTGGCCGGGCTTCCCGCGCGCAACGCAGCTTCATCCTGCGCGGGCGGCGTCACCTTGCGCACACGCACGCCTGCAACACGCGAAATGCCGAGCTGCTGTGCCGCGCCCGGTGAAAGCGCGATGATGCTGCCGCCCGGCTGCATGCCGCCAGTGACCATCACCAATATGGTGCGACCGGTATCGAGCGCGGTAACTTCCACGAACGTTCCGGCGGGCAGGCTGGGGTGCACGGCAACGACCTGTTGACTGGCCGCCGGGTCGCCACTGGCAACGCCGCGTACTTCGGCATAGCCGACCTGATCGTAGCGCAGCTCGTCATCCTGATGTTGCGACGATCCCTGTGGCCCGCTGGAGGGTGGCGGTCCGCCTGCGGGATAATCCTGCCGGGCATCTTGCTGCTGCGGATATTGCGGCTGAGCGCCCGGCGGCGCGTAGCTTGCACCCGCGCCCTGCTGCGCGGGATATCGCGGCTGGATATCGCTATCGACGCCGCTCTGGGGCGCGTAGCCGCCATAAGGCTGTTGCTGTTGCACCGGCGCCGGCTGCGCATAGGTCGAGCCGGGCTGCGAATAGGGCTGCTGGGGAGCCTGTTCCTGCGTGTACCGGTTGGCGGGATATTGCCCGGGCGAATAGGCCCAGCTTTCCCCGCCGTGGGAGGTCCCACAGCCGGCCAGCAGGAGTGCGCTCAGCGCCGCAAAACTAGCGTTCCACTTCATCGGCAAGCAGGCCTACCGACAAAGCGTAAAAATTTGAGCAATTATAATCGAGGATCACGCGATAATTTCCGGTGAGAAGATATGCGGTCTTTCCCGGCCCGTCCGGTTCGAGCAACGAGGCGAGCACATTGTCGCCGGGCCAGGGGCGATTGAGCGGCACCAGTCCCAGCGCACGCCATTCCGCCATCGTCTTCCACTCGCTGTGCCGCTCATGCACGCGCGGGCAACGCGGCGACACGGTGTGATTGCCGATCGCATCGCGGTTCAGGCCCGCAGGAACCGAGACGGCGATTCCCCAGGGCTGCCCTGCCCGCCAGCCGGCATTGACGAAATAATTGGCGATCGAAGCCAGCGTATCGGCGTCGCTGCTCCAGATATCGGCCAGCCCGTCGCCATCGCCGTCGCGCGCCAGCCGCAGATAGACCGAAGGCAGGAATTGCGGTCCGCCCAGCGCACCCGCCCAACTACCGATCAGCTTGTCGCGCGGCACGCCCTTGTCGATCATCTTGAGCGTGGCGATAAATTCCGCCGCGAACAGATCGCGCCTCCGCCCTTCATAGGCCAGTGTCGCCAGCGCGCTCGGCGCGTCGAAGCCGCCCATGATCGCGCCGTAATTGGTTTCATGCCCCCAGATCGCGACCATGATCGATTCGGGAACGCCGGTCTCTGCCTCGATACTGGCCAGGCGACTGCGCATGCGCTGCCACGCATCGCGACCGCGCCGGATGCGCGCCGCATCGACATGCCGCGCCTGATAGGGTGCGAAGGCAGGGATCGGCGCGTTGGGATTGCCACCGGGCTGATCGCGATCGAGCTCGACCACGCGCGATTTGAACTCCAGCGTCGGCATGACGGCGTCGATCGTCCGTTGACTGACCCCTTCGGCCCGCGCCTGNGCGGCNAGCTGTGGCAAATAGCTCTNGAAACCNGCGGCGTCCTGCGCCTCGGCGCCCGGAGCATTGGCAAGCGCCAACCCGAACGATGTCATGGCAAGTGTCAGAAAGCGCATGGCTGGACCGTATGTTCGCATGCGCCTTGTCTGCCACAGCAGCGAACGGGGCTGAACCCCCAAAGCAGGGCTTGCGCAAAACAATATGGGTCGCGATAGCGCTTGCGGACGCGGAGAGGTGGCCGAGTGGTTTAAGGCAGCGGTCTTGAAAACCGCCGTGGGTTCACGCTCACCGTGGGTTCGAATCCCACCCTCTCCGCCAGTTTTCGTTCGAGCCTCAAGCGCCGGCGGCGAAATCCGTCGCCTTGGCTTTCCTCGCATAAGCTCGGACGGCCGTTCGGCCCTGCGAACCCTGACGGGTTCGAAGAATTCCCTCTCTGTTGGTCAGTTTTTTCTGGTCTGCCGTTTCGCAGCTTTAGGCCGTCGCATCCCTGCTTGACGGAACCCATGCGCGGGGCAACAGTGATATCGCCGACATGGGAGAGACCGGATCGACCCGGCACCGAAGGAGCAACCGCCCCGGAAACTCTCAGGTAAAAGAACCATGCGGCGTAAAAACTCTGGAGAGTGACGGCGAAAGGATCCTATCCCGGCGCCATCCGCCGACGGGATAGCGATCTCAGGCACAACGGACAGATGGGGCATGCGACAAGGCCGGCGCGACCGGCGGGGAGAGTGCATGCGTCAAAATGATTCCGAAGGGTTCCGTCGCGCGATCAGCATCACCGAAATGTTCACGATCGGGATCGGGCCGTCGAGCTCGCACACGGTGGGGCCGATGCGCGCGGCGCATGACTTCGCCGGGAAATTCTGGAATCGGGGGTCGTGCCGGCACGCGTAACGTGCGAATTGTTCGGATCGCTCGCACTGACCGGGCGTGGCCACGCCACCGACAGCGCGACGATATTGGGGCTGGCGGGTTGGGAACCGGAGCGTATCGATCCCGACGCAATTCCCGGGCTGCTCGCCGAAATACGCGGCGCAGGGCGGATGATGCTCGGCGGAGAACACGGCATTCCCTTTGTCGAGCGTCGCGACATGCTGTTCCGCAAGCGCAAATTCCTTCCCGAACATCCCAATGGCATGACCTTTACCGCGAGCCTGTCGGATGGATCGACGATGGTCGAAACCTATTTCTCGATCGGCGGCGGCGCGATCCTGCGCCGCGGAGCACAGCTGGCCCAGCATAATATCGCCCTGCCCCATATGTTCGCTTCGGCTGCGGACCTGCTCGACATTGGCGACGCCACCGGCCTTTCGATCGCCCAGATCATACGGACCAACGAATCGGTCTGGCGCACGTCGGAAGAAAGCGACGCGTTTCTCGACACTGTGCGCGACGCGATGATGGCGTGCATCGATCGCGGGCTGACGCAGAGCGGCGTGTTACCCGGTGGGCTCAACGTTCCGCGTCGCGCTGCGGCGTTGCAGAACAGCCTGACCGGCGCCCGCCCCGGCCGCAATCCCGCCGAAGTGTTCGAATGGGTCAGCCTGTGGGCACTGTCGGTGAACGAAGAAAACGCAGCGGGCGGCCGCGTCGTGACGGCGCCGACCAATGGCGCGGCGGGTGTGATACCGGCTGTGCTCAAATTCTACGAAACGCTGATCGACGGCGCCGATGCCGCCGGCGTGCGCACTTTTCTCTACACCGCTGCGGCGATCGGAATGCTCTACAAGAAGCGCGCTTCGATCTCGGCCGCCGAAATGGGGTGTCAGGGCGAGGTCGGAGTCGCGTGTTCGATGGCGGCCGGCGCTCTTGCCGCCGTACTTGGCGGGACCAACAGCCAGATCGAAAATGCCGCAGAGATCGGCATGGAGCATAATCTGGGGCTGACCTGCGACCCGATCGGCGGGCTGGTTCAGATCCCGTGCATCGAGCGCAACACGATGGGCGCGGTAAAGGCCATCAATGCGGCCTATCTGGCGCTGCGTGGCGATGGCCGCCACTTCGTCAGCCTCGATTCGGTGATCGAAACGATGCGCCAGACCGGCCAGGATATGCGTTCGAAATATAAGGAAACCAGCCTCGGCGGGCTGGCCGTCAACGTCGTGGAATGCTGACCGACGATCACGCCGTTATCGCGTCGAAATCGTCTTCGCTCAGCGGATCGCGGAATTCGACACCGGCAGCGAAATCATCCGCCCAGACGACGCGGGCGGCGCAATAGCCGACTTTCGGCAGAGTCAGCCAGATCATCGTACCGTTGCGGAGTGCGCTGTAGGTTTGCAGGCGCGCGCCATGCGGCGACAGATCGACAACCCGGCAAAGCGCGCGATCAAGCCCGCCACGCCCGACCTTTGCGTCGAGCGAGACCGGCTTGCGCGGGCTGCGTCGACGGCCGAGCCCTTCGGCGGGTTCGACCTCGGCTGCGAATTGAACGGAGCGTGCCTGCGACATGGCGGGCACGCTACGCCTCGCATAGCTAACGGCGTGTTAACGCCGTCGGCCGGTTTGCGATTACTTTTTACCGAGCGAAAGGCCGCCGAAGCGCTTGTTGAAGCGCGCGACCTGGCCGCCCTGATCGAGCAGACGCTGATTGCCACCGGTCCATGCCGGGTGCGAAGTCGGGTCGATGTCGAGCTGCAGCGTGTCGCCTTCGCTGCCCCAGGTGGAGCGCGTTTCGAACACGGTGCCGTCGGTCATCTGCACCTTGATCATGTGGTAATCGGGGTGCGTGTCGTTCTTCATCAGTAAATTCCTTCAGAAAACCACCGGTTTCCGACCGGCAGCGAAGGCGGCGCCCTACACGTGCAAGGCGCCGGATGCAAGCCGAGGAGATTCCTGCCTCAGGCCTTGGGCGGATCCGCGATCATCGCCGTGAAATTCGCCTGCGCCGCAACCTGACCATCGATCAGTGCCTTGCCGGCGAACTTGCAAACGCTCGCGCGTTTCTGGACGAATTCCACCTCCAGCCGAAGCAGCACGCCCGGTTCCACCGGCTTGCGGAACTTGGCGTCGTCGATCGCCATGAAATAAACGAGCTTGCCCGACCCCGACAGGCCAAGCGATTCGACCGCCAGAACTCCGGCCGCCTGCGCAAGCGCCTCGACGATCAACACGCCGGGCATGATCGGTCGGCCCGGGAAATGACCCTGAAAAAAGCCTTCGTTGATCGTCACGGCCTTGATCGCGGCGATCGACTGATCGGGAACCAGTTCCTCGACACGGTCAACCAGCAGCATCGGATAGCGGTGCGGGAGCGCCGCCATCACCTTCGCGATATCGAGGGGGCCGATCGAGCCCCCTCCCTGATCGGCCTCGCTCACCGGCCCTGCGGCTGCGACTGCGCCGGCTGCTGTTGCTGCTGCTGGCCCTGCTGACCGGGCTGCCAGCCTGCCGGCGGATTGGTCGACACAGACGGGACCGCGGCGTTAAGCTCGGTCACGACGTCAGCAGTAAGATCGACGGTCGGCGCGAACTTCAACGTTGCTTCCGGGCGCAGGACAATAGCGATCTGCCGGCGTGCGGTCACGCGATCGAGTGCGCCGCCCAGCTGATTGCCGATCTGCTCTTCGACATAGGCCTTGGCGAGTGCGACGGGAGCAAGAATCTGCTGGATCTCCTGCTCGGCCTGCTGACGGCGCTGCTGAAGCTGCTGATATTGCTGGGCGAGCGCGTTGCGGTCGGCATTCGGGTTCTGCTGTGCCTGACGGAACGCTTCGACTTGCGGGGCGATTTCCTGCTGAAATGCCGTGTTGCGGTCGTTCGCCTGCTGAATCTGCGCCGCATAGGTGGCCTGGATCTGCTGGATCGCCGCCTGATAGGCCTGCGAATTTTCGACTGCGCCTTCGACATCGAGCACGCCGATTCCCGGTGCCGACTGCGCGTGGGCGGACGGAGCGATCGCGGCCGATGCAGTCGTCACCAACAAGGCAGCTGCCGCCGCCGTAAAAAAGCTTTTCATTAGAACTGAGTCCCTACGTTGAAAGTAACCAGCTTGGGGTCGTCCCCGGGCTGAGTCAGGATGGCCTTGGCGATGTCCAGTCGCAGCGGACCAAAGGGCGAATTCCAGTTGACGCCGATACCCACGGTAATACGCGGCCGCGCACTGTTGCCGACGAAGCGTTCCAGGAACGGCTGCGTGGTATTGAGCGCAGGATTGTTCGTCTCGGTGCCCGTACACGTATCCGACGCGCTTGCCGCATAGCCCACTGAGCAGGTCGTGAGACGAACCGCCGAATTGCCGGCGTCGTTGGTATATGTGTTGTAATACAGAGCATTACCGGAGGTGTCGGTTATCGCTACCGAATATGGCAACAACGTGGGCGAACCATCGTCATTGTACAAAAGGTCGCCGTTCGTGTCCGTTGCCTGCTCGAAGGTGAAGGTCGGTTGCGGCCGCGTGATGTCGAACAACGCACCGGCCTGGATGAAGATCGAGGGACGCAGGCCAAGTTCACGCGCACCCGCGCCCAGAGGAATTTCGAGTTCGGCCTTGGTGAGATAATAGGCCTTGCCGCCCAGTGCGTCGTCGACGATCGAATCCTTATCGGTGATCAGCGTCTGCGTACCTGCGGTCGGATCCCCCGAATAATAGAGGCGCTGGACGCGCGGACCGACGCCACGAATGTCGAACCCGCGGAACTGCGGTTCGCCGAGCCAGAACCGGTCGGTGATACGAACCGGATCGATGCCGGGGCCGCGGCTCGATTCGAGCGAGTGAATATATCCGCCCTCTGCGCCGACCGAGAAAATGAACCCGCTGCCGACCGACCAATATTTGTCGAAGTCGGCGCGACCGCGAACATAGCGAACGTCGCCGCCCAGGCCGGCGAAATCGACGCCGAGCACAAGCCGCTGACCCGCCGAAGGACGAAGCCGGCTGTTCAGGCTGTCGAAGATCAGCGAAAGGCCGACCAGCGACGTGATGCGTTCGCCGATCGCGTCACAATAATAACGCCCGGCCTTCAGCGGATCGCAGGTATCGGG
Organism: Sphingomonas sp.; assembly: GCA_002707985.1. Taxonomy (GTDB): domain Bacteria; phylum Pseudomonadota; class Alphaproteobacteria; order Sphingomonadales; family Sphingomonadaceae; genus Sphingomonas. The sequence goes on along the minus strand of PAOI01000005.1, from coordinate 56,157 downwards.
AACGCCGTCGCCATCCGTGTCGGTGTAGAAGGTCGACTTGTCGAGCGTGACATCATCGAGCTGGAAATTGTAACGCCCCGACAGCGTCCAATATTCGGTGAGCGGAACACCGGTCACGATCTGGAAACCTGTCGAAACCTGACTGTAGGTCGTGTTGCGGTCCGTACCGATATAGTTGAACGCATTAAGGTCGCGGCGATAGATCGTGCCGCCCAGCGCGATATTGTGATCGAACAGATAGGGTTCGGTGAAACCCAGTTCGACCGATTTGGAATAGCTCGAATAATCGACCGATGCCGAAAGCGTCTGCCCCCTGCCGCGGAAATTCCGCTGCTTGATCGATCCCGAAACGATGAACCGCTCGAGACTGGAAAAACCTGCCGAAAGCGTCAATTCGCCGGTCGGGCGTTCCTCGACATTCGCGGACAGGATGATCCGGTCATCCGAAGATCCCGGCTTCTGCTCGACTTCGAATCCTTCCTGGAAATAGCCGAGCGAGTTGATACGGTCTTCCGAACGCTTGACCTGGAAGGTGTTGAACGCGTCACCCTCCGCCACACGGAACTCGCGGCGGATCACTTCGTCGCGGGTCTGGGTGTTTCCGCTGATGTCGATCCGCTCGATATAGGTACGATTCGCTTCGGCGATGTGGAAATTGAGCGCCATGGTGTGCGTTTCGGGATCGCGCGAATATTCAGGCTGAACATCGGCAAAGGCATAGCCATAGGCGCCCGCCAGCTGGCTGAGCTGGTCAATGGCGTCTTCGACCTGCTTGGCATTATACCAGTCGCCTTCCTTGAACGGGAGCGATTTCCCCAGCCGATCTTCATCGAAATCGCGAATATCGCTGTCGACCGTCACCGGGCCGAATTTATAGCGTTCGCCTTCTTCGACGACATAGGTGATGATGAAATCGCGCTTGTCCGGCGTCAGTTCGGCGATCGCCGAAACCACGCGGAAATCGGCATAGCCTTCGGTCAGATAGAATTGGCGCAGCTTCTGCTGGTCATAAGCGAGGCGGTCCTGATCATAGCTCGTGTTCGAGCTGAGCAGTGTCCAGAATCGCGTCTGCTTGGTCGCCATCTCGCCGCGCAGCTTGCCGTCGGAAAACTGTTCGTTGCCGATGATGTTGATCTGACGGACCTTGGACTTCGGCCCCTCGGTGATCTCGAAAACGACATCGACGCGATTCTGGTCCAGCCGTACCATCTGCGGTTCGACGATCGCGGCGAAACGGCCCTGGCGGCGATATAGTTCGATAATTCGCGCGACGTCCGCGCGAACGGCAGACCGGGTGAAGATCTGACGCGGAGCCAGATGGATCTCCGGTGTGATCTTATCGTCCTTCAGGCTCTTGTTGCCCTCGATCAGCACGCGATTGATGATCGGGTTTTCGCGAATGTGGATGACGATGTTTCCGGTTTCCGCCCCGGAAATCGAATCGACCGTCATCAGATCGCTGGCGTGAAGATCCTTGATCGCCTGGTCCAGCGATGCGTTGTCATAGGGCTGACCGACCCGCAGCCGCGTGTAGGACAGTACCGTTGCCGGTTCGAGACGCTGAGTCCCTTCCACCGTCAGCGAGCGGATCACCTGCTGCTGCGCCTGTTGCTGAGGCTGCGCGTCCTGCGGCGCGGTTACGGCTGGCGGAGTTGCGGCTGGCGGAGTCGCGTCCTGCGCGAACGCGGTGCCGCAGACGACACCCGAAAGCATCGTCCCCGTCAGGAGCGCCGCAGTTGCGCGCGCACCAAAATTCCTAGCCGTGATTGCTGTCACCGTCCCACTCAAGTCGGAAATCCTCGTTTATTCGACCGCACGTGCGCACCTGCGCCCGCCCTGCCCTAACCATTTCAGCCAATCAACCCGGCCAGATTTTTCCACACGCCATAAGAGCCGATATCGTTGAAAGTAACCACGAGCATCAGCGCCAGAATTGCCGCCAGGCCACCGCGAAACGCCCATTCCACCACTTCCGGCTCGACGGGTTTCCGCCGCACGGCCTCGATCGCATAAAGCAAAAGATGCCCGCCATCGAGCATTGGAATTGGCAACAGGTTTATGAACCCCAGATTGATGGAAATCAGCGCGATGAGAAAAACGAATTCCGTCGGCCCCATCATCAGCCGCTGGCCGGAAATGCCCGCCATGCGGATCGGCCCGGCCATTTCTGACACCGGACGGCGCCCGGTGATGATCTGACCCAGGCCGTCGACCATCGATTGCATGATCGCCATCGTCGTCGAAACGCCGACGATAGGCGCTTCCAACAACCCGACTTTCTCCTGAACCGGTTCCCCCGGCCCGATGCCGAGCTGACCGATACGATATTCGTTGCCGAACCGGTCGCGCTCGACGCGCGTGCCGATCACGGCCTCGATCTGGCGCGCCTCGCCGTTACGCTCGAAATCGACGGTCACCCGTTCATCGGGCCGCAGCTGCGTATATTGGATCATGTCGCGGAACGTGTGGACCGATCGTCCGCCGATCGCAGTGATCCGATCCCCGGCTTCAAGGCCCGCTACCGCTGCAGGACTGCCTTCGACGATGCTGCCGGCAACGGTCGGCGTCCGATTCTGGCCGTACACGACCGCAAAGGCGCCCAGGATCAGGATCGCGACAATGAAATTGGTGATCGGCCCGGCTGCGACGATGATCGCGCGCTGCCAGAGCTTCTTCGACTGAAAGGTCTTCGAGCGTTCCTCGGCGGGAAGCGCAAGCCACTCGCTGCTCGGTTCGCCTGCCGGATTCATGTCGCCCGCGAACCGGACATAGCCGCCCAGCGGCAGCCAGCCGAACTTCCAGCGCGTGCCGCGCTTGTCGGTAAAACCGCCGACTTCGCGACCGAAGCCGATGGAAAACTCCTCGGCCTTAACCCCGAACATCCGTCCGGCTAGATAATGCCCGCCCTCATGCACGAACACGAGTGGCCCGATCACCAGCACGAAGGCGACAATCGCCAGCAATATTGCGGGAAGTTCGATCAAGCGACGCAGTCCTTCACACGCTCGCCCGCGATACGCCGGGCTTCGGCGTCGATCGCCAGCACCGCGTCCAGCGTTTCCGGGGCAGCCGGGTCATAGCGATCAAGGGTATCGGCAACGATTGCGGCAATTTCAAGAAACCCGACACGCCGGTCGAGGAATGCCGCCACCGCGACTTCATTGGCGGCATTCAGAATCGCCGGGCGCGCGCCATCCGCCGCCAGCGCGTCCTTCGCCAGTCGCAACGCAGGGAAGCGATCGTAATCCGGCGCTTCGAATTCAAGCGACCCGATTGCGGCGAGGTCGAGTCGCGCGCATGGCGTCTCCATCCGCTCAGGCCATGCAAGCGCATAGGCGATAGGCGTGCGCATATCGGGTGTCCCCAACTGCGCGAGCACCGATCCGTCGATATATTCCACCATCGAATGGACCACAGACTGGCGGTGCACGATCACGTCGAGCTGGCCCGGATCGATCGGGAACAGGTGCCGCGCCTCGATCAGCTCAAGCCCCTTGTTCATCATCGTTGCCGAATCGACCGATATCTTGGCGCCCATCGACCAGTTGGGATGCGCAACCGCCTGTTCGGGCGTGATCGCGCGCATCGCGTCGATCGGCGTCGCACGAAACGGTCCCCCGCTGGCGGTCAGGATGATCCGGCTGACGCTGCGCGGCGCAGTGCGGTCGAGGCACTGAAACACGGCATTATGCTCGGAATCGACCGGCAACAAGGTGGCGCCATGACGGCGCGCCGCAGCGGTCATGATTGCGCCCGAGGAAACCAGCGATTCCTTGTTCGCGAGCGCGACGGTGCGCCCCTGCTCAAGAGCGGCCATGGTCGGCTTCAGCCCTGCGCAGCCGACGATCGCCGCCATCGTCCAGTCGCAATCGAGCCTTGCGGCTTCGCATACCGCGTCCGCACCGCCCGCCACGTCGATGCCGGTTCCGGCCAGCGCCTGCGAAAGCGCGGGAAGGCGCGAGGCATTGGCAACCACGGCAAGCCGGGCATTGGTGCGGATCGCCGCGGCCGCGAGCTTTGCCACGTCGCTATTGGCGGTCAGCGCGACGACTTCGAACCGCTCGGGCTCGCGTTCGATCAGATCGAGCGTCGAACTGCCGACCGATCCTGTCGCGCCAAGGATAGTAACCCGCTTCACGCTAGCCATTGCGGCACCAATACCAGCAATGCAGCAACCGGCGCCACCGGAACCAGCCCGTCCAGCCGGTCCATCAATCCGCCATGGCCGGGCAGGATATTGTCCGAATCCTTGACGCCGGCAACGCGCTTCACATGGCTTTCGAAAAGATCGCCGAGCTGTGACAAAGCCGCCAGCAACGGCGTAGCTGCAGCAAGTCGCACCGGCAGGCCGAACTGCGTCATCAGCGCGCCGAACGCCCCGGCCAGTACGATACCGCCCGCCAGACCCGACCAGGTCTTTGCCGGGCTGATCGAAGGCGCAAGCAAAGGCCCGCCAAAGGTGCGTCCGGTGAAATAGGCGCCGATATCGCAGGCCCAGACCAGCGCCATCGCCCACACTGCAAGCACCAGGCCCTGATCCTGCGAACGCAGCGACAGCAGTGCGAGCACGGGCAGGCCGACATACAGCGCCCCGCCGCCCAGCTGGACGTTACGCGTCAGCGCGATGAGGAATATCGCCGCTCCGAACACAAGCCCGAGCGCCAGGAAGCCCGGTCCTGCCGCAAGCGGACACATGATCGCCAGCGGCACCGAAAGCGCATATTGGGCAAGGCGCTTGCGCGGCATCCGCTCGCCCGAGAGCACGGCCCATTCGCCCATCATCAGCACCGCGACGATCACCGTCACTGCCCAGAAGGCGAACCCGCCGAGCCACAGGATTGCGGCGGCGAGCGCGATCAGCACGCCGCCCACGACCGCACGAGTCGCCAATTCTTTCGGGCTCCAGCTCACAAGCCCCCGAAGCGACGTTCGCGCATGCCATATTGCTCCAGCGCCGCAGCAAGGCATTTCGCGTCAAAATCCGGCCACAGCGTGTCGACAAAGACGAGTTCGGCATAGGCCGCCTGCCAAAGCAGAAAGTTCGACAGCCGCTGTTCGCCCGAGGTGCGGATCATCAGATCGAGCGGCGGCAAATCGCGCGTCGCGAGCGCCCCGGCAAAACGCTCCTCGTCGATCGCGTCGGGGGCAAGCGTTCCATCCGCCACGTCGCGTGCCAGCGTGCGCGCTGCCGCGACGATCTCCGCCTGCGATCCATAGTTGAGAGCGATGACCAGCACCGGCCCGGGATTTCCCGCCGTGCGCGCCACTGCGTCATCGATCATCCTGACCAGATCGGGCGCCATTTTCGTGTAATCGCCGATGACGCGCAGGATCACGCCTTCCGAAATCAGCTCATCGAGTTCGCTCGCCAGAAAATGGCGCAGCAAGCCCATCAGGTCGCGAACTTCGGTTTCGGGGCGGCGCCAGTTTTCGGACGAAAAGGCGTAGAGCGTCAGTGCTTCGATCCCGAGTTCGCGCGCCGCGCGCGCGACCCGGCGGACCGCCTCGACACCCTGTTTATGCCCGGCGATGCGCGGCAACCGGCGCGCCTTTGCCCAGCGTCCGTTGCCATCCATGATGATGGCAACGTGCCGGGGCACGCCCGGCCCACCGGAAAGGGGCGCGGTTTGTTGCGCGGCCACTTTCATCCTTCCGTCCGTTCGTGCGGGAATGGTGCGTGCACGGCGACCTCTTGCCAGGGAATCCGGACTATAGACGCGTATCCCGGAAACAGCGCAATCGGGAAATTCGCGATGTCCGCGGGCATCACTTGCCCAGGATTTCCTTTTCCTTGTTCGCCGAAACGCTGTCGATCTCACCGATCATGCTGTCGGTCAGCTTCTGCACTTCGGTTTCCATCCGCTTGCGCTCGTCCTCGCTGATCTCGCCCTTCTTTTCGTCGGCCTTCAGGCTGTCATTGCCGTCGCGACGCACGTTACGCACGGCGATGCGCGCCTTTTCGGCATATTGCCCGGCAAGCTTGGCGAGTTCCTTGCGGCGTTCTTCGGTCAGATCCGGGATCGGCAGGCGCAGCGTCTGACCATCGACGATAGGATTGAGACCCAGCCCCGCCGAGCGGATCGCCTTGTCGACCGGGCCGACATTCGACTTGTCCCATACCTGTACCGACAGGAGGCGCGGCTCGGGTGCCGAAACGGTCGCCACCTGATTGAGCGGCATTTGCGCGCCGTACACTTCAACGGTTACCGGATCGAGCAAAGTCACCGAGGCGCGGCCCGTGCGCAGGCCGGCAAGATCGTGTTTCAGCGCCTCGACTGCTCCGTTCATGCGGCGCTCGAGATCGGCCTTGTCATATGCGGCCATTTTCAGTCCCTCTGTCCTATGCGTTCGTAAGTTCTGCTTCGTTCCGAACCACCGTCGAAACGCCTTCGCCGTTCAGCACCGCGGCAAGATTGCCTGCTTCGCGGATATTGAACACGACGATGGGAATATTGTTGTCGCGGCACAACGCCACTGCGCTCGCGTCCATGACGCGCAGATTGTCGGCAAGCACGCGATCGAAGCTCAGCGTTTCATAGCGCTCTGCGGTCGGCACCTTTTTGGGGTCGGCATTATAGACGCCGTCGACGCTGGTGCCCTTGAACAGCGCGTCGCAATTCATTTCTGCCGCCCGCAACGCCGCGGTCGTGTCGGTGGTAAAGAACGGGAGACCGGTGCCTGCTGCAAACAGCACCACGCGCCCCTTTTCCATATGCCGTTCGGCGCGGCGGCGAATATAGGGTTCGCACACGCTCGCCATCGGAATCGCCGACTGGACGCGCGTCTGAACGCCGATCTTCTCGAGCGCATTCTGCATCGCCAACGCATTCATCACCGTCGCCAGCATGCCCATATAATCGGCCGAAGCGCGGTCGAATCCCTGCGCTGCGCCGGCAAGCCCGCGGAAGATGTTGCCGCCGCCGACAACCATACAGATTTCGAGCCCGCTATCCTTTGCCTGTTTCACTTCCTGCGCAACGCGGTCGCAGGTTTCGGGATCGATGCCGAACTGCCCCTGCCCCATCAGGACTTCGCCCGACAATTTGAGCAGAATGCGTTTCATGCGGGAAAGAGTCATGCAGGGGGCGCCGTCTCTGGATTGGAATTGCCGGGGTGAGCGGCGCGGACCTTAGAGGCGCGTCCTTGCGATTCCAAGCGCAGAAACCCGATTGCACGCGAACAAGTTACGTTTGCCATCAAATCTGCTAGGCTTTCGCGTCGCCGCGCTTCCGGCGGCCTGTTCGGCAAGGAGCCCGTAATGCGCCCGATCGCTTTTGCCCTGCTCGCCTGCACCTTTGCAGCAGCGCCTGCTTCCGCGCAGATCTATTCGGGTGCGCAGGTGTCGCGTGCCAGTGCTCCACCGATCCGGGACAATCCGCGTACGGACCCTGTGACGCGCCGGATCGAAACCGGCGTCGGCGCCGACCTGCTTCAGATACGCTCGGATATTCGCGACGGACGCAACAGCGGACAGCTTTCGCGCCGGGAGGCACGTGCGTTGCGCCGCGAGGGCCATGCAATAGCCGGACTGGAGCAGCGGTTTCGCGATGGCGGGCTCAGCGCTTCCGAGCTTGCCGAGCTGCGGACGCGCGTCGCATTGCTACGGGACGATATGATCGCCGCGCGCAGCGGTTCGCGCGACTGAGCGATCCGGCAAAAAAGAAGCGCGGCCACCGGGTGGTGACCGCGCTCCTGAAATCCCAACGGATCGGGCTTACTTCTTGATGCCCGCCGTCGCGGCGACTTCGGCAGCGAAGTCGCTCTCTTCCTTCTCGATGCCTTCGCCGAGCTGGAAGCGGACATAGTCCTTGAGCACGATCGTCGTACCCGCATCCTTGCCCGCCTTGGCAACGACGTCCGCGATCGGCGTCTTGTTGTCCATGACGAACAGCTGGCTGAGCAGCGCATTTTCCTTGGCGAACTTCTTCACCGCGCCATCGACCATCTTTTCGACGATCTCGGCCGGCTTGCCGCTTTCGGCTGCCTTTTCATGCGCCACGGCGCGCTCGCGCGCGATGACGTCCTGATCCAGGTCGTCGGCGTTGAGCGCGAGCGGGAACGCGGCGGCGATGTGCATCGCCAACTGCTTGCCGAGCGGCTCGAGAACATCGACGCCCGCATCCGATTCGAGCGCGACGAGCACGCCGATCTTGCCAAGGCCCGGGGCCGCAGCATTGTGGACGTACGGGATCACCGCGCCCTGCGACACTTCCAGACGCTTGGCACGGCGGATCGACTGGTTTTCACCGATCGTCGCGATGTTGTTGGTCAGCGCTTCCTCGACGGTCTTGCCCGAAGCCAGCTTAGCGCCCTTGATCGCATCAACGTCGTCGCCCGCTTCCAGCGCGACTTCGGTCACTTCGCGAACGAACGCCTGGAACTGGTCGTTCTTGGCGACGAAGTCGGTTTCCGAATTGACTTCGACCGCAGCACCCTTGGTGCCGGCAACGGCGACGCCCACCAGACCTTCGGCCGCAGTACGGCTCGACTTCTTGGCGGCGGCGGCAAGGCCCTTGGTACGCAGCCAGTCAACAGCGGCTTCCATGTCGCCGCTGTTTTCAGACAGCGCCTTCTTGCAATCCATCATGCCCGCGCCGGAACGCTCGCGCAGTTCCTTGACGGCGGCGGCGGTGATCTCGGCCATGTTGTTTTCCTTCAGCAATGTGGTCGCGCCAGTGCGCGACGCATTTCAAATATGACAAACCGTTCGCACTGAGCTTGTCGAAGTGCCGTCCTTCTTCTTCGTGACAAGAGAAAGACAGTGCTTCGACAGGCTCAGCACAAACGGTCCAAAGCAGTCGAAGCGCCGGGTTCAGGCGTCCTGCTGACGCTCTGCTTCTTCCGCTTCAGCCGGGGTGTTCACGGCTTCCTCGACCGGGGGCGTTTCCATCGCACCCAGATCGGCGCCGCTCGACGCCATCGCATCCTGGCCACCACGGGTCGCGGCAATCGCCACGGCTTCGCAATAGAGGCGGATTGCGCGGCTTGCATCGTCGTTCGCCGGGATCGGGAACGCGATGCCGTCGGGCGAAACGTTCGAATCGAGGATCGCCACGACCGGGATACCCAGCGTGTTGGCTTCCTTGATCGCCAGCTCTTCCTTGTTCGCGTCGATCACGAACATGATGTCCGGAATGCCGCCCATGTCACGGATCCCGCCCAGGCTGAGTTCCAGCTTGTCGCGTTCGCGCGTCAGGTTGAGGATTTCCTTCTTGGTCAGGCCGTGGGTGTCACCCGACAGCGTTTCCTCGAGCGTCTTCATGCGACGGATCGACTGCGAAATCGTCTTCCAGTTGGTGAGCATGCCGCCCAGCCAGCGGTGGTTGACGAAATGCTGGCCCGACTTGCGGGCTGCTTCCGCGATCGGCTCCTGTGCCTGGCGCTTGGTGCCGACGAACAACACCTTGCCGCCGCTGGCAACCGATGCGTTGATGAAATCAAGCGCGCGCGCCATCAGCGGCACGGTCTGGCTGAGGTCGATGATGTGGATGCCGTTGCGATCGCCGAAGATGTAAGGCTTCATCTTCGGGTTCCAGCGGTGGGTCTGGTGGCCGAAATGGGCGCCAGATTCGAGCAGTTGCTGCATCGTGACGACGGGTGCCGCCATGGATAGTCTCCTTCCGGTTGATCCTCTGGGAAGCGATGACTCCATGCGTGCCAAGGCACCGGCGGAGCACCGGGTTATGTGCTTCCCATGCGGGTTGAGGGCGCGCGCTTAGCCCAAAGGCGAAAACCGATCAACCCGAAAACACCGCTTGACGTTGGAACATNNGCGGAACATAACNGGATTGTAACGCGANCNNGNGGAACATACCGCAAACGGANGCGAAGCNATANCGGCGNCTTTGGTGGTCGGACAGGATAAGGGGATCGGAAAAATGAGCGCTGTTCTTGGCTATGCCTTCTTCGCCGCTGTGTTCGGTTTCAGCATCTGGGCAGTGGCTGCGAGCGTCCTGCCGAAAATGGAGCGCATCCGCTTCCTGTTGACGCATGGTCCGCTGGCGANNGNTGCGCTGCCGCCGCATCCGCGCGCATCGCGCCGGACATGCGAGGTGCGCATTACCGCGTCGCACAGCCGTGCACGCGCTGCTGCCTGACAGGATTTCAGGAGCAGGATCGCTGCACCCTATTTTATTGCGCGACGCCGGTTACCGGTAATGCACCGCGCCGCGCAACAATGGTTTCCCCGGCAACGCAGCGCTGTCCCGGCGCNACCTGACAGGTCATGTCGTCGGGCANATAGATNTCGACTCGGCTTCCGAACCGGATCAGGCCGATCCGCTGTCCCGCGACGATCATGTCGCCCGGCTTCACGAACGAAACGATCCGGCGAGAAACAAGGCCCGCGATCTGAGTGATCGCCACGCGCATGCCATCGCGGTCCTCGACCACGATATGCTGGCGCTCATTCTCCTCGCTCGCCTTGTCGAGTTCGGTGTTGAGGAATTTCCCGGATACATAGATNACCTGGCGCACCNTGCCGCCGATCGGTGTTCGGTTCACATGCACGTCGAACAACGTCATCTGGATCGACACGCGCACCAGCGANGCCGACCCCATTCCGAAGCTGGCGACAAGATCGGGCGGAAGCGTGACACGCTCGACCAACGTCACCTGCCCGTCGGCTGGGGCTAGAATCAGCCCCTCGCCCTGCGGCACGACACGTACCGGATCCCGAAAAAAGGCCGCGACGCCGATCGTCAGCAACAGCATCGGCCAGACCCAGAAATCCCAGACCAGCAGNGTGAAAAACGTAAGGACACCCGCGATCAGGACATATTTGCGCCCTTCCGGATGGACTTCCGGCAAACGCCATTTTACGGGATGCGTGCTTGTTTCTGGGCGATCAGGACGGTCCATGGTGCGGGTCTAGCCGTCCCCGCCGGACTCGACAATCGCACAACGCACATGCGGAAAGCGGGCANNNCNNCNCGNACCAGCGCANGCGNTGCCGNNTNNNCTGCNCCGATTCAGCTTCGGTTAGGCATCTTTCCCNGGAGCNGACNCGNANNGNCATCGTTGAAGCNTCAGTCATTACAAGGAGTAAGGCCGATGTCNNCCAACACCGATATCGCGAAGCTCGACGATCTGATCGTCACGACAGTCGACAGCATTCGCGGCTATGAATATTCGTCCGAACATGCCGANGCCGGGCGCTATGCCACGTTCTTCGCCNAAATGGCGCAGGACCGCCTCGAAATGCTCGACCAGCTGCNACAGGCCAGCCGCGCGCTCGGCGGAACGCCTGCCGAATATGGCTCGCTTGCCGGCACCGTCCATCGCCGCATCGAAGCCTTCCGCCGCGTGCTTGGCGGCGGCGACGAAGCGATGATCTCCGAAATCGAGCGCGGCGANGATTATCTGAAGGAAGAATTCGAACGCGCGATGCANGACGAACATGTCTCGCCCGAAACCCGGGCATTGATGGAACGCTGCTACGCCTCGGTTCGTGCNGGGCATGACCGGGTCAGCGCGATCAAGCATGCGATGGAAGAAGCCGCCTGAATCCAGATGCAAAAAGGGCGCGGAAGCCATCGCCTCCGCGCCCTTTTAAACGCGCTTCGAAACCCGGCTTATTCGGCCGCTTCGGTTTCCTGCGGACGATTGTCGCGACGCTCGGCGATACGCGCCGACTTGCCGCGGCGACCGCGCAGATAATAGAGCTTGGCACGACGCACGACGCCGCGACGCACGACTTCGATGCTGTCGACGTTCGGCGAGTAGAGCGGGAAAACGCGCTCGACNCCTTCACCGAACGAAATCTTGCGCACGGTGAAGCTCGAACCCATGCCCTTGTTCGAACGCGCGATGCACACGCCTTCGAAATTCTGGACGCGGGTGCGTTCACCTTCGACCACCTTCACGCCAACCTTGAGCGTGTCGCCGGCGCGGAATTCCGGAATCTTCTTCGCCTCGTTGAACTTGGCGATCTGTTCAGCTTCGATCGTCTGAATGAGGTTCATCTCAATTCATCCCTAGTCTTTTCGCCGCGCACCAGAGGGAGACTGAACCCGAGCGCCCTCGTGGCGCTCCCAAAGGTCCGGCCTCCTTAGCCGTGTATCTCGCTCAGCCATGGATTTGCGCCAGGCCGCGATTTTTGCATGATCCCCCGATCGCAGCACTTCGGGGATCGTGCGNCCTTCCCATTCNACNGGTCGGGTATANTGCGGATATTCGAGNAGNCCNNTTTCGAAGCTNTCNTCNNCTCCGCTNGAAGGCGCGCCCATTACGCCGGGAAGCAGCCGAATGCAAGCGTCAAGCAACACCAGCGCGCCCATCTCCCCGCCAGAGAGGACATAGTCGCCGATCGAGACGGGTTCGATGGCGCGCGCCTCGAACAGGCGTTCGTCAAATCCTTCGAAACGACCGCACAGGATCGTGACGCCCGGACCCGCCGCAATCTCCCGCACCCGCTCCTGCGTCAGCGGCGTGCCCCGCGGCGTCATCGCCAGGATCGGACGATCGTCGGCAACGCTGTCGACGGCGGCGGCAAGCACATCGGCGCGAAGCACCATCCCTGCCCCTCCGCCCGCCGGCGTATCATCGACCGACCGATGCTTGTCTGTGGCGAAATCGCGGATCTGCACCGTATCGAGCGACCAGCTTTCCTCACGCAACGCCCTGCCCGCCAGCGACATGCCGAGCGGCCCGGGAAACATCTCCGGATAGAGCGTCAATATGGTTGCGGCGAATGGCATCGGTTTCTCGAACTAGGACTGGCGTTGGTGCGTTGCGTCGAGCGCGGAGCGATAGCAAGCGCCGTTTCAGTCCGTCCAGTCGGCGATCCGCAAACCTGCCACAGGCCGAAAATCGCGCGCATTGGTCGTCGCAAGCGTGACATCGAGCGCAAGCGCATGCGCCGCGATCAGCCGGTCGAATTTGCCGCGCGCTGCACCGGCTGCGGGAAAGTTGAGCGCCGCTGCCGCGTCGAACACCAGTACCGGCACGCGCGCGATCAGCGCATCGATCTGGCTGCTTGTCTCACCAGGTCGCCGGACGAGACCAACGGCCAGTTCCGCCAGCGTGATCGCCGACATCGCAGTCGCTCCCGCCGGCATCTGCTCGATACGGTGCACGATCCTGCTCGCGCCGCGTAATATCCGGATACACACGCCGGTATCCAGCAGGAACTGAAGGTCGCCGTTCGCCATCGCCCGGCGATAGCATCGGTCGAGGGAACCTGTCGCCCCGCTGCACGCTTGCGCTCTTCATGGACGATTGCATCATCATCGGGGCCGGGCCGGCTGGGTTGACGGCGGCGATCTATCTCGGGCGCTTCCATCTGAGGATTCGACTGTTCGATTGCGGTACCAGCCGCGCCGCGCTGATCCCGCGAACGCATAATCACGCCGGCTATCCGGACGGCATCAAGGGCACCGACTTGCTACGCCGAATGCGCGAACAGGCTGCGCATTTCGGAGCGTGCCGCGAGGAACATCGCGTAACGCGGATCGAGCCGATCGACGCGGGTTTCCGCGTGCGAACCGAAGATAGCGAATGGCTGACCCGGTCGGTTCTGCTCGCCACCGGCGTGGAGAACTACCGGCCCGACATGGACGAAAGACTGCATGACCAAGCGCTGGCCCGGGGGCTCATCCGCTATTGCCCGATCTGCGACGGATATGAAGCGACCGACAAACGGATCGGCGTGATCGGCACCAGCGACCATGGCATGCGCGAGGCACTGTTCCTGCGCGGCTATTCGGCAGACGTCACCTTAATCGCGCCCGATGCTGCGCATGACCTCGATCGCGAATGCCAGAGCGCGCTGGACGATGCGGGAATTGCCCGGATCGACGGGCCCTGCGGCGGATGGGCGATCGAGAATGACCGGATCGCGCTCGATACTGCGGCGGGGCGAATGATGTTCGACACCGTCTATCCCGCGCTCGGGTCACGCATACGTTCGGAACTTGCCGTCGCGGCGGGCGCGGATGCCGACGATCTGGGCTGCCTCAAGGTCGACAGCCATCAACGCACATCGATCCCCGGCCTGTTTGCGGCGGGCGACGTCGTCAAAGGGCTAGACCAGATCAGCCATGCGATGGGTCAGGGCGGCGTCGCGGCCACGTCGATCCGCAACATGCTGTCAGGACAGCGCCCGATCCGGCGTTGAACCGGGCGCCTTGTCCCAACCTCGGCCCGGCTCAGTCGCGTTTGCGGAAATGCATGATGCCCCAGGCGAGCTTGCCCGCACGGCCGCCCTCCACCCAATAGGACAGCCCTTGTAGCATCCGGTCCACGAACGCATCGCTCGCCTTCACCTCGTCGCGGCGCGCATCGAGTTCCTCGGCAACGCGGCCATAGTGATTGGCGAGTTGCGGCGTGTGATTTTCGATCTCCACCACATCGAAACCGCGCTTGCCCAGTTCCTCGCGATAAAAGCCGAACGACGCCAGATCGGGCAGATGGATGCGGTCATAGATGGGCTGAAGGTCCGATGTATCGGTCAGGCCGTCCGCCTGCATCGGATCGGTGAACAGGAATTCGCCGCCGGGTTTGAGCACCCGTGCAACTTCGTCCAACACCGCCTTGCGATCGGGCGCGTGCAGGATCGCGTCCTGGCTCCACACGATATCGAAACTGTCGGCATCGAACGGCAGGTCGTCGAACGACCCGTCGACCACGTCGATCCGGTCGTTCAGGCCCGCCGCACCAGTTAGCTCGCGGTTCCGGTCATTCTCGCGCGGGGCGATGTTGAGGCAAGTGACATGCCCTGCCCCATGCTGTGACACCAGCCGACGTGCGCCGCCGCCATAGCCGGCACCGATATCGAGAATCTTCTTGCCCGATAGATCGCCAAGCCGCGCCGCCATATGGTCGACTGTCCTGCGGCTCGCCGTACGGATATCCTGCGTCTCGCCATACAGGCCGACATGGATATCCTCGCCGCCCCAGATAGTGTGATAGAAATCATCGGCATCGGCGCTGTCATAATAATCGCGCGCGGTCGCTACCCCGGCATCAACCGTCATAGCTTTTCTCCGCCAGGTGGATGAAGAAGTCCGGCGCCTTTTCCTCGCCCTCCTCCTGGAAATCGCCATAGCTGTGCACCTGCTGAAAGCCGACGTCGCGCAGCAGGCCACGGATATAATCCTTCCGGATCGGGCACATGTTCAGATAATAATCCGACCCGTCGGGAAAACTGTATTTGAATCGCGTCAGCGTCTCGTCGACATATTCCGGCTCGGCGGTAACCTGGTCGCCGCAATAATAATATTTGTGCTTGGTATCGAATCCCTCGTCGAGGATCCGGTCATAGTTGCGCTGGTCGAGGATCAGGATGCCGTCATGCTTCAGCGCGGCATAGAATTCGGCGAGCGCCCGGCGGCGGTCATTCTCGTCGAACAGATGGGTGAAGCTGTTGCCGAGGCAGATGATCGCATCATATTTGCCGTGCACATCCTTGTTGAGCCAGCGCCAGTCGGCATGGACGGTCTTGAGCATCAGCCCTTCGTCCATCGCATTCTTGAACGCCTTGGCGAGCATTTCGGCAGAGCCATCCGCAGAAGTGACGTCGAACCCGGCCTTGAGCAGCTGGACAGAATGAAATCCGGTGCCGGTCGATACGTCAAGCACGCTCTTCTTGCCACGCGCCTTGAGCACGTCGATGAAGAACTGCCCTTCGCTCTTCGCGCGGGCTTCCCAGTCGATCAGTTCGTCCCACTTCTCCACGAAACCGCGGACATATTCGCCCGTATAGGTGTCGGTATCGCGAACCGCGACCGGATCGTCGCCATAATCCTGGATTTTTTCGGGCGCGAAAACGCCGTTCTGCGTCTGATTCATCCTGTCCCCTCAATTTGCGCGGGCTCGCACGAAAAAGCCCCGTATCGAGGCGAGCGCATGGGAAGCGCGCGGCGAGTCCTGTGGAATTGCCCGCACATTAGAACAGGAATAAGCCTTGAAAGCAAACATACTCGCCTTGCTGATATGCAAAGGCATCAAAGGGCGATCGAACCATCGTGTCCGATGTATCGCCTTGGCGATGGCGGCGGTATAATGTGACCGATATCTTACATTATATTTTCAATAACAAGCAGGCATCGAATGACATTAAATATGTGATGGGTCGGCGATCAAAAAAGTATCTTTGAATTGCCCACGTCATTCGAAGGCTATAAATGACAAAATTGCAAGAAAACTTCAGCGCGTGAGCGGTAGCTTACCGGTCATCAGCGCATGCGCCCAGTCCGGACGGCCGAGCGCGGCAGCGCGATCGGCGGCCGCGCGACAATCATAGGCGACGGATCGCACGTCGACCCGGCCATGTTCGACCACCAGATAGCGCGCCAGCGGATCGCCATTTTCGACGATATAGGGTTCGGGATGATCGTCGGAATATGCCTGCAGCCCGACGCTGCCCGCATTGGCCACTCGGCGACCATCGGTCAGCGTAACCGAGCGCGCGACATGCGTATGTCCGCAAAGCGTCAGCGGTGCATCCACGTTGCCGAGCCGTGCGGTAATCTCGCCTTCGCGCGCTTCGACCAGTCGCCCGTCATCGACATCGAACAGGAAATGGGTGATGTCGCTTTCCGGGGTGCCGTGACACAGGAAAAGTCCCGGCAACGCCAGCGTGGCCGGCAGCGAATCGATCCAGCAAAGATGCGTTTCGGCCAACAGACTGCGCGTCAGACGGTCAGTCTCGCCCATCCGTTCGGCGGGCAGCGTCAGCACCTGTCGTTCGTGATTGCCGGCAATGGTCGGCCAGTTGCGTGCCATCAGCCATTCGGCGGTCTCGGCTGGCCAGAGCGGGCCGGAGAGAATGTCGCCCAGGTTGAGAAACGTGTCGCATCCCTGCGCCAGCGCATCGGCATGGCACGCTTTCAGCGCCGGCAGATTTCCGTGAATATCACTGAAAACGGCGAACCGCGTCACGCGACGAATGCTGCCGCGACGATCAGCCGGTCGGCGTTCCATTCCGGCACCGCTTCGGCGTTCATCGGCACCATGAAGCGCTTGCCGTCGGGCCGTTCGATTTCGAGTACGTCGCCCGCGCCATAATTATCGACCGCGATCACAGTGCCCAGCGTTTCGCCGCCGTCGGAAATCACAGGCAGGCCGAGCAGGTCGACATGATAATATTCGCCGTCGCCCAGCGGCGGCAGCGCGGATCGCGGCACGGTGAGTTCGGTGCCGCGCATCGCCTCGGCCGCATTACGGTCCTTTATTTCGGCGAAGCGCGCAATCGCGCCGTTCGGGCCCTCACGCAGCGATTTGAGCGTGAGGGATCCCGAATTGAACGCCCGATAGGTGTCTAGGTCTTCGGCAAAGACCTTGAGGCGAACCTCGCCCGTCACGCCGTGCGCGCCGATGACGACGGCGAGCGTGACGGGTTTGTCGGTCGGCAAGGATCAGGCCTCGGCCGGGGGAGTCTCTTCGGCAGTCGCTTCGGCGACCTGCTCGGCTTCCGGCGTGGCTTCTTCGGTCGCCGCTTCGACTTCGGCCGCAATCACTTCCTCGGCTTCGGTCACTTCGGCGGGGGCTGCCGCTGCTTCGGCGGCGGCTTCCTCGGCTGCCTTGGCCTTTTCGGCACGTTCTTCGGCGCGTTCCTTGGCCTTTTCGCCCGGCTCTGCCTTGTTAGGGTTGTTGCGCGCGGCGCGCTCCTTGATGCCGGCCGCGTCGAGGAAGCGAGCGACACGGTCGGTCGGCTGCGCACCGACGCTCAGCCAATGCTTGGCGCGCTCACCGTCCAGAACGACGCGCTTTTCGTCATCCTTGGCGAGCAGCGGGTTATAGGTGCCGATCTTCTCGATGAAGCTGCCGTCGCGCGGGCTGCGCGCATCGGCGATCACGATCCGGTAATAAGGGCGCTTCTTCGAACCGCCGCGCGACAGACGCATGCTAACTGCCATGATATTCTCTCTTTTCTTCCGTCGCTCCCGCGGAGGCGGGAGCCTATCGCTCTTCCAATAATCGCCGCCCCTCAGTCGCGAGAGACTTGGGCCCCTGCCTCCGCAGGGGCGACGAAACTCATTTCTTCTTCATCAGATTCTCAAAACCGGGAGGCAGTTTCTGCCCGCCGGGAAGGCCGGGCATGCCGCCGCCCAGCTTGCCCATCATGTCGCCCATTTCCGGGCCACCCAGGGCATTGCCGACGCCGCCCATACCGCCGCCGGGACCGCCCTTGCCCATCATCGCCATCAGGCCCTTCAGGCCGCCCATCTTCTTCAGCTTCTTCATCGCCGTCTGCATCTCCTGATGCATCTTGATGAGCTTGTTGACGTCCTGAACGGTGGTGCCGCTGCCCTTGGCGATGCGGATCTTGCGCTTGGCGTTGAGCAGTTCGGGCTTGGCGCGCTCCTTCGGCGTCATCGACGTGATCATCGCGTCCATGCGCAGCAGCACGCGTTCATCGACTGCGCCATTGGCCATCGCCTGCTGCGCCTTCTTCATGCCGGGAATCATCCCCGCCAGCGCGCCGATACCGCCCATGTTGCGCATCTGCGCCAGCTGCGAGCGGAGGTCGTTCATGTCGAACTTCCCCTTGGCGAGCCGCTGCGCCATGCGCTCGGCATCTTCCTGCTCGATCGACTGGGCGGCTTTCTCGACCAGCGACACGACGTCGCCCATGCCGAGAATACGGCCGGCGACGCGCTTGGGATGGAACGGCTCGATCGCGTCGAGCTTTTTGCCGACACCGGCAAATTTGATCGGCTTGCCGGTCACCGAACGCATCGACAGCGCCGCGCCGCCGCGCGCATCGCCGTCCATCCGCGTCAGGATCACGCCGGTGAGCGGCACCTGCTCAGAGAAGTTCTGCGCGACATTGACCGCGTCCTGGCCGGTCAGGCTGTCGACGACGAGCAGGATTTCCTGCGGCTTCGAAATGTCGGCAACCGCCTTCATTTCTTCCATCAGCGCCTGATCGACGTGGAGACGACCCGCCGTATCGAGCATCACGACGTCGAAGCCCTGCAGCTTCGCCGATTGCAGCGCCCGCCTGGCGATCTCGACCGGCTGCTGCCCCTTGACGATCGGCAGCGTCGTGACTTCGGTTTGCTCGCCGAGCACCGCCAGCTGTTCCTGCGCAGCCGGGCGATTGACGTCGAGCGAGGCCATCATCGCTTTCTTGCCCTGCTTCTTGAGCAGCTTGGCAAGCTTGGCGGTCGTCGTCGTCTTACCCGAACCCTGCAGACCCACCAGCATGATGACGGCAGGCGGCGTAACGTCGATTTCCAGCTCGGCCGTATCCGGGCCGAGCATGTCGACCAGCGCGTCGTGCACGATCTTCACGACCTGCTGGCCCGGCGTCACCGAACGCAAAACGTTCTGGCCGATCGCCGCTTCGGTTACTTCATCGACGAACTTGCGGGCGACCGGCAGCGCCACGTCCGCTTCGAGCAGCGCGACCCGCACTTCGCGCATCGCGGTGCGGACATCGGCCTCGGTCAGCGCGCCACGGCTGCGCAGACGGTCGAAAACGCCGCCAAGCCGTTCGCTCAGACTATCGAACATGACACAATCACTCCAAATTCAGGCCACCACTGCGAAAACGCACAAAACGCCGGCGGACGAAACCTCGTCGGCCAGCGTAACCCGCATGCGGGCATCCTGTACGCGTTCCCAGGGAACGGCTGGCCGGCGCGATAGCGGAACGTCCGAAAAAGCGCAAGTCGCATGCCGTTTAACCCGATCTACACTTCCGCTGTCTGATAATCGCGCAACTTTGGGGACCCGACGGGATGGCAGCGGAACTGAGCGAGCATAAAGAGGACAAGCCGCGCGAAGAAAGCAGTGACCTGATCACGGGCGCCTTCAGCGTGGCCGCTATCCTGATGTTCATCGGCATCGGCAGCTCCGTGCTGTCGACCAGCCTGCAATATTATTTCCAGGGCGGCGCACCGGCGGACCGCTCGCTGGTGATCGCGCTGCTCCTCAACGTGGCGCTGATCCTGTTCGGCTGGCGTCGCCATGCTGCGCTGCGCGATGAAGTGAAGATTCGCGCGGAAGCCGAAGAGCGCGCGAACCTGCTTGCCTCGCGCGATCCCCTCACCGGATTCTACAATCGGCGCAGCCTGTCCGAAGAAGGTGCATCGATGTTCGCGCGCGCCGCGCGGCGCCGCAAGGCGATGGCGCTGATGATGCTCGACCTCGATCATTTCAAGACGATCAACGACATGCACGGCCATGCCGTCGGCGACGCCTTGCTCTGTGCCGTCGCGCGCGAAATCGCCGACGCAATGCCTCCGGTTGCGCTGACCGCGCGGCTGGGCGGCGACGAATTCTCCTGCGGTTTCCTGTTCGATCCGAGCGAACCCGGGGTGGTCGAGCGTATCGCCGAGCGGCTGGTGAGCCGCATGGCACAGCCGTTCGAAGCCGAAGGGCTGCGACTGCACATCAGCTGTTCGCTCGGCATCGCGCGTTCGGATTTCGACTGCAGTTCGATCGATTCGCTGATGCGTTCGGCGGATATCGCGATGTACGCGGCCAAAAAATCCGGTCGCAATCGCTTCGCCTGGTTCGACAATTCGATGGAACGCGAACTCCAGCTGCGCAACGAGCTGGAAAACGGACTGCGCGCGGCCATTCCGAACCACCAGATCGTCCCCTATTTCGAGCAGCAGATCGACCTTGCGACCGGCCGGCTGGACGGCTTCGAAGTGCTTGCGCGCTGGGAACATCCGATCCGCGGCACGGTGAACCCGGAATTATTCATTCCGATCGCCGAGGAAACCGGACTGATCGGCGATCTTTCGCAGTCGATCATGCGTCAGGCCTTTGCCGCCGCGCGCGACTGGGATCCCTCACTTTCGCTGTCGGTCAATATCTCTCCCTGGCAGCTGCGCGATGCCTGGCTCGCGCAAAAGATCATCAAGCTGCTGACGGAGACCGGATTTCCGGCGAATCGCCTGGAAGTCGAAATCACCGAAAGCTCGCTGTTCGACAATCTGGCGCTGGCGCAATCGATTGTCGGCAGCTTGAAAAATCAGGGCGTGCGCATTGCACTCGACGATTTCGGCACCGGCTATTCCTCGCTCGCGCATCTGCGCGCCTTGCCGTTCGACAGGATCAAGATCGACAAGAGCTTCGTGCAGTCGATCAACGAAAGCGCCGATTCCGCGGCAATCGTCAACGCCATCGCGCGACTGGGCGAAAGCCTCAACCTTCCGGTCACGGCAGAGGGCATCGAAAATGCCGCGATCGAGGAGCGGCTGCGGGCGATCGGCTGTTCCAAGGCACAGGGCTGGCATTACGGAAGGCCGTTGTCGGTGATGGATGCACGCCGGCTGCTCGCCGAACGCCGCCTGCTCACTGCCCAGTCAGCGCAGCCTCAGCGGATATCCGAAGAGGGGCAGGCGCCTGCGACCGGCGGACCCACAGCTACCAGCCAGCGCCTGGCTGGCTGAGATAGGCCTTTTCGGCAGCGGTCGATTCACGTCCCAGCGCATCGTTGCGTGACGGAAAACGACCGAATTGCGCGATCACATCGGCATGCGCATGCGCGAACTTGAGCGCATCGGGCATGTCGAGCGTTTCGAAACGCGCGACGCACAATCGCTGCATCTCCGGATCCTCGGCATGCATCAGCGGCATATAGAGAAACTGGCGCTGCGCGTCGGGCATATCGCGATCCCATTCGCGGACCATCGCCAGCAGCGTCAGTTCGAGCGCGAGCGGATCGGCCGCGAACGCCTCTGCCGTTCCGCGATGGATGTTTCGCGAAAACTGGTCGAGCAGGAGGATCGCCGCAAGAAGCGTTTCGGGCGTATCGTGCCACCCCTCCGCCTGCGTCGCCAGCACCCGGTCGCGAAGCGCTCCGAACCGCTCCGCGATTTCGCTATCCAGCGCATCGGATTTGGCAAAATGCTGTTCCGGCGTCAGTTCTTTGAACCAGAAGTCGAGGATATCGCGTGCCTTCGCGTGGACTTCGGCATCCGCCGCAACTAGATCGTCCGCCATGGACGCAACTCCTTCTTCCTTGCCAGAGCCCCATATCGTCTCGTTGGGGTGCCGACTCAACCTGGCAGAAAGCGAAACGATCCGTACGCTGCTTGGCGATTCCGACACCATCGTCGTCAACAGCTGCGCGGTAACCAACGAAGCCGTAAAGCAGACACGACAGGCCATCCGCCGCGCGCGGCGCGAACGTCCGGATGCCCGGCTGATCGTAACCGGATGCGCCGCCCAGATCGACCCCGATAGCTTCTCCAGCATGCAAGAGGTCGATCGGGTGATCGGAAACAGCGACAAGCTGACTCCTGCGGCATGGCGTAGCGACGACGCGCTTGTGCTCCGCGACGTGATGACGATCGAGGAAACCGCGCCGCATCTGGCCGCGAGTTTTTCGGCGCATGCCAAGGCGTTTGTCGAGGTTCAGAACGGGTGCGATCATCGTTGCACCTTCTGTGCCATCCCCTTCGGTCGCGGCAACGGCCGGTCGGTGCCCGCCGGTGCCGTGATCGACCGGATCGCCATGCTGGTCGATGCCGGACATCGCGAGGTCGTGCTGACAGGGGTGGATCTCACCAGCTATGGCGCCGACTTGCCGGGAGCGCCGACGCTCGGCGCACTGGTCGAGCGCATTCTGCGCCATGTGCCCGCCCTGCCCCGGCTGCGCCTTTCTTCACTCGATTCGATCGAAATCGACGACCGGCTGTTCGCGCTGCTGACGCAGGAGCAGCGGTTGATGCCGCACGTGCATCTTTCGCTACAGGCGGGTGACGACATGATCCTGAAGCGGATGAAGCGCCGCCACAGCCGGCGCGAGGCGGTTGATATTGTCGAACGGCTGAAGGCCGCGCGACCCGAAATCGCGATCGGCGCGGACATTATTGCAGGCTTTCCGACGGAAGACTCCGCGATGGCGGCGAACACGCTCGCGCTGATCGACGATTGCGACATCGTTCACGCGCATATCTTTCCCTATAGCCCGCGCGAAGGCACTCCGGCGGCGCGGATGCCGCAACTGCCGCGCGAAACCATCAAGGAACGCGCCGCCGCGCTCCGTTCCGCCGGTGCCCGCCGTCGCCGCCTATGGCTGGAATCGCTGGTCGGGTCGCGCCAGCGCGTACTGGTCGAACGCAGCGGCGCGCGCGGGCATGGCGAAGCCTATGCCGAGGTCCATTTCGATCGGCTGCCGCACCATGACGGCATTGCCGATATCAGCATCACACATGTTCAGGGAGAGTATCTGGTGGGAGAACCGGCATGAGCACGCGACCGGGATGGCACCAGAAACTGCTCGGCGGCTTTCGCAAGACGTCGGACCGGTTGCTCGGCAATCTCGCCGGCCTCACGGCGGCGCGGCTGGACGAGGAAACGCTGGATGAGATCGAGGAGGCGCTGATCGCGTCCGATCTCGGTCCCGGCGTCGCCGCGCGCATCCGCGACCGGCTGGCCGAAGGGCAATATGAGCGCGGCATGGAGGAGCTGGGCATCCGCCTGGTCGTTGCCGAAGAGATCAGCCGCTCGCTCGAACCGGTGGCAAAGCGCCTGGAAATCGATGCGTTTCCGCGGCCGCAGGTGATCCTTGTCATCGGCGTCAACGGATCGGGCAAGACCACGACCATCGCCAAGCTCGCCAATCTGCTGCTCGAGCAGGATTATTCGGTGATGCTGGCGGCGGGCGACACGTTCCGCGCGGCGGCGATCGGGCAGCTGAGAACCTGGGCCGAGCGGATCGGCGTGCCGATCGTTTCGGGCGCCGAGGGCGGCGATGCTGCCGGTATCGTCTTCGAAGCGGTGAAAAAGGCGACCGAAGTCGGCACCGACGTACTGATCGTCGATACCGCCGGACGACTCCAGAACAAACGCGAGCTGATGGACGAGCTTGCCAAGATCCGCCGTGTGCTGGGCCGCCTCAATCCCGCGGCGCCGCATGACGTCGTGCTGGTGCTCGACGCGACCACCGGCCAAAACGCGCTGAGCCAGATCGAAGTGTTCAAGGAAGTCGCCGGTGTGACCGGCCTTGTCATGACCAAGCTGGATGGCACGGCACGCGGCGGTGTGCTGGTCGCGGCGGCAGAGAAATACGGCCTGCCCATCCATGCGATCGGCGTCGGCGAAACGGTTGACGACCTGCGCCCCTTCGATGCGAATGAAGTTGCCCGGATCATCGCCGGGGTCGAAGAAATCGCGAAACGCTGAAAAAGCCTGGCCGATATTTCCCGAATGTCGCTCTATCGATAGAAAGCCGTTATGAACGCTGCATCCAAGCCGCCCCTGTCACCCGGTTTCAGAATGCTGATCGATTTCGGTCCGCTCCTGGTGTTTTTCGCGGTCAACTATCTCTACCCGTCCGAATCCGAACTGCAGAAGGCGCTGGCCGCCACTGCCGCGTTCATGGTCTCGATGGCCATCGCCATGGGGCTGTCCTTCTGGAAGGCCGGGCGCATTTCGCCGATGTTGTGGATTTCCGGCGGGCTCGTCCTCGTATTCGGAAGCCTGACGATCTATTTTCACGATCAGACCTGGATCCAGATCAAGCCCACCGTTGTCTACACGATGTTCGCAACCGTGCTCGCCTATGGGCTGATCACCAACAAGCCGCTGCTGCAAATGCTGCTCGAAAGCGCCTATCCCGGGCTTTCGGCGAGGGGCTGGCGGCTGCTGACGATAAACTGGGTGATCTTCTTTGTCGCAATGGCGGTGATGAACGAAGTCGCGCGACAGATGCTCAGCTGGGACGCGTGGCTGAACTACAAGGCATGGGGCGTGACCGGAATGACCTTCGTCTTTGCCCTGGCCAACGTGCCCATGTTGATGAAGCACGGGCTGCAGACGCAAAAGGACGCGCCGCTTCCTCCCGAAGGGTGAGCACGCAATCGATAAGCGCATCAAAAAGGGGCGCCGGACCACAGGATCCGGCGCCCCTTTTCGTTATTCGAGTGGCGATCAGCCCTGATCGGCTGCTGCGATGCCGCTGCCGTCCAGATTCTTCGCAACGAAATCCCAGTTGATCAGGTTGGCCGTCACGGCATCGAGATAGCCCGGGCGCGCATTGCGATAATCGACATAGTAAGCGTGTTCCCACACATCGATCGTCAGCAGCGGCACCATGCCTTCATAGGCGACCGGCGTATCCGCATCGTGCAGTGACGTGACCTTCAGCTTGTCGCCGTCGAGGACGAGCCAGCCCCAGCCGCTGCCGAAGTGACCGGCGCTTTCCGCCTTGATCTTGTCGACCAGCGCGTCGGTCGAACCGAAGCCTTCGTTGATCAGTTCGGCGAGCTTGCCGCTTGGCGCGGTCTTTTCGGGCGTCAGGCAATGCCAGAAGAAGCTGTGGTTCCAGATCTGGGCGCTGTTGTTGAACAGGCCCTTGTCGCCGTCCGCCTTGGCCTTCTTGATGATCTCGGTCAGCGACATGCCGCCCAGACCTTTTTCCTCGACGAAGCCATTGGTCTTGTCGACATAGGCCTTGTGGTGCTTGCCGTGATGATATTCGAGCGTTTCCGCCGACATGTGCGGGGCGAGTGCGTCCTTGGCATAGGGGAGCGCGGGAAGTTCAAAGGCCATGGGTTTTTCCCTCCTCATTGGTATGAGCCGTCACGGCGCCTAACGCATCGACAGCGATATCGCCGCATGAAAATTTCTTGTGTCGTCATCGAAACAACCGATGGTCGCCGATACCGGCTCAGGATGCGTTGCCGCCGAGCAATTCATGACGCTTCAGCGCGTGGCGAAGCTGATCATAGGTCAGCCCCAGCGCATCGGCGGTCGCGCGTTGATTGTGCCGCTGTTCGGCGAGTGCCTGAGCCAACAATCTACGTTCGAACTGGGCAACCTGTTCCTTGAAGTCGCCGCTATACTGTACCTCCGGGGCGGTGGGCGCTGCCGTCGCGCCGGATGCCGCGTTCTGAACAGGCGATGGTCCGGTCGACGCGCGCGGACGATAGGGAGAGTCGAACGGATCGATCTGAATCGCGTCGACCGGGCCATCGAGATCCCAGCGATAGACTGCACGTTCCACCACATTGCGCAGTTCGCGCACATTGCCCGGCCAGTCATATCCGCGCAGCGCGGCTTCCGCGGCTTCGCCGAACCCCGGCCAGTCGAGCCAGCCCAGTTCCGCCGCCATGCGACGACCGTAGAAATCGGCGAGGATCATCACATCCCCTCCCCGCGCGCGCAGCGGTGGCAGGGTGACAACCTCGAAGCTCAGCCGGTCGAGAAGATCGGCGCGAAACGTGCCCTTTTCCACGCGATCGGGAAGATGTTCGTTGGTCGCCGCGACAATTCGCACATCCACCTGGATCGGGCGGGATGCGCCGATCCGGGTTATCTCGCCATATTCGACAGCGCGGAGCAACCGGTCCTGCGCCGCCATCGACAAGGTACCGAGTTCGTCGAGGAATAAGGTGCCGCCGTCGGCTTCCTCGAACCGCCCTGCCCGCGCTTTGGCAGCGCCGGTAAAGGCGCCGGCTTCATGCCCGAACAATTCGGCTTCGATCAGCGTCTCAGGCAGCGCAGCGCAATTCATCACCACGAGCGGCTGATCCCAGCGTCCGGACAGGCGATGGAGACGCTCCGCGACCAGTTCCTTACCGGTCCCGCGCTCGCCGATCACCAGCACCGGGCGGTCGAGCCCGGCGGCACGGCTCGCCTTTTCAAGCGCGTCGAGAAAGGCCCCCGACTGGCCGATAACCTGCGTGATCCGTTCCACTGCCAAGATATGGCGTAAATCACCAACTATTGGCAACCCGTAAAATGGCGCTATGCCCCTGCAAGCTGCAAAACCCGCAGAAAAGCGAGGTTTTCAAAATTGGCACGCTTCCTGCGATGCATTGGGCAAGCCCGAGCAAACGGGCAAAACGACAACCAAGGTTCAGGGATACAGACAATGACTTATCAGGGCACCAACTATCGCACGGCTTTCGCAGCGGTTGCCTGCTCGATCGTTTTCAGCGCGATCTTCATGCTGAGCTCGGTCGGCCCCGCCATCGCCTGAGCCGATACAGATTTCCGCTCACTTGCCCCAGTGAGCGGTTCGCGCCGGGACGGGGCCCCCTAGCCGTCCCGGCGCCACCCCATACGAAGGAGTAGCGTTGCAATGGGTATCTTTTCTCGAACCCGCGATATCATCGCCGCGAACGTCACCGACCTGCTCGACAAGGCCGAAGACCCCGCGAAGATGATCCGCATGATCATTCTGGAGATGGAAGAAACGCTGGTCGAGGTTCGCGCCTCCGCAGCCCGCACTATCGCCGACCAGAAGGAAATGCGTCGCCACATCGCCAAGCTGGAAAAGCTTCAGGAAAGCTGGACCGAAAAGGCTGAGCTGGCACTTTCGAAGGATCGTGAGGATCTCGCCAAAGCAGCGCTGATCGAACGCCAGAAGGCGGCCGATATGTGCGAACAGCTGGAAAGCGAAATTGCGGTACTCGACGATGCGCTGCGCGCTTCGGAAGAGGACATTGCCAAGCTGCAGAACAAGCTGCGCGAAGCCCGCACGCGCCAGAATTCGATCATGACCCGCCTGGAAACGGCCAACAACCGCTTCCGCATGCGCGAAATGACCAATGGCAGCCGCATGACCGAAGCCTTTTCGCGCTTCGACATGCTCGAACGCCGGGTCGACTTCGCCGAAGGGCGTGCCGATGCCGCCGGCCTGGGCGCCCAGCCCAAGTCGCTCGACGAGGAAATCGCCGAACTGCGCTCGTCCGAAAAGGTCGAGGCCGAACTGGAAGCTCTGAAG
This sequence comes from Sphingomonas sp., assembly GCA_002707985.1. Taxonomy (GTDB): domain Bacteria; phylum Pseudomonadota; class Alphaproteobacteria; order Sphingomonadales; family Sphingomonadaceae; genus Sphingomonas. Next base: position 28,517 of record PAOI01000005.1, on the reverse strand, counting down.
AGCCGCATGAACAAGGAGGGCTGATCCGATGGAAGACGTGTTCCTGCCGATCGTCGTCCTTGGCATCCTCTTCATCGGCCTGCCGTGGGTGATCCTGCACTATGTGACCAAGTGGAAACAGGCAGCAACGATCACCAACGAGGATGAAAAGCTGCTCGACGAGCTGCACTACATGGCCCGGCGCCTCGAGGACCGGCTTCAGACGATCGAACGGATCGTCGCCGCCGACAACCCCGATTTCCGCCCGGCTCCCGCGCCGACTTCGGAAGAAGCCGATCCCTATAGCTACAGCCGGAGGAATTGAGATGTCCGCCAGCCGCACCAAATTCTACCTCGACAAGCAGAATGCCAAATGGTCGGGCGTCTGCTCGGGAATCGCCGACTATACCGGCGTGGAAGTCACCTGGGTCCGCCTCGGCGCGGTCCTGCTCACCATCGCCGGGGGCTTCCCCTGGACGCTGATCGCCTATTTCGCAGTCGCATGGATGGCCAATCCCAAGCCGTACGGCCTGTACGACAATCCCGAAGACGCGAAATTCTGGCAGGGCGTGCGCACCAATCCGGGGCGCTCCACCGCCGAGGTCCGCTCCAAGTTCCGCGACATCGACCGTCGCCTGAGCGACATCGAGGTCTTCTACACCAGCCGCAACACGCGCCTGGCCGACGAAATCGAAAACCTGCGCTGAAACCGCAGCAACGACACAAACAGGGAGAAGTGAGATGAGTTGGGGTGGACCGGGTTTCGTTCTGGCGATCATCGCGATCTCGACGATCGGCTGGGTGCTCACCACCGCCATCCGCGCACGCCATGGCTATCCGCTGGAGAATGAATGGCGCGGCACCACGTCGCGCCAGGATCCGGACGCCGATCGCAAGATCACGCTGCTGACGCAGGAAAATGACCGGCTGACCGGCCAGATTTCCCGGCTCGAAGAGCGGATCGCAGTGCTCGAACGCATCGCCACCGACCCTGCAGAGCGCACCCGTCGCGAAATCGACGCCCTGCGTGACGCAGACTGAGGAGAAGTGACATGAACACGGTAATGGTTCTGCTGATCGTGGTCGGCCTGCCGATAGCGTTCGGGATCGGATACGCGGCCTTCGAACGCTGGCTGAAGCACAAGGAAGCGATGGCCGATGTGATCTCCGCAAAGACCGCCGAAAAGGCCGCCCAATATGCGGCCCACACCGAACGGCTGGAACAGCGGGTCCGGGTTCTGGAACGGATCGTCACCGATCGCGGCATCGATGTCGCGGAAGAAATCGAACAATTGCGCGACCAGTCGATGAACTGAACGCGCCAGGGAGCGAGTAAAGAAAATGGTTATGGTATTTGGAGTTATCGGAGTTCTCTGCGCCCTGGGCGTATGGATGACCGAACGCAGGGATCGCCCCCGCCGCCGCGCCGAGCGCGAAGCCGCACTGACCCCCGCCGAATAACCAACCCACGAAGGAGGCAAGGACATGGATCCGTTTCAAATGGTCGTCGCCATCGTCGTGGTGGTCACCATCGGCAGGGTTCTTCAGGCACGCTATGGCGTCCGCCGCGACTGGCGCGGAAACGAATATAGCGCCGATCGCGACAATGGCGCCTCGGCCGCCGAAAACGCCCGACTTCGCGATGAAGTCCGCACGCTGAAGGACCGGGTCCAGGTTCTGGAACGCGTCATCACCGACAATAACAGCAGCATGCGGCTCGATCAGGAAATCGAAAAGCTGCGCAACAAAGACAACGCCTGAGACAGGAGGACGATGTGGCAACCGACCCCAACATCTATCTCACCGTCGCCGCTTCCGGCCTGATCGGCCTGGCCATGCTGGTAACCGCAGGACTTTCCGGATGGCGCGGCTGGCTGGCGCTCAAGCAGGAAGAGCTGGGTAGCCACCGGCAGCTTCGCGAGCCGGTCTATGACGAGCCCAATATGGGCACCGCCGGATCGCGGATCGAGATCGCCGATCTCAAGGAACGCATCCGCAAGCTCGAGGCGATTGCCGCAGGCGTCGACCTTTGATCCGATCGGGAGCCGTCGCATCCCCCATTGCGGCGGCTTCCGTGCCATTCGACGGGTTCACACACGGCCCGTCTTCGCTATAGCGCCGCCATGCCGACGCTCCGCGAAATCCACGACGAATATGACTTTCTGGAAGCCGATGACCGGTATCGGCTGCTGATCGATCTGGGCAAAGGGCTGGAGCCGATGCCCGACGCGCTCAAGACCGATGCGACGCTGGTTCGCGGCTGTTCGGCTTCGGTATGGGTCTATCCCACGGTTCGCGAAGACGGTCGCCTCCATTTCCTCGCCGATTCCAACGCTGCGATTACGAAGGGCATCATCGCACTGGTGCTGGTCGCGGTTCAGGATCGTACGCCGGACGAAATTCTCTCGCTCGACGTCGCGACAGAGCTTGCGCCCTTCGACCTGCGCAATCAGCTCAGTTCGAACCGCACCCAGGGCATTCCCAACATGATCGCGCTGATCCGCGACACTGCAAAGCGCTACGCCGCAGCCTGACGCCGGAACGATCCGCGCGTTCAGGCGCTCCTCCTGCTCCAGTCCGGCAGGAGAGCCCCCATCGCATCGGCATTTTTCCAGCAGTCCAATCAGTGGGTTCGGCATCACTGGCGCTATCTGCTCGCCGGTCTTCTGTCGCTAATCCTGCTCGGCCTGATCGCACTTGCCGCCTTTCCCTGGGCGATGCTCGACAAGAACATCGAACAGCGGCTTTCCGAAGCGCTGGATCGGCCGGTGACGATCGGATCGGTTGCGCGCGTCGACCGCTTCTCGCTCCATCCGGTGCTCGAACTGCGCGATTTGCGGATTCCCCAGCCCGACTGGGCAGAAACCGACGCGCCGATGCTTCAAATCAAGCGGATGCGGGTCGGCTTTTCTGCACTGTCGCTGCTGGGCGGCGGGCTGCGAACCGAAATGCTCGATATCGACGGGGCCAGGGCAACGCTGATCCGCCGCGCCGACAAAAGCACCAACTGGTCCGGCAAGGAGGAAGATCGTGATGGGAGTAGTTCCGGCTCGCCTATCGCCGGGCTCAAGCGCATTGCGCTTAAAGATGTGGCGATCGACTATCGCGATGCCGTCCAGGACCGCAGCTTTGCGGTAACGCTGTCCGGTACCGATACTGACGGACTGAAGCTCGACGGGACGGGTGTGGTGCGCCGCGGCGACGTGACCGTATCGGCAAGCGGCGCGGCCTTTTCGCAGCGTGACAATGTCGGGCGCTGGCCCTTTGCGCTGGAGATCGAAGGAAGCTCGGTCGGTTTCGTCCTGCAGGGATCGATGGCCGCGCCGCTTGCCTTTGACGACATCGATGCCTCGGCAAAGGCGCATGGCAGCGATCTGGGCAATGTCGACGCGCTGATCGAAGCTGGCCTGCCGAACACCCAGCCGGTGCGTATGGAGGCGCGCCTGCGCAGAAAGGGAAATCGCTGGGAAATTGCCGACCTCACCGGAAATGTGGGGCGTTCCGATTTCGCCGGAAGCGCGACGATCGTCAAAGAGGCCGGACACAGCCAGATCGACGGCGAATTGCGATCGCGCCGATTCGACTTTGCCGACCTCTCCTCCGACGCAGGTCGCGCGAAGGCAGCAGCCAAGGAAGCGCGGATCGGCGAACGCGTCATTCCCGATACCGCGATCGACCTGTCCACGATCGGCGACACCGACGGCACGCTGCGCATTCAGGCCGACGAACTGCTCTGGCCGGGATCCAAGCCGTTTCGCAGCCTTAAGGCCGTGCTGACGCTCGATGACAAAACGCTTACGGTTTCGCCGTTGACCTTCGGCATGCCGCACGGGACACTTTCGGGCGAAGCGACGGTCGTACAGAAGCAAGCCGGCCCGGAACTTCATCTTGTCTTCACGCTCGCCGACGGCCAGCTGGCGGACCTGTTTCCATCAGCCGACATTGCTGCCTCGGCAAGGGGGCGGCTCGATCTGACCGGGACCGGCAAGACGGTTCGCGCGGCGATCGGGACTGCAAATGGGCGCGTTGCGCTGGTCGCGGAAAACGGGACTATTCCGGACAAGACCGCGCTGCTTCTGGGTCAGGATATCGGCGGCGGACTGTTTGCCGGGGACAAGAAGCGGGCGCATCTGCGCTGTATCGTCGCCGACTTTCGGTTCGAAAACGGAACCGCGCGGTTGCACAACACACAGATCGATACCAGCCGCGCATTGACCCGCGCGGGCGGCACCATCCGCTTCCCTTCCGAAATATTGTCGCTCGCGCTGAACGGCATACCGAAGGAAGGCGCCACCCTGCGCGTGGAAGGCGCGATTCCAGTGCATGGCACGATCCGATCGCCGCAAGTCGAAAAGCCCGAATCCGCCGACTCTCTCGGAGATATTCTCGGCGAAGTGGTCGAGGAGATATTTGCCGGCGACGATCCGATCGCCGGCGATCTCGATTGCGGGCGGGCGATTGCGGCAGCGATGAACTTCTAGGGCAAAGCGAGGCCCAGCGCCTCCGCCACTTCATCCAACGCGGTGCCGGGCTCCACGATCAGCCACGCGTCGGGCTGGGCCGTGTTGACCACTGTGACCGCCCCCTTTGGACAAATGCCGAGGCATTTCACTTCGACAATCCCGACCGGGCTTTTGCGGCCTTTCCCGAGACCCAGATGCTTGCGCAGCGATTTGGCGAGCGACCGGCGGCGCCCCTCCCCGAAGCCGCCATCGACTTTTTTCGTGCATTTCGCGCAAACGAGAACCGCATTCGACCAGTTGGCACGAACCGGCTTTTTCAATCGGGGCGCCATTGCCGCCGTTCCTCGGCGGACTTGAGCACGTCATATGCCGCCTGAATCGCATGGAAACGCCTGGCCGCTTCGGTATCGTCCGGCTTCACATCGGGGTGGTTTTCCTTGGCCAGCCGTCGCCACGCCGTGCGGATCGCTTCGAAATCCGCATCGGGATCGAGTTCGAGCACTTCGAGCGCGCGCATCTCGTCGCGAGACCAAGAGCCATCGCCCGGCCCGGCCCAGCCATAATGTTTGGTTTCGGCGAACCCGCCCGCGTCGCGGCGCTCCTCCGCCTCGCGCTTGGCGGCTTCCTCGGCTGTCAGACCTTCGAAATAATTCCAGTTGCGATTATATTCCGCAGCATGCCGTTCGCAGAAATACCAGCGCTCGGGGCTGTTGGGAGATTTGGGCGCAGGCCTGTCTCCGGGCGCATCGCACCCTTCGCGATCGCACAGGCGGACCTCGGTCGCTTCGCGGCTGGCTCCATAGCTGCGCCAGCGGGGAAAACCCCAGTCATTGGATCGGGTCGGACGGCTCACGCGGCCTAGATAGGGAAAGGCTCCCGCTCTGACCAGTGTGTCCTGGATGCCAGAGACGAAACCAAAAGTGACCATTTTGCCGCAGTGCAGGATGGACAAAGATTGCCAATTGCTTAACGAAGTAGCGATCTGCCACTTCCGAGACGCACGAATGTTTCGCTGGATCAAGGGAAGACTGCGATGTTTTGGGGGAGGCCACGAGCGCTCCAACAGACATGTGCGCAAAGTGAAGGGCGAAGATTATTATATCAGCAAATGCATGTATTGCGGCAAGCCGATGCGTCGCCTTGAGAAACGAAACTGGATTGTCACTACCTCTCAGGAATGACTTTCCCGATATCGTCGCTGCTTACGTTCGATACATGCCAGAGGGCCTGTAAGCCGGGTTCTGTCCTCGCGCGAACGCGATGGGCGACCATTCCTCTAGGGCGACGCTCACGCGCCGCCTCAAGCAACCAACCCGGGCGACGGGCCGAAACCAGGCCCATGCGCCGCCCCTATTCGGTCTTGCTCCCGGTGGGGTTTGCCCTGCCGCTCCCGTTGCCGGTCGCGCGGTGCGCTTTTACCGCACCCTTTCACCCTTGCCTGCGCCCATGGGCACATCGGCGGGTTGCTCTCTGTGGCACTTTCCCTGGGGTCGCCCCCGCCGGGCGTTACCCGGCACCGTGGTTTCGTGGAGCCCGGACTTTCCTCGCGGCATCGGAATGCCCCGCGGTCGCCTGGCCCTCTGGCGTTGTCCGATCTAGTCGTCGCCCTGCGGTTTGGGAAGCAGCAATGCGAGCAGGATCATCCGGCATTCGGCATCGATCTCGCCATCGATCAGTTCGGGGCGAAAGCGACGCTGAAACGCAGTGACCGCCGCCGGCGCATCTTCGACATCATAACCGAACCTTTCCAGCGCCATCAGAAAACCGCCATCGGTCCATCCCGGATCCATGAGGTTGCGGGTCGGTCGCGGCAAGGCAAGCCGCAACCGCGCCAGCTTGCCCCAGGGAAACAGCTCGCCCGGATCCTGTTTGCGCGCCGGCGCGATATCGGAATGGCCGACGACATTGCCGCGCGTTATCCCGTGCCGCTGCTCGATATCGTGGACCAGCGGGATCAGCGCGGAAATCTGCTCGTCAGGAAACGGGCGATAGCCAAGCTCGTGCCCGGGATTGACGATCTCGATTCCGATCGAGGCGCTGTTGACGTCCTTGATGCCCCGCCAGTGCGAGCGGCCGGCGTGCCAGGCGCGCTTTTCCTCATCCACCAGACGCAGGATCGTTCCGTCTTCGGCCACGACATAATGCGCGGAAACCTTCGCATCCGGGTCGCGCAGACGCGCGATCGCGGACTCGGCGTCTTCCATCCCGGTATAGTGCAAGACCAGCATCGTGATCGGCAGCAAGCGTTCGTCGAAATTGGGTGACGGCGCTTCGATGATGTTCAACCCATCCTGCACGAGAGGCCCCTTCAGATCGCGAAGCTCTCCGTTAGAGAATGCCAGTGGCTTTGGGCAAGCGATGTGTCGGTTCGGCGGGCGCTTCCGGTGCGGCATCGCGATCGAGCCGCTGGTAGAATCCGCGATAGCGATCGGAGGGTGCGAAGGCATCGGTTTGTCCGATTACGGTCTCGCCGGCGCCGAGCACAAGCAATCCGCCCGGGCGCAGCGCCGCAGCCAGCGTCTCGAACACCTGTCGACGCAGCGCGAGCGAGAAATAGAGCAGGACATTGCGGCACAGCACGATGTCGAACTTGCCCGGCGGGGGCGGATCGCTGACCAGATTATGCTTTCGGAACCGGACGCGGCGGACCAGATCGGTTTTCGCCGTCCATGCATTCCCTTCGCCGTCAAACCATTCGATCATGCGCCGGATCGGCAGGCCGCGCTGAATTTCGAACTGGGAATAGAGCCCGGCTCGCGCACGATCGAGTGCGGCGGGCGAAATATCCGTCGCCACGATCTCGGGCAACATGCCGCCACCCTTGATATCATGCTCATGCGCGAGGATCGCCAGCGACAATGGCTCCTGACCGGTGGAACATCCCGCCGACCAGACACGCAGCCGCCGGTGCGGATTTTCGGACTGAAACGCCGCCAGCGCCGAGACCGCCATGTCGAGCACGCCGTTGTCGCGGAAAAACGACGTTTCCTGATTCAACAGCGCATCGACCACTTTCTCGGCGATATCCGCTTTCTGATCGGTCACCAGCCGGGTGGCGAGCTGATCGAGCGTATCGAGCTGAAGTTCGCGGAGAACGGGCTTGAGTGCGGTTTCGATCCGCCAGGTGCGATTGGCGGCAATCTGCTGGCCGGTTCGCTGTTCGAGCAAGGATGCGATCAGGTTCATCGCTCCGGCGGAGACTGGCGGTATGGGGCGCGCGTGCATCATGCCGGTCGCCGCCGCTGTGCGATCAGACGCCCGATTTCCTGCGGAGTCAGCACGGCATTGGCGTGTCCCGCGTTGAAAATGCTTCCCGGCATACCCCACACGACCGAAGTCTTCTGGTCCTGCACGACAACGCTGCCGCCATGCTCGGCGATTTCGCGGGCACCGACAGTGCCGTCCTTGCCCATGCCGCTCAGCACGATCGCCAAAGCGCGCGATCCGAATATCTGCGCGACCGAACTCAGCATCGGATCGACCGAAGGCATACATCCGCTCGCCACGCGTTCGTCGGTCAGGCGGATCGCGGTGCCTTCGGATATCCGCACGCACCGCATATGCGCGTCTCCCGGAGCGACGATCAGCCGACCGGGACGAATCCGCATGCAATCGGTCGCCACTTCGCATGGCCGGCCCGCCAGCACTGCGAGTTGCGTCGCAAAATAACCCATGAACGAGCCCGGCAGATGTTGAGTCACCAGGATCGGCACCTGGAAACTGGCGGGAATCTCGCGCAGCAAATGGCTGAGCGCGTGAATACCGCCCGTCGACGCGCCGATCGCGACGATATCGAAATCGTCGGCAACCTTCGCGGCGCCGAAGTTGCGGCGCGGCGGTCCTGCAGCTTCAATCGTGGGGGCGACCATCCGGCCCAGCCGTTCCTGGAGTATCTGGGAGAATTTCCCCGCAAATGCACCGATGCCGGGCTTTACCAGCGTATCGGCGGCGCCCAGCGCCAGCGCCTGGATCGTCGCGGCGGCGCCTTCGTCGCAGGAGGAGGAAAGCACCAGCACCTTCGCGCCGTTCCCGGCCGCCAGCACGTCAGGCAGTGCAGTCAGCCCGTCGACTCCGGGCATTTCGATATCGAGCAATATGATGTCGACGCGATTCGCCTGAAGAAACTGAAGCGCCGCCTGAACATCGCTGACTGCACCGATCACCCTGAACTGGCCGCTTGCCTCGATCATGCGCGCGATCACGGTGCGCGCGACGACCGAATCGTCGACGATCAGGACATTGGCAGGTTCGGGCGAAGAAAATACGCCGGACCGGTGCAATGAATACCCACGCGACACTCGCGCCCTCCCCAAAGGTTCAGGCGACGCCGACGATCTGAAGTTTGCTCTCGAGCGTCTCGCGATCGAAGGGCTTCATGACATATTCGTCCGCACCGGCCTCGATCGCCGCACGAATATAGGCCATGCCGTTTTCGGTAGTGCAGAACACGACCTTGGGCTTTTGCGACAGGCCCGAATCCTTGAGAGCACGCAGAAAATCCATGCCGCTCATCACCGGCATGTTCCAGTCGAGCAGGATGACGTCGGGCGCCGATTCCAAGCAGCTGTCCAGCGCCTCGCGGCCATCGCCCGCCTCGCGCACTTCGAATTGCAGGGTTTCGAGGATGTGCCGGGCGACCTTGCGGATCACCTTCGAATCATCGACGACCAGACACGTCTTCATAAACCCCGTTCTCCACTCGGTACCCCAACGACACCTTTTGCCCCAAATGCGTAAGCGCCGCGTTAATGGACCTGATAATTGCTCTGGGCGTGCCCGGGGATAAGCCGGTGCAGATCAATCGCCAGAACCGGTTCGCCATCGCGCTCGACAATACCGAGCCCCGCAGCGCGCCAGGCAGAATCGAGCGCCGACCCGCCCGCGCCGATCGGTTGCAGCTCGAACGGCGTAACATCCTCGAGCGCGTCGACCAGCATGGCGTAATGATGGCCGTCCAGCACCGTGATGATCGCACGGCGAAGCGTCCCGCCGGACCCCGGCAGTCCCAGCGCGGCCGGCGTATCGACGACCGTCACCACGCGACTGCGCAGCGCGGCGAGTCCCCGGATATGGCTGGAAACGCGCGGAACCGCCGTTATCTCACCGATATCCACAACCGATTCGACCTGATTGGATTCGATCGCGACCGCGCGACCGGCAACCTGAGCGATAAGATAGAGATCCGGCATCAGGCTGCTCCTCGACCAGCAACATGTGCAGCCAGCGCAGAGAGCAAAGCCGCGCGGTCATAGCGATAGATCGTGTCGTCGTCGGCGCCCGACCGGGCTCTGTGATGGCGCAGCCGGACGATCGGCGCGCTGACCGAAAGCGCGGGATCGCTTCCTTCGAACGCCAGTATGACGGCAGGAATGGTGGCCGGATCGGGCGAGAACGCCACGCGATATCCCGCAGATTCGAGCAGCGGACGCAGGAACGCGGCCATCCACCCCTTCCCGTCATCGGACAAAAGGCAAAGCGGCTCATTCCCGTCCTCGGCATCGCCGCCATAATCGGCGAATACCCAATAGGGATCGAGCAGTTCGACCTGCTCGCCATCCAGCAGTGCAACCCCTGCGGCTGGCCCGGCGATAGTCGCGGGCGTGATCTGCTCGAGCGATACGATGTCGAGCGCTTCGTCGATCGCGTAGGAAATCTCGCTGCTGCCGTCCTTGAGCCGCAACAGGCTCACCACCGCACGATCTCCAATGTCGCCCTGTGTCGCGACCGGCAGCAACCGGCCCTCGATGGCGGCGCGCAATTGTCCGGCGCTGAACCGAATATTGCTCGCATCGGTCTTCTCGACGCGATCCACGACTTCCAGAACGACCGCGCGATGCCTGCCGTCGAGATCGCGGAACAGCAGCGCGGCTATGCCGGGAGCCTGATCTTCTTCCCCGGCGGGTTCCTCGTCATCGGCGAGCGAGCGGTGGAATTCCAGACCGGCGATATGCGCGATCCCGGCGGGATCGAGCATCAGCATCGGCGAACCGCTGTCGGGCAACGTCTGACCCGCATATACGCCCGTCGCCATCACTGCCGGCGACGCCGGTTTGATGACCAGTTCCTCATTGTCCAGCACGCTGTCGCACATCAAGGCATAGCTGCCCGATCCGATCGAAACGATGGCGAGCATCCGTGGCTGATCGTTGGCGACGGCATCGACACCCAGCAATTCGCTAAGATCGACCAGCGGCAAGCGGCGGTCGCGCACGGTCGCGACGGTGGCGCTCCCGACCTTGTCGATACGAATGGCGGCACCGCGCTCGGCGACGATTTCCTCGATATTCGGCCGGGCAATGGCAAAACGCTGTTTCCCTACGCCAAGTACGATCGCCGAGATGATCGACAGCGTCAGCGGCACGTGCAGCGCGATCCGTACGCCGCGACCGGGATTATTCTCGACTTCGACGCGACCGCCGATCTGCTCGATCGCGGCGCGGACGACATCCATGCCTACGCCGCGCCCGGAAACTTCGCTCACTTCGTCCCGGCTCGAAAGACCCGGTTCGAAAATCAGATGGAGCTTGGCCTTTTCGGAAAGGTTGCGCATTTCCATTGCATTGCGGCCGCCCGCAATCTGTTTTTCGATCAGGCGATCGACATCGATGCCGCGGCCGTCATCGGCGATCTCGACGATGATCTGATTGCCCGACTGCCGCGCGGAGACATAAAGACGCCCATTTTCCCGCTTCCCCGCCTTGCGCCGATCAGCGGGCGCTTCGATGCCATGGTCGATCGCATTGCGCATCATATGGACCAGCGGATCGCGCAGCACTTCGATCATCTCGCGATCCAGTTCGACGTCCGATCCCTCGATATGCAGCGTAACCGATTTACCCAGTCCCGCCGCGGTATCGCGAACCATGCGCGGCAGCGCCGAAAACAGCGCGTCGATCTTCTGCATCCGGGTACGCGTAACGGTGTCGCGCATTTCGGAAACGGTGTTGGACAGGCGTTCGAGTGCAGCCTCGATCTGGGGGTCGACCTGATGCGCGCGCAAATGGCGCGCCAGTTCGTTGCGTGCGAGCACCATGTCGGACATGCCGCTCATCATGCGGTCGAGCAGATCCACGTTGAGCCGCACACTGCGAGTGGGCGCGCGAACGACCGTCGCTACCTCGGCAGGTTGCGCGATATCATCGAGCCCCTTCGCCAGCGCGGCGATCAGCATGTCTTCGCCGCTGTCGTCCAGGCTGTTTCCGGCATCGATCGCCTCGACGATCTCGCCAATCCGGTCGACCACCGCCAGCACGGCGTTGACCAGCCCGCGATCCGGTTCGCGCTCGCCACGGCGCACCTGATCGAGCACGTCTTCGGCGGCGTGGCTGAGGCGGCCCAGCCGCGGCAGATCGAGGAAACCGCAGCTTCCCTTCACCGTATGTACGAAACGAAAAATGGCATCGAGCCGCGCGCGATCGTTCGGGCTCGCTTCCCACGCGACGATTTCGCCCGACAATGCATCGAGCGTCTCACGCGTTTCGGCAATAAATTCCTGCAGCAGGTCGTCCATGGTGCCCCACGATCAAGCGATCGGACCATGGACGCACGGTGGTTAAGACCTCGTTATCCCACGCGGAACGCTGCGCCGAAGATCAGGACCTCCGAATCCGGTGGCGAAACCTGAAGCTGCCCCTCGCCCTGCGCCACCAGCGCCTGGATCAGATAAGCCGCAGCGGCGCGCGGAGTAGCGGGAATATCGTCCGACCCGCCCGACAGCGCCACGCGCAGTTCGGGATCGAGGACGATCCGCTGGCCATCCGCGCGGACGACGATCTCGACCTGATTACCCACCACTTCCGCGCCGATATCCAGCTGCCCGCCACGGATCAGCGCGTCGCCGGCAATCAGCGCGAGATTGAGCAGGACCTTGATCGCCTGTTTGGGCAGCACAGGGTCCTCGACCATCCAGCCGATCTTGACCCGGTGATTGTCGCCGAACAGCCCCTCGATCGCCGCATGTGCCTCACGCGTGTCGACCGTTTCGCCAAAGCCGCCGGCAGCCCCGAATGCCAGGCGAAAGAATTTCAGCTTGTTCGCCGAAGCACGCGCGCTTTCTCCGAGCAGCTCGAGGCAGCGTGCCCGCATTTCCGGGTCATGTTCATCGGCAAGCAGCTCGAGCCCGTTGTTGAGCGCTCCGACCGGGCTGAGCAGATCATGGCACAGGCGGGAGCAGAGAAGGCTCGCAAATTCGGTGGGACTGATATTCAAAGAAGCCTCCGGTTTCCCCTCGCCCGCCTTTTGAACCAGCGACAGGATCGCCGCAAGGACTGCGTGCGCAATGCCGGAAACTTGACGGCATGGTTCCAATTGCGCGCGGGGAAAGGGCCCAGCTTGACGCCCTGCCCGGCGCCCCCTAAGTGCCCCGCTTCCCGCCGCAGCGGCCCCTTCGTCTAGCGGTCCAGGACGTCGCCCTCTCACGGCGAAAACACGGGTTCGAGTCCCGTAGGGGTCACCATCGTCAAACGACAAATGGCGAAAATTCGCCGTTTTGGACGATTTTACTAAGGTTGCTCCCACTTCTCGCCCCGCATTTTCTCGTGGCTCCAGTGGGATGAACTGACACGCCTCTAGGATGGCGTCCGCGATTCTCTTTCTGAAAGTTGCAATCTCTATCGACTGCTTTTTAGCCGATAATCGACAGTCAGCTTCCGAAGGTGAATTCGCCATGCTTGCGACCGATCTTGCCAAAACCATCGACCGCGGGAATTGGCGTTGGATCGGTCAGCGCGTTGCCGGAATTTCACCGACGGACATTCCGATCGGCGGGATTAGCTTACCCGCGCTGTTGCACCATATTGGCGGGGCGGCTTTCACGGAAACTAAGGAAGGGCTCATTGCCACCGCCGCGAATCGATTCTCCCACCGGGGGTCAAGGTGATGAGAGCAGATCAAAATTAAAGCGCACGACGCGATCGTGTCAGCATTCCCTCACCATCAGCCTTTCGGAATCAGGTGATCTCCTATAGGAGCGGTAGATATGCGGTTGTTCGCGCTGATCTTCGGAGTCGCGCTGCTGCTGTCGATGGGTGTCGGCGGCGCGGTTCATGCTGCCGAACGTTTGTGCGACGGAGCTACATTTTCCCAGCTCGAGCATCAGGAAGGCAAGTCCTCCGACAGTGACAAGGACGCACCGCATGCGCATGGCTGTCATGGGCATCACGTGGCGAGTCCCGGCACGGCATCGGAAGGCCTCCTTGTTGCGATCGCACGGGCGCGCCTGAGCTCCCAAAGCGATTTCCATTTGCCCGAGACACGCGCGGGCCCTGAGCTCCGCCCTCCCCAAGCCTGATCGAACACTCCGTCGCGCAGCGGGCAGCTGCGCGATCCTTCGTGTTCATCAGGAGCCAGTTTCATGAAAATGCTCGTCGCAGCCCTCGTGGCCGCGGCGCTCGTGCCTCACGCGGCGCGAGCGCAAGAAAATGTTGCGCCGCCTCCGACGGGCGCGGCGCTGACGCTGGACGAGGCGCATGCCCTCGCCCTTGAGGTATCACCCGATGCGGAGGCCGTAGCTGAGAGTATCCGGGCCGCCGAGGTCGGTGCGCAAGTTGCGGGCCTGCGGCCCAATCCCACCGCATTTGCCGAGGTGGAGAACTTCGCCGGGACTGGCGCTTTCGGCGGCGTCGGCGCAGCCGAAGCGACGGTCGGCATCGAACTTCCGATCGAACGCGGCGGGAAGCGCGAGGCCCGGGTCGCCGTGGCGCGGGCACGCACCGCCGGCGCCAGACTGAGCGCCGCCGAAGCGGCTGCGGAACTGCGCATCGTCGTGACGCTCGCCTATGCCGGCGCCATCGCGGCGGAGCGCAGGCTGGCGACTGCCGAGGAGACGCTGCGGATTGCGCAGGAGACGGCCGCCGCCGCCGACGCGCGGGTCCGTGCGGGCGCTGCATCGCCACTGGAGCAGGAACGGGCTGCAGTGGTGCTTGCAAATGCCGAAGCGGGCGTCGCCATCGCCCAGCGGCGACTCTCGCTGTCTCGCGCACAATTGGGACGGTTGATCGGACGGCCGCTTGCAGAACCGTTAGCCGACGCGTGGTTCGACCGCGTGACGGGTTATGGCCCGCGGCTTTCGGTTGCGATCGATGGCACGCTGGCATTGGCACGCGCGCGCAGCGATCTCGATATCGCCGAAGCGCAGATCGACCTCGCCGATGCGCAGCGCGTCCCCGATCTGACGCTGCGTGCGGGCATCCGCCGGGCGCAGGATGCCGATGCATTCGGCCCGGTGATCGGCGTTTCGCTTCCGCTTCGGATCTTCAACAACGGCAGCGCCTCCCTACGGCAAGCGCGGGCAGAGCGCGATGCCGCCGCGGCACGCGTCCACGCAGCGGCGTTGCGCGCACAGCAGGCGATTTCCGAGGCGCAAGCTGATGTCGCCGACGCCGAGATCACCGCGCGCACGGCGTTGGGTCCGGCGCTGTCCGCTGCGCAGGAAGCGCTGCGGATTGCGCGGATCGGGTATCGCGAGGGCAAGTTCAGCCAGCTCGACCTAATCGAAGCCGAGCGCACTCTTGCCGACACGCGCAACGCCGCGATCGACGCGGTGTACCAATATCATGCCGCGGTCGCGCGGCTCGAGCGGCTGACCGCCGCCTATCCGACAGGAGGCGACCGATGATCCGGCGCTATTCGAACAGCTTCACACTTCCCATCGCGCTCGTGCTCGCCGGCTGCGGAGGGAACTCGCCGCCACCGAGCGAGCAAAGCGACGCGCATGAGGAAGCCGAACCCGAGGGCGTACTAGCGCTGAGCGCCAACCAGATCGAAGCGGCAGGAATCGTGCTAGTAACCCCGCAGCGGGGCGGCAGCGCGGGTAGCATCAATGTACCCGGGACGATTGCTGCCGATCCCGATGGGATTCGCGTCGTTTCCGCGACCGTCGGCGGGCGCCTCGTGACGCTATCGCGCAACCTTGGCGAACCGGTACGCCGCGGCGACGTGCTCGCAGTCGTCGAGAGCCGCGAAGCCGCCGAACTGCGCGGTAGCGTCGAGGCAGCGCGCGCGCGGCTGGCGCTTGCCGAGAGCGACCTGCGCCGCGAGGAGCGGCTCTTCGCCGAACGCGTGACGCCCGAGCGCGATCTGATCGCCGCGCGCACCGCGGCGACCGAGGCGCGGATTGCGCTGCGCCAGGCCGAGCAGGCGCTCGGCGCCGCCGGCTCGGGTGCGGGATCGCTTAACCGGATCGCGATCCGATCGCCGATCTCGGGCCGCGTGATCGGCCGAGCCGCGACGCTGGGGCAGAGCGTGCCTGCCGACGGCGAGCTCTACCGCGTCGCCAGCCTCGGCGAGCTTGCAGTCGAACTTTCGCTGACACCCGCCGACGCCAGCCGGGCTCGGGTGGGGTTGCCGGTCCGCGTCACTGCGCCGGGCCGCGTCGGCACCGCTCGCATCGCCTATCTTTCCCCTGCGCTGGATGCAGAGACGCGGCTCGTCCCTGTAATAGCCAGCCTCGACAATGGCGGCGGGGAGTGGCGGGTCGGAGAGACCGTCCAGGCATCGGTGCAATTGCCGGGTGAACCGGGCACGACCAGCATCTCGGTGCCGCTGACAGCCGTGCAGAAGGTCGAAGGACGCAACGTCGTGTTCGTTCGGACCGAAAGCGGCTTCCGCGCGCAACCCGTGACGCTCGGCGAACGTGGCGATGGCCGCGCAATCGTCACCGAAGGCTTGTCGGGCAACGAGCAAGTCGCCGCCGGGAACAGCTTCACCCTCAAGGCCGAGCTCGGAAAGGGCGCGGCGGAACACGGACATTGATGCCATGATCGCTGCAATCGTGAATTTCGCAGTGGCACGGCGCTGGTTCGTGCTGCTGCTGACCGCCATCGCCGCCGTCGCAGGCGCCTTCGCGCTGTCGCGCCTGCCGATCGACGCGGTGCCCGACATCACCAACAACCAGGTGCAGGTGAACGTCCGCGCCCCCGCTCTGTCGACCCAGCTGGTCGAGAAGCAGGTCGCCTATCCGATCGAGACCGCGCTCGCGGGGGTTCAGGGGCTCGAATATACACGTTCGCTCAGCCGCAACGGCTTCGCGCAGGTGACGGCGGTGTTCACCGACGACACCGACATCTATTTTGCGCGCCAGCAGGTCGCCGAGCGGCTGCGGATCGCCGAAGAGGAACTTCCCGAAGGCGTCTCACCAGAGATGGGGCCGATCGCCACCGGCCTGGGCGAAGTCTATATGTGGACGGTGCGCATGGCGCATCGTGCCGACGACGATCACGCGCCGGGCGAGCCCGGCCTGCAACCCGACGGCAGCTATATTACGCCCGAGGGCGAGCGGCTGACCGGCGAGGCGGATCAGGCGACTTATCTCCGGACCGCGCAGGACTGGATCATTGCCCCGCTGCTCAAGAACACGCCCGGCGTCGCCGGCATCGATTCGATCGGCGGCTATGCCAAGCAGTATCTGGTGGTGCCCGACGTGCAGGCGCTCGCCGCACGCGGGCTTTCGATCGGCGACCTGCGCGACGCGATCGCGCGCAACAATCAGGCGACCGGCGGCGGCATCGTCGACCGCAACGGCGAAGGACTGTCGGTGCGGATCGACGGTCGGCTGGGCGGCGTGCGCGACCTTGCCGCGACCGTAGTCGCGACGCGCGAAGGCGTGCCGATCCGGCTCGACCAGGTAGCGCAAGTGCGCGCCGGGCAGGAGATTCGCACAGGTTCGGCGTCGGAGAACGGCCGCGAGGTAGTGGTCGGTACCGCGATCATGCGGATCGGCGAGAACAGCCGCCTCGTGGCGATGGACGTGGCGAAGCGGCTCGAAGAGATCAATGCGTCGCTGCCGACCGACATCATCGTCGAGCCGGTGCTGGACCGCACTGGACTGGTCAACGCCACCATCGTCACCGTCGCGCGCAATCTAGGCGAAGGCGCGCTTCTGGTCATCGTGGTGCTGTTCCTGCTGCTCGGCAACATCCGCGCCGCGCTGATCGCCGCACTTGTCATCCCGATCACCATGCTGCTGACCGGCATGGGGATGCTGCGGACCGGTGTGTCGGCCAATCTGATGAGCCTTGGCGCGCTCGATTTCGGGCTGATCGTCGACGGCGCCGTCATCATCGTGGAAAATGCGCTGCGGCGGATCGGAGAGGCACAGCACCGGCGCAGGCACGCGCTCGAGCGGGCCGAGCGGCAGTCGATCGTCGCCGGCGCCGCGCGCGAGATGATCCGGCCGACCGTCTATGGTCAGGCGATCATCATCCTCGTCTATGCGCCGCTGCTGACGCTGACCGGGGTGGAAGGTAAAACCTTCGCGCCGATGGCGCTCACGGTGATGATGGCGCTCGTCTTCGCGTTCGTCTTGTCGCTCACCTTCGTTCCGGCCGCCATCGCCGCCTGGATCACTGGGCGCGTCGATGAGAAGGAAGGCAGGTTCATCGCCTTTCTCAAGCGCCGCTACGAACCGGGGCTCGATCGTGCGCTGCGCCGCCCTTCGGCGACGATCGGCGTCGCACTGGGCGCACTGGCCTTCGGCGGTGTGGCCTTCGCGACCCTTGGGTCGGAGTTCCTGCCGCAGCTCGACGAAGGCGACGTGACGGTACAGGCACTGCGCGTGCCCGGCACGTCAGTCGCGCAGTCGCAGGCGATGCAATCGCGCGTCGAGCGCGCAATCGCTCAGATGCCGCAAGTGCGGTTCGTCTTTTCGAAAACCGGCACCGCCGAACTCGCGTCGGACCCGATGCCGCCCAATATCAGCGACACCTTCATCGTCATGAAGCCGAAGGATCAATGGCCCGATCCAGGCCTGTCGAAGGAGGCAATGGTGGCACAGATTGAGGAGCGGCTCGAAGCGATCCCGGGCAGCGCCTATGAGATCAGCCAGCCGATCCAGATGCGGTTCAACGAACTCATTTCTGGCGTGCGCGGCGACATTGCGGTCAGCGTCTATGGCGACGACTTCGACGCGATGCAGGGCACCGCACAGGAGATCGCGGGGGTGCTGCGCGACACCGACGGCGCTGTCGACGTGAAGGTCGAACAGACCGAGGGGCTGCCGATCCTCGACATCCGCCCGCGTCGCGACACGATGGCGCGGCTGGGCGTCACCGTGGCGGACGTCAACGCGACGGCTGCCGCGGCGCTCGGCGGCGCGGAAGCGGGGCTGATCTTCGAAGGCGACCGGCGCTTTCCGGTCGTGATCCGCCTCGACGATGCGGCGCGCGCCGATCTCGACGCGCTGGCGCAGGTACCGGTGCTGACTCCTTCCGGCGCGTTCGTACCGCTGGAAAGCGTCGCCGAGATCGCATTGGTCGACGGTCCCAACCAGATCAGCCGGGAGAATGGCAAGCGGCGGATCGTCGTGCAGGCGAATGTGCGCGGCCGCGACGTCGCCTCGGTCGTCACCGACGCACAGGCGCGGATCGCGCGCGACGTGCGCTTGCCTGCGGGCAGCTATCTTCAATGGGGCGGACAGTTCGAGAATCTGCAGTCGGCACGCGCGCGGCTGATGCTGGTCGTGCCGGCGTGTTTCGCGCTGATCCTGTTGCTCCTTTACGGCGCGTTGGAATCGGCGCGCGACGCCGCGATCGTCTTCACCGGCGTGCCGCTCGCGCTGGTGGGCGGCGCGCTCGCGCTCGCGCTGCGCGGCATGCCGTTCTCGATCTCGGCTGCAGTGGGCTTCATCGCCCTGTCAGGCATCGCGGTGCTCAACGGGCTGGTGATGATCAGCGCGATTCAGCGGCTGATGCAGGACGGGCTGGATCGCGCCACCGCCGCGCGGGTCGGCGCGCTCGAGCGCCTGCGGCCCGTGGTGATGACTGCGCTCGTCGCCAGCCTCGGCTTTGTGCCGATGGCGCTGGGTCACGGGGCTGGCGCCGAGGTACAGAAGCCGCTGGCGACGGTGGTGATCGGCGGCCTAATCACTGCCACGCTGCTGACGCTGTTCGTGCTGCCGACGCTGTACGCGCGCTTCGGCCGACGCGGACCGCCGCGTGCCGGCGACGCGCCGGATGCTCACACTTCGAAATAGGAGGCGACGAGGGCGAAGAGTACGAAGCCGCCGGATATCGCCAGCACCGCGCTGCGTGAATCGGCGGCGGCTTCGTGCGCTTCCACAATGATTTCTTCGCTCGCTGCAGTCAGCAGCAGACCTGCCGTGAAGGCGAGTGCCGCCAGCTGGAGCGCCTCGCTTTGTCCCCGCAATAGGAAGTAGGACAGCGCGGCACCGGCAAGGACCGGCACCGCGAATGATGCGGTGATCAGAAGACGTCGCGCTCGACTCGTGTTCTTGGCTTTGAAGTTGGCGACAGTCGCGAAGCCTTCGGGAATGTCGGCGGTGACCTGTCCGATCGCCAGCACCAGCGCCAGGTCGAAGGCGATCGCCGAGCCCGTTCCAGTCAGCAACCCGTCGCTGAAAAGATCGACTGTGACTGCGGCATAGATCACCCAGGCGCCCGATTGGGGAGCGCTTGAGCCCGACACGAGTCGGTCGATCAGACCTTCAATGACCAGGAAAAAGCCGCCGCCGGCCAAAAATGCTACTGCCGCCAGCTAGGGTTCGGTGCCGCCGAACGCCCGCGGCGCAAGCTCCAATGCGATGACGCCGAAGACGATGCCCGCCGCGAAATGGAGCGCGAGAGACAAGCGTGCAGGCGTCGTCCGCGTGAACTCCGCAGCAACTCCGGCCAGCGCATTGCCGAGCGCCGGAAGCAGTGCGAGGAGAGCGACCTGGAGAACGGAACCCATCCAAGTGGAAGCGCGGCAGGCGTCAGATCGTTGCATGACTGACGCTCACATCAATGAGACCGGAAACCTTGAGTTGGTCGACAACCGCCGCCTGGATGGCGATCGCCCACGGCAGCTAGCCGACCTTGGTCGCGGCAACGGCCTGTTGGTAACCGGCCCAGAGGCAGTCTTTCATTTGGTGGATTCAACGATCAAAAAGCGCGCCCACGCGTTCATCAGATCGCGTCTTTTGTCGAAAAAGTCGGTTCGGCGGTACGCTGCCTCAACAGCATTGGGAATCTGATGGGCCAGCGCCTTCTCGACGACTTCCTTGGGCACGTTCGTGCTCTCCATCGGAGCAGGTAATCAACCTGGTCGACCGGGAACCTTGCCCATTCGCAATTCCCAGTTTCGGATCATCAGGCGCGATAGTCGCTCGGTGGCGGCGGACTGCTGCTGCGGGGACATGTCGCGCACCTCCTCTATCGAAACATCGGTCAACTGGTTGAAAGCGCGCTTCATCGCCGACGAGGAGCGAAAGCCGCTGCGTTGTGCGACGATCGAAAGCGCAAGCTGGGGGTCTTCGATGATTTCGCTCCACGCCGCGATCAATCGCCTGGCCAATATGTAATTCTTGACCCCGTCCAGATTTTCGAAAGCGCGATACAAAGTGGAGCGGGAGATACCGAGCTGTTCGGCAATCGACGACGCCGAAAGGTCGGGCTGGGCGATCTGATGCGTGATAACGGCTTCGGCACGATCGCGTACGCTTGCTTGCTGATAGCGTCGTTCATAGCGTTCTGAAATCGCATGGGCGAGCAGCTGCAGCAGCATCGTGAGCGCGGCAACGCCTTCCGACATCGACATACGGGGCAAATCGTCCATCAACCGGCTGGCACAGGTGTTGAGGATTCCCGCAAGCGGCGCCTGAGCCGGGATGATGCAGCCATGAACGTCGCGGTCACCGAAGTCTGGGCCCATTGAGGATCGCGGCACGATGATCCGTAAATTAATCGAATCGGTCTGCTGCAGCATGCCGGGATTGGCGACATCCATGATCAGGATATCCCCTACGCCGATCGGAAGCCCGGTCCGCGTCGGCGCCATTTTCGCCGTCCCCTTCTCAAAGAAGTAGATGAAGAGCTGGTCGGCCGCATGGCTTTCGACATAAGCCTGATCGCTCTCGATCATGAACGTGCCGTCGATCCACGTTCGCGCGATGATCCCGTTCGCCAGCATATGCAGGTCGGTGACGCAATCGAAATCTGGCTGCTCCGCATAAGCCTCAGGCTCGACCCGGAATGCAAAGGCGATAGCTTGCGCGATCCTCCCCATGAAGTGCAGCATCGATTCTTCGGGGTTTCGCGCGTACCGTACGAAGGGAATCTGCTGGTCGGCCTGAACCTTACCGGCCCATTTATTCATCGCTGTTCCTCGCCCCAGTTTTTTCTTTTTCTTAGCCGTTAGCGGGTCGCGAATATCCGTGTGGTTAATCGAAATCTACCGTTGACTGGGACAGAATCAGCGGAATTGCCTCTTCGTGAGACAATGGCGGCATTGCTGGAAACAGGCGTTCACCGGTAGCCCGACCCTTCGAATCGAGGGGGGAAAACCAGTTGCGTTTCCGGCATTTTGCTCCAGCTGCGGTTGCGGCTGGTATGATCACCTGCATCACCCTGCCCGCTGCAGCACAGACCGCCAGTCAGCTTGCACCGGAGAGCTTTGCCCCTCGACAAGAGCGCGAAGGCGGACCGGTCGTGCTTCCTCGCGACACCGGGGTTGAACCGCCTCCGGGCGCCGACAAGATTGACCTGCGCATCCGCGAAGTGGTGGTCGAAGGCGCAAACGCGGACGATCCGCAGGTGCAAGCGTTGCGCGCCCGCCTCGCGGGCAAGACCATCAGCGTTGCGGAAGTTTACGCCGCCGCAGCAGCACTCGAATCCGCCTATGCGCGTCAGGGCAAGGTGCTGACGCGCGTGATCGTGCCTGCCCAGACGCTGGAAGGTGAGGATGCCGGGGCGGTGGTCCGGCTGCGTGTCGTATCGGGCTATATCGAGCGCGTCGACGTTTCCTCGCTCGATCCGCATGTACGGGCGCGCGCCGCTGCGATCGCGCAATCGCTGGCGAACAATCCCGATATTCGGCTTGCCGATATCGAGCGCAGGCTGATGCTGATTTCCGACGTGCCCGGTCTGCGATTGCGGTCGGCGCTTGCTGCCGGTTCGGAGCTGGGCGCCAGCGTTCTGGTACTCACGGGCGAATATGCGCCCATCAACGGCTTTGTCGCCTATGACAACAGCCTTGCCGACGCGCTGGGTCGCGACGCCGCGAGCCTTGGCCTCAATTTCAATTCGGTGTTCGGGGCCGGCGAACAAATCTACCTGCGGGTCAGCGGGCTGCCCAATACCGGGAACGAAGGTGTCCTGGAGGATCATCCGCGCAACCGCTCGCTCGCTGCAGGCATAACCGTTCCTCTCAGCAATAACGGCCTGATGCTGACCGGTGAATTCACCGATGCGCGCACCACGCCGCGCCGCATCACCGGCTTTCCGGGCACCGGCAGCCAGTTCAACCGTGTCGCCGCGACACTTTCCTATCCCTTTGTGCGTACGCGCGCCCTTTCGCTGAGCGCCGATCTGGCGTTTGAAGCGACGAAGGAACGGGTGGACATCGTCTATCCGATCGACCTCCCTTTGTCGGAAGACCGGTTACGGATATTCCGACTGGAAGGCCGGGCCACCTGGTTTCCCTCGTCGGGCGGATATGTCGACGGCTCGGTGCGACTGTCGCAGGGTGTAGACGCGTTTGGCGCGCGTTCGGCGGCGGATGCAACTCCGCTGCTACCGCTTTCGCGCGCAGGCGCGGATAGCGATTTCACGACGGTCAATGCACGCGTCGAGGTGCAGGGGGCGCTGGCAGGTCCGCTGCGCGCGGCGATGATGGCTTCGGGGCAGACGAGCTTCGGCAGCCCGGTCGTGAATGGCGAGCAGTTCGGCGTCGCGCGGGTCGACGCGATCTCGGCGCTGCCGTCCGGGACCGTTCAGGGCGATAGCGGCTATGCGGTGCGCGGCGAATTTCGCCTGTCCCTGCCCCTTCCCGACACGGTCCCGGTTTCTCTGGTCCCCTATGTCTACGGAGCGCGGGCAGGTTTGCGTCTCTACGCACCCACCTTCTTCGAACAACGCGATACCGCGATCAACGCATGGGGAGTGGGTGTCCGTGCGACGCTGCTGCCCGGTGGCAACCATCCGTATCTGACCGGGCGCGTGGAATATGGCCGCGCCGATGTGAGCGGCCGTGGCGATGACGATCGCCTGACTTTCAGCGTGATGCTGAGTTTCTGAGAGGCACTATGATGATCAAGGCTCCTGTCAAAATGACGCGCACGCTGCGGATTTCGTTGCTCCTCGGCTCGGCGCTGGCTCCTTTCGCCGCGCACGCCCAGTCCCTGCCGGCAGGCGGCACCGTTGTGCGCGGATCGGCGGAGATCAGCGCGTCCGGCAACGCGATGACGATCACGCAGAACAGCGATCGCGCGATCATCAACTGGCAGGATTTCTCGATCGCGCGTGACGGCTCGGTCGACGTGCGTGCGCCCGATGCGAATTCGGTGCTGCTCAATCGCGTGACGGGCGACGCCACCAGCGTGATTGCCGGGCGGCTCAGCGCCAACGGCCAGGTCTATCTGGTCAATCCCAACGGCATCTTCATCACCGAAACAGGTTCGGTGAAGGCAGGCGGCTTCGTCGCCTCGACCCTGGACATTGGGGACGATGCATTCATGCAGGGCGGCGCGCTCTCGTTCGCGGGAACGGGCGGCTCCGTTGTCAATGCCGGTGAGATATCGATCGTCCGCGGCGGCTATGCCGCACTGATGGGCGGCGAAGTCGACAATCGCGGACTCATCCTGGCGCCCTATGGCAAGGTGGCGATGGCAGGTGGCGATCGCGCCACGCTCGATTTCGGCGGCGACGGGTTTCTCCAGGTGGCGCTTAGCGAAGGCAGCAGCGCTTCGCTGACCAATTCGGGCAGCATTTCCGCGCGCGGCGGCGCCGTCATCCTGTCGGGTGGCCAGGCCCGCGAAGCGGCGCGCAATACGGTCAATCTGGACGAGGTCGACGCCGCGACCAGCGTGACGCGGAGCGGCAGCAGCGTCGTACTGGGCGGTTCTATTTCAGCGACCGACGGCGGTCGCGTCACGGTTACGGGCAGCGATATCGTTCTGGAATCGGCGACTATCGATGTCTCGGGCGCCGCGGGGGGCGGCGCAGTGCGCATCGGCGGAGACTGGCATGGCGAGGGTACCCTGTCCCGCGCCATGACGGTCTCCGTCGATGCTGCTTCCACCATCCGCGCCAATGCGATCGAGCACGGCGACGGCGGCGATGTCGTGCTGTGGTCCGACGGCCGCACTGACTTCGCGGGGACGATCAGCGCGCGCGGCGCGGGCAGCGGCAACGGCGGCGATGCGGAAGTTTCGTCCAAAGGCGTTCTCGATTATCGCGGCGCCACCGATCTACGCGGCACCGCGTTCGGAACGCTGCTGCTGGATCCGCGCAACATCACCATCTCAACCGATGCGGACAGCGGCGCCGCCGGCTTCACCGCAAATGCCGATGACAGCGTGATCAATGTCAACACGCTGATGAACGCGCTGAAGACCGCGAACATCACCGTTTCGACGGGCGCGACGGGGACGCAGGCGGGCAACATCACGGTTGCTGCGCCGATCACCTGGTCGACCAATGCGCGGCTGACGCTGCAGGCAGCGGGCGATATCGACATCAACGGCGCGATCACCGCGCATGCCGGAACGCTGGACATCAAGGCCGGCGGGACCAGCGGCGGCACCGGTGCGATCGATGTCGCGCGTTTCGTCAATTCAGCCGGCGACTGGCGCCAGGTCGGCCCGAGCATCGCGAGCTTCCATGCCGCCGATTTCCGCGTCAACGGCGGCACCTTCATGCGCGCGCTGGGGGGCGACGGGAGCGTTGCGACTCCGTATCGCCTGACCGACATCTACGGATTTCAGGGCATCGCCGGTTTCGCCACCGGGAATTTCACGCTTGCGAACAATATCGACGCCAACGGAACCGCGACCTGGAACGACGGAAGCGGGTTCAAGAGGATCGACTATGGCTATGACGCCAACAGGGATGACATCCCCTTTTCCGGATCGATCGATGGGACCGGCCATTCGATCACCGGGCTGCGTCAGAACGGCAACGGCAGCGGCATTTTCAAATTGTTCGGTGGATCGCTCAGCAATCTGGTCCTGAGCGGATACGACATCAACGAAACCAGCTATTATGGCGGCGCTTTCGCATACCAGCTGCTGGACGCGGATGTCAGCAATGTGCATCTCGACGGTTCGCTGCGCGTTCGAAGCTATGCAGGTGGTTTCGCGTTCAAGGTTCAGAACTCTCGTCTCGATGGCATCTCGGTTACTGGAACTGTACAGACAGGCGGTGGGTGGGCCGCCGGTCTCATCTATAGTGTCGCCGATAGCACGATTTCGAATTTTTACGTAAATACCGATGTGACGTCCCAATGGGCGGCGGGTTTGGTGTTTAACCTGGATGGCATCGGCTCCAACCAGACTTCCGTGCTGAGCAATGGCTATGTCACTGGCTCAACGGCGTCGCGTTGGAAGTATCTCGTCGCTGACAATTACGGGACCATCGAATCCACTGTCTATTACAACAAGGCGGCGTACGGATCGGGGCCGGGAACGGGGCTGACCGCCGCTCAACTGCGCGACGCGAGCAATTTCACGGGCTTCGATTTCAACAACACCTGGTACCAAGCCGGTGACATGCTGCCGATCCTGCGCGGCGAAGCGGCGCCGGTCGCAGCCGATGGCGTGTACGAGATCACGACGCTGAAGCAACTGGCGCTCGTTGCGGCGAATCCCTCCGGCAACTATCGCCTCGCCGCCGATATCGACGCCAGCGCGACCGCGGGGACCGCCCCGCACGGCGTCTGGGGGCCGATGGGCTGGGCTCCGATCGCTGGCCTGACCGGAAGTTTCGACGGGCAGCTGCATGCCATCGACGGGCTGACGATGAACAATTCGTCCGCTTCGGGCGGACTGTTCGCCACGATCGACGGATCGGTTCGCAACCTGCGCCTGACGAATGTCGATCTCACCGGCGGCTCGACCGTCGCTGCGCTGGCGGGGTCTACGGGATCGGGCGAGGTCCGGAATATCTGGGTCGATGGCGCGGTCCGTGGCAGCGGTCCCACTACGTCGGGTGTCGTCGGTCTGGTTTTCGGCGATCTGAGCAACGTGCATTTCAGTGGGACGGTGTCGGGTGGCCAGTTCGTCGGTGGCCTTGTCGGCACGCTCTACGGTCACCTCGACGCCTCCTCGTTCGAAGGCAGCGTCACCACGACGGTCGGCGGTAGCGATCAGGCGGGCGGCCTGGCGGTGTCGACCAGCAGCGGTTCGAGCATTTCGAACAGCTACGCCTCCGGAACGATCAACTCGCCAGGTACGTTCGGCGGTCTGGTTGCCACCAATTCCGGAAGGATCGAGACCAGCTGGGCAGCGATGGGCTCCTCGTCCTACGGTGCCGGGATCGCGGCGATCAATCGCGGACAAATCTGGTCGAGCGTGTTCTGGGACAAGGATCTCTCGCGGAGCAGCAGCGGGGTCTATTTCAATTACGGCACGTTCTCGGCTGTCGGCCTCACCACCGCGCAGGCACGCAGCGCGTCGAGCTATGCCGGGTTCGATTTCACCGACGCCTGGTATCAGTCGGGCGACCTGCGCCCGATCCTGCGCAGCGAGATGGTGACGGTGGACGGCGTCGGCCAGATCTTCAATGTCCGCCAACTGCAGCTGATGGATGCGAACCGGGCCGGCTCGTACGCCATGATCGCCGATGTCGATGCCAGCGCCACCGCCGGCACCGATGCCGCGGGCATCTGGTCGGCAGGCGGGTTCATCGCGATCGCCGATACCGCGGCCTATAGCGACTCCGGATTCTCGGGCACCTTCGACGGCAAAGGCCGCGCGATCACCGGGTTCAACCAGGGCGCGTCGAACGTCGCCGGGTTCGGCCGCCAGGCGATGTTCAGCGCCGTTTCGGGCACCATTCAGAACGTCTCGATCGCCGGGAACATCGTCAGCGACAAGGACAGCACCTCGGCGCTCGTCGGCTTGCTGTATAACGAAGGCACGGTCCGCAACGTACTGTCGACGGTCACCGTCGCCAGCACCAACACCGGGATCAACAGCAATGCCAGCGGGTTGATCGGCACGGCCAACGGGCTGGTCGAAGACAGTCGGTTCGTCGGCACCGTCACTGGCCGCAACGTCGGCGGGCTGTTCGGATCGATCAACGGGACCGTGCGCCGCAGCTCGGCATCGGGCACGCTGCGCGCCGATCAGGACAGCGGCACGGTCGGCGGGCTGGCAGCCTATTCCTACGGCGGCGCCACCATCAGCGACATCTATATCGACACCAACAACTACACGTCGGGCGGATTCTCCGAAGGTCCCGGCATGTTGTTCGGGCGTTCGATCAACAACATGACCGTCACGAACGTGTTCCTGAACGGGACCGTTAATGATGGCGCCGGCAACAAGATCATCGGCGCCGGCAACGGCAAGGTGTTCGGATCGATCATCTTCAACAACGAGAAGCTCGTCACTTCGTCGACCGGGCTGGCACCGAATGCGCGCGGCTATACGACCGCGCAGCTTCAGGACCTGTCGACGGTCGACACCGTCTATGCCGGTTTCGATTTCCGGAACGTCTGGTTCGCGCCCAACCAGTCCGGACAGGGCGGCGATTCGACCGCGCATTTCGCGCAGCTGCGGTCGCTGAACGATGTCGTCGTGGTTGGCGCGGACGGGCTGTTCCGCACCTATGGCGACGGCAATTCCCAGTTCGTCACCGATTATTCGGGGCTTGGCGCCAACACCTATGTGCTGAACCCGGGGGCCGTGACGTCTGCCGCCGACGCGACGTCGAACGTCGGCAGCTATGCCGGCACGATTTCGGGCACGACGACCACCGGCACGCCGCGCAAACTGTATCTGGCCGACACGCTGAGCGTTACGCCGCGTGCGCTGATCGTCAGCGCCGCCGCGGTGAGCCGGCTTTATGGCGAGGCGAACCCGGCGCTCACCTACACCGTCGGCGGCCGCGGGCTGGCCAATGGGGACACGCTGTCGGGCGCGCTCGATACCGGCGCGACCGCGACCAGCAATGTCGGGACGTACGGCATTACCCAGGGCACGCTCGGTGCCGGCAGCAACTATACGCTGGCGTTTACCGGAGCGAACCTCACGGTCACCCCGCGTGCGCTCAACGTCACTGCCGATGCACTGAGCCGGCTTTATGGCGAAGCCAACCCCGCCCTCACCTACACCGTCGGTGGCGACGGGCTCGTCAACGGCGA
>PAOI01000004.1 GCA_002707985.1 Sphingomonas sp. | reverse complement strand
GCCGCTTATAGAAGGCTGCGACGTGCAGCGTCGTACCCGGCGTCGGATACCATTCGGCGGAAAGGTCGAAATTGTTCGACAGGGTCGGGACAAGCTCCGGATTGCCGGCAGTGGTAGTGAAGTTGGTGAAGATGTTCGGATCGCTGGAATTGCCGCTCGGATTGGGCGTGGTCGCTACGCCAAGCTCGCCTGCGGCTCTCAGCGAATAGAAGGACGCGTTGTCCATCGTGATGTTATAGGCGCCACGGACACGGATCTCCTCCTGCGGGGCCCAGATCAGGTTGATCGCCGGCAGATAGCGAGTGAACTCGGCGCCCGCGCTGCGGGAAGCCGCACGATCGGCCAGCGTTACCAGCGTGCCGTCGCGCAGGAACTGCGTGCCGAATTGCTGGAAATAGCCTTCGCTGCGATTGCGCAGATTGACGACGCGGACGCCCACATTGCCCGACAATTCGCCCGAGCCCAACGATGTGGCGAAACGCGCCGTCACATAGGCAGCCAGCGTGCGGGTCTGATATTCGGTAAGGTCATTGGGCAGGACGAAGCCCGACTGCCGATAGTCCGAATTGCCATAGCCGGTCTGCGGAAGCGGCCCCGAGGGCACGCAATAATAGTCGTCGCTGCAGAAGCCGGCGGGCGGCGAGCGATGTACCAGATCGACATCCAACAATCGCGTCAGGCTGAGGCTCGGAAACATGGTGTTCCCGGGAAGCGTGGTCGCGCCGCCGAAGAAATCCTTGAACACATGCACTTCCGAATCGCCGATAGCGGAATTCGCAAAGGTGAGCTGCGGATCGCCGTTCCAGCCACGGCCGAGCGCGGCCCAGGCATAACCGTTGTTGAGATCGCGTTCGGTGCGGTTGGCCCATCGTCCGCCGACCGAAAGCGATTTGAAGAAGCCGCTGTCGAAATTATACTCAACGTCGAGATTGGCGGCATCCATCTTGCCGACATTGTCGTCATTATGCGGCATCGCCGCGGTCCAGCTGTAATTGGCCGGATCGTCGAAGAACGCCTGATTGGTGCCCGGGATGGTCAGCTGGGGCAGGTCGCCGGACAGATCGAGCCCGAAACCTGAAGGCAAGCCGACTTCGCGGAACAGCTGCAACCGATTGCCGCTCGCCGTCGAATTGATGTGCTGATACGCGCCTTTGACCGCGAAATTGCCGCCCGCGGGTGTGTAATCGAACGCCAGCGACATGTCCTGCGTCTTCGATCGGGTCTTGTCGACGCCGGTCGTGCCGTTTTCGACGATTGCCGCACCGGTGGGAAGGAACGTCGCCGGATCGCGCTGAAACAGCAGCGGCGAAGAAATCAGGGCGTTGTTGGAATCGAAAGTGCTGTTCGCGGGATCGACGGCGAGCGTCTGCGAATTGATCAGCGCCGCCCATTCGTCGCCTTCGTTGCGATAGCGCGACTGGAAGAAGATGCCGGTGAAGGTCAGATCATCGCTCGGCGCCCATTGCACCGCCGCATAAATGCCATCGCGCTTCCGCTGAAACTGCTGCTCGCCATAATCATAGCCGCCCGGGATATAATAATCGGTGCCGTCGATGTTGGTCTTGAAATAGGGCTCGGCGCGGAAGAATTGCGAGTGAGTGGAAAACTGGCTGTACGCACCGTCGACCAGGATCCCGACTTCGCCGATCGGCGTATCCCAGCGACCGGAAATAAGCCCCGAGATCGAGTAATCCGCCTCGTTGGCCAGATCGCCAAAGCCCAGATCGGCCGAGCCGGCAACGTGAATGCCATGATCATAATCGAACGGAAGCTTGGTGCGCAGATCGACGCTGCCGCCGGTACCGCCTTCGATCTGATCGGCGGTCGACGATTTGTAGACGTCCACTGCCTGCATCAGTTCGGGCGTGACGTCGCCCCAAAGCAGGGAGCGGCCGGCATTGGCGCTGAAGATTTCGCGTCCGTTGAGGCGCGATGCAACGCCCGACAGGCCGCGCACCTGAATACCCGAACCTTCGACCGAATAATGGTCGGGGTCGTTCAGTGCGGCAAAGCGAACGATCGCGACACCGGAAACGCGCTGGAGCACTTCGGTGATCGAATTGTCGGGCAGCTTGCCGGCATCGTCGGCAACGACCGAGTCGATGATCGTTTCGGCATTCTTCTTGCGCGAATCGGCGGTCTGCAACGCTTCGCGACGACCGGTCACGACGATTTCTTCGGCGGATTGGACTTCGGGCTGATCCTGGGTGGCGGTCTGCGCAAAGGCAGGCGCGGCGCTTCCCATCGCCACGATCGCGAGCAGAGAAGCGCCGCTGGCGGAAATCGCCCGACGACGCGCACGGCTATCCGTAAACAAATGTCTCATTCGGTCCTCCCCTTCTTTATGGTAACGCTATCACATTTAGATGTAGCGAGTTGCCCGAGTCATAAAATCTGAACATTGGCGCGTCCAGAGAAAATTGATGCTGCAAGTGCGTTATGTGCTATTTTTGCAAGCATATTAGCGAGAAATACGTGATTTCTGTCTGCATCCGCGTCATTCGGCAGATGCCTATTTCGCGATTTGGTAGCGCTTTGCTGCGTTGCAACTGGATAACATTTGCGGGCTGCCGATGTGCCTGGTGCACTATCGCCGGATACAAAACTGCCCGGAGTCGACGCGCGAATCCGGGCAGATGCAAAACCGCAGGGACGCGTCAGCGTTCGGCGTTGCCATCGACCGTGCGAGGCAGACCCAGCGGATTGGCCGAGCGCAGCGCGGTCGGCAGCAGCGCGTCGGGCAAATCCTGATAGCAAACCGGGCGCAGGAAGCGCTCGATCGCCGCTGTGCCGACCGACGTCGTGCGCGGATCGGAAGTCGCGGGGAAGGGGCCACCATGGACCATGGCGGTTGAAACCTCGACACCCGTCGGCCAGCCATTGGCAAGGATCCGCCCCGCCTTGCGTTCGAGAACTGGCAGCAGCGGCTGCGCGGCTTCGACATCGGCATCGTCAAGCTGGATCGTCGCGGTCAGCTGGCCTTCCAGCGCCTCGAGCAGCGCCTTTACTTCGTCCATATCCTTGGCTGCGATCAGCACCGAAGACGCGCCGAATACCTCATGGCCGATTTCGGCATCGGCAAGGAAGGTCGCGGCATCGGTGCGGAACAGCGCCGCACGGCCCAGCGTGCAGCCGGTGCCTTCGGCACCCTTCGCCACCAGATCCACGCCCGACTTGCCTTCCAGCGCGGAGACGCCGCCGTCATATGCTTTTTGAATGCCGGCGGTCAGCATCACTTGCGGCTGTGCCGCCTCGACGGCTGCGGACGCGGCTTGCGCGAACGTGTCGAGATCGGGGCCGGCAATGCCGATCACGATCCCCGGGTTGGTGCAGAACTGGCCCGCGCCCATCGTCAGCGAACCGGCATAGGCCTTGCCCAGGGCTTCGGCGCGCGCGGCAAGCGCGGCGGGCATCAGCACGACCGGGTTGATGCTCGACATTTCGGCATAGACCGGGATCGGTTCGGGCCGTGCCTGCGCCAGCGCGACGAGCGCGAGGCCACCGGCACGCGAACCGGTGAAGCCGACTGCCTTGATCCGCGGATCGGTGACCAGCGCGGCGCCCAGCGCATTGGCCGTTCCCTGAACCATCGAGAAGACGCCTTCGGGCATCCCCTTTGCGGCAACCGCTTTCTGAATCGCGCGGGCGACCAGCTCGCTCGTGCCCGGATGCGCCGGGTGCCCCTTGACGACGACCGGGCATCCGGCGGCCAGCGCCGATGCGGTGTCACCGCCCGCCACCGAAAAGGCGAGCGGGAAGTTGGAGGCACCGAACACCGCGACCGGTCCCACTGCGATGCGCCGCTGGCGCAGATCCGCGCGGGGCAGGGGCTGGCGATCGGGAAGCGGCGTGTCGAGCGTCACGTCCATCCAGTCGCCACGGCGCAGATGCGCTGCAAACAGGCGCAACTGGCCGCAGGTGCGACCACGTTCGCCGGTCAGGCGCGCTTGCGGCAGTCCGCTCTCGGCCATTGCGCGTTCGACCAGTTCGTCGCCCAGCGCTTCGATCTGGCTCGCCACTTCCTCCAGGAAAGCGGCGCGNTCNTCCGGNGTCGTTTCACGGAACGTGTCGAACGCCTGCGCGGCNAGNGCGCACGCCTCGGCCACGTCGTCNGTCGTCGAGACNGAGAAGCGCGGGCCGATCGTNTCGCCGGTCGTGGGATTATAGGCTTCGAAACCCTCTTCGCGCGTCACCATGCGCGCGCCGATGGGGAAACTGCCGTCAATCATTTCAATCTCCAGAATTCTATTTCGGGCAGACGCTGCCCGCAGGATCGGTCGCGAGGCGCACGTCCGAAATCGCAATGGCGAACGGCGCGGCNGCGGACAGGGCGAANGGCTCGGTCACCTTCTCCATATTCGCTCCGGCNTCGCGNAGGCATTTCAGCGGAATGCGCATCACATGCCAACCGACCGATCGATCCAGCGCATCGGTTACCGTCACGCTGCCGNCACCAAGCGTNAGCGTCACCGGACCGGTCGGNGCCTGAACAACGCGATAGGNCACCTGAACGTTCATATCGGCGTTGGTTTCGCGAACCAGCGCCAGTTCGGGGCCGGTGATCCGCGCTTTGCCCGCGCCGCTCCACTGCAGCTGCATCGCGCCTTCCTGCGCGTTTTCGCTGTCGACGGCGCTGCGCGCGATCGTGTTGTCGAGCGACAATTCGAACGGCGGTGGCGTGCGACCGCGCGTGAAGAACAGGCTGGTATTGGCAAGGCTGGCATCGATGCCCGAAACTTCGCTCAGCTGCGGNACGTCGCCGGGCTTTGCGTAGCTCAGGCCATAGCCGAACGCGAACAGCGGGTCATAGTCGGGCTGCCCCTGATCNAGCACGAACTGCCCGGCCGTTTTGGGCCAGCTGAACGAAAGCGTCCCGGTGAAATCATGCGCGCCGCCGATCAGCACATCGGCAACGCCTGCGCCTTCCGATCCGGGGAACCACGCCGCGACAAAGGCATTCGACGCGTTCATTTCCGGGTTCACCCACATCGGGCGACCGGAAAGGAACACCGAAACCGTGGGAATGCCCTGATCCTTGAGCCGCTTGAGCAGTGCCAGCGCCTGCTTGTCGCCCGGCTGGAACTCNAGCGTNCGTACATCGCCGCGCATTTCGGCATAGGGCANCTCGCCGAACACGACGATCGCCACATCGGGCTTCNGCGTGAAGCTGCCATCGACCGAAAGCGTCGCTGTGCCGCCGCCGGCCTGCGCCGCCTGCGCGATGCCCGAATAGATCGACGTCGCGCCCGGGAAATCGGCATTGGTATTGCCGTCGCCCTGCCATGAAAGCGTCCAGCCGCCCGACTGGCGACCGATATCATCCGCCGCTTCGCCCACGACCAGGATATTGGCGCTCGGCTTGATCGGCAGCACGCCGTCATTCTTGAGGAGGACCAGGCTCTTGCGGACCGCTTCGCGCGCGATCGCGCGATGCTCCGCCGAACCGATCACTTCGGGGTGTGCCTCGAACGGCCGACTGGCATCGAACAGGCCGAGCTTGAACTTCACGCGCAGGATCCGGCGCACGGCATCGTCGATCCGCTCCATCGGGATCGTGCCGTCCTTTGCAGCGGCAAGCGTCGATTCGAACAGTCCTTTCCAGCTGTCGGGCGCCATCGCCATATCCAGCCCGGCGAGGAAGGTTTGCGGACAATTGGTGTTGGTACAGCCCGGAATCTGGCCATGGCCGTTCCAGTCGCCGACGACGAAGCCGTCAAAGCCCATCCGGCCCTTCAGCACATCGGTCAGCAATTCGCGATTGCCGTGCATCTTCTCACCATTCCAGGTGCTGAAGCTNGCCATCACCGTCATCGTGCCTGCGTCGATCGCGGGCGGATATCCGGCGGCNTGGACGCGGATCANCGTTTCCTCATCGACCTGCGTATCGCCCTGATCGATGCCGTCGGTGGTGCCGCCATCGCCCAGGAAATGCTTGACGCTCGCGGCGACATGGCCGTTCTGGATGCCCCATTGCGCGGGCTTGCCCTGCAGCCCTTCGACCATGGGCGCAGCATAGGATGTCACCACCTCCGGGCTTTCCGAATAGCCTTCATAGGCGCGGCCCCAGCGGCCATCCTGCGGCACGGCCAGCGTCGGGCCGAACGCCCAGTCCATGCCGGCTGCGGCGGTTTCCTGCGCAGTGGCTTCCCCGATCCTGCGCATCAATTCGGGGTCGCGCATCGCGCCCAGACCGACATTGTGCGGGAAGATAGTGGCGCCCACCACATTGCTGTTGCCATGGACGGCATCGACGCCGAACATCAGCGGGATCTGAACATGGCCTTCGCGCGCTTCCATCGCGACCGCATTGAATGCGCGCGAGGTTTCGAGCCACGGGCCGACGGGCGAGCGATCGGGATGGCCGATCGGCGGCGAGCTGCCGCCGGCAAGGATCGAGCCGAGNGGATATTTGCGAAGGTCTTCGGGAGTGATCGAGCCGATATCGGCCTGGATCATCTGGCCGATCTTTTCCTCGAGGGACATCTGCGCCATCAGCGCGTCGATTCGGGCTTCGGTCTCGTCATCGACCAGGCCGACGCTATGCGCTTCGGGCCATTTGTCGGGATGTACCGTTTTCCCATCCTGCTGCGCCGTACAGGCGGCCACACTCACGGCCACAACCGCAGCCGTCATCAGAATGCCGAATCGGCCCATCTCGCTCCTCCCTATATGCTTTGGGCGCGTACCATAGGGAGTGGANGCTGATAACGCTACCACAATATATCGGCAACGTTGCTTCCGTTTTCCGNCCGGCTGGTGCTAGGAACGACAGATGGCAGGGGGAAACCGCAAACCAAGNGCCGGGACATCACGGCAGACCGGCGCGCCGACGATNGCGGATGTNGCCAAGCTGGCCGGCGTTTCGCTGATGACGGTGTCGCGCGTTATCAACGCGGAATCCAATGTCCGCGAAGCAACGCGCGAAGCCGTGCAGGCNGCGATCACCAAGCTCAACTATGCCCCCAACCGCGCTGCGCGCCGCCTGGCGGGCGCGGTTCAGCTGCGCATCGGCCTGTTNTACAGCAATCCATCCGAAGCCTATCTGAGCGCGTTCCTGCTCGGCAGTCTCGATCAGGCTAGCCAGTCGGATATCCAGCTGGTCGTTCAGCGTGCCGATCCCGGCCACAATGCCAGCGACGTGGCGCAGCGGTTCATCGAAAGCGGCGTCGACGGCATCATCCTGCCGCCGCCGCTCTGCGATTCTCGCGAAGTGCTCGAATTGCTTGCCGCGGCGGGTGTGCCCACCATTGCGGTCGCAACCGGCAGTCAGCCCGATCATGTCGCTTCGGTTTCGATCAAGGATCGCGCGGCCGCGCGTGAAATGACCGAACATCTGATCAAGCTCGGCCACGAACGCATCGGCTTCATCATCGGCGATCCCAACCTGACGGCGAGCGGCGAGCGTCTGCTCGGCTATCAGGAGGCACTCGAAGCGCACGGAATCGCTCCGGACGATGCGCTGATCGCGCAAGGCTATTTCACCTATCGTTCCGGCCTCGACGCCGCCGAACAATTGCTCGACGGCGAAGATCCGCCTTCCGCGATCTTTGCGAGCAACGACGATATGGCGGCTGCCACGGTCGCGGTGGCGCATCGGCGCGGGCTCGACGTGCCGGGCGATCTCACCGTGGTCGGCTTCGACGATTCGACGCTGGCGACGACGATCTGGCCCGAACTGACCACCATTCATCAGCCGATCGCGCAAATGAGCCGCGCCGCGATGCAGCTGCTTGCAGCAATGCTGCAGGGGCGCCGCAACGGCGGGTCGGCCACGCCGCAGCATCTGGTGCTCGACTATACCCTGGTCCGCCGCCAGTCCGATGCCGCACCGCGCCGGCGGCCGCGCCCTTCGATCCGAAAGATCGACTGAATATTGTGCGTCAGGCGTTCGCGATCCGCATGGTCGCGTGCATCGTCTGCCCCGGCGCCAACACGCGCGGCTGCCCCTGATTGACGGCATCGGGCATCGCCGTGACCGGCTCGGCACAGAAGAACGCTTCGCCCGGCGGCACGAAGAAATGCAGGGCAGGGGTGTCGGTGCCCTCGACTGCGATATCGCCATCGGCGCGCGCGATGACGGCGCGGCCGCGCCAGCCGACAAAACAATGGTCGATCAGATCGCGTCGATCGAGCGACTGACCCGTCGACCAGTCACCGAAATGATCGGCGGGGGCGAGCGTTGTCGGCAGCATCTGCTCGTCGGCCAGCCAAAGCTGTTCCGCCTCGAACGTCAGCGCGGTGACGCCGCACTTGTCGAAATAGGGATGAAAGCCCAGTCCGGCGGGCATCGCGGCGCGATCGTCGTTGCGCAGCGCCAGCGTGGCGGTCAGCCCATCGGTATCCAGCGTCAGCCGGTGTGTCGCCGAAAAACGCCACGGCCAGTGGCGATCCGGCGCATGCGCAAGCTGCATGGTGATCGCCGCATCGTCCTGATCTTCGACGGTCCAGCGCTCGCGCCAGCCGGTGCCGTGCAGCGGATGCGCCTGGCCCGGATGGTTATGCGGGATATGATGCATCCGGCCTTCCCATTCGAACGTCCCGAATGCGATGCGGTTGGCATAGGGGACAAGCGGGAAGCAGGCGCGATCGAACGGGTCGGTCGCGCCCGGCGGCGTCGGACGCAGAATGTCCGTTCCGTTGCGGGTTAAAGAGAGGGTCGCCGCGCCAGCATCGGGCGCGACGACCATTTCCCATGGCCCGAAGGCGAGTTTCACCCTTCCATTTCCTCCAGCTCGCGCCCGCGGGTTTCGTTGACCATCGCCCTGACGAAGAAGAACGAAACCGCAGCAGCTACGGCATAGAAGACATAGGTGATTGCCAGACCCGGCGACACCGCCAGCGACGGGAAGCTGACCGAGATCGCGGCATTCGCGATCCACTGGGCAAAACCGGCCACGGCAAGCGCCGAACCGCGGATCTGATTGGGGAACATTTCACCCAGCATCACCCACATCACCGGACCCCAGCTGAGGTTGAAGAAGATGACGTAGAGATTAGCGGCAACCAGCGCGATAATGCCCGAATTGCCCGGCAGGGTAAGTCCGCCCGCGCCATCCGACACTGCAGTCGAAAAGGCCCAGGCGACCGTCGCCAGCGTAACCGTCATTCCCGCCGATCCGATCAGCAGCAGCGGCTTGCGCCCGATCCGGTCGATCAGCGCGATTGCGCCAAGGCACGCGCCGATCGAAAGCACGCCCGACAGGATGTTCACCTGAAGAGCATTGTCTTCGGTAAAGCCGACCGCTTCCCACAGAGTGGCGCCATAATA
The DNA here is from genome assembly GCA_002707985.1 of Sphingomonas sp. Taxonomy (GTDB): domain Bacteria; phylum Pseudomonadota; class Alphaproteobacteria; order Sphingomonadales; family Sphingomonadaceae; genus Sphingomonas. The sequence continues at coordinate 77,564 of PAOI01000004.1, read as the reverse complement.
GAAGACGACGTTGATGCCGACGAGCTGCTGGAACACGGCAAGGCCGATACCGACCCAGACGATCGGGCGCAGCTTGCCCTTATTCTTGTCGATCAGGTCCGAAAGCTTCGGCTTGTGATGATCCGCGGCGAGCGATGCGCGAATTTCGCGAACCGTGCGCGCGGCATGCGTCGCCCCGAACAGGCGCGTCAGCACGCCTTCGGCCTCGGCATCCTTGTCCTTCATCGTCAGATAGCGCGGGCTTTCCGGAATGGTCAGCAGCGCAAAGAGATAAAGCGCGGCGGGGATGATCTGCAGGCCGAACATCCAGCGCCATGCCGGGATGTCGAGCCACAGCGGATCGGTCGATCCGCCCGCGAGCCGCGCAAGGAAGAAATTGGCGACGAACGCGCCGGTAAGACCGGAAATAATCATCACCTGCTGCACGCTCGACAGGCTGCCGCGCATCCGCGCAGGCGCCACTTCGGAGATATAGACGGGCGAAGTGACGCTCGCCGCGCCGACGCCAAGGCCGCCGATAATGCGCGCGATGATGAAGATCTCCGACGATCCCGCCGCAGCCGCCATCGCCGCCGAAATGATGAACAGCAGCGCCGACACCATCATCGTAGCGCGGCGGCCGATCATGTCCGAAAGCCGGCCTGCGCCGAACGCGCCGATCGACGAACCGACCAGGATCGCGCCGACATTGATGCCGATGCCGAGCCGACCGAGATCGAATGCGGCTTCGAGCCCCTTTTGCGTGCCGTTGATGACCCCGGAGTCATAGCCGAACATGAAACCGCCGATCGTCGCGACTGCAACGATGCGAAGCGTCAGTGCCCTGTTGAATTCGCTAACCACCTGTCTGCCTCTCCCAAAGGGCTGCATTGCGGCGCAATGTGCCTTGTTCTTTTCTAGCTGTTTGCCGGAACCTGCGGTGCCGCGGGAACAGTTACCCGAAACGTGAAGATGTCTCCCGCGAGCGGCTGTGCTTCCAGCGCTGCGGCGTCCAGCCCCTGACGCGCGGTTGTGGCATATCCGGTGCGCCCGTCGGGACCGCCGATCGCGATCTTGGTGACATTGGATACAGGGAAAGAGACCGCGTCGGTCATCGTTCCGTCCGGCGCGAAACGCCGCGCCGCCCAGCCGCCGTAAAAGCCGACCCAGACACCGCCTTCGCTGTCGCAGATCGCGCCGTCCGGATGCCCTTCGTCGCCGGTAAAGGCGAGGAAAGGTTCGGCCGGGCCGATCGATCCGTCGTCGGCGATGGCGTGGCGCGTGATCGTCCGTGCCAGCGTGTCGACATGGAACAAATGGCTGCAATCGGGCGCGATCGCCGGTCCATTGGTGATGATCGTCGACGTGACCGACGTTCTCTGCACGTTGCCGCTGTCGAGCATGTAGACGCAGCCGCTTGGGCTGATCTCGGCATTGTCCATGGTGCCGAAGAAAATGCGCCCCTGCGCGTCGATCGCGGCGTCGTTCAGCCGGTTCTCGGGCAAGTCGTCATCGACGGTTGCGATAGGCATAAAGCTGCCATCTTCGGGCGAGAAGCGATGCGGCCCCGAACGCAGCCCGGCGATCAGGTCGCCGCGACGCGATGGCAGTACCCAGCCCACCATTTCGGGCGAATCCCAGCGATCGAGCGCTTCGCCTTCCGGGCGGTAGCGGTAGATATGCAGCCGCTTGATATCGACGAACCACAGTGCGTCGCCGATCCAGACCGGGCCTTCGCCCAGTTCGGCACCGATTGAAAGAAGATGGTTTGCATTCATTATCGCCAGCCCGCGTCTACCCAATATTCGTGGCCGGTACACATACGCGCGTCGTCCGACGCAAGGAACAGCGCAAGCGCAGCGACATCGGCGGGCTGAATACGGCCGTTGAGGCACTGGGCGTCGACGATCTTCTGCCCTTCTTCGGGCGTGTACCAGCGTTCCTGACGCGGCGTCTGGACATTGCCCGGCACGATCGTGTTGACGCGGATGCCGTCGCGACCGACTTCGCGGGCAAGACCGCGGGTCATGCCTTCGATAGCGGCTTTCGCGGTCTGGTAGAGCACCAGATCGGGCAGGCCGAGATGCCAGCTGATCGAACCGAAATTGAGGATCACGCCGCGTTGCGCCGCGCGCATCGTCGGGATCACTGCCTGCGCCGCGAAGAACTGGTGGCGCAGGTTGACGTTCATCCGCTCCTCCCAGAATTCGGGAGTCACTTCGGCGATGGTGTGACGATCGTCGTTCGCTGCGTTGTTGACCAGCACGTCGACGCCGCCCAGTTCCTCGATCAGCGATGACAGGGTGCTGGCCACCGAACCCAGGTCGGTAAGGTCGCAATGGCGATAGACCGGAGCGAATTGAGCATCCTCACCAAGCCGCGCCGCGAGCTTCCCGCCATCCTCGTCGCGGACATCGACAAAGGCGACCTGCGCGCCCTGTGCGACAAATGCCTCGACCAGCCCGGCGCCGATGCCCGATGCGCCCCCGGTGATCAGGATGCGACGGTTTTCCAGGCTGGGATAACGAGCGCAATCGCCCGAACGGATGGAGCGATGCAGCAATTGGGTCTCCGAATTGGTCATGAGGCAAGCAGTCCGCGCGAGGCGAGATTGCGGAAAAGATCGGCGATACCGAAGCGCCAGGGCGGCGCATCGCGTGACGTCGTCACCGGGTTGACCAGCGTTCCCAAACGGGCGCTGGCGATCGTGACAACGTCGCCGACCTTGTGCGTGAAACCGCGATCGACTTCGTCGCGATCCTGGGTCGGCGCGAACAGCGTGCCGCAGAAGAGGACGAAGCCGTCGGGATAATGATGCTCACTGCAGGACTGGCGAAGCAGCTCATCGGGGTCCCGGCTGATCTCACGCATGTTGCTTGCGCCTTCGAGCACGAAACCTTCGGGTCCGGTGATGTTGAGCGCGACATCGGCGGCGCGAACATCCTCCATCGTGAACCCATCGTCGAACAGCCGGATCATCGGCCCCATCGAGCAGGAAGCGTTGTTGTCCTTCGCCTTGCTGAGGAGCAGCGCCGAACGNCCTTCAAAATCGCGCAGATTTACGTCGTTGCCCAGCGTGGCACCCACCGCCTTGCCGTCCGGCCCGGCGACCAGCACCACTTCGGGTTCGGGATTGTTCCACGTCGAATCCGATCGGATGCCGATCGGAGCACCCCAGCCAACCGTTGAAAGCACAGGCGACTTGGTGAAGATCTCGGCGTCGGGCCCGATCGCGACTTCCATATATTGCGACCACATGCCGTCGGCGATCAGCGCTTCCTTGAGCTGCGCGGCCTGCGGCGATCCCGGAACGACGCTGCGCAGATTGCCGCCGAGCGCGGATTCGAGCCGCTTGCGGACTTCTGCCGCGCGCGCATGGTCGCCGCGTGCCTGTTCTTCGATCACGCGCTCGATTGCCGACACGGCGAATGTGACGCCGGCGGCCTTGATGACCTGAAGATCGACCGGGCTGAGCAGCGCATCGTTTGCGATATCGGCGGGATCGCCCATGTCGATACCGCCATCGAAAGCGCGATCGGCGATCAACTGCGACACAGTGGGCCGGACCCTGCTCATATCATANGCGCGGCCACCGCGCAGCATGATCGGCGTCGGCCCCGCGTCGGTCGCAATGCGCCCGACAAAATTCCCTTGCCGCCAGTCGGCGGGCAAATGGTCGAGCCACGAATGGCCGATTCCAGACATGTTGTTCCTCTCCGTTGTGTTAGCGGTATCGTTTATGCCATATGCTGCGTCAAGGGCGCTCGTCCGAACGGCGCGCAACAACGAAAAACGGGAGGGAGAGGAAAGCGATGGGAGGCTGGCGCACGCCATGGCTGTTCTGCCTTGCACTGCTCGGTTGCGTTGGCGCTAACGTCGTCTGCGCGCCTGCCCGCGCACAGGAAAATACCGCGTATCAATGGAAGAATGTGAAGGTCGGCGGCGGCGGCTTTGCTCCCGGCATCGTCTTCAGCCCGGCCGAGCGCGATCTTGCCTATCTGCGCACCGATATGGGCGGCGCCTATCGCTGGGATGCGAAGNCCGAACGCTGGATTCCGTTGCAGGATGGCGAGAGCGAATCGAGCTTCATGGGAATCGAAAGCATCGCTCCGGACCCGGTCGATGCCGACAGGGTCTATATGGCGGCGGGCATGGGCAGCCGGGGNCCNGCAGCGATTTTCCGGTCGGAGGATCGCGGNGCCCATTGGCAAAAGACGCGCGTNCCGTTCGCNATGGGCGGCAACGAAGGCGGTCGCGGGCTNGGCGAGCGGCTGGCGGTCGNCCCGAATCATCCGAACACGCTGTTCTTCGGCTCCCGCCATGACGGGCTGTGGCGCAGCGACGACAGGGCTGCGAACTGGCACAAGGTCAGCGCATTTCCGCTGGCGGGNCTNGGNNNGCCGGGCTCGCCGCGCCAGACGCATGGCGGCTTGTCNTTCGTCCTGTTCGATCCGGAACATGCCGGTCGCATCTTCGTCGGCAGCGCCGATCCCGGGGCGGATCACCTGTTCCGATCGGATGACGGCGGGAAGAGCTGGCGCGCGGTTGCCGGAGGGCCTGCGCAGGCAATGCTGCCGGTCAAGGCGGCGATNGGTGGCGATGGAATNCTAACNATCACCTATTCCGACGACATCGGCCCCAACGGAATCACGCNCGGCGCGGTTTGGCGGCACGATCCCGCCNCCGANAGCTGGCGCAACGTAACGCCNGAGGCTGGCCCCGACGCGCCGGTTGGCGGTTACATGGGCGTCGCCGTTTCGGCGCAGGATCCCAATGTGATCGCAGTCAGCACGATCGGGCGCTTCCAGCCGGGCGATACGGTGTGGCGTTCATCCGATGGCGGCGCGCACTGGTCCGAGCTGCGCCAGATCAGCGGACGCGATGTCTCGGAAACGCCGTTCCTCTTTTTCGGGCATGAGCAGGTCGAGTTCGGCCACTGGATTTCCGGGCTTGCGATAGATCCGTTCGACGACAGGCGCGCCGCCTATGTGACGGGCGCGACGCTCTATCGGACGACGGCGTTTTCGGCGGAGGCGGACATGCTCTGGCGCCCCTGGACACAGGGGATCGAGCAGACCGCGATCATCACATTCGTCAGCCCCACCGGCGGCGCGCATCTGGTTTCGGGCTTTGGCGATCTGGGCGGTTTCCGCCATGACGACCTCGCGGTATCGCCGCCGCATGTGCATCGCAATCCGATGCTGACCAACACCAATTCGCTCGATTATGCCGGGATGGCNCCGCACGTCATGGTGCGCAGCGGCAATACCCATCAGCCGATTGTNCCCGACAGCTCGCTGGCCTGGTCGAATGACGGCGGAAACAGCTGGACACCGCTTTACACGCCGGGGCTCGCAACGGCCCCGACGGACGCTCCCGAACGCACCGGCGACGCTGCCGTTACGGTTTCGGCGGATGGCGAAACATTCCTCGTCGAAACCCGGCAACCAGTCCGCACGAGCGATCGCGGCGAAAACTGGACGCCGGTTTCCGGCCTGCCTTTCGGCAGCCGCGTCACCGCCGACAAGGTGGATGCGCGGCGCTTCTATGCCATTGATTTCGCTGCAAACAGGCTGATCCGAAGCGACGATGGCGGCGCGCATTTCGCGCCGGTTCCCGGTGTCGGCNTGCCGAATGATCTGGCGGGCGCNCNAACCCGCGGGCGTGAGGCCGCCAATCCNCTGATCGCGGTTCCCGGTTCCGCGGGNCATCTCTGGCTGCTGATCGGGGATACGCTCTACCGATCGGTCGATTTCGGGGNAAGCTGGGANCAGGCGACGCACGACATTGCGATCAAACGCTATGGCATTGGGAAGGGCGCTGCCGGCAGCGACTGGCCGGCGCTTTACGCCATCGCCAGCCGGTCCGGCGTCACCGGCATTTTTCGATCAATAGACGGCGGCACGAGCTGGAGCCGCATCAATGACGACACCCATCAATGGGGTCGCCGGTTCCGGGTCATCACCGGAGATCCACGCATTTTCGGCCGAGTATATCTCGGCACGGACGGGCGGGGAATCTTCTATGGCGATCCGACCGAACAGGAGGAGTAAGGATATGGTTCGGCGCTTGTGCCGCATTCTGGCACTGATGGGATTGGCGCTCGCGACGGGCGCACAGGCACAGGATCGGGGGGCAACGCCGTTGCCACACCTTGAACGCCATGGCGATAAATATGCTTTTATCGTCGATGGCGCGCCGTTCACTATGCTGGCCGCTCAGGCCAATAACTCGAGCAATTATCCCGCGATGCTCGATCAGGTGTGGCCGATGCTGGATCGTATCCATGCCAACACGCTGGAAATGCCGGTCGCGTGGCAGCAGATCGAGCCGGTCGAGGGGCAGTTTGATTTCTCGTTCCTCGACGTGTTGCTTCGCGAAGCGCGGGCACATGACAAGCGGGTCGTGCTGCTGTGGTTCGGCACCTGGAAGAATACGGGCTATGCCTACACCCCCGATTGGGTGAAGCTCGACAGCCAGCGCTTTCCGCGCATGAAGACGCGCGACGACCGCGATCATGGCGTGCTGAGCGCGCATGGCGAGGAAACACTGGCCGCCGATCGCCGCGCCTTTGTCAGGCTGATGGAATATCTGCGCGACCATGACCGGCAGAACACCGTCATTCTGGTCCAGGTGGAGAATGAGAGCGGCAGCTATAGCAATCCGCGCGACTATGGCGAAACCGGCAATCGGCTGTTCGCGCAGCCGATTCCCGCTGCGCTTGCCACCGCGACCGGCAAGTCCGGCACCTGGCGCGAAGCGTTCGGCGACCAGGCGGATCGCGCGTTCAACACCTGGTATGTCGCATCGTACATCAACGCCGTTGCGGCGGCCGGCAAGGCAGTAAAGCCGCTGCCGATGTATGTGAATGCGTCGCTCTCCGGGCCATCGAACGTGCCCGATCCCGATGGTGTAGCCAGCGGCGGGCCGCAGCAGGACGTGCTCGATATCTGGAAGGCGGCAGCGCCCGATATCGATTTTGCCGCACCCGATATCTACGATAAATCGGGCGCGAACATCGCTTCCTATCTCGATCAATATGCTCGGCCAGACAATCCGCTGATGGTGCCGGAAATCGGTAATTCACGTCTGTTCGCGCGCTTTTTCTATGAAGCGATCGGGCATGGCGCGATCGGATTTGCGCCGTTCGGCATCGATGACACGGGCTATTTCAACTATCCGCTCGGCGCGAGCGAGCTGGGCGATGCGACCCTGGATGCGTTTGCGCTGCCCTATGCCGCTGTCGGTTCGATCCTGCGCGATTGGGCGCGGATTGCGGCAACCCGCCCGACCTGGGGCGCGGGCAAGCCGGACGACGGCGCCGATGTGTCGACCCGCATGGGCGACTGGACGATTACGGGCAAATGGGGCGAGTGGCAGTTCGGGTTCAAACACTGGACCTGGATCACATCCGATCCGCCCGAATGGGCTGACGAGCCGATTGGCGGACTCGCCGTCGCGCAGCTTTCGGACAATGAATTTCTGCTGGTCGGGGATCATGTCCGCGTCGATTTTCACGCCGCGCCGGGCACTGCCCCGAACGGCATGATCCTGCGTGTGGAAGAAGGCAGTTTCGAAGACGGCCAGTGGGTCGTCAAACGCATCTGGAACGGCGATCAGACAGACTATGGTATCAACCTGCTCGATCGTCCGCAGGTTCTTAAAGTCACGATGGGCCGGTATCGTTAAGGCCGCAGGAGAGGTGGGGTTTTATTCATGAAAAGTCGAATTTTCGTCGCTGCGCTGCTTGCTGGTAGCGCTATCGCCGTTCCTGCATTCGCACAGGAATATCGTGCCGTTGACGGGGGTGTCGTCGTGACGCCCAGTTCCGGCCCTGCCTCGCGTGTTTCGGTGACGCTGCACGGTGACGGCATTTTCCATGTCGTCGCACTGCCGCGCGATGTCGCCACGGGCGATCTCGCACCCAGCCTGATGGCGCCGAACCCGCCTGCAGCCGGCGACTATTGGGTGAGCGAAGCCGATGGTCATGTCCGCATCGCCGCCACGCGTGCGACCGCCGATATCGACACCAGGACAGGGCAGGTCCGCTTCCTCGACGCCAATGGCAGCGAATTGCTCGCCGAATCGGGCTCGCCGAGCTTCACTCGCACCAGCGCCGATGGAAAGCCGTTCGTTCGCGTGTCGCAGCAGTTCAATCGCGGCACTGCGGAAGGCGTCTTTGGCCTGGGGCAGCATCAGCAATCGGCGATGGACATGATGGGGGAGGATGTCGAACTCGCCCAGCACAATATGGATATCGGCATTCCCTTCATGGTCTCGACGCGGGGCTATGGCTTGCTGTGGGACAATGAATCGATCACGCGCTTCGGCAATCCGCAGCCCTACAAGCCGGTCGGCGAGGGGCTGAAGGTGACGTCGAACGGCGCGCCTGGTTTTACGGCGCAATATTTCCTGAACGGCAATCTGGTCGTCACGCGGCAGGAAGAAACGATCGACTATCAATATATCCGCGACCAGAAGAACTGGCCCGAAGCCGCGATCGCCGCGACCGAAGCTGCATCGAGCGGCCAGAATACGGCGGGCAATGCCGTCCAGAAGCAGACCGTGGTGTGGACGGGCACGATCCATCCGGAAACCACCGGCACGCACAAGTTCCAGCTTTACGGATCCAGCTATTTCAAGGTGTTCGTAAACGGCGAGGAAGTGCTCGATCGCTGGCGCCAGAACTGGAACCCCTGGTATGCCAATTTCGAAGTGCCGCTGACCGCTGGCGAGCCGGCCAACATCCGCATCGAATGGGAGCCCAACGCCGGCTATATGGCGTTCTTCCACAGCGATCCGCTGCCGGCCGATGACCGCAATTCGGTGTGGTTCACCAGCGACGTCGCGCAGGCGAAGAATTACTGGTTCATTCCCGGCGGCAGCATCGACGGCGCGATCGCGGGCTATCGCGAGCTTACCGGCAAGGCGGAAATGCTCCCCAAATGGGCCTATGGCTTCTGGCAGTCGCGCCAGCGCTATGACACGGCCGAGGAACTGACCGATGTCGTCGACAAATATCGCGAGCTGAAAATCCCGCTCGATAATATCGTGCTCGATTGGCGCTATTGGCGCGACGACGAATGGGGTAGCCACAATTTCGACCCCAGCCGCTTCCCCGATCCGAGTGCGATGGTGCAGGCCGCGCACGACCAGAACGCCAATGTGATGATCTCCGTCTGGCCGAAATTCTATCCGACGACCGACAATTACGCCGAGCTGGAAGCCGCCGGCGCCGTCTACAAGGGCAATCTTGAGATGGGGAACAAGGACTGGGTCGGCATCGGCTATGAAAGCACCTTCTACGATCCCTATTCGCCCGAAGGTCGCCGCATTTTCTGGAAGCAGATCGAGGAGCAGATCGCATCGCACGGGTTCGACGCGTGGTGGGCCGATGCCAGCGAGCCCGATATGCATTCCAACCTGTCGATCGAAGAACGGATCAAAACGATGGGCCCGACCGCGATCGGCCNGGCGGCGCAATATTTCAACAGCTTCCCGCTGATGAACGCGCAGGCCTTTTATGACGGCTGGCGGGCCTATAAGCCCGATGTCCGCCCGTTCCTGTTGACGCGNTCCGGATTTGGCGGGCTGCAGCGTTATGCCTCGGCCATCTGGTCGGGCGATGTGGCGAGCCGCTGGTATGATCTGCGCGCCCAGATTTCGGCGGGGGTCAATGCGTCGATGTCGGGNATTCCGAACTGGACGCACGACATCGGCGGTTTCGCGCTTGAAGATCGCTANTCGACNAANAACCCCACCCAGGCGGATCTCGACGAGTGGCGCGAGCTCAACCTGCGCTGGTTCCAGTTCGGCGCGTTCACNCCGCTGTTCCGCAGNCATGGCGAATTCCCGTATCGCGAGATTTACGAGATCAGCCCCGAAGGTTCGCCGATGCGCGCGTCGATGGTCTGGTATGACGAGCTTCGCTACCGGCTGATGCCCTATATCTACACGCTCGCCGCCGACACCTATATGAAGGACGGCAGCATCATGCGGGCGCTGGCGGCGGATTTNCCGGAGGATGGCGAGGCACGCGGGCTGGACGACGAATATCTGTTCGGCAAGGCGTTCCTGGTCGCGCCGGTCACCGAATATAAGGCGCGTTCGCGNGANGTNTATTTNCCGGGCGACGCGCATTGGTACNACTTCTCGACCGGCGCGCTCTATCGCGGTGGCCAGACGGTCGAAATCGACGCGCCGTTCGAACGCATGCCGCTATTCGTCCGCGCGGGCAGCATCGTGCCGATGGGGCCAGTGACGCAATATGTCGACGAAAAGCGCGACGCGCCGCTGACCATCGCCGTCTATACCGGCGCCGATGGCAGCTTCTCGCTCTATGAGGACGANGGCAGGAGCGAACAATATAAGCAGGGNGCATGGAGCCGCATTCCGATCGCCTATGACGATGCGAGCGGCACCGTCACGATCGGCGCGCGCGAGGGCGGAAGCTGGGAAGGCATGCCGACGCGCCGTACACTGCGCATTCGCTGGATCAGCGAAGGCAAGCCGATGACCGATGACAATGGCTATGATGCCGAAGTCACTTACACCGGTACGGCAATCGCGGTGGCGCGCCCGTAAGGAATTGTCACCAAGGCACAACGAAAGGGCGGGGCACCTATGGCGCTCCGCCTTTTTGCTTTTCCGGAGTTGGCGAACGCTGTTCGACGCGACCGGAGATCGGGTGCGCTGGCCTCAGGCTATCCCGGGTCCCTCGATCCTGACGACAGGTACGAAGCCCGTNGNTGGTTTGAGCGTCAGTGTAAGNGCATTGCCNGTCTGCCTATGGGGGATCGGCCCTGCGCCCAACTGCGTCGCNCGGGCAATGCNGCCTTNCCAGCGATTGCGGCCAAGCGCGGCAATCGAAATCGGGCGGGTCGGCGCTTTCAGGAACAGGATGTAGAGCGCGCCGCCTTTCGTGGTGAAACGCACGTCGCGCTCGTCAAAGCCCCTGAACCCAGCTTCATTCTGCATGCCCGCGGTCAACACGGTCGGGCCTTCGCCATAGATCTGGAAGGGGCGCGATCCGAAAATCGCTTCGTCATTGATCGCCATCCATGCGGCGAGATCGTCGAGGATCTTTTCTTCCTCGCTGTCGATGCTGCCGTCGCCGCGCTGGGGGATCGAAAGCAGCAGATTGCCGTTTTTCGAAACGACATCGGCGAGGCGCTGCACCACATCCTCGGCGCTTTTATAACTGCGATCGGTATAGCGGGCGCGATTGTAGAACCAGTCGCCGATGCATGTGTCGGTCTGCCACGGCTCCTCCCAGAGATGATCCGAAAATCCGCGCTCGACATCCTGGACAAGTCCGAAGCGCATATGCGGTTGCAGCTGCTTGGCCGTCAGCACCACATCGATATCGCCATGCCATGCGATCGAGCGGTTGTAATAGTCGGCTGCNGCTTCCAGCCCATAGCGATCAAAGGGCAGGCCGTAATTGTCGAAATAGCAGAAATCNGGCCTGTAGCGCGCGACGAGATCCTGTTGCCGCAGCAGCCATTGCCGCGCGAAACCATTGTCGCCCGGCGGCACGGTTTCGATCCACTGGCCGTCATGGGCATCGTGCCATGCGTTCATTGCATCGATGCTGTCGATGCCATCGGGCGCGACCATATGCGGGCCGGTGTAGAGCTGTTGCGGGTCGAGTCCNTCCCACCAGGTGCCGGCGCCATCGGCCCTNGTCAGGCGATAGGCGTCGTAGCGTTGGCCGCGATGTGGGCCGACCGGATCATAGCCATAACCCGGCTGATACCAGTGCCACGCNTGCGAAATGTGGTTGGAAACGCCNAAGCGNAGNCCNGCTGCGCGCGCAGNGCGTTCCCANATNCCGACCACGTCGCGCTTCGGCCCGATCCGCATGGCGTTCCACGGGTGATGCGCGCTATCGAAACAATCGAAATTATCGTGATGGGCGGCCAGCGANACGAAATATTTGGCGCCGGCTTTGACGAAGCGNNGCATCAGCNCNTCGGGCTGCCATGCCTCTGCCGTCCATAGCGGCAGGATGTCCTTCATCCCGAACTGCGTCGGGTGGCCATAGGTGTCGCGATGGAAATCGGCCATCGGGTGGCCCTGCATGTACAGGAACCGGCCATACCAATCGCCCTGTTCGGGCACGGCCTGCGGCCCCCAATGCGACCAGATCCCGAATTTGGCGTCGCGAAACCANTCGGGATAGCGATAATNCTCGACCAGCGAGGGCCAGTTCGGCTGAACCGGCCCCTTGACGGTTCCGCCCGCGCTTCCCCGCGCGGCTATCAGCGTCGGCGCAGCGATGGCCGCGCCGAGAACGGACCGTCGATCGGGATGACTCACGAGCAGCTCCCCATCAGTGGTTGTCGCGCGGCAGGCCCTTGGTCTGGGCGATGCGCTGATATTTCTCGGCGCCCTCGAGGATCGCACCGGTATTCATCTGGCCGACCATCGAACGCTGGATTTCCTGCCACGGGGTTTGCGAGGCGGGATATGGATAGCCGCCCGCTTCCATCAGCGCTTCGCGGCGCTGCGCCAGTTCCGCGTCGGAAATCAGCACGTCGATCTTGCGCTTCTTCAGGTCCATCCGCACCCGGTCGCCGTTCCTGAGCAGCGCCAGCCCGCTATTCGCCGCCGCTTCGGGCGAAGCGTTGAGGATTGAGGGGCTGCCGCTCGTGCCCGACTGGCGACCGTCGCCGATGCAGGGCAGGGCGCTGACGCCTTCGGTGATCAGATATGCGGGCGGACGCATGTTCACGACCTCCGCCGCGCCCGGATAGCCGATCGGCCCGGCGCCGCGCATGAACATCAGCGTGTCGGGCGTGATGCCGGTGGCAGGATCGTCGATCCGGTGGTGATAATCTTCCGGCCCGTCAAACACGACCGCCGGGCCTTCAAAGGTTTCGGGATCGTCGGGGTTCGACAGGTAGCGCTGGCGGAATTCCTCGCTGATCACGCTGGTCTTCATGATCGCCGCGTCGAACAGATTGCCCGACAGGACCAGGAAGCCCGCCTCCTCGACCATCGGATTGGCGAAGGGGCGGATCACCTTCTCGTCCTCGATTGCGACGCCCCGGCAATTGTCGCCCATCGTCTTGCCGTTGACGGTCATTGCGCCTTCGCGGATCAGGCCCTGATCGATCAGCTGGGATATGACGGCGGGTACGCCGCCGGCGCGGTAATAATCCTCGCCCAGATATTCGCCCGCGGGCTGAAGATTGACGAGCAGCGGGATGTGATGCCCCTGCGTCTCCCAATCGGTCAGCGGCAGATCGACACCGACATGGCGGGCAATGGCAGCAAGGTGGATCGGCGCGTTGGTCGATCCGCCAATCGCCGAATTGACGACGATGGCGTTGTGGAACGCGTCCAGCGTCATGATATCCGAAGGCTTCAGATCCTCATGCACCATGTCGACGATGCGCTTGCCGGTGCGCCATGCGACCTCCTGACGGTCGCGATAAGGGGCGGGAATGGCTGCCGAACCGGGCAACATCATGCCGAGCGCTTCGGCAAGGCTGTTCATCGTCGTCGCCGTGCCCATCGTGTTGCAATAGCCGGTCGAGGGCGCTGAACTGGCGACGAGCTTGATAAAGCCCTCNTCNTCGATCTTGCCTGCAGCGAGCAGTTGGCGCGCATGCCAGACGATGGTGCCGGAGCCAGTGCGCTCGCCCTTGAACCACCCGTTGAGCATCGGGCCCACCGACAGCGCGATCGCCGGGATGTTCACGGTCGCCGCCGCCATCAGCAGCGCCGGCGTGGTCTTGTCGCAGCCGGTGGTCAGTGCCACGCCGTCGAGCGGATAGCCGTAGATCGCTTCGACAAGCCCGAGATAGGCAAGGTTGCGATCGAGCGCGGCGGTCGGCCGTTTGCCGGTTTCCTGAATCGGATGGACCGGAAATTCGAGCGCGATGCCGCCCGCTTCTCGAATGCCCTCGCGGACGCGCTCGGCAAGGACGAGATGGTGGCGGTTGCACGGGCTGAGGTCGCTGCCGGTCTGTGCAATGCCGATGATCGGTTTGCCCGAACGCAGTTCCTCAAGGCTGAGCCCGAAGTTCAGATAGCGTTCGAGGTATAGCGCGGTCATGTCGACATTTTCGGGATTGTCGAACCATGCGCGGCTGCGCAGCTTGGTCGGCGGGATCGTCATATAGTCTCCGATCAGCGTGCCACAGGCACGCGGTAGATCATGCGTTGGTGATAGGGTTTGCCGGGCACGGCCAACGGCGGACCAAAGTCGGGCTTGCTGCTCCTGCCCGGGTCGAGCGTAAAATCATCGTCAGAGACGTGGCGCGGGACGATCTGTTCGTGATAGGCCATATTGGCGACGGTCGGAGCTTGGTCACGCCGCGCGGTCGATTCGATTTATTGCCATATTCGATTCGGCCGAAACGGCCACGCTCCGCCTTCGCCGCTTCGNCGNCGNANACGTAGTCGGTAGCGTTCAACAGAGTCAGGCCTGCCGCCCNTAATGCCATCNCCTTCACATGCCTCTCCAGATCGCAGGCCGCTCTTTTTTGATTGACCGTTCGTGCGATCTATCTACGCCGTTGGACAGCGCTCGCACAAGACGGTAGCGCTATCATAAAATTTNTCGGGAGGGATTCGATGGCAGGCGGGGTTGCACCAACCGGGAAGATGAATGCGACGGGCGTTGGAGGCTATGCGAAGGCGCTGACGCTGCTTGCGAGCCTGTTCTTCATGTGGGGCTTCATCACGGTGATCAACAACACGCTGCTGCCGCATCTGCGCAGCGTGTTCGATCTCAACTACACGCAGACGACGCTGATCGAGAGTGTGTGGTTCATTGCCTATTTCTTTGCATCGATCCCCTCGGCCAAGCTGATCGAGCGGGTGGGGTATAAGCATTCGCTGGTGATCGGGCTGTTGATCATGGCCGCCGGCGCGCTGGGGATGACGCTGGCGGCGAGCATTCCCTCCTATGGCGTGACGCTGTTCATGCTGTTCGTGATTGCGAGCGGGATCACCTTGCTTCAGGTCGCGGCCAATCCCTATGTCGCCGTGATCGGTTCGCCCGAAACGGCTTCGTCGCGGCTCAATCTGGTGCAGGCGATGAATTCGGCGGGGACGATGCTCGCGCCGCTGTTCGGTGCTTATCTGATCCTTGGCCAGTCGAAGGGCGGTACTGCCGCTGCCGGAACGGTGCTGACCGAAGCCGAGCGGCTTGCCGATGCCCAGTCGGTGATCCTGCCCTATGTTCTGGTCGCGGCGGTGCTGGTGGTGCTCGCGGGGATCATCGCGCGCTTCCCCTTGCCGGCGATGAATTCGACGACCAGCCGCGTCACCAGGGAAGAGCGCAAGAAGCATTCGCTGTGGAATCACCGCAATCTGGTGTTCGGCATTCCCGCGATCTTCATCTATCTGATTGCCGAAATCGGCGTGGCCAACCTGTTCGTCAATTTCGTCAGCCAGCCCGACATCGCCGATCTGACGCATGAGCAGGCGGGCCGTTATCTGACGTTCCTCTGGGGCGGCATGATGGTCGGNCGCTTTGCCGGATCGGCGATCATGCAGAAGATCCCNGCNGAGACCGTGCTGGCTGCATTNTCGNTCGGNGCGTTCGTGGTGATGCTGGTGACGGTGTTCACTACCGGACCGGTTGCGATGTGGGCGCTGATCCTGGTCGGNCTGTTCCACTCGATCATGTTCCCGACGATCTTCACGCTCGGCATCAAGGGGCTGGGCCCGCTGACCGAAGAAGGGTCGGGGCTCTTGATCATGGCGATCGCCGGCGGGGCGCTGGTGGTGGTGCAGGGCTGGCTGGCCGACCGCTACGGCCTTCAGCTGTCGTTTCTGCTCACCGCGGCATGCGAGCTCTATATCCTCTTCTACGCGCTCTGGGGCGCCAGGGTGACGCAGCCGCTACCCGACCCCAAGGCGGTCACCGAATGAAGCCGAATGCCAGGGCCGCGGCCTGTCCGCCGCGGCCACCAAGGATGACATGATGACTGTTTCACTGATTCAATTNCGCCGCGCGAACGGGTCGCGCGGCGTNGCGCAGCTCGGGGAAGGCGGCGTTGCCCGCTCCCTTGAAGGTGTCGATACGACGCTTGCGCTCGCACGGCGCGCGATCTCGGAAAAGAAGACGCTCGCGGGGCTTGCCGCCGAACTGACAGCGGAAAGCGCGATCGACCTTGCGACCGTCACGCTGCTTGCGCCGATCGACCATCCCGACAGCGCGCATATGCTGCTGACCGGCACGGGGCTGACGCATCTCGGCTCGGCCGAGGGGCGCGACAAGATGCACCGCGATATGAACGCGGCCGAGCATCTGACCGATTCGATGAAGATGTTCCGGATGGGTGTCGAAGGCGGCAAACCCGCTGCCGGTATCGAGGGCGTGCAGCCCGAATGGTTCTACAAGGGCGACGGATCGATGCTGGTAGCGCCTGGCGCCCCGCTCGAATCGCCGAGCTTCGCGCTCGACGGGAGCGAGGAGCCGGAAATCGCAGGCATCTATCTGATCGATGATGCAGGCAATCCGGTTCGGCTTGGCTTTGTGCTGGCCAATGAATTCAGCGACCATGTCACCGAACGGCACAATTATCTGTGGCTCNCCCATTCCAAGCTGCGTCCCGCCGCGCTCGGCCCCGAATTGCTGCTCGGCGACCTGCCCGACGAGATTGCTGGCACCAGCCGGATTCTGCGCGATGGCGAAACCCTTTGGGAAAAGCCGTTCCTGTCCGGCGAGGCGAACATGTCGCACAGCATCGCCAATCTGGAAGCGCATCACTTCAAATATCCGCTCTTCCGCAGACCGGGCGATTTGCATGTCCATTTCTTCGGCACGGCGACGCTGTCCTTTGCCGAAGGTGTTCAGACGCAGGTGGGCGATGTGTTCGAGATCGAGGCTGCGCCCTTCCGCCTGCCGGTGCGCAACGCTCTGGCGACATCGCGCGCGCCGAAATTCGACAAGGTAGTGACGCTTTGAGCCAGCCGATCCGTCTAGCCATCGTCGGCGTGGGCAAAATCGCCCATGACCAGCATCTGCCCGCCATCGCGGCATCCGACCGGTTTCGTCTGGTCGGCGCGGCGACACATGGCGAAGTCGCGCTCGACGTGCCGGTATTCGGTTCGATCGACCAATTGCTCGCTTCCGGAATCGAGATCGATGCCGTCGCCATGTGCCAGCCGCCCCAGGCGCGGTTCGACGCGGCGGTAAAGGCACTGCGCGCGCGCAAGCATGTCCTGCTCGAAAAGCCGCCCGGCGCGACGCTGGCGGAAGTCGAGGCGCTGACTCAAACTGCCGAGAAACAGGGCGTCTCGCTCTTTGCCGCATGGCATTCGCGCTATGCGCCCGGTGTCGAGCCGGCGCGCGCATGGCTGGCCGGGCGGCGCATCCTCTCGGTCGATATCGAGTGGAAGGAAGATGTCCGTCGCTGGCATCCCGGGCAGCAATGGATCTGGGACGCAGGCGGCCTGGGCGTATTCGATCCGGGTATCAATGCGCTGTCGATCGCCACGCATATCCTGCCGCAACATATCTTTCTGCTGTCCGGGCAACTCGACGTTCCCGAAAATCGCGACGCGCCGATCGCCGCACATCTGGCTATGGCCGATATGGACGGTGCGCCGATTCGTGCGGTGTTCGACTGGCGCCAGACCGGCCCGCAAAGCTGGAACATTTGCGTCTATACCGACGCCGGAACGCTGCTGATCGAACAGGGTGGCGCGAAGCTGACCATCGCCGGCGATCCGGTCGACTTGCCGGCGGAAGCGGAATATCCGTCGCTTTACAATCACTTCGCCGACATCATCGCCAGCGGCGCGCGTGAGGCGGATCGCAGTCCGTTGCGGCTGGTCGCCGATTCCTTCCTGCGCTGTTCGCATTTGCAGGTTGCGCCATTCATCGATTGACCTGAGGGCCCTCTTGCCTATTATCGTATACCGTATCTTATTTTCTTTTGGGGAGTAGCGGAACATGGTCGCAGTCAGTCGCAGGCATCTTCTGGCCGGTGCCGGTGCGGTTGCCATCATGGCCGGCACCACCGGTCGGGCACTCGCCTTTGTCGGTGGCCAGCGCCTGCCCGCTACCGCCAAGCCGCTGCCGCTATCGGCTGTCCGGCTGCGCCCCTCGCCCTTTGCGACGGCGGTGGAAACCAATCGCAAATATCTGCTGTCGCTCAGCGCTGACCGGCTTCTTCATAATTATCGCACCAATGCGGGGCTGGAGCCCAAGGGTGAATCCTATGGCGGCTGGGAAGGCGATACGATCGCCGGTCACACGCTGGGCCATTATCTCTCGGCGCTGTCGCTCACCTATGCCCAGACCGGCGACGCGGCATGCAAGGCGCGTGTCGCCTATATCATCCAGGAACTGGCGATCATCCAGGGTGCGGAGGGGGACGGCTATGTCGCCGGCTTTACGCGCAAGCGCCCCGACGGCGAAGTGGTCGATGGCAAGGAGATATTCCCGGAGATCATGGCGGGCGACATCCGCTCGGGCGGGTTCGATCTCAACGGCTGTTGGGTGCCCTATTATAACTGGCACAAGCTGTTCAACGGCCTGTTCGACGCGCAGACGCATTGCGGCATCGATGGCGGCATGCCGATCGCGATAGGCCTCGCCGGCTATATCGACCGCGTCTTCGCCGCGCTGGACGATGCGCAGGTCGAGAAGATGCTCAGCTGCGAATATGGCGGCCTCAATGAAAGCATCGCCGAGCTTTATGCCCGCACCGGAAACGAGCGCTGGCTAAAGCTTGCCAAACGTATTTACGACCATCGCGTGCTCGATCCGCTCAAGGCGCGCGAGGACAAGCTTTCCAATTTTCATGCCAATACCCAGATACCGAAGCTGATCGGTCTGGCGCGGCTGTATGAGGTTTCCGGATCGACCGAGGATCAGGTCGCGGCACGCTTTTTCTGGGAGCGGGTGACCGGGCATCACAGCTTTGTGATCGGCGGCAATGCGGACCGGGAATATTTCTTTCAGCCGGACCAGATATCGCAGCATATCACCGAGCAGACGTGCGAGCATTGCAACAGCTACAACATGCTCAAGCTGACCCGCCACCTTTATGGCTGGCAGCCCTCTTCGGCGCTGTTCGATTATTACGAACGCACTCATCTGAACCACATCCTGTCGCAACAGCATCCCGGCTGGGGCGGCTTCACCTATATGACGCCGTTGATGACCGGTGCGCCGCGCGGCTATTCGCAGCCGGACGAGGACGCATTCTGGTGCTGCGTCGGATCGGGGATGGAAAGCCATGCCAAGCATGGCGAATCTATCTTCTGGGAAGGCGAGGGCACGTTGCTCGTCAACCTCTATATCCCCGCCGAGGCTGAGTGGGAGGCGCATGGCGCCAGGCTGGTGCTCGACACCAACTATCCCTTCGAGCCCGAATCGACGCTGCGCTTTGCGAGCCTGTCCCGCCCGGGCCGCTTCCCGGTCGCGATGCGCGTGCCCGGCTTTGCCGCGGGCAAGGTGAGCGTTACCGTCAATGGCCAGCCCTTCGATGCGCCGGTCGATGGCGGCTATGCCTTTATCGAGCGCGAATGGGCGGCAGGCGACAGCGTCTCCATCACCATTCCGCTGGAACTGCGGTTCGAATCGACGCCCGACGATCCCAACACCGTGGCGCTGCTGCGCGGCCCGATGGTGATGGCGGGCGATCTGGGCGCTTCCGACGAGGATTTCGACGGGATGGAACCGGCGCTGGTTGGAACGGACCTGATTGCCGGGTTCGCGCCGGTCGACGCTGCGCGCGCGCAATATCGCAGCAACGGCATCGTGCGTCCGGGTGACATCCCCTTCGTCCCTTTCTACAGCCAGTATGACCGCCGCAGCGCCGTTTATTTCAAGCGGTTCACCAATGCGGAGTGGCAGGTTGAGGAAGCCGCTTTCACTGCCGAACAGGCGCGACTGCGCGACATTGCAGCGCGCTCGGTCGATGTGATGCATCTGGGCGAAATGCAGGCCGAACGCGACCATGATCTGGTGTCGGAAATTTCCTATCCGACCGTCTATCGCGGTCGCAACGGACGCGACGCGCGCTCGGGCGGCTTCTTCGAATTCACCATGAAGACGCGCGAAGGGCCGCTGATCCTCGCGGCGACATATTGGGGGTTCGAGCGCAACCGCAGGTTCGACATCATGATCGACGGCGTGAAGCTTGCGACTCAGACGTTGCAAGAGGACAAGCCGGGCGACTTTTTCTCGGTCGACTATCCGATTCCCGAGGCGCTGACTCACGGCAAGGAATCGGTTCGCGTCCGTTTCGTGCCGCATGACGGCAGCTCTGCCGGGCCGGTATTCGGCGTCAGCATCTATACCGCGCGCGCCGGGGACGGTGCGTGAGCATGACCGCGGTCGCGCCCGATGTCAGGCTGAGCCTCGACGAAGTGCGCGAACTGGCGCGGCGTGGACTGGCGCGGACGGGGCTATCGCCCGCGCATGTCGATGCCGTTGCGGAAACGATGGTGGCGGGGGAGCGGGATGGATGCGCCTCGCACGGCATCTATCGGCTGCTGGTTGCGGCCAACAGCGTGCGGCGCGGTGTCGCGGTTCCCGATGCGGTGCCGCAGGTCAGTTCCCCGGCGCAGGCATTGGTGCGTGTCGATGGCAGGGGCGGGGTCGCGCAGCTGCCGTTCGAACTTGGCAAGCCGCTGCTCGTCGAGAAGGCAAAGTTGCTCGGCATCGCCGCGCTGGCACTGACCAATGTCGTCCATTTCGCCGCGCTGTGGCCGGAGGTCGAGGCGTTGGCGCGGGAGGGGCTGGCCGCGCTGGCGGTCACGCCGAGCCATGCCTGGGTCGCACCGGCCGGCGGCACGCGCCCGGTTTTCGGCACCAATCCGATCGCCTTTGGCTGGCCGCGACCGGGCGATGAACCCTTTGTCTTCGATTTCGCGACCAGCGCGGTGGCGCGCGGAGAGATCGAATTGCATCGCCGCGCGGGAAAGCCCGTGCCCGATGACTGGGGATATGACCGGGACGGCAATCCCACCACCGATGCGCAGGCTGTGCTCGACGGCGCAATGCGTACCTTTGGCGGGCACAAGGGATCGGCGCTCGCCGCCATGGTGGAGCTTCTTGCAGGGCCGTTGATCGGCGAAATGACCAGCCGCGAGTCGATCGCGGCGGACGCAGGGCGCAGTGGATCGCCGATCGGCGGGGAGCTGATCATCGCGATCAATCCGGCAGCATTCACCGGCGATCGCCTGTTCGATGCGATGCAATCGGCCGAGGCGATGTTCGCCGAAATTGTCGGGCAGGGCGCGCGCTTGCCGTCACAGCGGCGTTATGCCGCGCGCCGCCGGACCGTGGTCGAAGGCGTCACCATTCCCGCCGCGCTGTATGCAGACATTCTCGAATTGCTGGAGTCATGATGGACAAGGGGCTCAACACTGCAATCGTCACGATCGAGTTGATGCTGGCGGCCGCCCTGCCGCTCGCACCGGTGATCGCGATGGTCCCGGCCTATTCGGCGGAGCGCCAGTCGCAGGACGCCGAAACTCCCGATGCACGGTTCGAGAAAATCTATACCGACGAATATAGCTGGCGGATTTCGCGCCTGCCGCCGGGCGAGGAAAATCAGAGCGCCGATCCGCTGCGCCTGCCCGATGTCGGGCCGCAGGAACAGGCGGCCAAGCTGGCGCGATGGACCGCCACGGCGGCGCTGTTGGCGGACATTGATCCGGCAACCCTCTCGCCCGCCAACCAGATCAACTATGAGGTCTACAAGGATCAGATCGACGCGCTGATCGCGCAGCAGCGCTATCGCGATTACGAAAAGCCCTTCAATGCCGATACCAGCTTCTGGGGCGAGGTTGCGGTGTGGAGCCGCGAGACTTTCACACGCCCGGAAGAATATGAAAACTACCTGGCGATGCTGCGCGAAATCCCGCGCTATTACGACCAGCAGATCGCCAACATGCGCGCCGGAATCGCGCGTGGGTTCACTGCGCCGCGCATCACGCTGGCCGGGCGCGATTCCGAAATTGTCGCAGTCGTCGAAGCCGCCACGCCCGAGGAATCGCCCTTCTACGCGCCGTTCCGCGAGATGCCCGCCTCTATGCCGGAGGCGCGCAAGGCCGAATTGCGCGCGCAGGCGGTCGCCGCGATCCGCGATGCGGTGAAGCCCGCACATGCCAAGCTCCTCACCTTCATGCGCGAGGAATATACGCCCGCCGCGCGAACCAGCCTCGACGCCTATTCGCTGCCCGATGGTCGCGCCTATTATCAGTCCAAGATCCGCGAGTTCGTGACGCTCGACCTCACCGCCGACCAGATCCACCAGATCGGCCTGGACGAAGTTGCGAAAATCCGTGCGCGGATGATGGACGTGATCCGGCAAGTGGGTTTCGAAGGCAGCTTCGCCGAGTTCCTCGAGTTCCTGCGCACCGATCCGCAATTCTATGCCAAGACGCCGCAGGAACTGCTCGACCGGGCAGCCTGGACCGCCAAGAGCTTCGATGGCGTCGCCAGCCGCTGGTTCGGCCATTTGCCGCGTGCTCGTTTCGGCATCATTCCGGTGCCGCCCGAAATCGCACCCTTCTATACCGGCGGGCGCGGCGGGCCGGGCGTCTATCTGGTCAACACCTATAACCTGCCGTCGCGACCGCTTTATTCGCTGCCCGCGCTGACGCTGCACGAAAGCGCGCCGGGCCACGCGTTCCAGATGCCGCTGGCGGCGGAAAACAAGGATCTGCCTGCGTTCCGCCGGGACACCTACATCTCCGCTTATGGCGAAGGCTGGGCGCTGTATTCCGAGGCGCTGGGCGAAGAAATGGGCATGTACACCACGCCCTATGAATTGTTCGGCATGCTCAGCTATCAGATGTGGCGTGCCACGCGCCTGGTCGTCGATACGGGCATCCATACCAAGGGCTGGAGCCGCGAACAGGCGCAGCAATACATGCTCGACAATACGGCGCTCGCCCGCCACGAAATCGAGACCGAGGTCGATCGTTACATATCATGGCCGGGACAGGCGCTGTCCTACTATATGGGGGCGCTGACGATTCGGCAGGAACGCGCGCGCGCCGAAGCGGCGCTGGGCGACAAGTTCAATATTCGCGCCTTCCACGACACCGTGCTGGCGCTTGGGTCGGTGCCGATGTCGCTTCTCAAACAGCGTATCGACCGGTTCATCGCCGATGGCGGCGCTGGCCCCTATCCCGACGAGGAATAAAATGAAGCGCATCCTCATACTGGCTGCCGCGCTGCTCGGCACGCTTCCGCTCGGCGCCATCGCACAGGAATCCGGCACCCCGGTCCATGCACCCGGCAATCCCATCCTGGCGGATGGCGACTATTACTCCACCGATCCTGCGCCGTTCGTGTGGCACGACAAGCTGTGGATCCTTGCCGGCCGCGACGAGGCTCCGGCGGACGTCAACGACTTCGTCATGAACGAGTGGCAGTTGCTCGCCACCGATGATCCCGCCTCGGGCGAGTGGACGCATTATCCGAATGTCGCCCGTCCGCACGACGTGTTCAAATGGGCTGAAACGGGCCGCGCCTATGCGGGGCAGATCGTGCCCGGGCGCGACGGGCGCCTTTATCTCTATGCGCCCGTGATGGAGGCGGACAGCGATGCGAAGGATCGCTTCGCAATCGGCGTCGCCGTTGCGGACAGCCCGACCGGCCCCTGGGTCGACGCGCATCCCTCCGGCCCGATCATTTCGCAGCGCGTGCCGAAGCCGAACGATATCCAGAATATCGATCCAACCGTGCTGATCGACGATGACGGGCGAATCTATCTCTATTGGGGGACTTTCGGCCAGTTGCGCGGCGTCGAGCTGGAAGCCGATATGATCACGCCCAAGGGACCGATCGTTACGGTGAACAGCCTGACCGGCTTCTTCGAAGCGCCCTGGCTGATAAAGCGCGGCGACACCTATTACATGCTCTATGCAGGCAACAATGCCGGGCCGGACAGCCCGTGCACGCCCGCCGTCTATCACGCCTGCATCGGCTATGGCACCGCAAGTTCCCCGCTCGGTCCCTGGACCTATCGCGGTACCGTTCTGAAGCCGGTGTCGTCGACGACGTCGCATTCGGGTGCCGCCGAATTCAAAGGCCAATGGTGGATCGCCTATCACACTGCCGATGCGCAGGGCGGCGGCCATTTCCGCCGCAGCGTGGCCGTCGACAAGCTCGCTTTCGACGACAGCGTATCGCCGCCCGCGATCGACTTGGTGACGCCGACGCGCCGCCCCGGCCCGCCGCAGCAGCCGACGCGCAACATCGCCGGATCGGCCACCGTCGCCACGTCCAACCAGCCGATTCCGGTGCAATATTGGATCAAGTCGCTCAACGACGGTATTACCAAGGCCGCCCCACTGCCGCCCGACATGTGGGGCAGCTGGACCCCGAATAATCCCGAGATGCAGGTCCTGGAATATCGCTGGGACCATCCGGTGACGATCAACGGCACGCGCATCTGGTTCTGGAACGATCAGCCCGCCGGTTCCGGCGTCGGCGTGGCGCCGCCGGCCTATTGGCAGCTCTTCTATCGCGATGCGGGCGAGTGGAAGCCGATTTTGACGCCGGACGATTATGGCACGGATACGGGCCGGTTCGTTGATGTCGATTTCCCGCCGGTCACCACTCGGTGCCTGCGCGCCGCGCTGGTGGCATCGAGCGCCAACGGCACCAATGCTGCGCTCGCAGTGCAGGAATGGGAAGTGCTTGCCCCTGAGGCTGCATTGCCCGTTCCACCTCCGACCGATCCGGTCGCCAGCTGCGACTGACGATGCGTAATCGCCTGCCACATGGCGCGGCGATCGACCGCCGCCAGCTTTTGTGCGCCAGCGCGGGACTGGCGTTGCTTGCGACAGGCAGTGCGCAGGGACGGAATGCCGCTCCGCGCCGCGTCACTGCGGCGCTCGACGGGCCGGACAGCGACTTTCTGATCGGCACCGATCGCGGCGCGATCACCAGTATTCGGTTTCGGGGAGATGCGTTTCCCACCGACTATATCGCGCCGGGCGAAGCGCTCGGCCATGTTCGGATCGGTTGGCGTGTCGAAGGAGCCCCCTGGGTTCGCCAAGACACGACAACGATAGCGCCCGCGTCGCAAACCACGTCACCCACGCGCGACGTGCGGCGCTATCGTTTCGGTTCTGCGCAGGCACCGCTGCTCGAACTCGAGCTGCGGTTGCTGGTGGCAGGGGAAACGCTCCGCTGGGAAATTGCGCTCATCAATGCCGGCGCGCAGTCGGTGGAGATCGGCGACCTGGCGTTGCCCTTGCCGATGGCGACGCGCTTCGGCGCTGGCCAGCCAAGCTGGGCCTCTGTGATGAAGCATGGCTTTGTCTCGGGCAATGGATCGCATTTCTTCTGGATGCGGTCGAACAGCGTGGGACCCTATCTGGTGATGCTGCCCGACCGGAATACGGCATTCGAATATTGGGACAATCGCGATACCGCCGGCACGCGGCGAGGCTATGCCGCCTATCTCCATTCGACGCTGTCGGGCGCAGAAGCGGCGGCGCATGGCGGGCAATGGCGCCAGCCGCACACCAGCCTCCACCTCGCGCCCGGAGAAATGCGCGAATATGGACTGAGCTTCGTCTGGCGGCGCGATTATGCCGCGGTGCGCGATACCTTCGTCGAGGCCGGGCTGATCGACGTCGACGTCGTGCCGGGCATGACATTGCCGACCGATCTGGAGGCGCTGGTCGCGCTGCGCAGCGCCGATCCGGTCACCGGACTAACCGCTGAATATCCCGATGCGACGCGGATCGAGCTGGTGTCGCAGGCGGGCGATACCAGCATCTATCGCCTGCAACTCACGCGGCTCGGCGAAAACCGGATCACCGTGCATCAGGGCGATGGTCGCGTGACGCATCTGGAATTTTTCGCGACCGAGCCGGTTGAAACACTGATCGCCAAGCGGGGTGCGTTCATTGCCGCGCACCGGCATGAAGATCCGGCCAAATGGTATCGCGGGCTGCTCGCCGAATGGGCGATGGACACGCAATTGCTGCTCGGGCCCGACGAATATGACCGGATCCGCGGCTGGCGCATATATGAGGTTACGTGCGACGATCCGGGGCTGAGCAAGCCGGCGTTTCTGGCGTCGAAGAACGCGCTCTATCCGGTTGCCTCCGAAGTCGCTGCACTCGACGATTATATCGAGCATTTCGTGTGGGGCGGGCTGCAGCGCACGACCGCCGAACGCTATCCCTATGGCATTTACGGCATCATCGACTGGAAACGGAATCGCGACAGCGCCGATCGGGGCGACAAGGGGCAGCTGCATATCTGGCGCCCCTATGACTATCCGCACATCTTCCTGATGTATTTCGGCATGTATCAGGTTGCACGCGATCATCCGCATATTGCCACGCGGCTGAGCGTCGACACCTATCTGGAGCGCGCGGGACAAACTGCGATCGCGATGTTCGAAGTGCCGCGCCAGGTGGTGGGATGGACCGCATGGGGTACCGGTTTCTACAATGAGCTGGTGATCCCGGCGATCATCGATGCGCTGGATGCGGGTGGAAAACGCGACCTTGCGATGCGACTGCGCGGATATTGGGAGCAGAAGGTCCGCTACTTCGTCAACGACAATCCCGATCTTTTCGGGTCGGAATATCCGTTCGATTCCACCGGGTTTGAAAGCACGCAGGCGCTGGCGCGCTATGCCCGCGATCATGCCGGTGCCAGTCTCGGCGTCACTGCCGAAAATGCGCGGCGCTTCACCGAAACTCAGATTGCCGCAAACCTCTTCTGTCGCGGCTGGCTGGAACCTGCCTATTACACATTGGGCAGCGATTATCGCGGTGAGGGGACCGACGGCTATCTGCTCAGCTATATGGCGCAGATGGGCGGATGGGCGGTGCTCGATTATGCGCTCAACGACAGCGATGATCCGCACGCGCTGCTGCGGCTGGGATCGGCGTCGAGCCTCTCCTCCTCGGCGCTGCTCAACAGCGGCACGGCGGAAAGCGATTATGGCTATTGGTATCCCGGCAAGGCCAATGACGGCGGCGCGGGCGGTGGGTTCGAACCGGCGCGCTGGGGTGAGACCTGGCTGGACCAGCCGCATCATCGCGGCAGCTGGTATTATAGCTGCGAGATCGATCTGGGCTTTTGCGGCGGATTGCGTGCTGCGCGCACGCTGCTGACCGACGATCCGATATTCGGGCGTATTGCGATGGCGGGCACGCTGACGCGCGTATCGGGCGAGAGCCATGTCGTGCCGCGCGACGGGGTGCGGCGCCGCTTCCACGCCCGGCTCGATGGCGGGGCGATCGACCTGATGCTCGAACGCGATCGCTTTGCGGCGGAAACGCCGATCCGCATTAGCGACGATCTGAACCGTGTCGCCTTCACCATCGAAAGCAGCACCGCCGAGCCGCATGCGGTGACGCTACGCATCGGCGGCGATAGCGAATGGCGGTTGCCGGGGAATGTGGCGGGACGTGAGCTGATGCTGCAAATCCCCGCCGGCGGGCGCGCCAGCTTCACGCTGACGCGCGCCTGATCTTCGCGCTCAGGCCAGCCGGTCGATCGCCGGCTGCGGCTGGGTGAACCACCGCGCTCCGGTTTCGGTGATGTAAAAATGGTCCTCCAGTCGCACGCCAAAGCGATTGGGCACCACCATCATCGGTTCGTTCGAAAAGCACATGCCGGGCTTCAGCTCGGTCGTGTCGCCGCGCACCAGATACGGTGCTTCGTGGATCGACAGGCCGATGCCATGGCCGGTGCGATGCGGCACGCCGGGGAGTGCATAATCGGGACCGAAACCTGCCTTGGTGATTACCGCGCGGGCGGCATCATCGACACTGGCACAGGTCGCACCCGGCCTGGCCGCGTCGAATGCAGCCGCCTGTGCTTCTTTTTCCAGATCCCAGATGCGGCGGATTTCATCGCTCACCTGACCAAAGGCATAGGTGCGGGTAATGTCCGAATTATAGCCTTCGATCGTGCAGCCGGTATCGACCAGAACCAGCTGGTTTTCTTCCAGTGCCTGGTCGCCCGGCAGACCATGCGGAAATGCCGTCGCCTGACCGAATTGCGCAATGCAGAAGCTGTATCCGCCGGGAGCACCCATCGCCTTGTGCGCTTCGTGGATAAAGCGCTTTACCTCGCTGGCGCGGATACCGGGACGCAGCATGCGGGCAGTGGCGCGATGCACCGCCAGCGTCATATTCTTTGCCTGCTGCATCAGTGCGAGTTCGGCAGGCGATTTGATCGCGCGGCATCCGTCAATCACCGGCGTCGCGTCTACCAGCTTCAGCCCCGAAGCGCGCAGCTTTTCAGCCCAGTGGAACGGCAGCATCGGATCCGCGGCAAGCGTCTTGCCCGTGCCCAGCACCTTGGCCGCGAGCGCGAAGGGGCTGTCTTCTTCCTCCCACAGCGCCATCTGGGTTTCGATCGCCATATCGGCTTCCAGCGACCCAAGCTCGAACCGGGGGCAGATCATCACGGGGTCGCCGGTAACCGGCAACAGCAACGCGACCATCCGCTCGGTCGAACCCCAGGGCAGACCGGCAAAATAGCACAGGCTCTGACCGGCATTGACCAGCAGCGCATCGGCACCTGCAGCGGCGGTCAGCGCGCGGGCGCGATCCATACGTGCCAGGCGTTCTGCGTGCGTGATGGCCGGCGCGACATCCGCCCAGGGACGGATCGCGGCCAGTTCGCTTGCGAAGTCGGGGCCGCCGATCATATCAAATTCCTCATGCAAAACGTTCCAGGTCGAAAGGGGTAAGGTCCAGCGCGGTGTCGCGCTCGTCCACCAGCGCAACCATCGCCTCGGCCGTCGCCGCGGCCAGGGTCAGTCCGAGATGCTGATGGCCGAATGCGTATAGGAGCCCGTCGGCACGGCGGGAACAGCCGATTGCGGGCAGATAGTCGGGCAGCGTCGGTCGCCGGCCCATCCAGCGGCGATAGGGAGACCTGATCGGTAGCCCCAGTTCGGCGACATGTTGTTCGAGCCGCCGCCATTTGCGCGGATCGGGAGGCGCATCGATCGCGCCGAACTCGACGAAGCTCGCCGCCTGCACGCAGTCGCTGTAGCGCGTCACGATCATGTTGCGGCTTTCGAATACCACCGGAGGCAGCGTCGCGTCCCAGCCGCCGCCGTCGGCGCGAATATGATAACCGCGCTCGGCGATGAGCGGCACGCGATAGCCGAAACGACGTAATAAGCTGCCGCTTCGGGCGCCCGCCGTCACAATCGTGATGTCGGCTTCCGAGCCTTCGACGGATGCAAAACGTCGATCGGGCGAAAGCCGCGCCGTGCCGCGCTGCAGGATACCGCCGCTTGCGAGAAGCGCGGCTTCGAGTGCTTCGGCGAGCGCGCCGAGGTGCGTGATCGATCCGGTGCCTTCGAAGCGGATGCCGTCGGTAAAGGGCGTGCCCAGTGTTTCGAGTCGCGCCTGTTCCTGGCTGGTCAGCGAGCGAAAGGTGGCGGTGCCCGTGTCGGTTTGCTGCCATACCGCGCGCGCCCTGTCCGCCGTCCGATGGTCAGGCCACAGAACGAAATGCCCGTCGGCGCGCAACAGGTCGGCCGCGCCGATGCCGTCGATCATGCGCTGCCAGGCGGGCATGGCCTGCGCCATCAAGGCGCCGAGAGCAGCATGGCCGGCGCGAAACTGCTGCGGTGTCGATCGCGCCGCCATGCGCATGCCGAACGGCAGCCAATGCGCTATCTGACCGGGTGGCAGCGCCACCGGCCCGCCAAATGCGAACAGCTGCCCCGCAACGCTCCTGAGATTGGCGGGCGAGGCCAGCGGCTGGACCTGTTCGGTCGCGATATGTCCGGCATTTCCCCACGAAGCGGCACTGCGATCGCTGTCGTCGTCGATCACGCAGACACGATGCCCTGCCTGTGCCAGCCGCACGCCGGTACACAGGCCGATTACGCCGCCTCCGACAATTGTGACACTTTTCATGAAGCCTCTTGTCCCCACTGCATGGACTTCGTATACCGTATAAATAATCAAAGCCAAGGATCGATAATGGCCATCGACTGGAAGGGCGTTTTCCCTGCCGCAACCACGCAAATCCGCGAGGATTTGACGCCGGATCTGGCCGATACCCAGCGCGTGGTCGATGATCTGGTGCGCGACGGTGTCGACGGTATCATCGCACTGGGTACGGTCGGGGAAAACAACTCTTTCGAACAGGACGAGAAGGTCGCGATCCTGTCGGCGATCGTTGAGGCGGTTGCCGGACGCGTGCCGGTAATCACCGGCGTTTCCGAATATGACCTGCGCCGCGCCGTCCGCTATGCGCAGGCGGCCGAGAAGGCCGGGGCGGACGGGCTGATGCTGCTGCCGCCGATGGTTTATGTGCCCAAGACGCACGAACTGGTATCGCATTTCCGCGGCGTCGCGGAAGCGGTCGGCCTGCCGATCATGCTGTACAATAATCCGCCGGCCTATCGCACCGTGATCGATGCCGAGGTGCTGGCGGAGCTGGTCGACCTTCCCAATATCGTCGCGATCAAGGAATCGGCGCCCGATCCGCGCCGCTTTACCGATTTCCGCAACGCATTCGGCGACCGGTTCGTGCTCTTCGCCGGGCTCGACGATGTTGCGCTCGAAGGGCTGTTCCTCGGCGCGCAGGGCTGGGTGTCGGGTCTCACCAACGCCTTTCCGAAGGAATCGGTCGAGCTGGTCGCGGCGTTCGCGCGCGGCGACCATGAGCGCGCGAAAGAAATCTATCGCTGGTTCATGCCGCTGCTCCATCTCGACGCCGAACATGATCTGGTGCAATCGATCAAGCTTGCCGAGCAGGTGATGGGGCGCGGTTCCGAACGCGTATTGCCGCCGCGCCAGCCGTTGATCGGCGCCCGTCGCGCCGAAGTCATCGCAATGGTCGAGAAAGCCGCCGCCACCAGCCCGCTGTCGGCATCGGCCTGACGGACAGCGTAGGGATTTCGGAGCATGCGGCACAGTTTCTTCTGCATTGACGGGCACACGGCCGGAAATCCGGTTCGCCTCGTCGCGGGCGGTGCGCCGCTGCTCCGCGGGGCGTCGATGTCCGAGCGGCGGCAGGATTTTCTCGCGCGTTTCGACTGGATCCGCACCGGGCTCTGTTTCGAGCCGCGCGGGCATGACATGATGTCGGGCGGTTTCCTCTATCCGCCGACGCGCGAGGACGCCGATGTCGGCATCCTGTTCATCGAAACCTCCGGTTGCCTGCCGATGTGCGGTCACGGCACGATCGGCATCATCACCTTCGCGCTCGAGCACGGGCTGATCCTGCCGGAAACCCCCGGACGCGTGCGAGCCGAAGTGCCTGCTGGCGTGATCGACGTCGAATATACGACCGAGGGCGACCGCGTCACATCGGTGAAGATCCACAATGTGCCCGCCTATGTCGCCGCGCGCGGCGTGCAGATCGATGTCGAGGGCATCGGAGCGCTCACCATCGATGTTGCCTATGGCGGCAATTACTATGCGATCGTCGAGCCGCAGGGCGGGTATCGCGGGCTCGATGCGATGAGCGCCGCCGACATTCTGGCGCTCAGCCCGAAAGTGCGCGCGGCGGTGCGCGAAGCAGTCCAGCCGGTGCATCCGCTCGATCCCACCATCGGTGGTGTCAGTCATGTGCTCTGGGCGGACAAGCCCGCCGGTGAAGGCGCCGATGCGCGCAACGCGGTTTTTTACGGCGAGAAGGCGATTGACCGCAGTCCGTGCGGCACGGGAACGTCGGCGCGCATGGCGCATCTGGCCGATCGCGGCGTGTTGAAACCCGGCGATCGCTTCGTCCACGAAAGCTATATCGGCAGTCGCTTTATCGGACGTGTCGAAGCCGAAACGATGCTTGGCGATGTTCCCGCGATCCTGCCTTCGGTGGAAGGCACTGCGATCAGCACCGGTTTCAACACAGTGTGGATTGATACGGCGGATCGTTTCTGGAAGGGGTTTCAGGTCATATGACGCGATACTCGCTTCCGTGCGGCCATGCCGTGCCCCGGGTATCGCCTCGCGAGGAGCTGCGCCCATGAGCATCGTCGTCCGTACCCTTTCCGAGCAAGTTCTCGAGATCCTTCGCGACCGCATTGTTTCGGGGCGATTGCCGCAGGAGGCGATCATTCGCCAGGACGCGCTGGCGAGCGAGCTGGGCGTCAGCAAGATCCCGCTTCGCGAGGCGCTGGCGCGGCTCGAGCAGGAAGGGCTGCTCACCAGCCAGGCCAATCGTGGCTATTTCATTCGTCCGATGTCGATCGACGCGGCCGAAGAAATCTTCGAGTTGCGGCTGAGCATCGAGCCCAGGGCCACCGCGCGCGCCGCGACCCTGGCGACGGACGCCGAACGCCGTGTGGCCACCCAGGCCTATGAGGCGCTCGATGCGGCTGCCAATGATCCCGACGGCGAAGTCGCGGTGGCGAACCGTGCTTTTCATACATCGCTCGTCCGTCCGGGAGGGCGGCTGCTGACCACACAACTTGTCGAGCGTCTCGCCGTTCAGGCCGAGCGCTATGTCGTGGCGCATCTCCAGCCGGCCGGCCGGGAGGATCGCGCGCATGTCGAGCATCGCGAGCTGTTCGACGCATGGCTCGCGGGGGACGCGGAAAAGACCGCCGCGCTCGCCGACACGCACATCCGCGGCACGCTCGATGATCTCCGCAAGGAATTGGGAACCGCAAACTCCGTGTGACGGAGTAACCGAAAAGGGGGGGTATGTTAGGACCGCGTAAATCGATCGACCACCACGCCAGTCATGGCGCGGGACATAGCCTCGCAAAAACCCTCAGCTGGCCGCATCTGATCGCCCTGGGCGTGGGGGCCATTGTCGGAACGGGTATTTATACCCTGACCGGCGTGGGTGCCGAACGCGCCGGCCCGGCGGTGATCCTTGCCTTTGCCATTGCCGGCGCAGTCTGTGCCTGCGCCGCGCTCGCCTATGCCGAAATGGCGACGATGATCCCGGCAGCGGGCAGCGCCTATACTTTCAGCTATACCGCAATGGGCGAAACGGTCGCCTGGGTTGTCGGGTGGAGTCTGGTCCTGGAATACTCGCTTGCCTGCTCCACCGTTGCGGTGGGCTGGTCGGGCTATCTGGTCGGCTGGATCCAGTCCGCGGGTGTGGCATTGCCCCCCGCGCTGCTGGTCGGGCCGCATGCAGGCGGTCTCATCAATCTGCCCGCCGTGCTCGTCGCGCTGGCGATCATGGGGCTGCTGGTCGGCGGTACGCGCGAAAGCGCGACGCTCAACATCATTCTGGTGATCATCAAGCTGGTCGCGCTGAGCGTGTTCGTCGCCTTTGCGCTGCCCGCTTTCGATAGCGCGAACATGCAGCCCTTCATGCCCTATGGCTTTACCAGCACCGAAATGCTCGGTGAAAAGCGCGGGGTGATGGCCGCCGCCGCAATCGTCTTCTTCGCCTTTTACGGGTTCGATGCGGTGGCGACCTCGGCCGAGGAAGCCAAGAATCCGGGTCGCGACCTGACCATCGGCATCGTCGGATCGATGCTGGTCTGCACCTTCATCTACATGCTCGTCGCGATCGCGGCGGTGGGGGCGGTCAATTATCTCGAACTCGGCAATTCGCCCGAGCCGCTGGCACTGGTGCTGCGCACGCTGGGCCAGCCGGTTGCGTCGCATCTGGTGGCGCTCGCCGCGATTATCGCGCTGCCGTCGGTGATCCTGGTGATGATGTACGGCCAGAGCCGCATCTTCTTCGTCATGGCGCGCGATGGCCTGCTGCCGCGCGGCCTGGCCAAGGTGAGCCCGCGCACCGGGGCGCCGACGCTGATCACGCTGCTCACCGGCATTTCGGTGGCCGCCGTCGCCGGCTTTTTCCGCCTCGACGAAATTGCCGAGCTGGCCAATGCCGGCACGCTGATTGCCTTTGTCGCGGTGGGCGCCTGCCTGATGATTCTGCGCAAGCAGCAACCGGACGCAAAGCGGCTTTTCCGGTGTCCGCAGCCCTATCTGGTCGGCACGCTGGCGATCCTGGGATGCCTCTACCTGTTCGTCAGCCTGCCCCAGGCGACCATCACGCGCTTCTTCCTGTGGAACGTCTTCGGGCTGGTGATCTACTTCGCCTATGGCCGGCGCCGCAGTCTGTTGCGCTCGCCCGATGAGACTGCCGCCCCGGCGGAATAATCGCACGCTCAACTGACTCAATATTGGAGACTGTAATGCGCCGTCTGACGCAAAGTCTTTGCCTTGCCCTCGCAACCGTTTCGGCCAGTCCCGCGCTGGCCCAGACCAGCCCCTTTGCCGGAGTCTGGCTGTTCGACGATGCCCCCGATTATCCGGGGGTGACGATGATGCAGATAGAGCAGCGCGGCAGAGTGCTGACCGGTGTCGTGACTTCGGAATGGTATGGCCCGATGGCGATGCAGGACGTCCGGGTCGAGGGCGACACGATTCGCTTCACGATGCGCAACCTGAACGATCGCAGCCGTGCCACCCGCGAATGGACTGCCACGCGCTCGGGCAACACGGTCCACCTGACCGGCCATATCTGGAGCACGGACGCCGAACAGGACGGCCGTCGCGGCACGGCGGCGGATGCGGCGCAGCGCACATTCCGCGTCATGCCGCTGCCGCCAGAACAGGCGCTGTCGCCCGATGGCCTGGCGCAGACCCCGCCAATGGGATGGAGCAGCTGGAACAAATTTGCCGAACATATCGACGATGCCACTGTTCGCGCGATGGCCGATGCGCTGGTATCCACCGGGCTTCGCGACGCGGGCTATATCTACGTCAACATCGATGACGGGTGGCAGGGCGAGCGCGCTCCGGACGGCACGATTCAGCCCAATGACAAGTTTCCGGACATGAAGGCCCTGGCCGATTATGTCCACGCGCGCGGGCTGAAGCTCGGCATCTACAGCTCGCAAGGGCCGAAAACCTGTGCCGGATATGAAGGCAGCTATGGCCATGTCCAGCAGGATGCGCAGACCTTTGCCGATTGGGGCATCGATTACCTCAAATATGATCTCTGCTCAGGCGAATGGTTTTACGACACACGCGACACGGTGATCCGCAGCTATCAGGAAATGGCGCGCGCAGTGCGCGCGACCGGGCGACCGATGATCTTTTCCATCTGCGAATATGGCCGGTTCGACGTCGGCAGCTGGGGGCGTGCGGCGGGCGGTCATTTATGGCGTACCACCGGCGACATCACCGATGAATGGCAGGTGATGGCCAATATCGGCTTCGATCATAACGGAAATCCGGCGAATACCGGTCCCGGTGGCTGGAACGATCCCGACATGCTCGAAATCGGCAATGGCGGGATGAACCATGACGAATATCAGACGCATATGACGCTGTGGGCGATTTCTGCAGCGCCGCTGATCCTCGGCCGCGATCTGCGCGAAACCACGCCCGAGCAGCTGGCGTTGCTTACCAATCGCGATGTGCTGGCGATCGACCAGGACGCGAAGGGCGTGCAGGGGACCGCGGTGCGCAAGGCCGATGGCGTCGAAATCTGGCGCAAGCCGCTGTCAGACGGATCGGTGGCGATCGCAATCTTCAACCGGAATGACGCAGCGGTCACGGCCGATCTGCTGCCCGCGGATATCGGCCTTGGCACCGTGCGCCAGATGCGCGACCTGTGGAGCGGCGACACGCTGGCGCCGGACGCCACGAAATTCAACCTGCCCGCGCACGGATCGGTGTTGTTGCGGATCAGCTGAGCCAGTGGCGGCTCGCACGCCGCCACGACCGCAAGGCCCGCATGGCGCAGGACAGCACGCCATGCGGGCCTTGTACGTTTCAGCGAACTGAGAGCCGCAGATGCGGATTATCGATTACGTCGCTGCTTCGCCTGCCATATCAACGGCATGATCGTCCGTTTCATGGCGCAATCCCGCCAGCGGGGGATCCGATTGCCCGTGATAGCGACTTGCCTTTGAAAGGCGACCGGCCGGCTTATGTCATGCCGGTCGCCTCTCATGCGACCTCCGGGGGAGGAAACTCCAGATCAGGCGGCGGCGCGCTCGGCGAGTGGCCGCGTCGCGGCGCATTTCTCTACCATCGCGATCACTTCCGCACGCCGCTTGCCGGCCAGCGGCATGCGCGGCATGCGGACCCGTTCCGAACCGCGACCCATGATCTCCTCGGCCAGCTTGATCGACTGGACCAGATCATGTTCGGCATCCAGGTGGAGCAGCGGCATGAACCAGCGATAGATGCGGCGTGCCTCGACCCAGTCACCACGATCGACGGCTTCGATCAGCGCTACCGATTCCTGCGGGAAGGCGCTGGTCAGCCCCGAAACCCAGCCACTGGCACCGAGCATCAGGCCTTCGAGCGCGACATCGTCGAGGCCCGCCATCAACGTGAAACGGCTGCCGAAGCGATTGAACAGATC
Source organism: Sphingomonas sp. (assembly GCA_002707985.1). Classification (GTDB taxonomy): domain Bacteria; phylum Pseudomonadota; class Alphaproteobacteria; order Sphingomonadales; family Sphingomonadaceae; genus Sphingomonas. The sequence continues at coordinate 41,341 of PAOI01000004.1, read as the reverse complement.
GGTGAAGCGGCGCGGATCGGGCGCGCTTTCCTTGACCGCGACGATATTGTCGACATCGACCAGCGTTTCGAGTGTCGCCTCGCTGATCGACACGCGATAGGCGGGCGGATTGTTGTAGAGCATGATCGGCAGCCCGGTCGCCTGCGCGACAGTGCGAAAATGGGCGCCCAGCTCTTCGTTGGTCGGCACATAGACCATCGCCGGCAGCACCATCAGCGCATCGAGACCGATGTCCTCGGCATCGCGCGCATAGGAAGCGGCGCGCTCCGTGGTGAATTCGGAAACGCCGGTGACCAGCGGGACGCGTCCGCCAACGGCCTCCACACCCGCGCGCAGCACCGCGCGCTTTTCCTCGGGCTCGAGCGAGTTGTTTTCACCGCAAGTGCCGAGCAGGATCAGCCCGCTCACACCATCGTCCACCAGATTGGTCAGAACCCGCTGGGTGGCGTCGATATCTACCGAACCGTCAGGGGCGAATTGCGTGGTGGCGGCGGGGTACACACCCGTCCACATCGGCCGTTTGAATGTCACAAAGATCCTCCGTTGATCGGTTTCGTATACGATATATGATCTATGATGACAATCGGAATTTGACGCTGCGCGCCCGGCGGGGCGCCGGAACCGGTCGGGCCTGATCGACAGGCCCGGAAGAAATGACGTAAATCAGCCGCTGTCCCGCTCTGGCTTGGTGGTGTCACCGAACACCATATTCGGATCGCGGCGATGCTTTCGCCCGAAGTTCAGAGCGCGCGGATGAGCCGGGTGGCCTGCGCGATCCAGGGCGGGTCGGCCACCACTTGCTGGCGCGCGCCGGTGCCGAGCGGGAGCAGGTGCAACTTGCCGTCTTCGCGACCGAGCAGCCGTCCGAACAGGAAGCGCCCTGCGGGCCGGGGGACGAGGATGTCGCGATTGAGGGCATTTGCGAAATCTGCCGGCGCCAGCCGTTCGCACCATACTTCGTCGCCGGTGCGATAGTCGCCGACGCCGCCGGTGACGCGCAGCGCCACCATTTCGGGCGAGGGCCGGGGCGCCGCAACCGTCGCCTGCCGCCGGGGTGCCTGCGTACCCTGTCCGTCGAGCTGCGCGACGACGGGAACATCAGGCCGGTCGGGAAGCTGGACCAGATCCGCGGCGTCGACTTCAAGCGCGGCGGCGATGCGATTGAGCCATCCCACCGATACGGTTCGCGTTCCGGTCTCAAGCCGACCGATCGTCTGGGCCGTGGTCGGCGGGTCGCAACGTTGCGCGACGTCCTCCAGCGTGAGCCCCTTTGCGCGGCGGACTTCGCGGATCGCGGTAATCATGGCGCTTCTCCAGATAACCATATCGGTACATTTCTGCTGTCCTACAACATGGGCGCTGTGGCAAGGGAAATCGAATCGCGAAGAGGTTGGGAGCGGATGATGCGGGAACTTGCCGAACGGGAAATCGACGGAGCCACGGGGCGGATCGGCAGGGGCGGGGCCGGAAAGGGGCGGCGCAGCGTGACCGTCAATCTGGCCGAATCGCCGCTATCCTGGCTGCAGGCGCGGGGCATGGTGACTGCGCGCCAGTTCGAAGCGGGGGAGCGGTTGCGCGCCGATTACGAAACGGCGGCACTGGGCGCGCGGGTGACGATGGCGTGGGACGCCGCGCCCGCCCGCCGGGGCCATCGCGGACCGGATGCGCCGCTCGATCCGACGCTGGCGCAGATCGCGGCGAAGCGCCGATTCGATGCGGCGATCATGGCCGCCGGGCCGGGGCTGTCCGACATTTTGTGGCGCGTCGTCTGTGCCTGCGAAGGGCTGTCGGTCGCGGAAAAGGCGCTTGGCTGGCCGGTGCGCGCGGGAAAGCTGGTGCTGGGCATGGCGCTCGACCGGCTGGCCGATCATTACGGGCTGGGCTGAGCCTCCGGCGGCGCGACGGAGCGCGCGCCGAGGAACCGGCTATAGGCCCAGCCGATGCCGATCAGCGCAAGGCCGAGCCCCAGCAGCGACAGGATGCGCAACACGCCGTCGAGCGCGGCCGCGTCGACCAGAAACACCTTGAAGGTGACAAGGGTGAGCAAACCGAGCCCGAAAATCCGAAGGTCGCGGGCGCCGGTGTGGATGCCGCGCCAGAGCCAGAACAAGGAGAGCAGGAGCAGGGCCGCCGAATAGCCGCCATTTTCCAGCGTGGTGACGGGGCCGGTGAGGAGCGCGCCATGCGCGGCCTGACGCACCGCAACCAGCAGCGCGGCGATGGAGGCGATTGCGGCAGCGGTGCGAACGGCGTGACCCTGCATGACGTTGCGGGACAGCGACCAGAGCCAGAAGGCGGCGAGTGCGAAATGGATCGTCACGAGATTGAGCAGCGGCAGGCCGCCCACCCATTGCGGCGAAAATGCCGGGTTGAGGATCAGCCAGTCGAACCAGACGAACCGGAAATAGCCGGTTGCGAGCAGGCTGAGGCCGAACGGAGCCAGTCGGCCACGACGAAGCAGCAGCCAGCCCGCCGCCATCAGCGCCTGTGTGATCAGCGCGCGTTCGGCAAAGCCCCATGCAAGGAAGGTCTCTTGATCCAGGATGGCCAGCGGTTGCTTGGCGAGCGTGTAGAGGGCCAGCAGCCCGATCGTGAGCGCGGCAAAGGCGACGGGGGCGCGGGCCCGGTGAAACTGTCTGGGGTCCGCAAGCAGCAGGAAGGCGCCGACGGCGATGGCGGGGAGGGCGCGGAGCATGTCTCCCGTCGCAGGCAGCAACGCATAGGGAAAGGGCATGCCCGTGAGCGAATCGACGATGGCGTGGAGATTCTGCCAGAGCACCGGGCTCGCGGCGAGCACTGCGGCGAGGAATGCAGGCGTGGGAAGCGCGAAGAGGCGTTCGCGGCCGAGCAGCCGCGCCCAGCCGCCAAGGCCGAGCATGACGATCGTCAGCGGCAGCGCGAGCCAGGCGAACGGGACGGCCTGACCCAGTCCGACGGCAGCCATCAGCCCGGCGACGCAGGTGGCGGCGGTCAAACTACGGTCATCGGCGGAGTCGCGCAGGCGCCAGCCGCTGAACAGGACGAGCGCGGCTGCAATCAGTTCCAGCAGGATCCAGCCCCAGAGCGGCAGGAGGGATGGCGCGCATATCTGGGCAACGAGCAGGGGCGCCGCCGTTCCGGCAATGGCGAGCGCAGCCCAGCTTGCCGATCGGCGCAGCAGGAGGTGGCCGGGGACTGCGAACAACAGCGTGGCGATGGCGATTGCGGCGGGCGTGGCAGACCGTTCGGGCTGAACCAGCGCGGTTGCTTCGAGCACCAGTGTCAGCCCGAGCGCGGCGATGGTGCCGGGCAAATAGCGCGCGTCGCGCCATGCGAGGAAGAGCGTCGCGGCGGCGAGAAGGAGGTAGAAGCTCCATGCCAGCGCATCAAATTGGAGCGACGGCGCCAGCACGAGAAGTTGCAGCAATCCGGCGAGCAACGGCGCCAGCCGCAGCCAGATACTGCGCAGCCCGGTGGCTGGCAGCGCCGCGCTGCATCCCACCGCGAGCAGCACTGCAAAGGCGCCGACGCCGGCCAGATCCTGACGGGCCAGCGCATAGATGAGGAAATTGATCCAGCCGAAGCCGGCGAGCGCGGCGGCGAGCGCGAGCCAGCCCCAGCCGCGCTGTACCGCCAGTGCGAACAATGCAGCAGTGAAAAGCGTGAGGTAGACGAGCAGCGGGCCGACCCCGGCGGCGTCGAATCCCGCCACCAGCGGCGCGACGAACCCGCCGATCAGCGCCATGATCGCGGTCGGCGGGCCATGACGCAGCGCCAGTGCCAGCGCTCCTGCGGTCACGACGAGCATCAGGACGAAGGCGGGCAGCGGGGCGATGAGGTGATAGAGCGCGGCGGCAATATAGAGCGTGGCATAGCCGCTGGCGACGCCGGCGCCGGCGAAGGCTTGAGCCACGCGGGGGTCGTCGCGCGTCCAGTGAAGGTTGCGGGCAAGCTCGCTGAGGATGATGAGCGCCACCGCGAACAACGCAGCGAGGATGGTGCGCGCGACCGGGCCGAGCAGGCCGCTTTCGATTGTCAGCCGAACCAGGAAGAAACCGGCAAGGACGAGCGCTGCGCCACCGATCCAGATCGGCAATTGCCCGCCAACCAGCTTTTCGAAGCTGAATTCGGGCAGCGCGATCCGCGCGGTTTCGTGGGGTTCGGCGCTCACGTTCGGTTCCGTGGGCTCTACCGGTTCCGTCGCACCGGCTGGTGCAGCAGGCGCATGTTCCGAGGGCGAGACGGGCGCGGTCGGGGTATCGCGTGCCACCGTGGCGGGGCGCAGCCGGGCCGGTTCCTCGTGCTCAGACCGCCGACCGGCGAGCATCGCGTGCAGATCGGCGACTTCGCGCTGCAACGTGACGATGCGCTTGTTCAGCGAGGCATAGACAAGGATACCGCCGACCAGCAGCACGAGCTCGATCATCGGGCGGTTCTGCCATAGCCTATTGGGGCTGTCCCCGATAAACTAAGTTGCATAGTGAAACTTAGGTGCTACATTATCGCCACAGCAATCGCACGGGAGAGGTCGCGATGATCGTCTATGGTTCCACCCTGTCGCCCTATGTTCGCAAGGTTACGGTTTTTGCCGCCGAAAAAGGGCTGGAGGTCGAAGTGCAGCCCGCCGGAATGGGGCGGGGCAGCCCGGAATTTCACGCGGCGAGCCCATTCGGCAAGATGCCGGGATTTCGCGACGGCGATTTCGCGATTTCCGATTCGACCGCGATCGTCACCTATCTCGACGCCAAATATCCCGACCCCAATCTGATTCCGCAGGCGCCCGAATCCCGCGCGCGGGCGATCTGGTTCGATGAATTTTCCGACACGCTGATCATGGCGAGCGGCGCCAAGATTTTCGGCAACCGGTTCGTGGTGCCGCGGGTGTTGAAGGGCGAGGCTGATCTGGCAGCTGCCGCCGCTGCCGAACGCGACGAATTGCCGCGCTGGCTCGATTATCTGGAGAGCGTGATCCCCGCGAGCGGCTTTCTGGTCGAGGATCGNCTGACGCTTGCCGANATCGCTGTCGCCAGCCCCTGGGCGAATCTGGANTATGTCGGCTGNCCGGTNGATTGNGANCGCTATCCGAAGACNNCTGCCTATCTCGATGCGATCCTGGGACGACCGAGCTTTGCNGNNACGATCGAAGCGGATCGGGCNGTNGTCGCGGCGATGGGCGGGCCGGTTTCGGCGGCGGCGCCCGCCTGAACCGGGCGGGCCGCGAAATTCTGCTTGTCCCCTCTGTTTCGCGAGGCGGTTTCTCCCCATAGAAGGGGCATGCAGATCGCCTTCATCAAATGCCATGGTTCGGGGAATGATTTCCCGCTGATCGACGCTCGCGCGATGACGCTGTCTGATGCGCAATGGGCGCAGGTGGCACGCGCGCTCGCCGATCGTAACGGGCCGGTGGGCGGCGACGGCCTGTTGCTGCTGGTAAGCGGCGGGAATGAAACCGATTTCGGGATGCGGATGCTGAACCCGGATGGTAGCGAGGCGGAGACGTGCCTCAACGGGCTGCGCTGTACCGCGCGGCTGGGGTTCGAGCTGCTGGGCATCGATCGCGCGACCGTGCAGCTCAAGACCAGCCTGGCGCAGGTCGCGCGCGAACCGGAACTGGCGCCCGGCGTCGTGACGATCCGCACGCAGGTGGGGCCGGCTTCGCTGGCGACGACCGATGTCGGGCTGAAGATCGATGCGCGCGAACTGATCGACGCGCCGATCCCCGGTTTTCCGAGCGAACGGTGCTTTACCGCGGTCGCCATGCCCAATCCGCACCTCGTCACCTTTGTCGAGCACGTGGACGAAGCCGAGCTGGTGGCGCTTGGCGACTGGTGCGAGGCCGCGCCCGCGCTGATCCCGGCGCGCGCCAATGTCAGCTTCGTGGCGATGCGCCAAGGCGGGCTGTTCGTCCGCACCTATGAACGCGGGGTGGGCCTGACCAATAGCTGCGGCAGCGCGATGGCGGCGTCGACCTTTGCCGCGGGGCTGACCGGGCGGATCGGGTTCGGCGAAACGGTGACGGTATTCAATCGCGGCGGAATGGTGCGCGCGTCGGCGACCGCCCCGCAGGACGGCGCGGTGGTGACGATCCGCGGCAATGCCAGCTTCGTCTATGACGCCACGATTGCGTTCGATGCCGGGACCGGGGTGATGGGAGTGCCTGTGGTGCACAACCGCCGGTTCGACGAGGCGCAGGCATGGGATGCGCTCCTCGAAACGCTGAAATAACCCATCTGGTGATTTTAGCTTGACATCGTCACGCTGATTTGGTACCTCCAATACACGCTGAAGAATTGCGAGTCGGGCCGGGGCGGTGACGCCTTCCGGCCCGATTGCGTTTTGGGGCCGGGTGCGGTCCCGGGGAGGGCAGCATGGGCGATACAGGGAAACCGGGTGGCGGGGCGAAACTGCGCCTGGTGAAATCGGGCGGCAAATCGCGCAAGGCACGCCAGCCGTCGATCGCAGTGCGCAAGGCGTGTTTTCTGGAAATGCTGCGCCAGACCGCGAATGTCGCGCGGGCGGCGCGCGAGGCGGGTTTGTCGAGTTCGACGGTTTATGCGCATCGTGCCCGCTACCCCGGCTTTGCGCGGGATTGGGACGCGGCGATCAGCGAGGCGCTCGACGAGCTGGAAAGCCAGTTGATGGATCGCGCGCGCAACGGCGTGGAAAAGCCGGTCTATTATCGCGGCGAAGTCGTGGGCAGCGTGCGAACCTATTCGGACAGCCTGGGCATGTTCCTGCTCCGCGCGAAACGGCCCGAGGTCTATGATCGCGTGGGTGGCATAGCGCCGCCGAGCGCGCCGAGAATAACCGAGGCGGAAGCCAAGGCCGAAGTCCTGCGGCGGATCGAATTGCTGCGCGGATCGGTGGTCGATTCAGAATTCTCGCACGCGTCCGATGCTTCAGAGGGCGAACCGGAGGCATGACCGACACTGCAAGGGCGCTGGCCGCCGGGACGCATGACGAAATCCGGCGCTATTTTGCCCGGGAGGATGGTTGGCGCGCGCTGCTGTACGATTGGCATTTCTGGGCCGATCCGCGCCAGTTGCCGCCGCCCGGACCCGACTGGCGCGTGTGGCTGATGCTGGCCGGGCGCGGGTTCGGGAAGACGCGGGCAGGTGCCGAATGGGTGCGTGCGCTGGCGCAATCCGATGGGAGCATGCGGATCGCTCTGGTCGGTGCGACGCTGGGCGAAGTGCGCGCAGTGATGGTCGAGGGGGCGAGCGGGATATTGGCGACTTCGCCCGATGCCGACCGTCCCAGTTGGGAACCGACGCGCGGGCGGCTGAAATGGGCCAACGGGGCGCAGGCCTTTGCCTATTCGGGCGAGAATCCGGAAGGATTGCGCGGGCCGCAATTCCACTATGCCTGGTGCGACGAGATCGCCAAATGGGCGTATCCGGGTGCGGCATGGGACAATCTGATGCTGGGCCTGCGCATGGGTGAGCGCCCGCGCGTGCTGGTGACGACGACGCCGCGCCCGATCCCGTTGCTGCGCGCGCTGCGCGACCGGGCGGATACGGCGATGGTGACCGGTCGGACCGACGAGAACCGGATGCTGCCCGGCAGCTTCGTTGCGGGCATCCGCGAAACCTATGGGGGCACGCGGCTGGGGCGGCAGGAGCTGGACGGCGAACTGATCGAGGATGTTGCCGGCGCATTGTGGACGCGCGAAATGCTGGAGGCGTGCCGGGTGCGCGCGATGGGCAGCGTGCGCCGGGTGGTCGTGGGCGTCGATCCGCCCGCCGGATCGCGCGGCGATGCGTGCGGGATCGTGGCAGTGGCGCTGGGGCGCGACGGCCATGGCTATGTGCTGGAGGATGCGAGCGTCGCGGCGGCATCGCCCGAACAATGGGCGCGCGCAGTGGCGGCATGCGCCGTGCGCAACGGCGCCGATCGCGTGGTCGCCGAAGCCAATCAGGGCGGCGAGATGGTGCGCAGCGTGCTGACCGCTGCCGACGCGGTGCTGCCGATCCGGCTGGTCCATGCCAGCCGCGGCAAGAGCGCACGCGCCGAGCCGGTCGCGGCGCTTTATGAGCGCGGCAAGGTGTTTCATGTCGGCGGGTTCCCCGCGCTGGAGGACGAATTGTGCGGGCTGATTGCCGGGGGCGGCTATGAAGGGCCGGGGCGTTCGCCCGACCGCGCCGATGCGCTGGTGTGGGCAATGAGCGAATTGTTGCTCGGCAAGCGGGGCGAGGCGGGGGTGCGGGTGATGTGACCGCACCCCGTCGCCACATCATTCGGCGATGCGTTCGGCTTTGATCTCGGCGCCGCCCTGGAAAATCGTGAGATAGGGGGTGAGGCCTTCGCCTTCGGGGAAGACGATGCGGGCGCCGACCTGAGGGATAGTGAATTCAGTCGCGCTTTGGGGTTCGAGTGCGAAGGCAGGCTGGCCGGTCAGCTGGATCGAAAGCACGTCCTTGTCGTCGAGGGTGAGGTCGGCGACCATCGTCATCACCGAATATTTGCCGACATAGCGTGCGAGCGTTTCGCGCGGGACGGCGATGGTGTCGGGGACCGGGCCGGTGCGGACCGCGCGTTCGATCGCTTCGGCGCCATTGGCATGCATTTCGAGGATGTGCGCGCCATCGGCGGCGCGGCGGACGCGGAACCAGCTGAGGCTGTTCGGGCCGAAATGGAACACGCCATCGCCGGCGACGCGGACCGGCGCCGGGCGACCATCGCCGCGTTGGGAAAAGAGCTGGCCGTCCTTGAGGAACAGCATGCGCGTCTCGTCACCATCGGCGATCCTGTAAACGCCGGTCAGCCATTCGAGCGTGGCGGGATCGACGTCGAGCGTCGGGAAAACCGGATAGGGATCGCCAAGCGCGAGCGCGGCGAGCCTGGACCCGACGATGCCCGGTTGCACGTCGGGCGCGTCGGTGTTGACGAAGGCCGCGGTGAAGATGCCGCTTTCGGGGAGATAGAGGCTGTCGGTGAGGCCGCCGAAAATGCCGCCGCCATGGCCGATCATTTTGCGCCCGCGCACGTCGCCGAGGCTGAGGCCGAAGCCATAGGGGATGGTGCGCCCATCGGGCAGGTTGGTGGGTGTCGTCATCAGCGCATAGCTTTGCGCGCTGACGACCTTGCCATGGTGGAGCGCATGCGCCCATTTGGCGAGGCCGCCGACCGAACCGACCAGCGCGCCCGCGGCATGAGGGACGCTCATGTCGATTTTCTGAGCGGGGACGAAGCCGTCCTCATTCTTCGAATAGGGGAGCGCGCGGTTGGCAAATTCGGCTTCGCCGCCGCCATAGCGAATATCGGCGATGTCGAGCGGATCGAGAATGCGTTCGCGCAGCGCGACATGCCAGGGCTTGCCGGTGACCGCTTCGATCACGGCGCCGACAAGGACATAGCCGCTGTTATTGTAGCGCTGATCGGTGCCGGGTTCGAAATCGAGCGGCTGATCGGCGAACTGCGCGATCAGTTCCTGCGTCGTGTAGGCGCGGGCGGTGTTGGCCTCGACCATCCAGCCGGGGATGCCGGTGTAGGATTTGATGCCCGACGTATGGTTGAGCAGCTGGCGCACCGTCGCAGCGCCGCCGGGGCCGGGATAGTCCGGCAGATAGGTAGTGAGCGGGGCATCGAGCGAGACCTTGCCCTGTTCGACCAGCTGCATCGTCAGCGCGGCGGCGAATTGCTTGGTGATCGAACCCAGGCGGAACAGGCTGTCGGGCCGGATCGCGCGACCGGTGGCAAGATCGGCAATGCCGCGCGCGCCGATGAAGGCGGTTTCGCCATGCCGGGTGATGATTGCGGCGCCACCGGGGGCGTCTGCGGGAAATGCGCTTTCGAGAATGGCAGTGGCGGCTTCGCCGAGGTCTTCCGCCGCAAAGGCGCGAACCGGCAGGCCGAATGCGCCGATTGCGGCTGCGGCGGTGCCCGATCCGAGCAGGCGGCGGCGTGAAATTGCGTGGCGCATGAATCTCTCCCTTTTGCGGGAGGCTACCAGTCGGTGTGTTAATAGGTCAATACAGTATGGCTTTTGTGCGGGCCGATGGCGCCCTACAATAGGGACATGTGTGTTTTTGCCATGTTGTGGCGCGGGCATCCGGACTGGATGCTGGTCGCCGCCGGGAACCGGGACGAGCTTCATGCGCGTCCTGCCGAGCCGCTTTCGCGCTGGGAGGATGGTTCGTGGATCATCGCCGGGCGCGATATGCTGGGGGGCGGCACCTGGCTGGGCGTGAGCGAGACGGGGCGGTTTGCAGTCGTGACCAATGTGCGCGGGGATGCTGCGCCCGATCCGGCGAAGAAGTCGCGCGGGGGGCTGGTCACCGATCTGCTGGGGCCGGGAGAGATCGGCGACGTGGATCCCGATGCCTATAACGGGTTCAATCTGTTTGCGATCGATGAGGGGCGCGGAACCTATCTGACCAACCGGCCGGAGGCGGCGCGGGTCGCGCTGAAGCCGGGGATGCACGGGCTGGCCAATGGGGTCGGCACGCAGGCGTGGCCGAAGACGCAGGCAGTCCAGGGCGCGGTGCGGCGCTGGGCCGATAGCGGCAGCGACGATATCGCGCCGCTGTTCGATGCGCTGCGCAGCGAACAGGGGTTCGTGACCGATCAGCCGGGGAGCGGATCGCCGGTGTTCATTCGCGACGCCGTTTATGGGACGCGGTGCAGCACAGTGGTGCTGGTCGATGCCCAAGGGCGCGGGATGATCGCCGAGCGGAGTTTCGATGCCGAAGGCGCCGTGACGGGCGATGTGCGGGTGCCGTTCAGCTGGATGGTTTGATGTATCGCTGATCGGGTCGGCGGGTTTTGCCCGCTGCCCCCCACCATTCGTTGCTGGCGAATGGTCCCCCTCCCCGAGACAAGCTCGGGGAGGTTTTTTTGTGTCCGGCGGGCACGGGAGCAACGCATGAAAAACTGGTTCAGGCGGCGGCGGTCGGGAGATCGACCGGCGCTTTCGCGGGGTGCGCGCATGGTGGTCGCGGGGGATTGGCCGCGATCATACGAGGCGCAGGTGCGCGAGGGATATTGCGCAAATCCGGTGGCGCAGCGCGCGGTGAAGCTGGTTGCCGAAGGCGTGGGCGGCGCGCCGTTGGCGGCTGGCGATCCCGCAGTTGCCGCGCTGGTCGGTGCGCGATCGGGCGGGCAGGCGCTGACCGAGACGCTGGCGGCGCAATTGCTGCTCCATGGCAATGCCTATGTCCAATTGCTGACCGATGCCGAGGGGCAGCTTTGCGAGCTATATGCGCTGCGCCCCGAGCGGGTGACGGTGGAGCCGGATGCGAGCGGCTGGCCGGCCATCTATCGCTATCGCGTCGGCGAGCATGTCGCGCGGCTGGCGGCGGAAGATCCGGGCGGGCGACCGCAGATCGTGCATATCAAGGCGTTCAACCCGGTCGATGATCATTATGGGCTGGGGTGCCTGGGTGCGGCGGCGGGCGCAGTGGCGATCCACAATGCGGCCTCGCAATGGAATAAGGGGCTGCTCGACAATGCCGCGCGACCGAGCGGCGCGCTCGTCTATGAACCCGGCGATGGCAGTGTGTTGTCGTCCGATCAGTTCGACCGGCTGAAGGCGGAAATGGATGCGGGCTTTGCCGGGGCGGCCAATGCCGGGCGGCCGATGCTGCTCGAAGGAGGCCTCAAATGGCAGGCGCTGAGCCTGTCGCCCGCCGACATGGATTTCGTCGGGCTGAAGGCGGCGGCGGCACGCGACATCGCGCTGGCGTTCGGCGTGCCGCCGATGCTGCTGGGGCTGCCGGGCGACGCGACCTATGCCAATTATCGCGAGGCGAACCGGGCGCTGTGGCGGCTGGCGATTTTGCCGCTGGCCGAGAAGATACTGGGCGGGGTGTCGCAGGGGCTGGCGGGGTGGTTCGAGGATGCATCGCTGGCGGTCGATCTAGATCGGGTGACGGCGCTTTCCGAGGATCGCGAGCGGTTATGGGCGCAGGTGAGCGGCGCCGATTTCCTGAGCGATGACGAGAAGCGGGGGATGGTGGGGATGGCGGTTGGCCAGCGCGATACCGTTCGTCCTGAGTAGCCGCTGAGCTTGTCGAAGCGGCATATCGAAGGACCCTTCGATACGGGCCTTCGCCGGCGCTCAGTCCCTACTCAGGGCGAGCGGTTTGTTGCGGGCCGGGCGGGAAATTCTGGAGAAAATCATGAGCGATTCTGCGGTGCTGGCGCAATTGCTGCGTCAGGGCGAGGAGGCGGGTGCCGATCTGACGACGTTGCGGGCGATTGTCGAGGAGGCGGGCGAGCTGGGCGCGCGGCGGGCGCTGGCCAAGCTGGGGCTGGATGATGGCGCGGCGCCCAAGGATATGGCGGAGCTGCGCGAGCTGCTTGGCGCATGGCGCGATGCCAAGAAATCGGCGGTGCGGGCAGTGATCGGCTGGCTGGCGCATCTGGCGCTTGCCGGATTGCTGGTCGGGCTGGCGGTGAAGCTGGGCTTTTCGGGCTGGGTCAAGTGAGCGTCCGTTTCGCGGGCTATGCGGCGGTGTTCGATGTGGCCGATCGCGGTGGCGATGTGGTGCGCAGAGGCGCGTTTCGCGTGCCCGGCGCCGTGCCCCTGCTGTGGCAGCATGGTGGCGCGCCGGTCGGCGAGATCGAGTGGATCGAAGAGGATGACAAGGGCCTGCGCGTGATCGGGCGCGTCGAGGAACCGCTGCTCGCGCAACTGGTGCGCGATGGCGGGGTGACCGGGCTGTCGTTCGGATATCGCGTGCGCGAAAGCCGCCGCACTGCGCGGGGGCGCGAGTTGCTGCAGCTCGCGCTCGCCGAAGTGAGTCTGGTGGCTTCGCCGATGCAGACGCTGGCGCGGGTGCATGCGGTTGAGCCGGTCAGCGGCTGACATCTGAAAAATGCAATTGGGGCCGGTTCGTCCCGCCCCTCCACCAGCCTTCGGCTGGTCCCCCTCCCCGAGACGAGCTCGGGGAGGATTTTTGTGTGGGAGATTTTCATGATCGAGACGAAGGCGAATGATCTGCGCGCGAGCTTTGGCGCAGTCGAGATGGCGGGCGTGCCGGCGGCGCGGCCGATGCTGGCGGGTGCGGCGCCGGGTGGTGGTGCGATGTTCGAAAGCTTTTTGCGGTCGGGCGGCGGCGCGCTGGAGGCCAAGGCGTTTACCGGCGCGAGCGACGGTACGGGCGGGCTGGCGGTGCCGCAGGAGATCGACGCGCAGATCGATGCGACGCTGAAAAGCATCTCGCCGATCCGCGCGATCGCCAATGTCGTCGCGGTCGGATCGAACGGCTATCGCAAGCTGGTGACGAGCGGCGGTACGCCCTCGGGCTGGGCGAGCGAGACCGGCGCCCGCGACGAAACCGACACGCCGGTGTTCAACGAAATCGCGCCGCCGATGGGCGAGCTGTTCGCCAATCCGGCGGCGAGCCAGACGATGCTCGACGATGCGGCATTCGATGTCGAAGCGTGGCTGGCGAACGAAATCGCGATGGAATTCGCCAAGGCCGAGGGCGCCGCGTTCGTCAACGGCAATGGCACCAACAAGCCCAGGGGCTTTTTGCAGGCAGCCACGTCGAGCGCGAGCGATGCGACCCGCCCGTTCGGCACGATCCAGGTTCTGGCGAGCGGGGCGGCGGGCGGATTTGCCGCCAATCCCGAGGAGAAGCTGATCGATCTGGTCCAGAGCCTGCGTCCGCCCTATCGCCAGGGTGCGAGCTGGGTGATGAATTCGGCGACGTTGGCACGTATCCGCAAGTTCAAGACGAGCGATGGTGCGTTCCTGTGGCAGCCGGGCATTGCCGCGGGTCAGCCGGCGACCCTGCTTGGCTATCCGGTGGTCGAGGCCGAGGACATGCCCGATATCGCCGCCAATGCGCTGTCGATCGCATTCGGCAATTTCAAGGCGGGATATCTGATCGCAGAGCGGGGCGAGACGCAGATCCTGCGCGACCCCTATTCGAACAAGCCGTTCGTCCATTTCTACGCGACCAAGCGCGTCGGCGGGATGGTGAGCAATTCGGAAGCGATCAAGCTGATGAAGTTCGCCGCGGCCTGACCGTGGCGTGGGCGGCGGCGTCTGGTGGGTGCGCCGCCGCCCCTTTTCCCTTCATTGCAAGCAACGGAGAACGAGATGGCGGACGCTTTTTCGAACCATGCCGATCATGTGACCGCGCCGGCTACGCGAGCAGTGGCGGTCGTGCCGCACGACGCCAATGCGCTGAGCGATATTCCCAAGGCAATTTATGTCGGGACCGCGGGTAACGTCACGATGCGCGGCGTCAATGCGAGCGCCGATAGTGTGTGGAAGAATGTCGCGGCGGGCAGCATTCTGCCGTTTCGCGCGCAATATGTCCGCGCCACCGGCACGAGCGCGGCCGACCTGCTGGCGCTGTATTGATATGGTCGCGTTGTCCATGTCGCTCGCGCTGCCGGGGGGCGTGCGGGGCGCGCGCAGGCGGGCAGAGACCGATGCGCTGATCGCGCGGATGACGGTTCCGCCTGACGCGGCGCGGGCGGCGGCGATCGATCGGCTGATCGACGCGCTGTGCCGCGCCGCGATCTGGGAAAAGCTTGATTGCCTGTGGGTGCTGGCGGCGCATGATGCGCAGGCGGCGCGGCGCAACTGGATTGCCGATCGGTATAATCTGGCGGCGGTCAACGCACCCCTGTTCACGATCGATCGCGGCTATGCCAGCGACGGCACGACCAGCTATCTCGCCACCGGCTACGACCCGGTTGCGGCCGCACTGCCGATCACGGCGGGACTGGGGATGTGGTGCCGCACCCATGCAGTGACGATCGCGGTGTCGGGGAACCAGAATTTCTCGCTGTCGCCGCGATCGCAGGTCGCCAACGAGATCCGGGGGCGCATCGCCGTTGACGACTATTCGCTCGACAATTTCGGTGCGGTTGCGGATTCGATCGGGCTGACCGTGGCGCAGCGGGAAACGGCGACCCTGGTCACCGGCTGGCGCGATGGCGTGCAGGTGGGCAGCGCGACGCGGGCCGGGACGGCGCATGCCGCGTCATCGCTGAACCTGCTCGCGCTCAACAATGCCGGCACCGCGCAGAATTTCGACGGCCGCCAATATGCCGCGTGCTGCGTGCTGCGCGCACCGGCGAGCGCGGCCGAACAGGCGGCGCTTCATGACGCTATGCGCGATTACATGACCACGGTGGGAGCGGCATGATGCTGGCGCTGATCATGGAAGAGGCAATGGCGCAGGCGCTGCGCGAAGCGACCGACGGCGGCGAGGCGCGGCTAGACCCGCGGCGTATCGATCAGGGCGAATATGCGGGACGATGGCTGTTGTGGGCGAGCGTGCGCGAGGATTTCCCGCAGCTCGACGCGCTGTCGGCGATGACGCCGGTGCCGGTCGATCCGGGCGCGCTGTGGCCGGAAAGTGCGCAACCGGGCTGAGCCTGCAACGCCCCTTTAAGCGACGAAGGAGTCCATGATGACCCCAGATTTGACGGCCCCGGCCTTTCCGGGGGCGGTGATCGCGGCTGCGCGCGATGCCGCCAAATCCTATCTGCGCATCGCCGAAACCAGTGAGGACGCGCTGATCGAAACGCTCGCCGCGAGCGCGCTGGCGCTGGCAGAGCAGTTCCTTGGCCGCGCACTGATCCTGCGCGGGTTCAGCGACGTGATGCCGGTATCGCGGGGCTGGCAGCGGCTGGACGCGGCGCCGGTGCAGGCGATTACGACTGTTACCGGCATTCCGGCGGAAGGCAGCGCGTTCGCGTTGCCCGCCGACGCCTATGCGATCGATATCGACGCCGAGGGCGAGGGGTGGCTGCGCGTGATTGCGCCGGGAACGGCAGGGCGGGTGCGTGTCGCCTTTACCGCGGGCGCGGCGGCGGAATGGGACGATCTGCCCGCGCCGATCCGGCAGGGCGTGGTGCTGCTGATCGCGCATCTGTTCGCCGGTGCGGGCGGGGAGGCGCCGCCCGCTGCCGCCGGTGCGCTGTTGCGCCCCTGGCGCCGGATGCGGCTGGCCGATGCGGAGCATGGGGCATGATGGAAGCACTGGAAGAGCGCGGCCGTCTGGCAGGCGAAGCGCGTGCCGAGGCTGCGGCAGAGCGGCTGGCGAACCGGCTGGACGGTGAAATTGCGGGCGTGTCGGTTTCGCGGCGCGGGGGCGAAGTGACGCTTGCCGGCAGGCGCCTGTTGCGGCGTGCGGCGAGCGACACGCGGCTGCGCTGGATAGCGGGGTGGCTGAAGTGAGCGTGCATCCATTGCTGCAGGCGGCGCTGCAGACCGCATGCCGGAACCACGCGCCGCTCGCCGACGGCGTCACGGCGATATTCGACGCGCCACCGGTGCGGTCGGCGCCGCCCTATGCGGTGATCGCGGAAAGCGTGCTGACCGACTGGGGCGCCAAGGGTTTGGTCGGTCGCGAGGCGCGGGTCGCGGTTTCGCTGCACGACATTGGCGAGCTGCCGGTGCGGCTGCGCGCGCTGATGAGCGCGGCGGAGGATGCGCTGGCGGAAATGCCGCGCGCGATCGGCGAGGGATGGATGATCGTGACGCTGGTGCTGCTGCGCAGCCGGATCGTGCGCGAGAGCGAGGGGCGCTGGATCGCGACGAGCGAATTTCGGGTGCGGATGCTGCGCAGCGAACTTTGAACAAGGAGAGCGAATATGGCGGCGGAGAAAGGCAATGCGTTTCTGCTCAAGGTGGGCGATGGCGGCGAGCCGGTGGCATTCAGCACGGTCGCCGGGCTGCGCACGACACAGCTTTCGGTGAATGGCGAGGCCGTGACGATCACCAGCAAGGATTCGGGCGGTTGGCGCGAATTGCTGTCGGGCGCGGGCGTGCGTTCGGTGAGCGTTTCGGGTGCGGGCGTCTTCACCGGATCGTCAGCCGAGGCGCGGGTGAAATCGAACGCGCTGTCGGGCGTCATCGATGATTATCGGCTGAGTTTCGAGAGTGGCGAGACCATGACGGGCCGGTTTCTGGTGACGCGGCTCGATTATGCCGGGGATTATAATGGCGAGCGCAATTATACGCTGAGTTTGGAAAGCTCCGGCCCGGTGGTGAGCGCGTGAGCAGCATCCGTTCGGCTGATGCCGGGCTGCAAATGGCGGCAATCTGCGCTTCCGGTGCTCACGTGCCGGAAGCACGCTGCGCGCCGGTTCTCGATCGCCACCATTTTCGCTCCGGCCTGAGCCGAACACGTTTGGAGAAACCCGGCAATGGTTGAAACGGCAAATCCCGAGCGGGGGGAGGCGGTGTTGCGGGTAGCGGGCGAGACGCTGATGCTGCGCCCCAGCTTTGCAGCATTGGTGGCGGCGGAGGCCGAACTGGGGCCGCTGTTCGCGTTGGTCGAACGCGCCGCGCAGGGGCGGCTGGCGCTGGGCGAAATGGCGGGGTTGTTCTGGCATTGCCTGAAGGATGTGCCCGAGGGGCTGGATCGCGCGGCGTTCAGCGAAGCGCTGACTGCGGCGGGACTGGCATCGGCGACGCCGGCGCTGCGGGTGCTGTTGCGGCAGATACTGGCGGGGCGGTGAGCGATCGGTTCGGCGACGCCGCGCGGCGGCTTTCGGGGGCGGCGGGCCTGATGTTCGGCTGGACCCCCGACATATTCTGGAATGCGACGCCCGATGAGCTGGGCGCACTCGTCCGTGCGGCGCGCGGCGATGGCGAACCTGCGCCGATCGATGCGTCGATGCTGTCGCGACTGAAGGAGCAGTTTCCCGATGGATGAGGAAATCGAACGGCTGATCGTGAACGTGCGCGCCGATACCCAGGGGTTCGCGCGCGACGTAAGCGAAATGCGCGCGACGATCGACGGCACGCTGGTCGGCGGCGTCGAACGGGCGGGGCAGCGGATCGAGAACGCGCTGCTGCGCGCGATTCGCTCCGGCAAGCTGGGGTTCGAGGATCTGAGCAGCTTTGCGCTGTCGGTGCTCGACGGAATCGCGGCGAATGCGCTGAATCTGGGAATCGAATCGCTGACCGGCGGGGGCGGCGGTGGAGGTTTCGGCGGGGCACTGCTTTCGTTGCTCGGCGTGCCGGGGCGCGCGACCGGCGGGCCGGTGTCGCCTGGCCGGGCCTATATGGTCGGCGAGCGCGGACCCGAATTGTTCGTGCCGACCAGCGCGGGCAATGTCGCGGCGCCCGTTGCGTCTGGCGCCCGCGAAGTGCGCGTGGCGATCACGGTCAATGCCGCCGNCGATGCTGCACCCCATGCGCTGCAGCAATCGAGCCGTCAGGTGGCGCGCGCAGTGAAGGCCGCGCTGGCGCAGGTGGGCTGATCAGACGGGCAAGTAGCTGTTCCAGCAATCGTCGCTGGAATCAAAGGCCAGCGACAGTAGGGTTTCGGAGACAGCCCCGGAGCTGGTGAAGCGATAGCCCAGCTGTGTAGCAGCGGCTCCGTGCGCCAAAGCTGCTGCGGCGGCGTCATCCTTCCGGCTTTCCGGGGAGAAGAGGTCGAAGCCAGCGCGGCCGCTGATACGACGCAGTGCACCGTAAAAGGCGATTCCCGGGCCGTTTGATTGCTGAAACAGAAATGCGTTTCCTCGACCGGAAACCGCAATGATCGAAACAGTACCGGGCTCGGCGCCGGTCATCAGATAGTGGTTTTCCGACCAGGAAAAGGAAAGCTCGGTCTCGTCTTCGGCGCACCGATACGTCCCGTCCTGCAACGGTCGCGAGCTGGCGCGGAGCGAGAAAAGCGGAACGGTGGACCAATAGATCGGCCGTTCCGGATTCGGTTTGGACAATAAGGTCCGCAATCCGAGCCGGGGCATCGCGATATCCTTTTAATTGCGCAGCAAGATTAAGGCAGAGGGAAAGGTTGTCCAATGGCTTTCTGGCTGGCGTCTGAGCGGACGGTTCAGGGCGAGGATGTGATCTCGCGCTTCGATCCGCGGTTCTGGACGGTCAATTTTCCGCGCCCGATGATGGCGAGCGTCGTTACCACCGCGCCCGATGCGCTGCGCGTCGATGCGGTATTTTACCGGCAGGACGACCTGCTCGGGCTGATCTGGGAGGCGGAGGATCGGCACGATCATCCGCTGCTTGCCTATGAAACCAGTCGCGATTTTCGCCAGTGCCGGTTGCGCTTTCGCTGGCGGTCGTCGGGGGTGATGCCGCTGAATGCCGTCAACGGACCGGTNCTGACGATCGANGGGCGCGATGCGCTGGGCAATCCGCGCGCATGGTATGTGCGGCTGTGGAATTATGCGAGCGGCACGGCGGAGGATGCGTGGGTGTCGCTCGATTTCGGCGATCTCGATGGCGGGTTCTTGCTGCCGGGCGAAGCCGATCCGGTGTTCGCGGGCGATGTCGACCGGATGTTCGTTTCGCTGGTCGCGCCGGGATATACGGGCGAGGATGCGGCGCTGGATGCACCAGCGGAGGGCTGGGTCGCGCTGAGCGATGTCGCATGCGAGGGATCGGGCGCGGTGCTGGGCATCGGCGACGTGATCGTGCCCGAACACGGGCTGCGGATCGCGACCGGATATGATGACAGCTATCACCTGACGCCGGCGCGTATGCTGCGCAACATCTTGCAGCTCGGCTGGCGCGGCGACATCGTCCATTATGTCGGGATGAGCCATTATTTCCGGCTCGAGCCGCTCGGCGGCGGCTATTATGCCAGCCTGTCGGGCGGTGTGCTCAATGCGGCGTGCGCGGCCTGGCACGCCGATTTCGCGGCGCGGGCAAAGGCGCTGGGATATGGCGTCATCTGGTCTTTATCCTATGAACTGCTCGGTCAGCATTGCTGGAACGACTGGAAGCAGCGCGCGGGCAATGGTTCGGCGGGGCTGACCGGATGGGATCCGCCGTCGGCGCTGCTCTCACCCGCACATGCCGGGGCGATGGCGTATTTGCAGCAAGTGGCGCAGGCATTTGTCGCGATTGCCGGGGCTGCGGAGCTTGCCGTGCAATTCCAGATCGGCGAGCCGTGGTGGTGGGTGATGCCCGACGGGCGGTTGTGCATCCATGACGATGCGGCAAAGGCGGCGCTGGGCAATCCGGCTGAGCAGAATGTTCGTGGGGAGCCCGATGTCGCGGTGCTGGATGCGGCGGGCGTGTTGCTGGNCGATTCGACACTNGCGCTGCGCGATGCGGTCCGCGCGGTTGCGGCGGAGGCGCAGGTGATGCTGCTCGCCTACCTGCCGACAGTGCTCGACACGGCGATGCCCGAGCTCAAGCGCGCGAACATGCCGATCGGCTGGGCCAGCCCGGCGTTCGATATCCTGCAGCTGGAGGATTATGACTGGGCGGCGGCCGGGCTGAGTGTGGCAACGGCGCGGGGCGTTGCAGAGGCGGAGGCAAGGCTCGGCTATCCGGTCGAACGGCAGCATTATTTTGCGGGGTTCGTGCTCGCACCCGAGGGCAAGGGGCAATGGCGCGCGATCGACGCGGCGGCAGAGGCGGCGCGCGCGCGGGGCGTGGCGGAGACGTTCGTCTGGGCACTGCCGCAAGTGACTCGCGACGGATATGTCCATTTCGATCAGGAGAGCGACGTGCAGGCTTTCGACGATGTGCTGTTCCCGCTGGCGCTGGGCAGGGATGCCGAAGTCGCGCCCGAGCTTTCGACGGCGATCGTTACCAGCGCGGGCGGGCATGAGAAGCGCAACGCCGACTGGAGCGCGGCGCGAACGCGCTATGATATCGGGCCGGGGGTGCGATCCGAAGCCGATATCGCCGCGCTGCTGAGCTTTTATCGTGCGCGGCTGGGNCCGGCGCGGGGNTTNCGGCTGCGCGACCCGTTCGACGATTGCTCGANCGAAAGCGGCGATCCNACNGCAGTCGATCAGGTGATCGGCGANGGCGATGGCGCCNCNCAGGCGTTNGCGCTGGTGAAGCGNTATGGCGAAAGNNCNAGGCGGATCACCCGNCCGGTTGCGGGAANNGTGCGCGTCGCAGTCGANGGCGTCGAAACCGCTGCGTTCNGCATGGGGCCGGGNGGCNTNGTTACNCTCGATANCCCNCCGGACGCCGGCGCGGTGGTGACGGCGGGATATCGTTTCGATGTTCCGGTGCGNTTTGCCGAGGANCGGCTGACGGTGAGCCGTACGACCTTTCTGGCGGGCGNGGCGNCTTCGGTGCCGCTGATCGAATTGCGCGAGGTTTAGGGCCGGGTTTGGGCGAGCNGCGGGACACAGGCGCCGGCGCTNCCGNGTCNGCCGGTCANGCGCATTNTACAGAGATAGGCCCCTGCCTGCGCAGGGGCGACGGGTTGTGTTGCGGATGTGCGGTCAGGGAAAGCTCGGCGTGCCTTGGGCGGTTTCTCTATCGCCATTTCATAGCGAGATATAAGGGAGCAGGCGATGGCCGATTGGCTCGATGGCGATCTGACGAGCGTTACCTTGTGCTGGCGTGTCGATCGGCGCGATGGCGTGACGATCGGGCTGACCGCGCATGACTGCGATCTGGAAATCGACGGACTTGTATATCGCGCGGCGCCGGGAATGACGCCGTCGGCAGTCGAGCGATCGGCGGGGCTTGAGGCCGACACGATGGACGTCAGCGGCGCGCTGACCGGTGCGGCGATCAGCGAGGCGGATCTGCTCGGCGGGCGATGGGACGGGGCGCGGGTGTCGCTGTTCGCGTGCGACTGGACCGCGCCGGAGGAGCGCATTCCGCTGGGCAGCGGCTTCATCGGCGCGGTGGAAACGTGGGACGGCAATCTGACCGCAGAGCTGCGCGGCTGGTCCACCGCGCTCGAACGGCCGGTGGTTGAGGAAACTTCGCCGGAGTGCCGTGCCGAGCTGGGCGACCGGCGATGCCGCGTTCCGATGGCGGGGCGGCGGCGATATGCGCGGGTGCTTTCCGTTACCGATGAGACGCTGACCGTGGATGGCGGGGAACCGAGCAGCAATGCCTATGGCGGCGGCCGGCTGCGCTGGCTGAGCGGCGGCAATAGCGGGCTGGAGGATGCGATTGCCGTATCCGAAGGGACGACGGTCACGCTCCGCACGCCGCCGCGATTCGCCGGCGAGGATGCGCTGGTGGAACTGATCGAGGGATGCGCCAAGTCGCTGGCGGTATGCGCGGGGCGGTTCGGCAACGCCGTCAATTTCCGGGGTGAGCCCTATCTGCCGGGGAACGACCTGCTGACTCGCTATCCGGGCGCATGAGTGGCGGCGCAGCTGCGGTGGCCGCGGCGCGCAGTGCCGTCGGTGCGCGCTTTCGGTTGCACGGGCGCGACCCGGCGGAGGGGCTGGATTGCGTCGGGCTCGCCGCGCTGGCGCTGCGCGCGGAAGGATATGCAGGCGAAGTGCCGAGCGGATATGCGCTGCGCAGCGGCGATGCGGCGCTGGTTTCCGCACGGCTGGATGCGCTGGGGCTGATGCGGGCACGCGATATGCGGGCGGGCGATCTGCTGCTGTGTCAGCCGGGGCCGGGGCATCTGCACTTCGCGATCCGTGACGTCGATGGCGTGATCCACGCCGATGCGATGCTGCGCCGGGTGGTGGCGCGACCGGGACCTGTGCCCTGGCCGGTGATAGCTGCCTGGCGGACCTCGCCGATGCTGAGCGAATAAGGAGAGAGCGATGGCGACGCTGGTGCTGACAGTGGCGGGAACGGCGATCGGCGGGCCGGTGGGCGGAGCGATCGGTGCCGCGATCGGCGGCGCGATCGACCGCGAGGTTCTGTTCAAGCCGGCGGGGCGCGAAGGACCGCGCCTGACCGAACTGGCGGTGCAGACATCGTCTTATGGCACGCAAATCCCCAAATTGTTCGGAACGATGCGCGTTGCCGGATCAGTGATCTGGGCGACCGACCTGGTGGAACATCGCAGCACCAGCGGCGGCAAGGGCAGGCCGTCGACGACCAGCTATAGCTATACGGTATCGCTGGCAGTGGCGCTTTCGGGGCGACGCCTCCTTTCGGTGCGGCGCATCTGGGCGGACGGGAAGCTGCTGCGCGGGGCAAGCGGTGACTTCAAGGTGCGGACCGGGTTCCGGTTGCACCGTGGCGAAGAGGATCAATCGGTCGATCCGCTGATCGCGGCGGCGGAGGGTGCGGCGATGGCGCCGGCACATCGCGGCATTGCCTATGCGGTGTTCGAGGATCTGGAACTCGCCGAATATGGCAATCGCATTCCGTCGATGACGTTCGAAGTGATCGCCGACACCGGCGCGGTGACGGCGGGCGATATCGCCGCTTCGGTGGCGGACGGCGCGCTGGCGAGCGAAGCGGGGACGGTGTCGCTCGATGGCTTTTCGGCGCAGGGCGCGAGCGTTCGCGCGGTTGCCGAAACGCTGGCGGGGGCAGCGAATGGCTGGTTCGTGCCGGGCGATGCAGGCGTCATGCTCGCGCATGGCATCGGCGAGACGATCGAATTGCCCGATGAGGGCGCGCGTGATGCGCAGGGACGAATGGGAACGGCGAATCACGCCATCGCCGCCGCCGACAGTGCGGCGCGCATGGTTTCGCTGACCCATTATGACCCGGCGCGCGATTATCAGGCGGGCGTCCAGCGGGCGAGCAGACCGGGCGCCGGCACGCGCGAGGCGCGGCTGGAATTGCCGGCGGCGATTTCGCCGGGCGTGGCGCGGACGATCGCGCAAGCCGCGCTGGCGCGGGTCGATCGCGAGCGCGAACGGCGGACATTGACGCTCGGATGGCATGCGCTGACGCTGCTGCCGGGCGGACGGGTGAAAATCGCGGGCACGCCCGGTCAATGGCGTATCGACCGATGGTCGCTGGAAGCGATGGTGCTACGGCTGGAGCTGCTTCGGATCGCGGCGGCGCCGCTGCCGGTGCCGGCGGGCGGGGGGCGCGTCCTTTCTTCGCCCGATCTGCAGATCGGAGAGACCGTGCTGGCAGCATTTGAATTGCCATTGCTGGAGGATCGGCTGGCATCGGTTCCGCGACTGGCGGCGGTCGCAGCCGGAACCGGTGCGGGGTGGCGGAGCGCGGCGCTGATGCTGAGCACCGATGACGGGGCGCATGGGAGCGAAGCGGGCGCGACCCCGCCACCCGGCATATTGGGTACGATCGAGGTTCCCCCTGGCGTGGCGAGCGCCGCGATTGCCGATACGATTAACCATTTCGACGTCCGGCTCGCCAATCCGGCCATGCAGCTTTCGGACGCCGATGCGGCTGCGCTCGACAATGGCGCCAATCTTGCGCTGGCGGGCGAAGAGCTGCTGCAATTCGCGTGTGCCGAGCCTTTGGGTGCGGGGCGCTGGCGCTTGCACGGCCTGTGGCGCGGCAGGCGCGGAACCGAATATGCGATCGGCGGGCAGAATGCCGGGGACATGTTCGTTCTGATCGATTCGGAAACGTTGAAGACCATCGACCTGGCGAGCAGCGCGATCGGCGCGCAGGCGCAAGTTATGGCCCAGGGCGCCGGAGATGGCGCGGCGGTGACGGTGGCTGTGCCGATCGACGGGCGATCGGTAGTGCCGCCGTCGCCCGTGCATCCATGCGTGCAGATGCAGAGCGATGGCGCGCTGCTGGTCGAATGGGTGCGGCGGAGCCGGTTGGGATGGCGGTGGATCGATGGCGTCGATGTCACGCTGGGCGAAGAGAAGGAGCGCTATCGGGTTTCGATCGCTCCCAGTGATGCTCCTGCGCGGACAGTTGAAACCGAAACAGCCGCGATTCTGCTCGATCCGGTCGACTTTGGAGCGGGTTGCGCAATCACGATATGTCAGATCGGTTCCCAGGGCCTGTCGCGACCGCTGTCGATCATCTTGTCCGATACGGGAGAACCGGAATGAGCGAGTTTATCAGCGCGCGGCTGGCGCTTCCTCTGCTGCAGGCGGGGCAGTCGCAGAAGGAAATGTCTCATAATGAGGCTCTTACGCGCATCGATATCGCCTGCCAGGCGGCGGTGGAGGCGGCGCAGTCCGACACGCCTCCGCCGGATCCCCTGCCCGGTCAGTGCTGGATCGTGGGGACCGACCCGTCGGACGCCTGGAGTGGCCACGCAGGCGCGCTGGCATGCTGGACGGCAGGCGGCTGGCGCTTCGTCGAGCCGCAGGAAGGCATGTCGGCATGGGACCGCGGGGCGCAGGTTCCAGCGCTTTTCCGCGACGGAAGCTGGCGGATCGGCGAAGTACATGGTCGGTTGATCGTCGATGGGCAGCAACTGGTCGGTCCGCGGCTGGCGGCAATCGGAAATCCGGAGGGCGGCACGCAAGTCGATGCCGAGGCGCGCGAGGTAATCGCACAGGTGCTGGCGGCGATGCGCGAGCATGGGCTGATCGCAGCAGATGAGATGTGATGTTTCTGCAACACCAGCCTAATTCTTCGACTTGCGCGGAAACCATCCTTTCGTTAGGGAGTTTGCGCTGTCCGTAGGACATCATTGAAAGGGGATCAAAATGCGGAAGCTCGCCATCACTCTGGCACTTGCGTCGACCGCGCTCAGCACTCCTGCCCTGGCACGCGACGACGCGTGGTACGTGGGTGTGGAAGGTGGCGCGATGCTCGTCGAAGACATCGATTTTGACATCAACGGCGCTCCGCGCGCCGGCTCTGTCGATCATCGCACCGGCTGGGATGCTGATGCGACGATCGGTTATGATTTCGGCGGTTTCCGCCTCGAAACCGAAGTCGGGTATCGCAGCGCGAACGTGGATACCTATGAATCTTCGGTCACCACGCCCTATTATAACGGGTCGGGCACGCTGCTGAGCGGTGGACCCGGCACGTACACGGCTGGCAAGAAGACCTCTGCGCTCAGCTTCATGGTAAACGGCATGTTCGATTTCGGCGATGGTCCGGTTTCGGCGTTCATCGGCGGAGGTGCGGGCGTTGCGCGCGTTAGCGCCGACTATGCGCTGACCTCGGGCGGTTCGTTCCTCGACGATTCGGATACCGTTTTTGCCTATCAGGCGATCGCAGGTGTTCGTTCGGCGATTACGGACAACATCGACGTTACGCTGAAGTATCGCTTCTTCAGCACCGAAAAGGGTAACTTCGTCGACGTCACGGGTCGCGAATTCGAAGGCCGTTTCCGTTCGCACAGCCTGATGGGCGGCGTGACCTACAACTTCGGTGCGCCGGAGCCGGTGTACACTCCGACCCCGACCCCGACGCCGACTCCGGTGTACACCCCGACCCCGACCCCGACGCCGACGCCGACGCCGGTTGTCTGCACCCCGGGGCCGTACATCGTGTTCTTCGACTGGGATAAGTCGGACATCACGCCAGAAGCCGCCAACATCCTGAACAACGCAATCAGCAACTATCGCAGCTGCGGCAATGCCCAGGTGATGCTGGCTGGTCACGCTGACCGTTCGGGGTCGGCAAGCTACAATGTCGGTCTCTCGCAGCGTCGTGCCGACGCGGTGAAGGCCTATATGACGGCTCGCGGCATTCCGACGGGTGTGATCACCACCGAAGCGTTCGGCGAAAGCCAGCCGCGCGTCCCGACTGCGGACGGCGTGCGCGAGCTTCAGAACCGTCGCGTGGAAATCAAGTACGGCCCGGGTTCGGGCATGTAAGCCACGCGATCCGAAGTTTCGGATCAGGAAATCGGGGAGGTCGGGAAACCGGCCTCCCCTTTTTCATGGCTGAGCTTCGTCCTGGCCTTTGCGTGCGGCGGCGATGGTCGGCCCGGGAGCGATCGCTTCGCCAGCGCCCGAAATTCGGGTGGAAACCCCGGTCGAACCTGTGTTGCACGGGGGCTATCGGGGCGAGGGTGCTCGACCTATGCGAGCCATCATGGGCAGGCGGCTCCGGAATAGGGCTCTGACGAGCGCCACGCCTGCCGCCGCGACCAATTCCCGGTGATTGCATCGTGTGCCGCCGTGGCTATGCGGCGCCGAATCCAGCCTTACGACGCGGCGGTCGTGTCGAGACCCCGAGCGAGCCAATCGGGGACGCTGGCGTCTCCCAGATCGTCGATACGGCGATGTTCGACCATGAGTCCGAGTTCGGGATATTGTGCTCGGGTCCGGTCGCCGGGCTCGCTGAGCGGCGCGACCACCAGACGGCGGTTCACCTTGCCGCGATAATGCATGCGCGCGGTGTTTTCCTGGCCGATGAAGCAACCCTTGTCGAACCGCACGCCGTTGAGTTCGCGGGCATTGCATTCGAGCCAGAGCGTCTTGTCCTGACCCAGTTCGGCAACACCCTCGGTCACGCCATGGTGCAGACGATGCGCGAGCCAGCCGGTCGCCGCCGGCGCATCCACCGTGCCCAGCCAGCGTCGGCCCAATGTCGCGAGCCGGGGATCCGGGGCGCCTTGATCGGTATCGACCGACCAGTGCACGCCAAGGTCGTCGACCGGAGCGATTTCGATCGCGCGGCGCAGGCGATACAACATTAGCCGTCGCGCCAGCGCCTCGCGCTGTTCCGACTCGCAATCGAGCAGGATGCTCCCGTCTTCGCCGTCCCAGAGGATGAAATCGAACAGCGCCTTGCCCTGTGGCGACAACAGGCCGGACCATTGCGGCGTTTGAGGCGTTACGGTTGTCATGTCCTGAGTCACGAGGCCTTGCAGGAAGCCGCGTACATCCTCGCCGGAAATGCGCAGCAGGGCTCGATCGCGAAGCAGGGTCGCCGGGGTGGTATCGCTCATTACGAACAGGTAGGACGCCTTGGTTGCCGGAAAAAGAGGATAGCCGATGTCGAGCGTTGACCTGAAGCTTAGCGGGGGCAGGGTTCATTTGCCGTCCGGGCCGGTATCCTGCGATATCGGCGTGAGCGACGGCCGCATCGTCGCGCTGGGATCAGTGGGTGACGCGGGAGAAACGCTCGATTGTACCGGGCTGGATATCCTGCCCGGCGTGATCGACAGCCAGGTGCATTTCCGCGAGCCCGGCCTGGAGCATAAGGAAGATCTGGAAAGCGGTAGCCGCGCGGCCGTGCTGGGCGGTGTTACGGCGGTGTTCGAAATGCCCAACACCAATCCCAATACCGACAGCGAAGCCGCGATTGCCGACAAGCTGGCGCGGGCAAAGGGGCGGATGTGGTGCGACCACGCATTCTATGTCGGCGCGACGGCGGACAATGCCGAGATCCTTGGCGAACTCGAACGCCTGCCCGGAACGGCGGGCGTGAAGATCTTCATGGGTGCGTCGACCGGCAATCTGCTGGTCGCCGAGGATCGCGAGCTGGCCCGCGTGCTTGCCTCCGGCCATCGCCGCGTCGCGGTCCATTGCGAGGACGAGGCGCGAATGAACGCGCGCGCGGATGCCCGCGTGCCGGGCGATCCTTCGTCGCACCCCGTCTGGCGCGACGATGAAAGCGCGATCCTTGCCACGCGGCGTATCCTGAAACTGGCGCGTGAGGCGCGGCGGCGCGTGCACGTCCTTCATGTCACGACACCGGCCGAGCTCGAGCTGCTGGCACAGCACAAGGATGTCGCGACGTGCGAAGTGACACCTCAACACCTCACGCTCGCCGGTGAAGCGGCGTATCCGGAGCTCGGCTCCTATGCCCAGATGAACCCGCCGATCCGTTCCGCCGCGCATCGCGACGGGCTGTGGCACTGGCTCAATCAGGGCGTTCCCGATGTGCTGGGTTCCGATCACGCGCCCCATACGCGCGAGGAAAAAGCGCAACCCTATCCCAAGAGCCCGAGCGGCATGCCCGGCGTCCAGACGCTGTTGCCGCTGATGCTCAACCATGTGGCCGAGGGCCGGCTGACGCTGCAGCGGCTGATCGACCTGACCAGCGCCGGGCCGCAGCGGATTTTCGGGCTGGTGCGCAAGGGCCGGATCGCGGCCGGCTATGACGCCGATTTCACCGTGGTGGACCTGAAGGCGAAGTGGACGATCGAAGAGAGCTGGCTCGCCTCGCGTTGCGGCTGGTCGCCCTTTACCGGCATGGCACTGACCGGGCGCCCCGTCGGCACGATCATTCGCGGCAATCGCGTGATGTGGCAGGGCGAACTGGCCAATGCAGCGCAGGGCGCGCCGGTGTCCTTCGAATCGGTTGCTTTCGGCTGAGCGGGCAGGGGGCTCAGAACGGCAACCAGCGCTGCCGTTCGGTGAACTTCATATAACCGACATTCGCGCCCAGCCGCCAACCGACTCCAAGCCGGACGGGAATCAGCACCACGTCTCCCGCGCGCATATAGGTCGCCGAAAAGCCGCCGACGAAATAGACGCGGCCTTCGCCGCCGGGGAAGCGTTTGTAGAGATCCTGCGAATCGTAGAGATTGTACACGAGCACGAAGACCTTATTGGCGTCGCCGCCGACATCGAAGCCGACCGACGGGCCGGTCCAATATACCGGTCGCTGGCCCTCCACCTTGTGGAACAGCGTGCCAGACCCATAGCGTAGCCCGACGATGAACGCGCCGCTTGCCTCGCGCCCGGCGATATAGGCATTGGGTTCGCCCTGTTCGCGCAGGATATTCTCGATGATCCCGGCCAGTCCTTCGGCGCCCTGGCCGAACACACCCTCTGCCGCGCCGATCAGATCGTCCTCCTTATAGGTGGTGCCGTCCTGAACGGCCTGGCTTGCGGCCTGTTCGGTCTGCTGATTGGTCGGGTATTCGGGCTGGACATAGCCCGGCTGGGCGTAGCTGTCCTGTTGCGGCGTCGGCGTAGGTGCCGGTTGCGCATAGGGATCGTCCTGCGTCACCGGCGGGGGATTCGCATTATCCTGTGGCGGATTAAGATCGGCGTCGATCTGGCTGTTCGGATCGATCGTCTGAATATCCTGCGCGATCACCGGCGTGGCCGTGAATGCCAACGCCGCCGCCGCGGCCATCAAGAAGCGCGAAAAGAACGCCATTTTGCTACCCCGCATACGTATTCCGGCAACCCCTATGGGTTCGCAAATGACCCCGCAATGAACAGGCGGCGACCCGAGTCCTATTCGCGGCGATTCGCCTGTCAGACAGTGTTGCTTCGGCATCGGACCGCAGCTATAGCGCGCGCTTCAGGCCGTTCGGAGACGTGGGTGAGTGGCTGAAACCAGCGGTTTGCTAAACCGCCGTACGGGGATTACTCGTACCGAGGGTTCGAATCCCTCCGTCTCCGCCACTTCCTCAACAAAATCAATGATTTAACCGCGATGCGGCGGTTCTATCCGCCATAGGGGCCGCCTTCTAAGTTGCCTTAGAAGCGGCGAACTAGTCTCTTGATCCACGTCATTGCGGTTTCGATCGTCCAGTTCGCTTGCTCCGGCGATAGCGTGGGCATCAGCGATTGCCCCGGCCCATGTGCGAACGGGTTGTGAATGTCGCTGAACATCTTTGTCAGCATGTCGCCTTCCCAAACTTCGATGAAGCGGCCGTTCTTTTGGCTAACGACCTAGTTCGCCGCGCTCTTCTCACTTCCCGTCGTCCAGCCCTTCAGATCGCTTATGATCTTGATGCAGCTTCGAGCGCGGGGGCTATGCTGCACGAATATCGCGGGGCGGCTTTTTGTTGCGCCGCGAAAACAGGTGGAGCCAAATCGCTTGCGATGCTGTACAGGGCCTCGCAGCCGCCGAGACGTTCGGCCGGCTGGCCTGCCGCGCGCCGCCGCACATTGCGACGCCACGGCGCCTGCCCAAGCAACAGCCACGCCCGGTCGCAATAGGCGCGCCCGGTCATATCGCGAGCATTATGTCCTTTTCGAATCTTCCCGCCATTTTCGGCGAAGCGCTTGCCGAACGCGGCTATGAGCAACCCACTGCGGTTCAGGCCGCCGTCATCGCGCCCGAGGCATCGGGCCGCGATCTGATCGTTTCGGCGCAGACCGGATCGGGCAAGACCGTCGCCTTCGGCCTCGCCATGGCCGAGGATCTGCTCGACCGGCTCGATGCTCCCGAGCAAGCACCGCTGGCGCTGATCGTCGCGCCGACGCGCGAATTGGCGCTGCAGGTGAGCCGCGAACTGATCTGGCTCTATGGCAAGACCGGCGCGCGCATCGCAACCTGCGTTGGCGGCATGGATCCCTCGCGCGAGCGGCGCGTGCTGCGTAGCGGGCCGCACATCGTTGTGGGTACGCCGGGACGGCTGCGCGATCATCTCGAACGCGGCGCGCTCGATCTGAGCGCCTGCGCGGCAGTGGTGCTCGATGAAGCCGACGAAATGCTCGACATGGGCTTTCGCGAGGATCTCGAGGAAATTCTGGATGCCACGCCCGAGGGGCGGCGCACGCTGCTCTTCTCCGCAACCATGCCCAAGCCGATCGTCGCGCTCGCCAAACGCTATCAGCGTGACGCGCTGCGCATCGCGACCGGCGGCGAGGAGCGCGGCCATGGCGATATCGCGTTTCAGGCAGTGACGGTCTCGCCGTCCGAAATCGAAGCGGCTGCGGTCAATCTGCTCCGCTTTCACGAAGCGGAGACGGCGATCCTGTTCTGCGCGACGCGCGACAATGTCCGGCGGCTTCATGCGACGCTGCAGGAGCGTGGCTTCGGAGTCGTCGCGCTATCGGGCGAACATTCGCAATCCGAGCGCAATCAGGCACTGCAGGCATTGCGCGACCGGCGCGCACGCGTCTGTGTCGCCACCGACGTCGCAGCGCGCGGCATCGACTTGCCGAGCCTCAGCCTTGTCATCCATGTCGAAATTCCGCGCGACGCCGAAACGCTGCAGCATCGCTCTGGCCGCACCGGCCGCGCGGGCAAGAAGGGCACGGCGGTGCTGATCGTCCCCTATCCGCGCCGCCGTCGCGTCGAATCGATGCTGCGCGGCGCGCGCATCAACGCCGAATGGATCGATGCGCCAAGCCCCGAGGCGATCCGTGCGCAGGATCGCGAGCGGCTGCTCGCGGCGCTGCTGGCGCCCGCCGAGTTTGACGAGGAGGATCGCGAACTCGCTCAGCGGCTGCTCGCCGAACGTTCGCCCGAGGATATCGCCGCAGCGCTGGTCCGATCGCATCGCGCGGCGATGCCGCAGCCCGAGGAACTGATCGAAAACACGCCCGATGCGCGCCGCGCCGCGCAGCAGGAGCGCCATCGTCCCGGCTTTGAGGATACCGTCTGGTTCCGGCTCGATCTGGGNCGACGCCAGAATGCCGATCCGCGCTGGCTGCTGCCCTTGCTCTGCCGTCGCGGACATATCACGCGTAACGAAGTCGGCGCGATCCGCATCGGCGCCAACGAAACGCATTTTCAGGTGCCCCGCGCCATCGCCCGCAAATTCGCCGCCGCGCTGGAGCGCACGGCACAGGATGAAGGCGAGGAAGACGCTGTGCGGATCGAGCCTTCCGACGGCCCCGGCGAACATGGTCAGCGCCGCCCGTCCGGTCGCCCGCCGCACAAGGCGCGCCCGACCGGNGGNAAGCGNCCTCCGGCTGGTCCCAAGCCGCATCGNGGCGCGAAGGACGGCAAGCCGCGTCAGGGTGGCAAGGACAAGAAGCCCAGGCGCAAGGACCGCCCGGTCTAAGCCTGCGCATCCCGATCATCCATCGGTTGCGCCAGGCCATCGACGTCCGGCGCNAGGCGAACGATCGCTCCGAAAATCGGCGTCACNCGCNGCTTGTCCAGCAGCTNTGGNCGGATATTCCGCCGCAGACGAGCCTTGCCATCGCCNNGCGNGTCACGCATGGTAGCGCTATCTAAANAAGACTGCGAACCGGGAGAGCGAAGTGAAGCGGATGGCGTTGGGGCTGACAACCAGCCTGATTGCATTGAGCGCGGTGCCGGCAATGGCCCAGGATCTGCGCCTCGACCCGATCTATTCCAACGATATGGTCGTTCAACGCGACCGCGAAATTCCCGTTTCCGGGAGCGCCGCGCCCGGCGCCCGTATCTCGGTCTCGCTCGGCAGCGAACCGCCCGTATCGGTGCGCGCCGACGTCAACGGCATGTGGCGCGCAATGTTGCCCGCGCACGCCGCAGCGATTGCCGAGACGCTTGTTGTATCTGTGGCCGAAGAGCGGATCGNGCNCANCAATCTCNCGATCGGCGANGTCTTTCTGTGNTCGGGCCAGTCGAACATGGAATTNACGCTGAAACACGCGACCAACGCCGATGCTTCGGTGGCGAACAGCGCGCATCCGCAGCTTCGCCTGTTCAATGTCCCGCGCCAGAGCAGCGCNNCNNCGCAGGCGCAATTTGGTGCNCCGGTCGTNTGGCAGGTNTCGGGNCCGGAAACGACGCCCGATTTCTCGGCAGCCTGCTATTTCATGGGCGCNGAGCTGCAACAGCGGCGCGNTGTGCCGGTNGGCCTGATCGCGGCCTCCTGGGGCGGCTCGATCATTCAGGACTGGTTGAGCCGCGACGCGCTGATCGCCAATGGCGGATATGCCGATGGGCTCGCTCTGCTCGCGCTGCGCGATAGCGATCCCGCTGCGGCGCAGCAGCAATGGGCCGATCAGGCGCAGGCGTATCTGGCGCGCTCGACCGCTGATCTCGCCGCGCCGGTGCCCGCTGACGTCACCAGTTTCTGGGAAGACTGGGCGGACGGCTTGCATGTCTGGGACGGAACCGCCGTCTATACGACGACGATTACGCTTACCGCCGATCAGGCGGCGCGGGCGCGGACCATTCACCTTGGCGCGGTCGACGATATCGATCAGACGCGGATCAACGGCACGGCGATCGGCGCAACGGTCGGCTGGGATACCGATCGCGTTTATGATCTGCCTGCGGGCCTGCTTCACGCAGGGGAAAACACCATCGAAGTGGACGCGGTGGATACCGGCGGCGGCGGCGGCATGTGGGGCGATACGCAGCGGCGNATCATGCTCGANGATGGCAGCGCGGTGCCGATCGCCGATACCGGCTGGCAATTTCGTCGCGGCGCTTCGCTTGGTGAAGCCGGNCCTGCGCCGACCGTGCCGTGGGTCGGCGGCAATGGGCTGACCACGCTCTATAACGGCATGATCGCGCCGATCGGGCCCATCCCGCTGGCGGGCATCTCCTGGTATCAGGGCGAAGCCAATGTTGCCGATGCCGAAGGCTATCGCACGCTGCTGCGTTCGCTGATCGCCGACTGGCGGGCGCGCTTCTCGACCGAGCGGNTCGCGATCGTCCAGCTCGCCGATTTCGGGCCGATGCGCGTCGGCCCGGTCGAATCCAACTGGGCGGAGCTGCGCGAGGCGCAGCGCGCGGTGGTGGCGTCCGATTCCGGCGCGGGGCTGGCCGTGGCGATCGACATCGGCAATCCGGGCGATATCCACCCGACCAACAAACAGGATGTCGGCCATCGCCTGGCGCTGGCGATGGATGGGGCGAGCAATGCCGCCCTGCCGGGCGTGGAACCTGTCGAGGGCGGTGTCACGCTTACGTTCGATCGTCCGCTTCAGGTGATCGGCGATACCCGCCCGATCGGGTTCGAAGCGTGCGGCCCCCATGGCTGCCGCTATGTCGATGCCACGCTGGTCGATGCCTCGCACATCACGCTGCGCGTCGCACCCGACGATACACAGCTTCGCTATCTATGGGCGGATAGCCCGATCACCAATCTCTATGACACCGACATGCTGCCGGTGACTCCGTTCACTGTCGAAATCCCGCGCCACCGCTAAAGGGGGTAGTGGCGCGCCGGAGGGAAGGGCTCAATCGCCGATGGGTTTTTTGAGCCCTTCCTTCGTCCCTTCGACGATCACTGCGGCGGTCGCCGGATAGGCCAGCCGACCGCGGCTGCGGTTGAACAGCCCGCTGCTGTGATCGCGGGTATATCCATTGTCCCAGTACACTGGGATCAGCCCGTGGCGGACGGCGGAATAGGTGACGTAGAGATCCCAATAGTTGCGGAATTTCTGCTCGCGATCGCGGTCGTTCCGCAGGATGGCGGCATATTCGCCCAGGATCACCGGCACCCCGCGATCGACGAACTGGCGCTGTATCTTCAGGAACTGCGCATCGGCATAGGCTTCGTCAAAGCCCGCGACGGTCGCGCTTCGATCGGTCGCGATCGCTCCCCATTGCCATTTGTCGCTCTCGGCATCGAGCGTGAAGTGATAGGGGTCATAATAATGGACTTCCATCATCAGCCGGCTTTCGGCGCTGTCATCGGGCAGCGTCGCGTTGCAGCCTAGCGTCCAGTCGATATTGGTGTTGTACCCTTGGACGATCAGCCACCGGTTCGCATTGGCGCCACCGGTCGCGCGCACCGCATCCACGAAAATCTGGTTGAAGCCGTTCTGGACTTCGCAATTCTCCTGCGTGGGCTGGGAATATACGTCAGTCACCATGATTTCGTTGGTGCCAGCAAACAGCACGTGATCATCGGCATCGGCGAACGCCGTGGCGATCTGAGTCCAGAAATGCGCAAGCTTCGCGTCGACCGCCTCACGCCCCTGATAGACGGGTTGCAGCCAGCCGCCGTCCCAATGGACGTTGATCATCACATAGAGGCCGGCGTTGCGGGCATAGCCTACCACTTGCCTGACGCGTGCCATCCATTGCGGGCTGATATTGCCCTGCGCGTCGGCATATTGGTTCCACGCGAGCGGAATGCGGATGCTTTTGAACCCGGCCTCGGCAACCGCGTCGAACAACGCCTGCGTCACTGCGGGATTGCCCCAGGCAGTCTCCTGCGAAGTGGCGAAGGGGCCCGCGCCATCGCTGATCGCCTCAAGCGTGTTGCCGAGATTCCATCCCGGCGACATCGCTTCCAGCA
This sequence comes from Sphingomonas sp., assembly GCA_002707985.1. Lineage (GTDB taxonomy): Bacteria > Pseudomonadota > Alphaproteobacteria > Sphingomonadales > Sphingomonadaceae > Sphingomonas. The sequence continues at coordinate 6,005 of PAOI01000004.1, read as the reverse complement.
TCACCCGGCCGTCCGCCGCCGGACTGGATTCGCTGGCAGGCGAAGTCTGGGCAATTGCGCCCGGCATCGCCGTAGCGGCAATCGTCAGTGCCGCGCCAAGCAAACAGGCGCCACGATATATCCGCTGAAACGCGGACCGCTCAGTGTTCAGGCCGTTCATATCTCTCTCCGCTTCGCTTATTCGCTGTCGCGACCACAGGGCAGCGCCCGATATTGCCAGTCCCGGAATGTCGCGCGCCCGTCGCCTGCGAACTGGGTGAGCAGTTTCAGGTCCGACGCTGCGCCGGCCCGCATCTTCATTCCGCAGCGTCGACCGGCTCGATTTCGACCATCACGACGTCGTTGACGCGCATCGCGATCGTGGCGCCGTAATTGCCGTCGGCACCGATTTCGACGATCTGATCGGTTTCCGGGATATCGCTGGTCTGCGCTTCGAGCCGCGCGAGTTGCGACGGCGACAATTCGCTCGGCGAACCCATTTCCAGATAGGCGGTGTGCGCATCATTGGCGTGCAGGCCGACGCGACGAACCGTCATGCGATACGAACCGGGGGCGAGTCCGGTGACGCGCAGATCGACCGGCTTGCTGTCCCGCGTCGGCAGCACCTGCGTGTAGAAGGGGCGGTTGCTCAGTTCCTGTTCGGGCAACTGCCAGTCCCAGACGAGGATATGCGCGCCATCGGCGCTCGCGGTGGCAAGCGTCTGTGTGTCGCTCGTGGCGACCTGCCCGCCTTCGAGCTCGTTGAGATATTTGAACGCGAAATAGACCGGCTTGCGCAGCCCTTCGCGGTTCATCAGACCAAAGCCGCCATGAAACGGAGTGGGGGGCGGACCGGGTTCTTCGAACAGGTCGCTATACGCCCAATAGCTCATCCCCTGGGCAAGCCCGCTCGTCGCCTTGAGCTTGTTCAGCGCATAGGCGGCGCTGATATAGCTGTCATGCACGGGATCGCGCGGGTTGTAGCTCGCGCTCCATTCGGTGATGAACAGCGGAATGCCGGGATAGGGCGATGCTTCGATTTCGGCGCGTACCTTGCGCACGTCCTGAACGACGGCGTCCGGATTGCGCGACAGGCGATTGTCGTCATGCCCCATTTCGTCGAGGAAGCCGCCGTCGACGCCATAGCTATGCGTCGCGATGAAATCGACCGGCAGGCCGCGCGAATGGGCAAATGCCGTAAATTCGGGGACCCACGCCGCGCCCGCCGTCGCCGGACCGCCGACGCGCAGCTGCGGGTCGATTGCCTTGATCGCGCGCGCGGTCACGTCATAGAGTTCGAAATAGGCCTGTTGGTCGGCGTCTTCCCAAAAGCCGTCCAGATTGGGCTCGTTCCACAGTTCGAAATACCAGCTGCGCACTTCCTCTGCGCCATGGCGATCGATCATATGCGTGACGAACGCCGTCACCAGATCGCGCCATGGGCCGTGCCGGGGATGTGAGGTATTTCCCTTCCAATAGAAGATCGTCTGATCGGACGTCTTCATCGCGTCGGGGGTGAAACCCAGCTCGACGAACGGCTTGATTCCCATGCCGAGCATCGCGTCATAGAGCGCGTCGATCCTGGTCCAGTCATAGACGAACTTGCCGTCGACCAGCTTCACCGTGCCCAGATCGTCGTGGAAGATCGCATGGAAGCGCATGTAGCGAAAGCCGATTTCCTCGGCGACGGTGCGCAGCTGCGAGAGGTTTTCGGGGCGCAGGTTGGTGCCTGCATAATCGGCGCCGACGGAGAAAGTGTACATTGGATCGATCGGATCGCCTGCGGTCGACAGATCGACATCGACGCGGCGGACAGTGTCGGCACGGTCCTGCGCCTGGGCGGGGAGCGACCACGCCATTGCGGTGCTTATCGCAACTGCCGCGATGGCGTTCGGGACCGCGCGTATCGATTTACGAAGTTGAAGCAAGATCTTCCCCTTTGCCGGAGTGCGGCGATCGGCTCATGCCGGCTGCGCCTGCTGCGCGGCGCAATGCTGCGCGATAAAATCCTGATGGGCGGGCATCGCTTCGGCGGTCTGCGCGATCACGCCGCGCAGATGGGCCATGAAACGATTGGTCTCATCGACCGGCAGCGCGGCAACCAGCGGGTCGGAGCCCTGCGGGACGATATTCTGACCCAGCAGTACCGCGATCCAGCTTTCGGCGGTGAACAGCGAATTATGTGCGGGAAACAGCCGCCCCTTCTCGCGCCACAGCGCCAGCTTTTCGGCCAGGCTGTCGGGTATTTCCATCGTCCGGCAGTGATTCCAGAAATCGGAATCGTCGCGCGCCGTCGCATGGTAATGGAGGATGATGAAGTCGCGGATATGCTCATATTCCTCGACGAGCCAATGGTTATACTCGTCGATCTCGCGCAGGCTGAAGCCGGTGTCGGGGAACAGCGACATCAGCCGGAATATGCCGGACTGGATCAAATGGATGCTGGTCGATTCAAGCGGCTCGATAAAGCCGCCGGACAGCCCGATCGCGACGCAGTTCTTCTCCCACAGCCGCTCGCGCCGCCCGGCGGTGAACCGCAAGGTGCGCGGATCGGCGATCGGCTTTGCGTCCAGCCCGGCAAGCAGGCGCTCCAGCGCGGTCTCGTCATCGACATGCGCCGAAGAGAAGACATGGCCGTTGCCAACGCGGTGCTGCAACGGGATGCGCCAGCGCCAGCCGGATGCTTCGGCGCTCGAGCGCGTATAGGGGATTGGCGGCCCGGCATGCTGGGTCGGGATCGCGATCGCGCTGTCGCAGGGCAGCCAATGCTGCCAGCTGCGATAGGGAACGCCGAGCGTTTCGCCGAGCAGCAACGATCGAAAGCCGCTGCAATCGACGAAGAACTCGCCCGCGATACGCCGTCCGTCCTCAAGCACGACCGCAGTGATATCGCCGGTCTCGCCATCCTGTTCGACGCTGCCGATCCTGCCTTCCACGCGGCGCACGCCCTGCGCTTCGGCATAGTTGCGCAGATATCCGGCATAGAGTCCGGCATCGAGGTGATAGGCATAAGAGAGCGACGAAAGCACCGCTTCGGGATTGGTCGAGGGCCGCGCGAACCGTCCGCGCCGCGCCGCCGCCGCCGCAATCGCATAATCGTCGATCGGCCCGGGATCGCTTGCCGGATCGTTCAGCAGATGCTGGCGCAGCCAGATCTGATGAAAGCCGATGCCGAACATCTGGCGACCATATTTGCCGAACGGGTGGATATAGCGATCGCCCGCCTTGCCCCAGTCGACAAATTCGATGCCGAGTTTGAACGTGCCCTGCGTCGCGGCGACGAACTGCTGCTCGTTAATGCCGATCGCGGCGTTGAAATCATGCAGCGAGGGGATCGTCGCTTCGCCGACGCCGACGGTTCCGATCGCATCGGATTCCACGAGCGTCACGGAAACGCCGGCCTGGCAAAGCCGGGAAACCGCCGCTGCCGTCATCCATCCGGCAGTGCCGCCGCCGACGATCACAAGTGTATGGATGGGAGCGGGGGCCGCGGTCATGCCGCTGGCCCCGAGGAGCCGAATCGACCTGTCCGGGCGAAGCGCAGCAAGTCGCGATTGCTGGGAAGCTGCTGCGCCGCATATTCGCCCTGGCGCCGGATCGTTGCAAAGGCCTGCGCCGCGTCCTGGCCCAGCCGGAATACAGGTGCCTTGGCCGACAAATCAGTCTTCCAGCCCATGCCATAAAGGACATATTGCCAGCTCGGCGCCCCGAAAATGTCGGTGTTCGGGTCGAAATCCAGCTCGTTGGGCGGGCGGAAGCGCCAGCGATCGAGCAACTCCAGCAGGCTGTCGGGACTGGTCGCGGGATCGGCATTCTCGATCCAGAACTCGCTGTCACGCCGCTGCGTGAGGCTGTAGTGCAGCTTGATGAAGTCGCGCGCGCGCTCATAGCGCAGCTTCAGATTGGCATTGAACTGGCGCGCCGAGCTTTCATAATCGCCGCCCCAGGGAAACAGGTTGGCCAGCAACGACGCGGCAATTTCGCTGAAGACGATGCCCGTCGCCTCAAGCGGTTCGAAAAAGCCGCTGGACAGGCCGATCGCCACACAATTCTTGTGCCAGTTCACTTCGCGATAGCCCGCGTCAAAGCGGAAATGACGCGTCGTCAGATCCTTGCTCGCCGGGCCGGCATATTCGCGCAGGATTCGTTCGGCCTCGTCCGGGCCGCCATGAGCGGAGGAATAGACATGGCCGAGCCCGCGCCGGCTGCCCAATGCGATGTCCCACACCCACCCATATTTCTGGGCGGTTGATACCGTATAGGAGGCGATCGGCTCGTCGGGCGTGGCATAGGGAAGCTGGAGCGCCACCGCGCTGTCGCAAAACAGCGTGTCGCGACAGGATTTCCAGGGCTGGTCCAGCGCCTTGCCAATCAGTTCGGCGCGAAAGCCGGTGCAATCGACGAAGAGTTCGGCGTCCAGAATGCCATGTTCGGCGGTGCGCACTCCCGATATGGCCCCGTCCTCGCCCAGCAGGACGTCGCTCACCGTATCGGTAATGTGCCGAACGCCGTTGGTGATTGCCTGACGCCGCAGCAGCTTTGCCAGCGACACGGCATCGAAATGAAAGGCGTAGTTGAGCGGCGCGACATAATCCGGATGGGTCGGCAATTTGGGCGCGCGATGCGCATCCGCCGCGCGCTTCTGCGGCGAGGCGACATCGTCCCACTCCCCATCGCCCGCCAGGCCGATCAGCCAATAGGGCAGGAGTTCGGGACCGTTGAGATCCTCGGCAGACTGAAACGCGTGGAAATAATGATCCCGGCTGGCCGTGCCGGGCGCGTGAAGCCAGTCGACAAATCGCGCGCCCTGTTTGAACGAAGCGTCGCACTCGCGCACCAGATCGCTTTCGCTGATTCCGATGCGCGCAAGTGTCTTGCGGATGGTGGGGAAGGTGCCTTCACCAACGCCCAATATGCCGATATCGGCGGATTCGACGAGTGTGATGGCAATGCCGCCGGGCCGGTCCGAACCCAGCAAACGGGCAAGATAGCCTGCGGTAATCCAACCGGCGGTTCCCCCGCCGACGATGAGAATATTGCGCGCCACTTCGGTCATCCGATCAGCTGTGGAGTGGGTGGCGGACCGGTTTTTCGGCCCGCCACCGACTAGCGCAATCAGAAGGCGACGTTAACGCCAACCTTGATGCGGCGATCGCTCTTGAACCAGCTGCGCGTATAAAGCGCGCCGTTCGGATAGCCGCCCATCAGTGTCCGCTGGGTCGCGTTGGTGAGGTTCGTGCCCTGAATGGTGAACGAGAATGCATCGGTCACCCGGAAGGTGGCGCCGGCATCCAGTGTACCATAGGCATCACCATAGACCGGCAGCGAAATCTGCGTCGCTACACCAGCCGACCCCGGAGAGTCGTAATAGGTGTAGGTCGGCGTGGCGCCGTTCGAGGTTGTCGACTGCAGATATTTCGAACGCCAGCTATACGCGACCCGGAACGAGATCGGGTCGTGCTCGTAAAGGAACGTGGCGTTGAAGTTATGCTCGGAGAGGCCCTGCAGCGGCGCATCGCTGCGAATGTTTCCGCTGATGTCGCGATACAGATCGCCCGGATTCTTGCTGTCGAGATAGGTGTAGTTGGCTTCGAAGCCGATGCCGCTCAGCCAGCCGGGCAACTGGTCGAAGAAGACACGCCCGCCGATTTCCACACCCTTGACTGTCGCCGCTTCGGTTGCATTGCGAACCGCCGTCGAAGTGGCCAGCACGTCTTCCGACGTGCCATCCTGATAATAGACCGTCACCGGCTGGTCCGTCACCGAATAGATCGGCAGATTGGTGAGCCGCTTATAGAAGGCTGCGACGTGCAGCGTCGTACCCGGCGTCGGATACCATTCGGCCGAAAGGTCGAAATTGTTCGACAGGGTCGGGACAAGCTCCGGATTGCCGGCAGTGGTGGTGAAGTTGGTGAAGATGTTGGGATCGCTGGAATTGCCGCTCGGGTTGGGCGTGGTCGCCACGCCCAGCTCGCCTGCGGCTCTCAGCGAATAGAAGGACGCGTTGTCCATCGTGATGTTATAGG
>PAOI01000003.1 GCA_002707985.1 Sphingomonas sp. | reverse complement strand
TATTCGGCGTTCAGTGCCGCACCGACGCGCAGCCAGGAGGTCGGCGCAAAGGCGATCGACGGCTGGATGTCATAGGTGCGCAGACGCGTGCGGTCTGCAGAATAGCGAGCCCAGCTGTCATCGCGGTAATCGGTGGTGAAGCTGTAGGGCGAGGTCAGGGTCAGACCTACCGAGAGCCGGTCGTTGAGGGGGACGGCGATCGATCCGGTTGGCAAGACGCCTTCCTCGATCGGATTGGTCGAATAGGCGGTGCCACCAACCGGCGCCGCTGTCTGGCCGGGGCGAACGATCAAGGTACCTGTATCGACGACTTCGCCGGCAGGCAGGATTGCAGCAGCCGAAGCAGTGATTTCGGCGCGGTCGAGACCAGCGCTCGCCGCCGGATTCCACCACAGCGAATCCGCCCCGGTATCAGCCGCTTCACCCGAAAAGGCGCGACCGGCCGCCTTGGCCGATTGTTCCTGAAGATAGAAAGCCTGGGCGTTGGCGGTGCCAGAAAACCAGAAAAGCGCCAACGGCGATGCCGCGGCGGCAAGCAAACACTTATTTTGAAAACGCATTGCGCAACCCTGTCAAACAATATCCAAGACACGAAAGCGCCGGTCCACCATTGTGGGCCCGACGCTCAATCGGGCCTGTGGCTTGTCGGCACTCTCGATGCAAGAACATGCGGAAAGGCGCAGAGTTCCGGCACTATATCCATTTCAGGATGCGAAAAACGAGCAGCTGCAACGCCGTCATCGCGATCAGGATTCCGGTGAGTATCCAGAAGCCGTTGGGATCGTTCATGCCGGGGATGCCGCCCAGATTGACGCCGAGCAGCGCGGTCACGAAACTCAGCGGAAGGAAAATGCCTGCCGCGATCGTCAACAGATAGACGCGATGGTTGGCGAGATTGGCCGCGCGATTGTTGATATCGTCCTGAAGGACCAGCGCGCTCTCCTTCGAAACGTCCAGATCTTCCAGATAGCGTTTCAGCCGGTCGATCGTTTCGCGGATATCGCGACAATTATTCTCGCTAAGCCATTCTGGCGGATCGCGACTGACCTGGAGCAGCGCTTCATGCTGCGGCGACATATGCCGTTTGAGCGCAAGGCAGTTGCGGCGGATCGTGGCGATGATCGTCAGCACTTCGTCGGTATCATAGTCGCCCGGCCCTTCCTCCAGCTCGTCGATCTTCTCGTTCATGTCGACGATCGTGCTGCCGATCTTGGTCACCAGATGCTCGATGATTTCGGTGACGAGGTCGCCCGTGCGTTTCGGGCCATTGCCGCGGTCGAGCATGGCGGCGATCTCGCGCGGGGATTGCAGCGGCCGGCGGCGCAATGTCAGTACCCGATTGCCGCGTGCCCACATGCGCAGCGACACCATGTCCTCCGGCTCGGCATTGGGATTGAAGTTGATCCCGCGCAGCACCGCCACCAGCGCGTCGCCTTCGCGAAACGCACGTGGGCGCGTTTCATCGGCGGTCAGCGCTTCGGCGGTCGCCTCCGAAAGGCCAAGTTCGCTTTGCAACCAGTCATCGACGATATCGATGCTGCGATCGACATGCATCCAGAGCGTTTCCTGAGGATCGCGCGGCATCCAGTGGCGGGCTTCTTCCCAACCCAGCATGGTCGCGCCGCCGCGTCCGTCGAGCACACGCGCGAAGATCAGCCCGGTATCCGGGTCAGCCATTATCCGGTCGTCAGCAAGCGGGTCCCCCATGACGGTGAGGATAGCGCAGGTGAGCCGGGGAGCAATCGCTCATATGCCCTTCCGCTGCCCTTTACTGGCACGTCTGCTCCGCCGATAAGCGGCGCATCACGACCCTGTCCGGGGGCAAATATCCGTTGGAGAATGCGAGGCATGCTGAAATGGGCAATGGCGCTGACGCTGGTGGCGACAACCGGGGGCGCGGCAATGGCGCAAACTGAGCCGGTAAAGGATTCGCCGCCGAATCTTACCTTGCAGCGCGTTTTTTCGGGGCCGAGCCTGAGTGGTTCGACACCGCGCGCGCTCAAGCTTTCGCCCGACGGCAAGTATCTGACCGTGCTGCGCAATCGCGAGGACGAAGCGTCGAGGTTCGACCTGTGGGCGATGGATACTGCGACCGGCGAATGGAAGATGCTGGTCGATTCAAAGAAGGTCGGCACCGGCGCAGAGCTCTCCGAAGCCGAACTGATGCAGCGCGAGCGGCTGCGCATCGGCAATCAGCGGGGCATTGTCGCCTATGACTGGTCGCCGGACGGCCATTCGATCCTCGTCCCGCTCGACGGTGATCTCTATCTCGCGACGCTCGACGGACAGGTGCGTCGCCTGACCGAAACCGAGGAAGGGGAGCTCAATCCGGTCATCAGCCCCGCTGGCGGGTTCGCCAGCTTCGTGCGCGACCAGAATCTTTATGTCGTCGACTTGTCCGACCTTTCGGAAAAACAGCTCACCACGACCGGCGAAGGGCTGGTGCATTGGGGCGAGGCGGAGTTTGTCGCGCAGGAGGAAATGGGGCGTCGCACCGGCTATTGGTGGTCGCCCGGCGACAAGCGGATCGCGGTCGAGCGGTTCGATGAAAGCCCGGTCGATGTCGTCACCCGTTCGGCGATCGGTGCCGATGGCACGCGCGTCTATGATCAGCGCTATCCCAAGGCTGGGACAGACAATGTTCTGGTCGAGCTATATGTGATGAATGCCGACGGGTCCGGCCGGGTGAAGGTCGATCTCGGCAGCAACCCGGACATCTATCTGACCCGCGTCTATTGGGGCCCGGATGGCGATACGCTGTATGTCCAGCGTTCGAGCCGCGACCAGAAGACGCTCGATATGCTCAAGGTCGATCCGACCACGGGTGCGTCGAGCATCCTGTTCACCGAACGCGCGGCCGAAAACAGCTGGGTAAACCTGTCCAATGTGTTCAAGGTGCTGAAGGATGGCAGCATCCTCTGGTGGTCCGAACGCGACGGCCATGGCCATCTCTATCGCTTCAAAAACGGTAACTGGACTCAGCTGACTCACGGTGACTGGGAAGTCGGCGGGGTTGCCGGCATCGATGAAGCCAATGACAGACTCTATTTCAGCGGCAACAAGGATGGCGTTCTCGAAACGCACCTCTATGTCACGCGGCTGAGCCGGCCGGGCGAACCGCGCAGGCTGACCGAGCTTGGCTGGAACAATGGCGCGCAGATGGACGATGCCGCGACCCGCATCATCGTCGGCCGCTCGAACACCGATCAGCCCGGGCAGATCTATCTTGCCGACAATGAAGGCAAGCGGATCGCGTGGATCAGTGAGAACGACGTCAACGATCCGAGCCATCCCTATCACGCCTATCTGCCCAGTCATCGCGAGACGAAGTTCGGCACGATCACCGGTCCCGGCGGACAGACACTCTATTGGGAAATGATCACGCCCGAGCTCGAGCCGGGCAAGAAATATCCGGTCTTCTTCCAGCATTATGGCGGCCCGCATTCGCAGACCGTCGCGCAGGGCTGGAGCGGCGCGATGGAGCAATATATCGTCGACAAGGGCTATATCTTCTTCCAGATCGACAATCGCGGATCGGCCAATCGCGGCAAGGCGTTCGAGGACGCCATCTATCATGCGATGGGCAGCGTCGAAGTCGCCGATCAGCTGGCCGGTGCCGAGTATCTCAAGACGCTCGATTTCGTCGATCCGGACCGGATCGTTACCTATGGCTGGTCCTATGGCGGCTATATGACGCTCAAGATGCTCGAAGCGAATCCCGGCGTGTATGCCGCAGGCGTTTCGGGCGCTCCGGTGACCAAATGGGAGCTCTATGACACCCATTACACCGAGCGCTATATGGGCGATCCGCGTCAGGTGCCCGAAGCCTATGTCGCTTCGGCTGCAGTGGAGGATGCGGTCAATATCCGCGATCCGCTGCTGCTGATCCACGGCATGTCGGACGATAATGTGGTGCTCGACAATTCGACGGCGTTCGCCGCGAAGATGCAGGCGGCCAACATCCCGTTCGAAATGATGTTCTATCCCGGCAAGACGCACAGCGCCGGGCGCGAAATCCATGTCTGGACGACGATCTTCAACTTCCTCGATCGCTACGCCCGGCCCGAACCGGCTTCGGCGGAGTAAGGAGGCGTGCAGGGCGGCGTTTCGGCGTCGCCCGCGACATTCCGTTAATTACGCAAAACGGTGCGCGCTTCGAACGAAATTACCGTTCGGGCGCGCGTTTGCGCATCAAATGAACCGGCTCTTTGGGCGGGGCCAAGCAAAACTCATTTCCTTTTGCCGCATGCCTCCCTACATGGCGGTCCCGCGCCGCCCCTGTCGGGCGGCTGGACAATAGGGAATTGAAATGGGTTATCGCGTGGTTGTCGCAGGCGCGACGGGCAACGTCGGCCGCGAAATGCTGAACATCCTGGCCGAGCGGGAATTTCCGCTCGACGACATCGCAGTGCTGGCGAGCAGCCGGTCGACTGGCGATGAAGTGGAATATGGCGAAACCGGGCGAAAACTCAAAATTCGCAACATCGAACATTTCGATCCCACCGGATGGGACATGGCGCTGTTCGCCATCGGATCGGACGCGACCAAGATCTATGCGCCCAAGTTCGCCGCGGCCGGCTGCACGGTGATCGACAACAGCTCGCTCTATCGCATGGACCCGGACGTTCCGCTGATCGTCCCGGAAGTGAACCCCGAAGCGATCGACGGGTACAAGGCGAAGAATATCATCGCCAATCCGAACTGCTCGACCGCGCAGATGGTGGTGGCGCTCAAGCCGCTGCACGATGCCGCGACGATCAAGCGCGTCGTGGTCGCCACTTATCAGTCGGTGTCGGGCGCGGGGAAGAGCGGCATGGACGAGCTGTTCGAACAGAGCCGCAACATCTTCGTCGGCGATCCTGCCGAGCCGGTGAAGTTCACCAAGCAGATCGCGTTCAACGTGATCCCGCATATCGACGTCTTCCTCGACGATGGTTCGACCAAGGAAGAGTGGAAGATGGTCGCCGAGACCAAGAAGATCCTCGACCCGAAGGTAAAGGTGACTGCCACCTGCGTTCGCGTGCCGGTGTTCGTGGGCCATTCGGAGGCGATCAACATCGAGTTCGAGAACGAGCTTTCGGCAGAGGACGCGCAGAATATCCTGCGCGAGGCACCCGGCATCATGCTGGTCGATAAGCGTGAGGATGGCGGTTACGTCACCCCGGTCGAGTGTGTCGGCGAATATGCGACCTTCATCAGCCGCGTCCGCGACGATCCCACGGTCGAAAACGGTCTCGCGCTCTGGTGCGTGTCGGACAATCTGCGCAAAGGCGCGGCGCTGAATGCCGTGCAGATCGCCGAATTGCTCGGGCGCCGGCATCTGAAAAAAGCCGACTGAGCGCCGGGCGTTTGAAACGGAGTGAATGACGGCGGTTTCGGTGTAGCATCGGCGTTTGCTCTCAGGAGAATCGCCGATGTTCGCCGTAATCGCTGTCCTTCTGCTTTCCCCTGCTCCGCAGGATGCAGGGCAGGATTGTCCTATCGAGCGTGCGCAATATGTGTTGCGCGCAATGCCGACGATCACCGCACAATTTCACGCCGTGCCACGAACTGATCAATGGCGGTCGGGATATGCGATGGAAATGCGGTTCGAGGAAACCGGGCGGCGTTATTGGTGGCTGCCTGATCCCGGCGGTTCCGCTGACAATCCGGGGTTTTATTTCACGCGCGGGCCGGGAAGTGCCGTGACCGACAATCTCGGCCGGCTCGACTTTTTCGGCTTCGATTCCGATTACACCATGCTGGCATCGATACCTGTCGCGGGGGAGCCGGCGCCGGCTCATTTCCTTCTCTACAATATGCGGGCGGCATATTGGTATGGAACGCCCGGTGACCGACGCGAGGACGCAGGTCCGCGTTCGCTGTTCGATTTCGCTGCCTGCGCAGCGCCGGACAAAAGCCCGCCAGCGGTCGAAATGCCGGAAATGCCCTAATGCCCCGCAGCCGCCGGGTCGGCCTTCATCGGCTTGCCCGGCTTTTGAAGCAGCAGCACCAGCGGAATCGACACTGCGGTGATGATCATCATCGCCCAGAAATCGTTGAGATAGGCAATCATCGCCGCCTGGCGCGTCACTTCGGCATTGACCATGCCCATGACTGCAGAGCCCATGCTGCCGAAGGTTTCGAGCATCGAAGGATCGAAGCTGTCGAGCGACTGCGGGTTGATGAACTGCGCCAGATCGGCATGGCTCACCTGCATGTTGCGCGCGAGCATGGTCGTGACCAGCGAAATGCCGATCGACGCGCCGACGCTGCGCGACAGATTGAGCAGGCTGGCCCCTTCTGTGCGATATTCAGCGGGCAGGGTCGCGAACGCCAGATTGTTGAGCGGCATGAACACCAGACCCAGACCGAGCCCCTGGATCAGGCCCGACACGATGATCAGATGCGATCCCATGTCGAGCGACCAGTGCGTCATATCCCATAGCGACACCGCCGCGATCGCCAGGCCGATCCCGACCACCCAGCGCAGATCGACACCGCGCTGCGTAAGCTGCGCCGATACGACCATGGTCAGCAGCACGCCGATACCGCGCGGCATCAGCAGGATGCCGGTATCGAGCACCGAATAGCCGTAGAGGTTCTGAAGCATCGGCGGCAGCAGCGCCATCACCGCCATCATCACCACGCCGATCACCTGCATGAAGGCGATTGCGGTCACCAGATTGCGGTTCTTCCACAGGCCGCGCTCGAACATCGGATTCTTGCCGAGCGCCATATGGACGACGAAAATCCACAGCGCCGTGAAGGCAGTCAGCGCCTCGATCACGATTTCCGGCGATGAGAACCAGTCCTGCTGCTGCCCGCGATCGAGCATCAGCTGAAGCGCGGAGACGCCCAGCGCGAGCATCGAAAAACCAAACAGATCGAACGATCGCTGCCGCTTTGGCCGCGACGGGAGCAGCAGCCACAGGATCAGGAACGTCACGATGCCGACGGGCAAGTTGACGTAAAACACCCAGCGCCAGTTGAAATTCTCGGTCAGCCAGCCGCCGAGCACCGGGCCCAAAATGGGCCCGACCATGATACCCATGCCCCAGATCGACATGGCACGTGCCTGTTTCTCCGGCGGGTTGATGTCGAGCATCACCGTCTGGCTGAGCGGATTGATGAAGGCTGCCGAGATGCCCTGCAGCGCACGAAACGCGACCATTTCGGTCAGGCTGGTCGCCATGCCGCACAAGGCGGACGACGCGACGAAGCCCACCACTGCGATCAGGAACAGGTTGCGCGATCCCACCCGATCAGCCAGCCAGCCGGTAATCGGGATCGCGATGGCGGTCGCGACGATATAGCTGGTCAGGACCCAGGTGATGGTGTCGGCAGTGGCGTTGAGCGCCGATTCCATATGAGGAAGCGCGACGTTCGCGATCGTCGTGTCGAGGATCTGCATCAGCGTCGCCATCATGACGCCGAGAGTCAGCAACCCCCGGTTGGTGACGGGGAGCGCTGCCTGACCTTCGTGATCGGCTGGCCTGGGCGCTGCGCTTCCGCGCGCGCCGGATGCTTTACCGCTGGCAGTTGCCACGAATATCTACTCGTACATTTGCCGAGATACCGGCGATCAGCGGGCGCGGGCTTGCTTCGTCGATTGCGATCCGCACGGGCACGCGCTGCGTCACTTTCACCCAGTTGCCATTGGCATTCTGCGCCGGGAGCAGCGAGAATTCGGATCCCGTGCCGGCGCCGATCGACGCGACGTGACCGCGCAGGCGAAGCCCCGAATAGGCGTCGACCGTCACTACTGCGGGCTGGCCGACGCACATGTGATCGAGATCGGTTTCCTTGAAATTCGCCTCGACCCAAGAAAGTCCGTTGGCGACGATGGTGACGGCGGGCAAGCCCGTCATCATCTGCTGCCCGACCTGAAGCCGGTCGGTCTGGCTGACGACGCCATCGACCGGCGAGCGGACTTCGGTGCGGCTCAGATTGAGCTGCGCCTGTTCGCGCTGGACGCGGGCGGCGGCGATTGCGGGGTTTTCGCCCGGAACAGCGGCACCGGTGGATAGCTTCGACCGGGCCTCGGCTGCGGCAGCCTGCGCGCGCTGCAATGCCGCGCGTGCCTGTTCGAGCGCGTGTTCGGAGGATTCCAGCCGCGCACGCGTCGTGAATCCGCGCCGCATCAACTCGGCCTGGCGATCATAATCCTGCTGAGCGGCCTGAATCTGATCGCGCGCCGCTTCGATATCGGCGGACGTGCCNGCATAGCTGGTGCGAAGCGTTTCCAGATCNACCTGGGCGTCGGCGATGGCGGCATTGGCCTGCTGCACTGCGATACGATAGGGCTCGGGATCGATGCGGAAGAGCAGGTCGCCCTGCTTGACCGTCTGATTTTCCTTCACCTGCACATCGACGATGCGGCCCGCCACTTCGGCGGANACCGACACCTTGTCCTGNGAGATATAGGCGTTGTCGGTGGAGACATAGCGGCCCGAAGTCAGCCAGAAATAGCCGATCACCAGCGCNACCAGAACCGGTACGCCGAACATCAGGATCGGGCGCAGCCAGNTNCGCTTNGCNGNNGGCGNGGNNTCNGCTTCGGGAGTTTCGGCTTCGGNGNCGTTCACNTCCATCTCGCGCATTTCAATCTTGGGNTCGGCGTCAGCCATGAGCTCTCTCTTCGCTATCGTTCGGTGCGAGATTGCTGCGGATCTTGCCCAGTATCTCGCTCAGCTTTTCGCGTTCGTCCGGCGAAAGGCCTGCAAGCGCGTTCTCTGTGACTTCGGCNCCGATGATTTCCAGCTGATCGATCAGCGGTCGNGCCGCCTCGGTCAGATAGATGCGGCGCACGCGGCGATCATCGGGGTCATGGCGGCGTTCGAGCAGCCCCGCGTCCTCAAGCCGATCGATCATCCGGCANGCGGTGATCGGCTCGATTTCCATCTGTTCGGCAAGGCCGCCCTGATTGATGCCTTCGTTGCGCAGCACGACGAACATCGTGTGCCACTGAGCGCGGGTCACGCCGATTTCGCGGGCGCGCGCGTCGAAACGGCGCCGCATCAGCCGCGAAATATCCTTGACCATGAAGCCCAGAGTCTCTGCCATGCGGNGCATATAATAAGCATGCATATGAATTTCTAGTCGCAACCGAAATTATTTTTTGCGGTGCAGCATTTGNCGCCAAAACCGACGCAAAAGCTCGACTTGGAACGGCGATCCCGGTACGATTGCGCCAGCCCGATTGGCCCTAATCCCTCAACGCTTCCGAGGTTCCGTGACCGAGACGCTTCCCGAGCCGCAATATTTTTCCAGCTTCGACGGCCAGTCGATCGCATGGCGCGAAATGGGGAAGGGGCGGCCGGTTATTCTGATCCACGGGCTCTTCTCGAACGCCTGGACCAACTGGGTCCGCTATGGGCATGCGCAGACGGTGGCGGAAAAGGGCTTTCGCGTGATCATGCCCGAACTGCGCGCGCATGGCGCCAGTGCCGCGCCGCACGANGCNGGCGCCTATCCNCCCGATGCGCTGATGCAGGACAANNTTGCCCTGATCGCNCATCTGGGCCTGACCGATTATGATCTGGGCGGCTATTCGCTTGGNGCGCGGACGACCGTGCGGATGCTGGTGGCGGGCGGGGCATCGCCGCGTCGCGTCGTTCTGGGCGGCATGGGGCTNGACGGGATTATCGATACCCATCGCCGCGGNNGGCATTTTCGNAACATCCTCGCCAATTTCGGCAAGCATGAACGCGGTTCACCCGAATGGATGGCCGAGGCATTTTTGAAGACGACCGGTGGCGATCCGGAGGCGCTGATCCATATCGTCGACACCTTTGTCGATACCGCAGCGGAAGAACTGATCGGGATCACGCAGCCGACACTGGTCGTTTGCGGCGAAGAAGATCGCGACAANGGCAGTGCGCAGGAACTGGCCGANNCGCTGCCCGANGCNCGCTATGCCGAAGTGCCCGGCAATCATATGAGCGCCATCGTGAAGCCCGAATTCGGCGCGGCAATCGCGNATTTCCTCGCCGCTTGACCCGGTTGGGGGCTTTGCGCAGTCTGTGCGNATCTTTCCCCCAGACAGGGTATCGCTCATGTTCAGAACCGGCACGTCGCTGATCGCGATCGCATCACTCGTCATCACGCCTGCGGTGGCGCAGGACCATGGTNCCACCGGCGCCACGNCCACCCCNGCAACTGCAACGGCAGAAACGCTGACCNCGGCAGACGCNGCNGCCTTTCTCGACAAGGTTCAGCGCGAATATGCCGCGTTCAACCTTACCGCCGCGCGCATCGCATGGGTGAANGCGACNTATATCACGCAGGATACCGACGCGCTGGCNTCNGAAAGCCAGGCNGAAGGGACGCGCATGTCGGTGCGCTTCGCGCTCGAAGCNGCGAAATATCGCGCGATCGAAGGGCTGTCGGACGATCAGATCCGGATGCTCGACATATTGCGCAGCGCGATCACGCTGCCGGCACCCACGCGTGATGGTGCGGCGGCGACGCTGTCCGATCTTTCGACGCGGATGAGTTCGCTTTACGCGCGGGGCAGGGGCACGCTGCACGGCCAGCCGATCAGCGGCAGCGATATCGAAGCGGCGATGGGCACCGAGCGCGACCCGGCGGCGCTCAAGGAAATGTGGACCAGCTGGAACGACAATGTCGGTGCGCCGATGCGCGGCGATTATCAGCAGGTGGTCGATATCGCCAATCAGGGCGCGAGCGAGCTCGGCTTTTCCGATGTCGGCGCGATGTGGCGCTCGGGCTATGACATGCCGCCCGACGAATTCGCGCAGATGGTCGACGGGCTGTGGGACGAAGTGAAGCCGCTCTACATCGCGCTGCACACCTATGTTCGGCACAAGCTCAACGAGAAATACGGCGATTCCGTCCAGTCCGCGACCGGCCCGATCCGCGCCGACCTGCTCGGCAATATGTGGGCGCAGGAATGGGGCAATATCTATGACATCGTTGCGCCGGAGGGCTCGGGCGACCTCGGCTTCGATATCGGCGATCTGCTGCAGGCGCAGGATTATGACGCGCTCAAAATGGTCCGCACCGGCGAGAACTTCTACAGCTCGCTGGGTTTCGCGCCGTTGCCCGATACGTTCTGGGAACGCTCGATGTTCCTCAAGCCCGCCGACCGCGAAGTGCTGTGCCACGCATCGGCCTGGGATCTGGACGACAAGGACGATGTGCGCATCAAGATGTGCATCAAGGTGAATTCGGACGATTTCGTCACGATCCACCACGAGCTGGGGCACAATTATTATCAGCGTGCCTATCAGGATCAGCCGTTGCTCTATCGCGGCGGCGCCAATGACGGCTTCCACGAAGCGATCGGCGATTTCGTCGCGCTGTCGATCACGCCCGAATATCTGGTGCAGATCGGCCTGCTCGATCAGAGCCAGGTGCCGAGCGCGGACAAGGATACCGGCCTGCTGCTGCGTCAGGCGATGGACAAGGTGGCGTTCCTGCCCTTTGGTCTGCTGATCGACAAATGGCGCTGGGACGTGTTTTCGGGCGATATACAGCCGGAAAACTATCAGGCGTCCTGGGACGCGATGCGGCTGCAATATCAGGGGATCGTGCCGCCGGTGGAGCGCGACGAAACCCGGTTCGATGCCGGCGGCAAATATCATATCGCCGGAAGCGTGCCTTATATGCGCTACTTCCTTGCGCGGCTCCTTCAGTTCCAGTTCTACAAGGCGGCATGCGAACAGGCCGGCTGGACCGGGCCGCTGCACCGCTGTTCCTTCTTTGGAAACAAGGAAGTGGGCGAACGGCTCGACGCGATGCTCAAAATGGGCATGTCAAAACCCTGGCCCGAAGCGCTCGAAGCATTCACCGGCAGCCGCGAGATTTCGGGCGCGGCGATGATGGAATATTTCGCGCCGCTGAAAGCATGGCTCGACGAGCAGAATGCGGGGTATGAGGCGGGCTGGTAAGCGCCCGGAATCTTCCCGACCATCAGGACGACGTCATGCCACAGGCCGACTGAGTCCTGCCGTTCGCACTGAGCTTGTCGAACTGCTGTTCTTCTTCCGCCGCAATGGCGGAAGAAGAACGGTGTTTCGACACTCTCAGCACAAACCGATATTCGGCGCGTTATGCTTATCGGAACGGCGGTTCGTTGAACGCGCGCAGCTTGCGGCTGTGGAGCTTGGCGCCTTCCTTGCGCAGCTCATCGACCGCCTGCAGGCCGATCCGCAGATGCTCGTTGATCGCGCGCTCGTAGAAGCGATTGGCCTGACCGGGCAGCTTGAGCTCGCCATGGAGCGGCTTGTCCGACACGCACAGTAACGTGCCATAAGGAACGCGGAAGCGCAGGCCCTGTGCGGCGATCGTGGCCGATTCCATGTCGATGCCGACCGCGCGGCTGAGTGAGAAGCGCAACGCGCTTTGCGAGAAGCGCAGTTCCCAGTTGCGATCGTCGGTGGTGACGATGGTGCCGGTGCGCAGCCGCCGCTTGAGCTCGTCGCCGGACTGGCCCGAGATGGTTTCCGCAGCGCGCGCCATCGCAAGCTGCACTTCGGCGATCGCGGGGACCGGAATTTCGGGCGGCAGCACATCGTCGAGGACATGATCGTCGCGCAGATAGGCATGCGCGAGCACATAGTCGCCGATCCGCTGGCTGGGGCGCAGGCCGCCGCAATGGCCGATCATCAACCATGCTTCGGGCCGCAGCACCGCCAGGTGATCGCAGATCGTCTTGGCGTTGGACGGGCCGACGCCGATATTGACCAGGGTGACGCCCGAACCGTTGGGCGCCATCAGGTGATAGGCCGGCATCTGATGCTTGCGCCACGCGCTGTCGTTGATCAGCTGCGATGGATCATCGCCCGGGTTGATCACGACACCGCCTGCGGCGGAAAACTGCGTGAACCGTCCGCCCTCGTTCAACTGCCGCACCGACCATTGGACGAATTCGTCGACATAGCGGTGATAGTTGGTGAACAGGATGTAGCGCTGGACATGCTCGGGCGGCGTGCCGGTATAGTGGCGCAGCCGGGCGAGCGAGAAATCCGTGCGCAGCCCGTCGAACAGCGCGAGCGGGCGCGACCCCTTGGTTTCCTCCCACACGCCATCGGCGATTTCGTCGCCGATATGCGCCAGTTCCGTCGCTGGAAAATGATGCGCCAGCTCGGCCGCCGATACCTCGTCGAGGCTCAGCGCGTGGCCGGGATCGAGTACATAGGGAAAGGGGATTTCCTGCCGCCCGGGGACCGCATCGACTTCGACGTCGTAATCCTCGATCAGGAACGTCAGCTGTTCGCACAGATATTCGGCGAACATGGCGGGCTTGGTTACACTCGCATGATATTCGCCGGCGGTTACCAGCCGCCCGAAGGAGCGGGGCGGGGCGGGCCGCTCCAGCCCGCCACCATAGCGAACCCGAATCTCGGGATATGCGAAAGAGCCATCCGTCCGGGCGGATGCGGGAGGCGGCGTGCCATCGGTAAGATACCGATCAAGGGCATCGCGAAGCCTCCCCACGGAGGCGGTGTAGAGCCGATCCAGTTCGGCGACGATCTCAGCAGCCTTTGTCATCCTCTGCCGCTATAGCGCGACAGCGCTGCTTGCAAGCAATCGTCGCTTTTCGATGGTTCAGCTGGCCTTTGTCTTGGCCTTCTTCGCCGTCGAGCCGGTATCGCCTTCGCTTTTGCGCAGCTTGGTCGCGCCAAACAGCGCGCCTGCAACGGCGGCTACGGCACCGGTCGCGATCGCGGCGGCGGTCACGGGGTTTTTCTTGACGGTATCAACCGTGGTGTCGAATGCTTCGCCAGCCTTTTCGCGGGCGCTGGCGACGAAAGCGCTTGCCTTTTCGGACGCAGTTTCACCGGTCTTGTCAGCAGTCGCGTCATTGGTTTGGGGCGGAAGTTCGGCGGTATCAGTGACCATGGGAAATCCTCCGATTGCTCAATGGGATTTCAACTCGGTCAGCGACCGCCGGTTCCATTGCATCGCGCCGTTATTTGATGTGCCGGAGCGTATAAAGCTCCGGCACATCAATAAATTACATCTGTTCGAGCATATGTTCGGCCGAGCTCACGCGGAACTCGCCCGGCATTTCGACATTCAGCTGCTCGACGACCCCGTCATTGACCAGCATCGAGAAACGCTGGCCACGCGTGCCCATGCCGAATGCAGATCCGTCCATTTCCAGCCCGACTGCATGCGCGAAATTGCCGTTGCCGTCGGCAAGCATCGTCACCTTGTCGTCCGCGCCGGCGGCCTTGCTCCATGCGCCCATCACGAATGCGTCGTTGACGGCGGTGCAGGCGATCTCATCGACGCCCTTGGCCTTCAGCTCGCTTTCCTTTTCGATAAAGCCGGGCAGATGTTTGGCCGAACAGGTCGGGGTAAAGGCGCCGGGCACCGAAAACAGCGCGACCTTGCGGCCCTTGAAATAATCGTCCGATTCGACCTGCTCCGGGCCCTGTTCGGTCATCTTGACGAATTTGGTCTGCGGAATGCGATCACCGACTGTGATGGTCATGAAACTCTCCTCCTGATCGACCGCGTAACGGCGGCACCTCGCTTCAATCGGGACGACGATACGCGATTTCAACCGGTGGCGAAGCGAATAGAGGCAGGCTATGCTGGCTTTCAGATGGAGAGTTCTTCCTTCCTGACGGGCCAGTTTCTGCTCGCGATGCCGGGGATCGGCGATCCCCGCTTCGATCGCGCGGTCATCGCAGTGTGCGCGCATGACGATGACGGCGCACTGGGAATCGGCATCGGCGACACGATCGAGGGGCTTGGGCTTCACGACTTGCTGGGCCAGTTCGACATCGACCCGGGAAATGTTCCCGACGGGCCGGTCCATTTCGGCGGCCCGGTCGAGCCGCGCCGCGGGTTCGTGTTGCATTCGACCGATTGGGGCGGCCCGGACACGATCGATGTCGCCGGGCGCTGGGCGCTATCGGGAACGATCGATGTGCTACGGGCGATTGCCGAGGAGAAGGGCCCGAGCCGCTGGCTTGTCGCGCTCGGCTATGCCGGGTGGGGCGAAGGGCAGCTTGACGAGGAAATGACGCGCCACGGCTGGTTCAGCACGCCGGGCGATGTCGACCTGATCTATGACGTAAGCGTCGCGGACCGCTGGACACGGGGATTCCGTCAGGCGGGAATCGATCCGCGCTTGCTGGCGAACGATACCGGCACGGCGTGATCCCGCGCGGCTAATGCGGCGCAACCATCCATTCGCTGCTGCGCCTGCTGTAGATCAGATCATATTTGCCGTTTGCGCCTGCGGGTGCTTCGTCATCGTCGATGAAAAGCGTTCGGTCGCTGCGTGAAAACAGCGCGACGCTGCCGGAATCGACCGGGATCGCGGTGAGTGTGATCGGCGTGCCGTCGGGCGCGTTACCCAGCGCGATCGTTTCGCCTCCCCGCAACCGGTGCGTTGCTGCGGGCGACAGCTGCGCCAGCCCGCCGGTCTGCGCAGGATGGTCCGACAGGAGCGCGACTTCGAGCGGGACATTGCCTTTCAACGGTTCGACCATGTCGGCAAGGCCCGGTGCGCCCAGTCCCGTCCCGATCAGCAGCGCCGCATGCGATCCGACGAGGAGATACAGCGTCCGGCCCTGCCGGCTCCGGATCAGGAACAGCGGCGTGTGCATCGCAAATAACGGCGCATAACGCGGGTCGGTTCGTTGACCCGCCGCTGCCATGGCTCCCGGAATCGCGATGGCGCGATAATTGGCGCCGGTTTCGGGATCGAGCCGTGCGAGCGAATAGGTCATCCGCGCCGACCCGGTCCCCGCCCAGACCGCGCCCGGCCCGACGACATAATAGGGCTCGCCTTCGATCGTCCCGTCGAGAACGCCATGCGCGGTTGCTCGCTGATCGAGCAGATATTCGTGGCCAAGCGGTCCGAAACGCCGATGATCGGCAGCGATCTGATAGAAATGCGCCGGCAGGACGGCCAGGTCGGTCATGCCGTCGGTCAGCGCGGCGATCCGGTCCATGGTCGCGGCATATTCGGCGACGCTCGCCCAGTGCAGCCAGACATAGCCCGATCCGACGGCATCACCGGTGAAGAACATATTGTGCGCGACGTCGAGATATCCGACCGATCCCGTCGTGTGCGGCGGCATGTCGATCACGCGCAGCACGCGTCCGCCCAGATCGATGCTGCCCATTGCATCACCATGCGGAGTCGGTCCGCCGCCCTCCTTCACCGGCACATAATTGCCCGGAGCCCCGGCGGGCCAGTCGCCGGACATATAGTAAATGGTGTGATCGCCGAACTGCCGGTTTTCGCCGATATGATCGCCATGGCCATGCGTGTTGGCGACGGCGAAATCGAGTGGCTCGCGCCGCACCGAACCGTCATTTTCATGGCCCAGCAGCGTACGGACCAGTGCCTTCAGGCTGTGATCGTCCGGATTTTGCGAAGGCTGCGCCGTGTCGATCAGCAGCGCGCGCGTATCACCTTCGACCAGATACATGGTCGAACCCTGACGGAAATCGGTGCCGGGGTTCGGCAGATATTGCTCGATCCGCCAGCTGCGCCGCCCGTCCGCATCGGTCGCCATCAGATAGGCAGTATATTCGCCCCAGGGATTGGGCTCGGCAAAGCCGGTGGCATAGCCGTTTGCGTTCCATGTTTCGGCGACGAAGCCGGGTGCGAGCCGGTCCTGCCGCAACGTGCTGTCGTCCTGCGCGACCGTGGGGGCGGGCACGGCAAGGGCGAATGCTATCGCCGTCAGAATGCGATGTCGGATCATGGGCACCTCTCTGCGGAGCATCTTTGTCTGCTTCCGATCTGTTCGATCATCCCAGCTTCCACGGCGGGAATGCAAGCCTTGAGGTGACTGACACGGCGGCTCCAGTCCACCGAGATATAAAGAAATCTTTATATTCGATTTGCAATCGCGGTCGCGAGCCTCTACGTGACCAGCATTGGGCCGCAGCGCTTTGCGGCAAGCTTTCATTCGTCTTCAGGAGATTATCGCGTGGCCACCGTCGCAGAACCGAAGGATTGCGTAATCAAGGACATTTCGCTTGCGCCATGGGGACGCAAGGAGATTGAGATTGCCGAGACCGAGATGCCCGGTCTGATGGCGTTGCGCGAGGAATATGGCGCTGCGCAGCCGCTGAAGGGCGCGCGGATCACCGGATCGCTGCACATGACGATCCAGACCGCGGTGCTGATCGAGACGCTGACGGCGCTGGGCGCGAGCGTGCGCTGGGCGACGTGCAACATCTTCTCGACGCAGGATCATGCCGCCGCCGCGATTGCCGAGACGGGCGTTCCGGTGTTCGCGGTGAAGGGCGAGAGCATCGCCGAATATTGGGACTATGTCGGCTCGATCTTCGATTGGGGGGACGAGACCTGCAACATGATCCTCGACGATGGCGGCGACGCGACGATGTTCGCGCTGTGGGGCGCGCGGGTCGAAGCGGGCGAGAGCCTGCCCGAGCCGGAGAATGAGGAAGAAGTGGAGATGCAGCGGGCGCTCAAGGCGTTCATTGCGAAGAAGCCGGGCTACCTCACCCAGACGGTGAAGAACATCAAGGGCGTCAGCGAAGAGACGACCACGGGCGTCCACCGCCTCTATCACCTGTCGAAGGCAGGCAAGCTTCCCTTCCCGGCGATCAACGTCAATGACAGCGTGACCAAGTCGAAGTTCGACAATCTTTATGGCTGCAAGGAATCGCTGGTCGACGCGATCCGTCGCGCGACCGACGTGATGCTGGCGGGCAAGGTCGCGGTCGTCGCGGGCTTTGGCGACGTCGGCAAGGGTTCGGCCGACAGCCTTCGCAACGGCGGCGCGCGCGTGCTCGTCACCGAAATCGATCCGATCTGCGCGCTGCAGGCGGCGATGGAAGGCTATGAGGTCGTGACGATGGAAGATGCGGTAAAGCGCGCCGACATCTTCGTCACTGCCACCGGCAACGCCGATGTGATCACTGCCGATCACATGAAGGCGATGAAGAACATGGCGATCGTGTGCAACATCGGCCATTTCGACAGCGAGATCCAGATTTCGGGCCTCAGCAACTATAAATGGACCGAGATCAAGCCGCAGGTCGACGAGGTCGAGTTCCCCGAAGGCAACAAGATCATCGTGCTGGCCAAGGGGCGCCTGGTCAATCTGGGCTGCGCGACGGGCCACCCCAGCTTCGTGATGAGCTCGAGCTTCACCAACCAGACGCTGGCGCAGATCGAGCTGTGGACCAAGTCGGACGAGTACAAGAACGACGTCTATGTCCTGCCCAAGCATCTCGACGAAAAGGTCGCCGCGCTCCACCTCGACAAGCTCGGCGTCAAACTCACCACCCTCAGCCCCAAACAGGCCGCCTATATCGGCGTCCCCGTCGAAGGCCCCTTCAAACCCGATCACTATCGGTATTGA
>PAOI01000002.1 GCA_002707985.1 Sphingomonas sp. | reverse complement strand
AGCGAGCGACCCCATCGTCAGCGCCCATCCGTCGACCAGGACGAAGAGGAGCAGCTTGAAGGGCAGCGAAATGATCGTCGGCGACATCATCATCATGCCCAGGCTCATCAGCACGGTCGCAACGACCAGATCGATGACGATGAAGGGCAGGAAGACGAGGAACCCGATCTGAAACGCGGTCTTGAGCTCGCTCGTCACGAATGCGGGCAGCAGCACCGAAAAGGGCGTGTCCTCCGGCTTCGCGATCGGCCCGGTCTTGGCCATGTCGGCGAACATGGTGACGTCCTTGACGCGCGTCTGCTTGAGCATGAAGGCGTGGAGCGACTTGCCGACGCCCGAAATCATCTCGGTCGAGCTGATCTGTCCGGCGGCATAGGGCTGGATCGCAGTCGTATTCGCCTGATTGACCACCGGCGCCATCACGAAAAAGCTCAGGAACAGCGCAAGCCCGATCAGCACCTGATTGGGCGGCGTCTGCTGCAGGCCCAGCGCCTGACGCAGGATCGCCAGCACGATCACGATCCGGGTGAAGCTGGTCATCATCAGGATAATGCCCGGCAGGATCGTGAGCAGGCCCATGATGATGAGGACCTGAAGCGACAGGCTGAGCGGTGCATCATTGCCGCCCAGATCGCCCAGTGCGCGGTCGAGTGCATCGCCCACACCCGGCGTCGCGGGAGCCGGCAGCGGCGCCCCCTGCGCCATCGCGGGCACGGCACACAGCATCACCGCCAGAAGTGCCGCGACCAGCAACCATACGTCGCCCCTGCGAAGGCAGGGGCCCATGACTGTGGCGTAGCGCAAAACGGCGCGGCAAACTGGCCGAGCTACCAGTGTCAGCCGCTGCGCGACATGCGAGAGAAACAGGCTCCTGCCGTTGCAGGAGCGACGGGGCGTAGCGGCAATCATCCCTCGCCCCGATCGACCAGAGTCACGCCGGAGCGCGCGACCGACACGAGCAGGCGGCGCCCTTCAAAATCGACCACGGCGAGCCGGACCCCCGGCGACACCATCATCGTTTCCTTCACCTGGATCATCCGCTCGCCCTGCGCGCGCGGCAGCCGCCCCTCCAGCTTGCGCCAGAGATAGAGGCAGCCGATCAGCAGGCCGCAGACGAGCGGCAGCAGGATGACCAGCTTCAGGACATAGGCCCACATCATGCGTTGGCGACTCGCTTCTCCGGGTTGACCAGCTCAGTCATCCGCACGCCGAACTTTTCGCCCACCGTCACCACTTCGCCGCGGCCGACCAGCGTGCCGTTGACGAAGACGTCGAGCAGCTCATTGGCTTCGCGGTCGAGTTCGATGACGCTCTCCTCGCCCAGCGCGAGCAATTCGCGCAGCGACAGGCTGGTCGACCCGATCTCGACGGTGAGCTTGACGCCGACGTCCTGCAGCAGCCGGAAATTGGCCGCCAGCGCCGCGTCGACCGGAAATCCGCCGGTCATGTCGTTCATTGGAAATCCCCCTCTTCAAATTGCTCGATCGCCGTCAGGCGGACGGCGGCAAATCCATTGGCAGTGCCCACCTGACCGGTGCCCAGCCGGCGGTCGCCGACCATCACCGGCACTTCGGGGCCGAATTCGATCGGTATGATGTCGCCGATCCTGAGCTCCATCAGCCGGCCCAGCGTGATCGTCGGCTCGGCAAGCACCGATCGGACCGGCAGCTTCACCGACATGACCGCGCGGGTAAGCTCGGTGCGCCATTGCGGCTCGACATCGGTCTGCGACGAACGGACCTTCGCAGTCAGTTTCGCGCCATGCGGCTTCAGCCCCGCGACCGGATAGACGAGGTCAAAGAACGCCGGCGCCGCATCGCCCGCCGCGAAACCGAAGCGCGTCACCACCATCGGCGCGTCGCCCAGATCGGGGGCGGAGGCGCAGCTCGCGTCGGACACTTCGGCGAAATCGATCTTGGAAACCGGCTCCCATGCGGTGCGCAACGGCGCGATCATGCCGCGCGCGATCCGGGAGACCATGGTTTCGGCGGATGTCGTGAATTCCGCCGGCATCGGCGACGGCGCTTCGCCGTCGCCCCCGAAGAACGCATCGAGCATTTCGAGCACCAGCTTGCCATCGAGCACGATCAGCGCGCGTGCACGCCCCGGCTCCATCGCCAGCGGCTGCCATGCGGTCAGCCCATCGCCGCGTTCGGCGCGGTAATCGGAAAAACGTTGCACGACCAAAGGTTCGGCCCAGCAGCGCAGCTCGCGCCGCATCATCGCTTCGAGCATCGGCTTCAGCCCCTTGGCGAGCCGCGCCGACAGATGCTGGAGCGTTACCAGATCGCCGAACGGATTGAGCGGCGACGCACCCAGCGCCGGGGCGTGATCCGCTCCGACCCGGGGGCGTTCGCGCCGTTCGGGCGCCTGCGTTTCTGAAAGGGCGTTAACCATGCCCGTTCACTGAACAATGAAATTGGTAAAGTAGACGTTACCAATCCCCCCAAAACCCTCTTTTTGTTTCAGCACGTCGTTGACGGCATCAACCAGACGCTTCTGAAGCTGGCGCTTGCCTTCGACCGTGAACACCTGTTCCTCGGTGGTTTCGCTGAGCGTCATCAGCACCGCCGACCGCACGGCAATTTCGTGCGTGCGCAGGTTCTGGATCACGCGGTCGTCATAATGCGTCGCGACGGCCAGCCCCACCTGGATGAAATGCACGCTGTTCTGAAGGTTGGAGGTGAATTCCTTTTCGAGCGTGTAATAGTTGGAGGCATATTGCTCGCCGCCCTCGCCCTCCGGCGTCGGCGTGCCTTCATGGCTTTCGCCGCCTTCCTCACCATGGCCGCCGCCGCCTTCTTCACCCGCGCGCTTCTGCTCGGATTTGGGGACGAGGCCGGGCTCATCGACCTTTGCGGCATGATCGCCGCCGCCGCCCAGCCATCCGGCCTGCGCGGCATACAGGCCGCCGCCCACGCCGCCGCAGACCAGGACAAGCAGCCCGACGATCATCAGCAGCATTTTCATCAATCCGCCCTTTTTCTTCTTGGGCTTGGCACCTTCGGTCGTTTCGTCGCTCATCTTCGGCTCCCGGATGATCAGGCAATACGGTCAGTAAGAATGTCTTCGGCAGTGTCCCCGGCGCGCGCGGCGGCCGGCGCGTCGGACAGGATCGGCTGCGCCTGGGCGGCGGGGCGCTGCTCGCCCCCGGCCGTGCCCGCGCCCGACTGGCCCATCCCCGACTGGCCCGCATCGGCCAGTGTCTGGGACAGGCGAATGCCACGCGCTTCGGCAAGTTCGGTGAGGCGCGGCGCCGCGTCCGCGATCATCGCCCGCGCGGCATGTTCGTGCGCGTCGATCCGGACATGCGTCGAATCGCCCTGGCGATGGACCGAGATATCGATCCGCCCCAGCGCATCGGGCGTCAGCCGCAGCCGGGCGACGCGCCCGCCGCCGGCGTCGCGCAGCACGTCGATATGGTCGATCATGTCCTCAACCCAGCCATCGCCGGTCATGTCGAGCTGCGCCTCGCTGCCCCCCGCAGCGGCGGCGACGGCACGAACATCGCCGGCTGCCCCAGCCCCGCCGGCGATCAGCGCCTCCAGCCCTCCCGTGACGGCGCCCGGGGCACGGCGGTCCTCCAGCGCCCAGTCGCCGATCACCGCGCGCGGCATGATGTCGCGCACCAGCGGATTGGCGGGCAAGGGCAATGCGGCGGCTAGCGCAATGTTCGGCGCTCCGGCGGTCTGGATCGCGGAAGGCGCACCCTCTGCCTGCACCGGAGCGACGGCGGATGACGGCGCGCCATTCGGCACTGCCTGTACCGCCGGTTGCACGGTCGCACCGCTCGTGGGCGGCGCATTCGACGCCGGTGCCACGACGCCATCAGCCTTCGCGTCTCCCTGCGGGCCGCTTCCAACCGTCCCCCCGAACGGTGGAAGCGGCGCCGCAGCAGTGCGCGAGGCACTGTTCGAAACCTCTATGCCTCCGGTCTGCGCCGGGGCGGTTTGCGGCGCTGTCGCCGCGTCTGCCGAGCCCGCGTCCGCGCCGCCCGGCAATCCGGGCGAGAGCGGCGGGCGCGGCAGGACCGGCGCGGGGCGATCGGCGGTCGCATTCGCCGCCGCGCCGCCGTCATCCGGCTGCGGAGCGACGCCCGGCATCCAGCCGAACAGCACGTCTTCCGCACCATCCTCTGCCGCCTCATCATCCGCCCCGGCGGCAACCGGCAAATTCTTGCCGCTTCCGGCAATCGCCTGCCGTTCATGCCCGGCAAGCTTGCCGTCTGGTGCGCGATCGGTGCGAACATCGGCGAGCGCGATCGCAAATCCGCTCGATCCGGCCGAAAGCGGCGCGGCTTCGGGCCTGACGCTGGTCGGACCGGCAACCGAGATCGCGGAAATCTGCACTCTGAAACTCCCAGTGACTGCACGTCACCGGATACTCAGCAAGGATCGTGCCGTTTTCGCCGGATTGGCGGCAACTTCTCCAGCTCGCGTAGCGCGCGCAGTGCCGCATCGGCCTCTTCGCGGGCGATCAGTTTTTCGACGGCATTCTGATCGCGCTTCGCCTCGCGCGTCGCAACTCGCGCGGCATCGAGCCCCTGCTCGGCCTGTTCGATCCGCTTGTCGGACGCTTCGGCGGTGCGGTGCAGCCGCTCGCGGAAATGCGCCGCTGCGATCAGGCTGGTCGCAGCGATCGGCGCAGGCGCGGGCGTCGGCGCGACATTGTGCGACAATTTCGTTATGCGTTCGCGCATCGCCATTTCGTCGGCGACGCGCATCCGCGCCTCGGCTTCCTCGGCGCGCACCTGATGCAGTTGCAGCGACCGGACGCGATGCAACCGGTCGAGCCGCCGCGCCCTGGCGTCAGCCATCGCCGAACACGCCGGTCAGCTCGGCAATCGCCTCGTCGAGCGACACACTCGTATCGGCGTCCTGGCGGATATATTCCATGATCGCCGGATGGCAGGCGATGGCATTGTCGATCGCCGCATCGGCGCCCGCGCGATAGGCGCCCATCAGCACCAGATCGCGATTTTCCTCATAGGTGGCGAGGTGGCGACGCAGCACGCGCGCGGCGTGGATATGCGGTTTCTCTGCAATATCGGTCATCACGCGGCTGACCGAAGGGCCCAGGTCGATCGCGGGATAGACGCCGCGCTCGGCAAGCTGGCGGCTGAGCACGATATGCCCGTCGAGGATCGAGCGCGCGCTGTCGACCACCGGATCGTTGCCGTCATCGCCATCGGCGAGCACCGTATAGATTGCCGTGATCGATCCGCCGCTATGCACATCGGTGCCCGCCCGCTCGATCAGGCTGGGCAGCATCGCGATCGCGCTGGGCGGATAGCCGCGCGCCGAAGCCGGTTCGCCCAGCGCCAGCCCGATTTCGCGCCCGGCATGCGCCACGCGGGTAAGGCTGTCCATGATCAGCAGCACTTTCCTGCCCTCGGCGCGGAACGCCTCGGCGATCGCCGTGGCACGCAGCGCGCCGCGGATGCGCAGCACCGGCGAATGATTGGCGGGCACCGCGACGACCACCGATCGTTTGCGCGCTTCGCCCGCCACTTTGGTTTCCAGAAAGTCGGCGACTTCGCGGCTACGTTCGCCGATCAGTCCGATCACCACGACATCGGCCTGCGCCGCGCGTACCATCATGCCGAGCAGCACCGATTTGCCGACGCCCGATCCCGCCATGATGCCGACACGCTGGCCCTGTCCGATCGTCAGCAGCCCGTTGATCGCACGCACGCCGACATCCATCGGCCGGAGCACGCGCCCGCGATCGAGCGGCGATTGCAGCTTGCCGGCGAGCGGCCAGCGACCCGCGCCGCGAATCGGGCCAAGCCCGTCGATCGGCTTGCCCGCGCCATCGACCACACGTCCCAGCAGCGCGGCGCCGACTTCGGCTTCGCCCGGCGGGCCGATCGGACGCACCGGCGCATTGGGCAGCAGTGCGGCGGGGCCTCCCAGGTTCATCAGCAGCGTCCGCCCCGAACGGAAACCGATCACTTCGGCTTCGACCCGGTCGCTGCCCGCGGCACCGACCGCACAGACGGTTCCGACGGGCAATTGCAGGCCCACGGCCTCCATCAACAGCCCGTCATAGGACGCCAGTCGCCCGGAAACCTTGGGCCGCGGCGCGAAATCGGCGACGTTCAGCCCTTCGAGATACTGATGGGAAAAATCGTTCAGCATGACGGCGGTATCGGCACCCGGTCGATCGCGTCGGCAAGCTGCTCGATCCACAGATCGGGGCCGTCCTCGACAATCGTCGACGCGCTTTCGATGACGAAGCTGCCGCGTCCAAGATGCGGATCGCCGACGGGAAATATATTCTTGGGCAGGCGATCGGCCAGCAGCGCGACATCGTCGGGATGCACGCGCAGCAGCGCCGATTCGGCGCTGTCGGCAAGCATGTCGACCGCCGCCTCGATCCGTGACGCCAGCATGTCCGGCGCGATGCCCAGTTCGCCCACCAGCTTGCGGACAAGGTGCAGCACGGTCTGGCGGATCTGCGCGGCGAGCCGGTCGCGATCGAAATGCGTGCCGGCAGACAGCGATTGCGACACTTGTTCGAGCAGCGCCAGTTCCTGCGTGCGGCTGGCGGCCGCCTCCGCCATCGCGGCGGCTCGGCCTTCGGCAAAACCCCTGTCGCGCGCATCGGCGATCGGATCGGAAAATCCGGCCGGATTCGGTGTCACCTCGTTTGGTGTCGGCGGCAGCACTTCCCCGTCAAAGGGGTCCCGTCCCTCGGTGGGGTTGGTGCCGGGATTGGCGGGACTGAAATGGCGCGGCTGAACCGGCTCGTTTTCCGGCTCGGCTTCGGGTCGCCCGATGATGCGCATCGCATCGCCCGGCGCAAAGCCGCCATTGCCGGTTCCGGCAAAGGCACGTTCAAGCGCGTCTTCCGCCGCGACCTGGCGGCTCGCAAAGCCGGGCACAAAGTCAGACATATTCGTCGTCCTCGCTGCCCGGCATCTGGATCGTGCCATCCTTCACCAGCGCGCGAGCGATGCCGATCATCACCTTCTGCGCCTCGAGCACTTCGGCCATCTTCATCTGGCCGCGCGCTTCCATTTCGTCGCGAATGCCGTCGGCGGCGCGGCTGGACATGCACCCCAGGAAGCGATTGCGATCGTCTTCCTCGACACCCTTCAGCGCGCGGGCGAGGGTATCGGCATCGATGCTGCGGATCAGCGTCGACAGATTCTTGTCGTCCAGGTCGAGCAGATTGTCGAAGACGAACATCGCCTCTTCGATTTCCTTGGCGACCTTTTTATCGATCTTGGAAAGCCGCGGCATCACCCGCGCCTCGGTCGCCTTGCGTGCGCCCGACAGGATCTTCGCCGCTTCGCGCGTACCGCCCAGCTGCAATCCGGCAGTCGGCTTCTTGCGGGCGCCTGCGCGCGTCTGCAGCATCGCCTTCAATTCCTCGATCGCATCCGGCGGCACCGGCCCCAGCCGTGCGACGCGGTGCAGGATCTGCGGCTGCACGGCCTCAGGCAGCGCTTCGAACACCTTGGCAGCGATATCGGGATCGAGATTGGCGAGCAGCACCGCCGCGATCTGGGGGTGTTCGGTTTCGATCATCGACGCGATTTCGTCGGGTTCGAACCATTCGAGCAGTTCGATGCCCGATTGCTGCTGCGCCGGCATGATCCGCGCGAGCACGCTTTCGGCGCGTTCGGGACCGAGCGCCTTGGTCATCATCCCTTCGATACGCGGACCCGGATCGAACCGGATGCCGGTCCGCGCCCGCGCCTTGTACACGAAATCGTCGAGCACCTGCTCGACTTCCATTTCGCTGACATCGGCAACGGCGAACATCGCCTTGCCCAGCGAACGGACTTCCTCGGGATCGAGCTTCTGCAGGATCGACGCGGCTTCCTCTTCGCCGACCAGCATCATCAGCACTGCGGCGCGCTCGACGCCGGTGAAATGGCGGGCCTGGACGTTCATTGGCCGTCTGCCCGGATCATGTCGCGAACCGCGAGCGCCGCGCGCGCCGGATTGTCGCGGGTAAAGCCGCGCACCGCGCCGACGCGCTCGTCATAGCTGGCGCTGCGATCGAGCGCTTCGATGCTGACCGGCGGACCGACTGCAGCGGGATCGCCGCCTTCGCCGGGCGCGCCATAATGCCCGCCCATCGCCAGTGCCGGGCGGTTCGGGGCGACGCCTTCGTCCCGCTTCTTGAGCAGCGCCTTTGCAAGCGGCCGCACCCCGAGCAGCAGGACGAGCAGCGCGATGACCAGCGCCGTTGCGTGGCGCGCCACCAGCGGCACCCAGCCCGCTTCATACCAGGCAGCGCCGGTTTCCATCGCGGGCACTTCAGAGAATTTGCGGCTGATGACCGTTACCTTGTCGCCGCGCGACTGGTCATAGCCCACCGCCGCGCGCACCAGTTCGGTGATCTGGTTCATTTCGGCTTCGCTGCGCGGCTTGCCATCGGTTTCGCGCAGCAGGACCGCGACCGAAAGCCGCTGGACGCTGCCCGGCACCTGCCGCGTGACAGAGATTTCCTTGCCGAGGTCATAAGTGCGCGCAAAGCTGTCGGTCTGACGGACAACGGCGTTGGGGTCGGCGCCCGGTGCACCCGCCGCACCCGGTTCGCCGCCTTGCCCTTCGGGCGTCGTAAGCGTGGCATCGGCGGGCGGCGTATTCGACAAAGCGCCCGGAATGCCGCCCGGCGCCTGACCGTTGCGGTTACCCGGCGTACCGGTCCAGTTGCCCTGTTCGGCGCGCAGCGCGCCGCTGGGATCATAGCTTTCGCGCGTCGCCTGGCTTTCGTTCAGATCGACATCGGCCTGGATTTCGGCCGTGAAATTGCCCGCGCCGAGCATCGGCGTCAGCAGCTGGACCAGCTTTTCGCGATAGTCGTTTTCGACGCGCCGTTCGAAATCGATGCGTTCATTGCCCGCACTGCCGCCCTTGTCGGCATCGCTGCCATGGCTGAGCAGGGCGCCCTGCTGATCGACGATCGTCACTGCATCGGGCTTCATCCCCGGCACCGACGACGCGACCAGATTGACGATCGAACGCACCTGAGCGTCGCCAAGCGACCGCCCCGGCTGCAATTTCACGATCACCGATGCCGACGGTTCGGCATGGTCGCGCACGAATACCGAGGCCTCCGGCATGGCGAGATGGACGCGCGCTTCGGCAACCGTATCGAGTTCGGTGATCGATCGCGCCAGTTCGGTTTCGCGTGCCTGACGCAGCCTTTCCCCTTCAACGGCGCGGCTGGCGCCGAGCGGAAGCTGATCGAGAATGGCATAGCCGCCCGGCGCCGCATGCGGCAGATCCTGGCTGGCGAGCAGCATCCGCGCCTTGTGATATTCGCTTTCGGCAACCGTGATCGAACCGGCGCCATCGAACCCGGAATCGATGCCGGCCGCGTCGAGCGCCTGCACGACGGCTGCCTGATCGCCATCGGCCAGATTGGTGAACAGCACGCGCTGCGGCGGCGTAGACACCATTGCCCATACCATCGCGCCCGCGATCACAAGACCGACCAGGAAGATGAGCGGCAGGCTGCGCCGGATCAGCGCGGGGCTGACCATGCTGCTCATCTGATTGAGCGGATTGGCGAAACCCGAAAGCGGGTTCGCCGGAACGGGCGCAGCGGGCTGCGGCTGGGTTGCTGGCGTGCTCATAGGTTAGACCGGCATGCTCATAATGTCCTTGTAAGCGGACAGGAGTTTGTTGCGGACCTGCATCGTCGCTTCAAAGCCTACCGAGGCTTCCTGACGGGCAAGCATGACCTTGGCGATGTCCACCGTCTCGCCGCGCTCATAGGCGGCGGAAAGCTCCCCGGCGCGGGCCTGCGCATTGTTGACGTTGCGCACCGCGCCTTCGAACACGTCGGTGAAGCTGGCGGGGCCTTCGGCCTGTGCGGAGGGCGCCGCAGAGGTCGCCTGCTGCGCGCGCGACAGCGCCTGATTGCGTTCGACGATCTGCGCCCGCAGCGCCATGACGCGATCGACGCTCATCGGGCCGGTGACGCCGCTCATGCCGACACCCGATGCGGCATGGCGTCGATATCCTCACCCTGTTCGCGCGCCTTGGCGAGGCGATAGCGCAGGGTGCGCTCGGAAATGCCGAGCCGCTTCGCCGTCTCGATACGGCTGCCGTTGCACGCGGCCAGCGTTTCGCGGATCGCCTGAAATTCGGACATCTGAACGATGTTGGACAGCTTGTCGTCAGTCGCGAAGCGCTGCGCGGACGAGACGGCGGGACGCCGGTCGAACAGGATATGTTCGGCGCGGATTTCATCGTCCATCGTCAGCAGCATCGCCCGCTGGATGACATTTTCCAGCTCGCGGACATTGCCCGGCCAGTCATGGTCGATCAGCGCGTCGATCGCGTCGTCGGCAAGCCAGGGCAGCGTGGCGCGGCCTGCGGCGTGGCGCAGCACCATCGCCGATGCGAGCGCCACTACGTCGCCCGGCCGTTCCGCCAGCGATTTGGTCGCGAGCGGGAACACCGACAGGCGATAGTAAAGGTCGGCGCGGAACCGGCCCTGCTCCACCTCTTCCTGCAAGTCGCGGTTGGCACAGGCGATCACCCGCACATCGACTTTTTGGGGCAGCGTGCCGCCGATCGGAACGACTTCGCGTTCCTGCAGCGCGCGCAGCAGCTTGGCCTGAAGCTG
Organism: Sphingomonas sp.; assembly: GCA_002707985.1. Taxonomy (GTDB): domain Bacteria; phylum Pseudomonadota; class Alphaproteobacteria; order Sphingomonadales; family Sphingomonadaceae; genus Sphingomonas. The sequence continues at coordinate 36,710 of PAOI01000002.1, read as the reverse complement.
GATCGGCATTTCGGCGATTTCGTCGAGCAGCAGCGTGCCGCCCTCTGCCGCGCGAAAAAAGCCCTGCCCCGCCGCCGAAGCGCCGGTGAACGCGCCCTTATGATGGCCGAACAGCATCGCTTCGAGCATGGTTTCGGGAAGCGCGGCGCAATTGACTGCGATGAACGGCCCGTCGCGACGCGGCGAAGCCTGATGGATCGCCTTGGCCATCACTTCCTTGCCGGTGCCGGTGGGTCCGTTGATCAATACCGTGACGTCCGACTGGGCAATGCGCTCGGCAAGCGCCAGCAGCGCCAGGCTTTCGGGGTCCGACGCGACCGGCGCATGGGCACCGCGCAGCAACGCGCTGGCGAAGCCGACGCCCACGGCATGATTGTCGGCGGTCCAGCCGACGCGCGCGGGATTGCCGTCGTGAAACGGTGTCGCTTCGTTGCAATCCGATCCGACGATCAGCGTGCGCGCCGCGATCGGCGGCGTTTCGCCTTCGACGACCAGAAACAGGTCGCCCGCCGACGGCTTGTCGGCTTCGAAGGATTTGACGGTGAAGCCCTGCGCCCGCAGCGCGGACACCAGCGCATATTTCTGTCGCAGCACCGCTGCGGACGGAAAAATCGATCCCATTGATCCCCCCTGTTCGGACCCGCTTTCTGGAGGGGAAATGGTAAACAGGCCGTAAACCTTAAAATTATTTTCGCCCTTTTTCCGCTGCCTCTGTCCGGGCGCACCTACGCGTACGCGCGCGAGGGCGAGGCGATTTTTTTGCTTAATCCCCTCCTCACCCTGCCGTTCCTCGGTGTGGCGGCTCGGGCTCCCGTGTTGGGGGGTGCAGTGAGGGGCGCCAGCTTTGAGGAGTATTGGACATGACAGTTATCGGAACCAATATTGCCAGTATCCGGGCGGCCAACGCTTCGAGCGGTGCGAACGCCACGATGCAGACGGCCATGGAGCGGCTGTCGACCGGCAAGCGTATCAACAGCTCCAAGGACGACGCCGCCGGCATGGCGATCGTGTCGTCGATGACCTCGTCGATCCGCGGCATGAGCCAGGCGGTCCGCAATGCCAATGACGGCATTTCGCTGGCACAAACGGCGGAAGGCACGCTGGGCGAAGTCAGCAACATGCTGCAGCGCATCCGCGAACTGGCAGTGCAGTCGGCTTCGGGCACCTATTCCGACGGCGACCGCACGAACCTTCAGGCGGAAGTCACGCAGCTCACTTCGCAGATCAAACAGTCGCTGGGCGATGCCGAATTCAACGGCGTGAAGTTGTTCGACACGGCCAAGGGCGGCTCGGGCGTCAGCCTGTCGATCCAGGTCGGTTCGAAGGCGTCGCAGACGGTTACGCTGTCGATCGGCAACCTCGACACATCCTCCTTCGATCCGGTTGCGGCCGTCGAAGGCAAGGAAGCCGTCGAGGCGCAGGAAGCCGTGGAAGCGGTGCCCGAAGAAAAGATGTCGGCAGACGGCACCTATACGGTGAAGGCCGGAGACGATTTCGTCGGCAAGACCTACACCGCCACGCAGGACGACGAAGACAACGGCACGATCGGCGGCAGCTCGCCGACCGCAGGTCAGGAATATACGCTTGCCGCCGATGACGTCATCTACCTCGCGGCAGACACGGTGACCACCACGGGTGTCGAAGCGAAGGAAGCCGTCGAAGCGCAGGACGCAGTGGAAGCCGTCGCCGCAACGCCGGGCCTTGACGTTACGTCGGCTGCCAACGCCACTGCGGCGCTGGGCATCGTCGACACCTTCCTCACCAGCCTGAACACGGTTCGTGCCGGCATCGGCGCCGCACAGAGCCGTCTGGGTTCGGTAGTGACCAACCTGACCAACAATGTCACCAGCCTCACCGATGCGCGCAGCCGCATCGAGGATGCCGACTTCTCGGTCGAAACGGCGAACCTCGCCAAGGCTCAGATCCTGTCGCAGGCATCGACCGCGATGCTGGCGCAGGCCAATCAGAGCAAGCAATCGGTTCTGCAGCTGCTGCAGTAAGCGTGTGCCGGTCCGGGGGTGTTACCCCCCTGACAGGCACCTCCGGCCGGTCAACTCCCGCTTTTCCGGGAGGCGCAACGGGCCCCGGCGGTCGAAAGACTGCCGGGGCTTTTGCTTGTCCACCCATCCGGGCGCCGCGCCAGGACACTGCCGCCCGCGCTCAGCGACCGCGCGCCGCTCCACAGGCGGTAGCGGCGTGATTGACACATCGACTACAGTTGTAGTTATAGTGGAAAAGGCAACCGCGCGATGCCGTCGATCGTGCCCTTTTCCGATAGGATTTCCATGTCTCCTGCCGCATCTCTGTGCGCCGTTCTGCTGTCCCTGGCCGGTGCCACGGCCGCAAACGCACAGCCTGTCACCGATCCCGTCGACGGCGCGCGTACCGATCTGCCGGTTGCGGGCGAGATCACGCTGTTTCAGTCGCCCGGCCGCGTCATGGTGATGATGCGCGTGGGCGACGGCGACTTGCTGCCGATGGTGTTCGATACCGGATCGGACGGCAACACGATCGACCTGTCGCTTGTCGATCGCCTGAAGCTGGAAAAGATCGGCGAGGTTCAGGAAGTCGACGGATCGACGGGTCATGTCCGTATCCTGCCCAGCGTCGCGCTGCGCGACCTGACCATCGGCGGGCTTCCGGTCGGAAGCATCGATGCAGCCGCGGTGGAATATGACCGGAACGACGCGATGGGCATTTTCTCGTCGGAGACGTTCACCCGCAGCCTGCTCTATCTGGATCTGGCAAGCGGCCGCGCGGTGCTGACCGCGCGCGACGCGGCAACCCGTCCCGCGCAAGCACCGGTCGATTATGTCGACGGGCTCCCCACCGTGCATATGGTCATGCCCGACGGCAGCACGCTGGCCGCGCATTTCGACACCGGGTTCGACGGCGCGCTCAGCCTGCCGCTGTCGATGATCGACAAGGTGCCGCTCGAGCGTCCGGCCGAAGTCGTCGGCCGGTTCCGGTCGATCAGCCAGGAAGGCGATGTCTATGGCGGCCGGATCAAGGGGACGGTCCGGATCGGGCCGGTCGTGCTCGAAAATCCCGAAGTCACGTTCCTCGGCGATATCGCCAATATCGGCCTGCCGATCATCCGCAAGCTGACGCTGGTGATCGATGCCGAAGCGGACCGCAATTGGGTGCTGGCGCCCGGCTCCCTGCCCGAAGCGGGTCAGTAACGGAACCGGTAGCGGGCGGCGCTANGCCAGCCTTCGCGCCAGCCCGCGCTTGAGCCGCGCATGCGCCGCGCTCTTGATCTGACACACGCGCGCGGCACCCACCCCAATCACCTGCCCGATCTCCTCGAGGTTGAGCTCCTCGACATAATAAAGCTGGATCACCAGCTGCTCGCGTTCGGGCAGTTCGCCGATCGCCGCGATCAGCGCCTCGCGCTGGTCGGCATCGGCCAGCTGGTCGAACGCGTCGGGCTCGTCGGACATGAACCAGGGCGCCTCGTCCGAATAGACATCGTCGATCGAATCGAATCGTACCGCCTCCGCCGTCACATATTCGGCGCGCAGCTTTTCGACGCTCACGCCCAGCCGTTCGGCCACTTCGTCGTCGGTCGGCGTGCGATCGAGGCTGTCGGCCAGTGCCGACACCGCTTCGTTATAGGCGCGCCTGCGCCGCATCGCGCCGCGCGTCGTCGTCGCCTGTCGCCGCAATTCGTCGATCATCGCGCCGCGCAATCGCGTGACGAGATATTGTTCGAACGTCACTTGCCCGCGATCCTCGAACCCGCCCGCGGCCTCGATCAGCGCGACCAGCCCCACCTGGATCAGATCCTCGACTTCGACGAGCGCGCTCATCGTACCGTGAATGTGCCAGGCAAGCCGGCGCACCAGCGGCAAATGCCGCTGCACCAGCAATTCGGTATCGCGCGCCGGCGAGGCGTTGCGCGAATAGGTAAGCGGAGACTGGGCCGGAACAGCCGACATTGCGATGTCTTTCCTGTTGGGTTGCACGGTCATGCGGGCAGCGCTCCGGGAGCGCCGATCACGGCGACGACTTCGACGGGCTTGTCTTCGGGAACCTCGAAGAAGCTCATCACCGGGGTATCGGGCAGCGCGGTGCGGATCAGCTTGCGGATCGCAATCCGGATCGCCGGCTGCACCACCAGCGCGAACGGCTTGGCCTCGGCGATCAGCGGCCCGGCGGCCTGAGTCAGCGCATCGACGATGCGGCGGCCAAGGTCGGGTTCGATCGCGTGGCGGCGCGACGTATCGTTGCGCAGCGTCTGCCCCAGCAGCCCTTCGAGCTGGCCTTCGAGCGTCATCACGCGCAGCGGTTCGCGCACGCCGCACAGCCGCTGGATGATCAGCGGGCCCAGTTCGGGACGGATCAGTTCGATGATCTCCTCGGCATCGAGCGTCCGTTGCGCGGCCACGGCGATGGCGGCGGCGATGCGGCGGAATTCCTTGAGCGGGATATTCTCCGCCAGCAGCCCGCGCAGCACCTGAGTCAGCGTCGTCAGCGGCACCGGATTGGGGCTGAGCGAGGCAACCAGCTGCGCCGAACGTTCCTTCAGCCCGTCGAGCAGCGACTGGACCTCGTCGGGGCCGAGCAGGTCGCTCGCGCATTGCGACAGGCACTGGTTGAGATGCGTCGCCACCACCGTGCCGGGATCGACGACCAGATAGCCCGCGCCGGTTGCGGCATCGGCATCGCCCTGCGCGATCCACACCGCATCGAGGCCGAAGGTCGGGTCCTTGACGGTCTTGCCGTCCAGATCGCCGAACGCCTGACCGGTATCGAGCGCCAGCATCTCGTCCGGCGAAACGCTGTCTTCGCCGATCACCACCCCGCCGACGACAATACGATAGGTATAGGGGCCAAGATTGATGTCGTCGCGCACGCGCACCTGCGGCACGACGAAGCCGAGTTCCTTGGAAAGCTGACGACGCACGCCGGTGATCCGCCCCATCAGCGGGCCGCCGCGCCGCTCGTCGACCAGCGGCACCAGCCCATAGCCGATATCGAGCATCACCTGCATATTGTCGGTGACTTCTTCCCAGCCGATCCGCGAAAGATCCCTGGGCTCCTCGACCACAACTTCGGGCTCGGGCGGGCGCTGCGCATTGCGGTACAGCCGCCAGGCCGCATAGCCCGACCCGGCGGCGAGCGGCAGGATCACGAAATGCGGCATGCCCGGCATGACGCCGAGCAGCGTCAGGATCGCCGAAACCGGCGTCCAAGTGCGGTGGCTGCCGAACTGGCTGCCGATCTGACCGGCAAGGTCGTGGCTGGAAGTGACGCGTGTGACGATCGCAGCCGCCGCGATCGACAGCATCAGCGACGGCAGCTGCGCGACCAGCGCGTCACCGATCGCAAGCAGGACATAGGTATGCGCGGCATCGCCCACCGCCATGCCGTGCGACGCGACGCCCAGGATCAGGCCGCCGATGATATTGACGCCCAGGATCAAGAGGCCCGCAATCGCGTCGCCCTTCACGAATTTCGAAGAACCGTCCATCGCGCCGTAGAAATCGGCTTCGGTCGCGACTTCGGCGCGGCGCGCCCGCGCTTCGTCGGGCGTGATCAGACCGGCATTCAGATCGGCGTCGATCGCCATCTGCTTGCCCGGCAACGCATCGAGCGTGAAGCGCGCGGACACTTCGGACACGCGGCCCGCGCCCTTGGTCACCACGATCATGTTGATGATGATCAGGATCGCGAACACGAACAGGCCGACGATATAATCGCCGCCGATCAGGAAGTCGCCAAATGCCTGAATGACCATGCCCGCGGCTGCTTCGCCTTCATGGCCATGGACCAGCACGACGCGCGTCGATGCGACGTTCAGGCCCAGCCGGAACAGCGTCGCAAACAGCAGCACCGTGGGGAAGGACGAGAAATCGAGCGGCTTCTGCGCATTCAGCGCCACCATCAGCACGGCAAGGCTGATCATGATGTTGGTGACGAAGAACAGGTCGAGCAGGAACGCCGGGATCGGCAGCACCATCAGCACGACGAGCGTCAATATCGCCAGCGGCAGCGCGAAATTGCGAAGCGAGGGCATCATGGTACGCGGCGAAATACGCATAGCTTGCATTCAGTCAGGCCCCCAGGCTCGCGAGCATCAGATAGGCGAGGTGCGCGGTCTCCGGCGTCGGACGCAGGGGATTGACGCGCATTCCGGTGTTGAATGTGCCGAAACCGGCATTGGGCATCGCGGCATCGGTCAGCGCAGGGTCACCCGCACCATCGGCGATACCGAACCGGTCCATCGCCGCCTGCACCCAGGTGCTTTCGTCGGCGCCCGCCCCATTGCCGTAAATCACGCTGCCGCCTCCGGCGAGCTGCTCGCTCGGCATCGCGAACGGCGCCGATGCAGCACCGCTGCCGCCGACGGCGGCGACGCCGCGATCGAGCTTGTCGGAAAATCCGGAATAGATTTGCGCCAGCGTGCGCGGCTGGCCGTTCGGCGTGTAGAAGATATTGCGATTGGCCCGCGCGGCCGCAGGAAACATCGCCGCACCCGAGCGATCGGGCGAGGTATCCATTGCAGTCAGGAAATTGCGCGCTCCGCCCAGCCCCAGAAAATGCGCCATATAAAGGTCGGTGCCGGTGACCGAGCGCCCGAGCGATCCTTCAAGCGATTCCTTGTTATCGGCGGCATGTTCGGCGGCCATCAGTGCGGCGGTCTGCGGGTCGTTGCGCAGATCGAGTATCGCCTGCCGCGTCGCGCCGTCGGCAACGACATAACGTCCGCCCGATGTCTGGCGAATGCTGTCCGCCGCCCAGCCCAGCCCATGCTCCTCGCCATGTTGCTTGACGACGGCGAGCCAGCTCTGTTCGATGAACTGATACAGGCCCGACGCGCTCGATGTCGGCGCGCGGGCATCGGGGCGCATGCCGCTTTCGACCTGCGCCTGGCCGAGCAGATAGGTGAAGTCGACGCCGGTCCGGCGGCTCGCATTGGCGATCGCCGTCTGGACGTCCGTCCTGTTTCCGACCGAAGCGATGTTGCTCATCGACCCTGACCCCATGGTTCAGGGGTGGATCAGCAAGAGCCGTGCCAGATTGTCGCTACAGTGCGGCGCCCATCAGCGCCTTTGTGCATTCGGGCAGTTCAGCCCGCATAGGCCGTGCCGGGCCGATAGGCCGGGCTTGCCGCACCGGAAAGAATTTGCAGGCGGCGGCGAACATTTGCCGCCATCAGATTGACATAGATCCGGCAGGTTTCGTTGAGGCGATGCGCCTCACCCGCCAGGTCGCGGATTTCCGCGTCCGCCGGTTCGTCATCGTGCCGCGCAGCCGCTTCGATGCCGGCCAGCTTCGCCCTGGTCGCGACTTCCAGCGCAGCGACATCGCTTGCCTTCAGCGCGGCGATTTCGGCGTGCAGCGCCTCGATCACGGCAATCAGTGCGTCACGCCTGTTCATTGGAATCCCAATTCATCCTGAGCGCCAGCAACCGATCGGCGATCGTCGAGGGAACGAGCGGGAAGTTCCCACTTTCCACCGCCCGGCGGATTTCGGCGACGCGTTCGGAATCGACCGGCGGCTTCGCGGCCATCGCCCGCGAAAGCAACGTCGCGGCGGGCGCCTCGGCCGCTTCGCTCTCGCGATTGGCCGTAGCGCGCGTCGCGGCAACGGGTTCGACGGATCCAACCGGCGCAGAGCGACGGTCGATTGCCGGTCCGTTTCTGATGCCGATGGGGTCCACCATCTCCGCCGTTCCTCATCCAGAAAGATGTTCTCACAGCCATGAACGACAGGCTGCGCAACAACTTTAGCGAAAAATCATCGCGCCCATCCGGGCAGCGTCGCACGCCCGCTTTCCAGCGCCACGGCCTGGATCGGCGGCTGCCGCTCCTCGACGCGCACCAGCAGGCGTTCGCCCGGCCGCGCATCGCCCATCGCGATCCCGTCACGCGAGATCGAGAAGCTGCCGGTGCCGACTTCGATCGTGATCGGATCGCCGCGGCGAATGACGGGCTCTACCGGCGCGGGCGGTGTCGCCGCCGCAACCGCGCCGACCGACGCCGCTTCGGGTGCCTGGGGCAGCGCATTGACCGGCACGAAGATGCGCCACACCGGCGTCATGCACCGCACCACAACGGCGTCCTGCGCATCGGTACGCCAGCTCAATTGCGGCGCGGCGCAGGCGGCAAGCCGCAGGCGGCTGTCCACTGCCGTGCGCGCACCGCCCGGCTGGCCGATCGCGCTGCCGGTGAACTGCGCCACGATCGTGTCGAGCGTCTGAGTCGACTGGAAATTCTGCGCGGCGGCGGGCGCCGCGATCAGCAGGGCCGGAAGCGTGCATGTCAAAAGCCGGTGCATGGCCTTCTCCTTCGAAAAATGCGTCGTTAGTGTTTTCAGCAAGTTGCGTGCCGGTTTTCCGGCGCGCCGCAATCGACAGGCACGGCGCCCGCATATCCCAGCGTCGCGACCACCCGGCGGCGACCCTCCCCGGTTGCCACGGCAATGCGCTCCGGCGGCACGGCGCCGCTGCGCACCAGCAGCGCAGCGACCGCACGGGCGCGATCGGCGGCCAGGATCGCGGCGCTGCCGGTTGCCGGATCGACATCGGCAGCGCTGCCGTCGGTCTCTCCCGTCACCGTAAGGCGCGTGCGCGGGTCGCGCGCGGCTTCGCGCGCCCAGGCAATCAGCGCACCGGTTTCGCGCGACACCGCCGACCCGGCCGGGAAGCCGACCGCAGCGGCAATCGCCACCGGCATTTCGGCTTGCTGCATCGCCGGTCCATCGAATGCCGCGCGCATTCCGGCAGCCATCGCGCGATGATCGAGCGCCTGATTGGCGTGGAGAAATACGAAGAAACCGACCAGCAGCAGCCCCAGATCGGCTAGCGTCGTCAGCCAGACCGGACGACCGGACGGCGCATCCTCATCGGCGAAATCGGCGGTCACGCGGCGACGTCCCGAATCATCATACGCCGCGGCGGTTCGATCGCCGCCAGTTCGGCAAGCGGCGTTGTCAGCCGCGCGCGCTCGCGCATTTCCCGTCGCGCATGGCGGCGCAGCCGGTTGGCGATCGGCAGCGCAACCAGACTGGCGAGCACCGCGCCGTAGAGCGTCGTCAGCAACGCGACGGCCATCGCGCCGCCGATCGCATTGGGGTCGTTCATCGTCGTGAACATCTTCACCAGCCCGACCAGCGTGCCGATCATCCCCATCGCCGGCGCGGCCTCTGCGGCGCCGGTCCACAAATCGGCGGCGGCGCGGTGGCGTTCGGCGCGCTCGGCCGCACGTTCGCCCAGCAGCGCGCGGATATCATCGGGGCCGGACCCGTCGACGATCGCAGCGGCTGCGGCGGCAATATCGGCATCGGCAATCACTGCCTTGTCGAGTGCGATCGCGCCATGGCGACGCACGATCCGCGCCAGCGCGGCGATCTGCGCCAGTCCGGGATCGGCGCGAAACGCCCGGCGCGGCAGCACGCGAAGCGCCGCGATCCCGCGCAGGAAATCGCGGATCGGCGTGCGCAGGATCATCGCAAGCAAGGTGCCGCCGCCGACAAGCGTCAGGGCAAGCGGATCGAGGAAGGGCGCAAGCTGCGCAGCGACTGTCGTTTCCATGCGCCCATGATTGCAAGCGGCGGGCCAAATGCCGCCTGTCCGCGCTTCGCCGCCACCGGCCATATCCGTGCGGCAGGCGCTTGCCGCCACCCGGCAAAATCTTGCCGCCGCCTTGCCGGAACCATGGTTTTGCGTTGCCCCGCCGCCGTTTCGCACAAATTGGCACGCCCCTTGCTGGGATGTGCGCGAACTTTTGTGCGGGAGAAGCACGATGGCAAATGACGGCCTTTTCGGTGTGCATGGAGCGGCGCTCGCAGTGCGTTCGCAGCGCATGGGCGTGCTGGCATCGAACATCGCCAATGCCTCGACCCCGGGGTATAAGGCACGCGACATCGATTTCAGCGCCGCGATGCGCTCGATCGACGCGGGCGGCACCAGCGAGGCCGCGATCGACCAGGCTACGCTCTATCGCGTGCCGCTTCAGCCTTCGCAGGACGGCAACACCGTCGAGCTCGCCACCGAACAGACCGCCTTCGCCGAAAACGCCGTCGCCTATCAGACGACGCTGTCGTTCCTGAACGGGCGGATCAGCACCATCACGCGCGCATTGCGGGGAGAATAAGCCATGAACGGCCAGCCGCTTTCGATATTCCAGATTTCGGGCCGGGCGATGTCGGCGCAGCTCGTGCGCCTGAACACCACGGCATCGAATCTCGCCAATGCCGGCACCGTCGCTTCGAGCCCGGGCGAAGCCTATCGCCCGATCAAGCCGGTGTTCCGCACCCATTTCGACGATGCCGCCTCCGGCGTCGCGACCGTCGATGTCGAACAGGTCGTCACCGCCGGAACCGAACCCACCAAGCGCTACGATCCCGGAAATCCCCTGGCCGATGCCGACGGCAATGTCTGGGAAAGCGGCGTCGATGAAAGCGCGGAGCTGATCGATATGATGGAAACCGCACGCAATTATCAGAACAATGTCGAAGTGCTTCAGACCGCCAAGGATCTGATCCTCAACACGATCAAGCTGGGCAGCTGATCATGGCGAGCGCATTCGACACCACCCTCTCGAACCTGGGCATCAGCCGCTATGGCGCGAGCACCACGCCGACCACGACGACGAAGAACAACGCGTCGATGGGGCAGGAGGATTTCCTGACGCTGATGACCGCGCAGCTGCGCAATCAGGATCCGTTCGAGCCGATGGACAACAATCAGATGGTTGCCCAGATGGCGCAATTCTCCAGCCTGTCGGGCATTACGGAGATGAATTCGACACTGTCGTCCATCGCCGACATGCTGGGCGGCACGACGACGTCGGACATCCTGTCCTGGGTCGGATCGACGGTGCTGGTCGAAGGCGATGTCGCCTATCCGCGCACCGACGGCACGCTGGGCGGCACCATCCTGCTCGGCGAAGACGCCAGCAATGTCGAAGTCACGATTTCCGACGCCGACGGCACGAAGCTCAAGACCGTGTCGCTGGGTGCTCAGGAAGCCGGCTCGCTCGATTTCGAATGGGACGGCTCGACCGACAGCGGCGAGGCCGCAGGCAACGGCCCCTTCACCATTTCGGTCAGCGCCCAGAATGCCGACGGCAAATCGGTATCCGCGCAGACGCTGGTCTGGGCGCCGGTCCAGTCGGTGTCGTTCGACAGCGACGGCAAGCCCGTCCTCAACCTTCCCGGCATCGGCCAGACGTCGCCTGACGACGTCGTCAAGGTCGGCTGAACCCGCCTTTCCAAGGAGCAGAACCCATGTCCTTCTACACCTCGCTGAGCGGACTTCAGGCCGCGCAAACCAATATGGGGACGATCTCGCACAACCTCGCGAACGTCTCGACCAACGGCTTCAAACGCTCGACCACGTTGTTTTCCGATGTGATCGCGTCGACCGCCAGCTCGAACCCCAACCAGATCAGCGGATCGGGCACGGTGGTGAAATCGATCCGCCAGCAATTCAGCGCGGGTGGCTATACTCAGTCGACTTCCTCGCTCGACCTGGCGATCGCCGGCGACGGGTTCTTTGCGGTCAAATCGGCCGGCAACGACGTGATGTTCACGCGCAACGGCAGCTTCTCGGTCGACAGCGACCGCAACGTCGTCGATTCGCAGGGCAACAAGCTGCAGGTCTATCCGGTGGACGGATCGGGCACGGTCGTCGCTACGGGTCTCGATTCGACCATCGCGCTCAAGGTGCCGCAGACCAGCGGTTCGCCGCAGGCTACCGAAAATGTCGGCCTGACGCTGAACCTGTCGGCCAATTCGGCGATCCCGGCTGACAATGCGACCTTCACCGAAGACAATCCCTATGCCTTCGATCGCTTCGATCCGGCGACCTATAACCAGTCGACCCAGACGACGATCTATGACGCGAACGGCAACGCGCTGACGATGACCAATTACTTCGTCCGCCAAACCGCCGCGACCGGCGAAGACGGCACCAGCAGCTGGAAAGTGTACAGCTTCGTCGGCGATCAGCAGCTCGATCCCGGCACGTCGGACGACGGCTCGATCGCGCTCGAATTCGATGCCAAGGGCAAGATGCTCGCGCCGACCGCCGCCACGACCTTCAGCGGGTTCACGCCGGCGGGATCGACCAGCGAACAGCCGCTGACGCTCGATTTCGGCTCGGCCACGACTCAGCTCAGCTCGGCCTTCTCGGTCACGTCGCGCAGCCAGGACGGCAATGCCGTCGGCCAGTTCGAAGGGATCACCATCGGCGAGGACGGCACCGTCACCGCCAGCTTCTCCAACGGCGACACGCAGCCGCTGGGCAAGGTGGTGCTCGCCAACTTCACCAATCCGGCGGGCCTGCGCCAACTGGGCGATTCGACCTGGGCCGCGACCGGCATTTCGGGCGAGGCACGCCTGGGCGAACCCGGCGCCAACGGCTTCGGTTCGCTGATGTCGGGCGCGATCGAACAGTCGAACGTCGACATTACCGAGGAACTGGTGAACCTGATTGCGGCGCAGCAGAATTTCCAGGCGAATGCCAAGGCGCTCGATACCGCCAATCAGATTTCGCAGACCATCTTCAACATCCGCGGCTGATGCAGGCGGGGAAGGAATAGGCCATGGACCGGCTCGTCTATACGGCGCTTTCGGGCCTGCGCAGCCAGATGCAGGCGCAGGCGGCGATCGCCAACAACATCGCGAACGCATCGACCATCGGCTATCGCGCCGACCGGGTGTCGTTCGACCGCATGATGCTGACGGGTTCGGGCCTCGATACGCGCCAGCTGGCATCGACCAGCGTGCACGATTCCGATCGCGGCCCAGGTGCGATCCTGCAGACCGACAATCCGCTCGACGTGGCAGTGACCACCGACAGCTGGATCGCGGTTCAGGCAAGCGACGGGGCGGAAGCCTATACGCGGCGCGGCGATCTTTCCGTCGCAGCCTCGGGCGTTTTGGAAACCGGCGACGGTTTCCCGGTGATGGGCTCGGGGGGGCCCATCACCGTGCCGCCCCATGAATCGATCACCATCGCGGCAGACGGGACGGTTTCGATCGTCCCGCCCGGCGGCGATCCCGATCAGCCCCAGCAGATCGACAAGATCAAGCTGGTCAGCACGGAGGGGTCGAACACCGTCAAGGGCCTCGACAATCTGCTGCATGTGAAGGGCGGCGGCGTGTTGCCGGAAGATCTGGACGCAACCGTCCGTTCCGGTTCGCTCGAACAATCCAACGTCAATCTGACGCAAGCGCTGGTCGACATGATCGAAAACCAGCGTGCTTATGAAGTTCAGGCCAATCTGCTGAAGGAAGCCAAGCAGATGGATGAAAGCACCGCATCGCTGATGCGGATGCCCGGCTAAGGGAGTTTTACCAAATGGGTTCTGCAGCACTCCATATCGCCCGCACCGGGCTCGACGCGCAGGACATGCGCATGCGCGTGATCTCGAACAACCTCGCTAACGTCAACACGACTGCCTACAAGCGCGACCGCGCCTCGTTTCAGACGCTCGCCTATCAGGTGGTGACTGCGCCGGGCGCATCGAGCACCGCCGAAACCAAATATGCCACCGGCATCAACCTCGGCACCGGCGTGCGCATTCAGGGCACGGCCCGGATCGACACCCAGGGCGAGTTTCAGACGACGGGCAACGCGCTCGACGTCGCGCTCGACGGCAATGGCTATTTCCAGGTGCAGATGCCCGGCGGTCAGCTCGGCTATACCCGCGCCGGCAATTTCTCGCGCGACAATCAGGGCCAGCTGGTGACCTCCGAAGGCTATCAGGTGATGCCCGGCATCACGATCCCGGAAACCGCCACGTCAATCACCATCGGCACCGACGGCACCGTTTCGGCGACGCTCGCCGGACAGAGCGAATCGACCGATCTGGGCCAGATCCAGATTGCCAGCTTCCCCAATTCGGCGGGGCTGCGCGCGGTCGGCGACAATTATCTGGTCGAAAGCGCCGCTTCGGGCGCCGCCAGCCTTGGCACTGCGGGCGAGGAAGGCCGCGGCATGATCCGCCAGGGCATGCTCGAAGGCTCGAACGTCAATGTCGTCGAGGAACTGGTCGACATGATCGAGACGCAGCGCGCCTACGAAGTCAATTCGAAGATGATCTCCGCCACCGACGAGATGCTGAAATATGTCAACCAGAACATCTGATATGCGCAGCGCCAAATTCCTCGCCGGGCTCGCCACGGGCGCGCTGGCGGTGCTCATCGCCGCCGCAACCGCCACGCCCGCCGACGCCCAGCGTCGCGATCGCGATCGCGACCGGGAACAGGTGCGAGAATATGCACCCACCGCGCCGGTCGCGCCTATGCCGGTTGCCGCCAATGGCGGCATCTTTCAGGCGAGCCAGGGCTATGCCGCGCTCTATGAAGGCAATCGTGCGCGCCGTGTCGGCGATCCGGTTACGATCGTGCTGGTCGAACGCACGCAGGCGACCAAGTCGCAGGGCACCGATTACGACAGCTCGGGCGGGTTTTCGATCCTGCCGCCGACCACCGGCGCGCTGTCGCTGTTCAGCGCAACCGACGCCACGGTCAGCAGCACGCGCGGCTTCAACGGCGGCGGCACCGCCAGCCAGGCCAATCAGCTGTCGGGCGAAATCACCGTCACCATCGCCGAAGTCTATGGCAACGGCACGATGCTGGTACGCGGGGAAAAGCGGCTGACGCTCAACCGCGGCGACGAATATATCACGATCAGCGGCATCATCCGCACCGCGGACGTCAACCAGTATAATCAGGTCGCATCGACGCGCGTCGCCGATGCCCAGATTTCCTACACCGGCAAGGGCGACCTCGCCCGGTCCAGCCGCCAGGGCTGGCTGAGCCGTTTCTTCCAGATCATCAGCCCCTTCTGACGATGGAGCATCGCGCCATGACTCGCATCCTGCTCGCGCTTTTTGCGCTGTTCGCCATGGTCCAGCCTGCCGCTGCGCAGCGGGTGAAGGATCTCGGCGGCTTTCAGGGCATTCGCGCCAACCAGCTGACCGGATACGGCATCGTCGTCGGTCTGCCGGGCACGGGCGACGACAATCTGGAATATACCGTCCAGTCGATGCGCGGCGTGGCTTCGCGTTTCGGGCTCGAACTCCCGCCGGGCGTAAATCCCGCGCTCAAAAATGCAGCAGCCGTGGTGATCACGGCCGAACTGCCCGCCTTTGCCAAGCCCGGCCAGCGGCTCGACGTCACCGTATCGGCGCTCGGCAAGGCCAAGAGCCTGCGCGGCGGCACGCTGGTGCTGACGCCGCTGCTCGGCGCCGACGGCAATATCTATGCGATGGCACAGGGCGGCCTGGTGGTCGGCGGGCTGGGCGCGGAGGGGCGCGACGGATCCTCGATCGTCGTCAACATCCCCTCGTCGGGCCGCATTCCCGAAGGCGCGAGCGTCGAGCGGACGGTCGATACCGGTTTCGACACTGCGCCCTATCTCACCTTCAATCTTTCGCGCGCCGATTTCACTACGGCGCAGCATGTCGCCGATGCGATCAACTTCCATTTCGGCGACAACCGCGCCCGCGCGGTCGATGCCGTTTCGGTGGCGGTGATGGCGGCTCCGGGCGCAGATATCCGCGCCGCGATGATCAGCGAGATCGAAAATCTGCCGGTCCAGGCGGCCGAAGCGGCGGCGCGCGTCATCGTCAATGCGCGCACCGGCACCGTCGTCATCAATTCGGCGGTGCGGGTCCGGCCCGCCGCGGTGTCGCACGGCAGCCTGACCGTGCGGATCGACGAAGCCCCGCGCGTCAGCCAGCCCGCGCCGTTCAGCCGTGGCCAGACCACCACCGAAGAGCAGAGCTCGGTGGGCGTCCATGAGGAACGCCGCCCGATGTTCATCCTCGACGGCGGGGCGAACCTTGCCGATATCGTCAAAGCCGTGAACGCGATCGGCGCTTCGCCGGGCGATCTCGTCGCGATCCTTCAGGCGCTCAAGGAAGCCGGCGCGCTCGACGCCGAACTGGTGATCCTGTGACCGGCGCGATCGCCTCTTCGACCGGCGCCATCGCGGGAACCGCCGGGTCCGCCAGCGATACGTCGCGCCTCCAGAACAAGGACAATCTGGAAGCGGCCGGCCAGCGGTTCGAAGCGATTTTCACCAAGATGATGCTGAGCTCGATGCGCAAGGCAAAGCTGGGCGACGGCCTGTTCGAGAGCAAGGCGCTCGATCAGTTTCGCGACATGCAGGACGATCAGCTCGCCAAATCCATGTCGGTGAACACGCCGATGGGCATCGGCAAGGCAATGACCGAATTCCTCGCACGCGGCGTCGGCAGCGGCGATGCCGCTGCGCCCGCGGGCAATAGCGAAAGCACCGGCGGATGAGCGACCTGCTTTCGATCGGCGCCAGCGGCGTTCGCGCCTATCAGGCCGCGATCGGCACCACGTCGGACAATATCGCGAATGCGGGCAGCGCGGGCTATACGCGCCGCACCACCGCCATGTCCGAAGTCAGCATCGCGACCGCCGCGCGTACCGGCAGCGGCGCGGGCGTGGTCGTGACCGGCGTGACGCGCATGGGCGACGATGCACGCGCCGGCGCCGTGCGCAGCGCCAGCGCCGATCTCGCCAAGACCGAAACCAGCGCCACCTGGCTCGAGCGGATCGAAAACGCGCTCGCCGACAATGGCCTGTCCGATCAGCTCACTGCCTTCTTCAACGCCGCGAAAAGCGTCGCCGCCGATCCTTCGGCCATCGCGCCGCGCGCGGTGATGCTCGAATCCGCCGCTTCGCTCGCCAGCGCGTTCAACGCGACCGGCAAGGCGCTCGATGCCGCCGCGACCGATCTCGACGCCAGCGCCGAAGCCGCCGTGACAGAGCTCAACCAGCTTGCCGAAGGGCTCGCCAAGGTGAATGCCGGCCTTTCGCGTGCCGCTTCGGGCAGCGCGGGTCAGGCGACCCTGCTCGATCAGCGCGATCAGTTGCTCGAACAGATGAGCGCGATCACCGATGTCACCGTCACGCTCGACGGCTTCGGTCGCGCCACGGTTCAGGCGGGCGGCAGCGACGGCCCGATGCTGGTTCAGGGCAATGACTTTGGCAGCGTCACCTATCTGCGCAATGACGAGGGATCGGTGTCGCTCGCCGTCCATAATGGCGCGGGCACCCAGACACTGGTCGCGCGCGGCGGCACGCTCGCCGGTACGATCGAAGGCGCTCAGCGCATCGCCGACGCGCAGGCGCAGCTCAACGCCGTCGCCGCTGCCGTGGTCGACGGCGTCAATGGCGTGCAGGCCCAGGGGGTGGGGCTGGACGGCACCGCTGGCGCACCGATGTTCGCGGCCGGCGATCCACCATCGCAAATGACGCTCGCGCTCACCGATCCGCGCGGGATCGCTGCGGCCTCCCCGGGCGGCGGCACGCGCGACAACAGCAACCTCGCCAATCTGGAAACGCTGCGCAGCAGCACCAATGCCGAAGGGCGCATCGCCGACGCGATAACCGCGAACGCGACGGCNCTTTCGGCACGCCGCACCGTNGCGGACGCACAGACGGCGATCCGCGACAGCGCCGTNTCCGCCCGCGATTCGGTAAGCGGCGTCAATCTCGATGAGGAAGCGGTCGATCTCATCCGGTTCCAACAGGCCTATCAGGCGTCGAGCCGCGTCATTCAGGTGGCGCGCGAAACGCTACAATCCATCCTCAACATCCAGTGAGCACGGCGATGCGCATTTCGACCAACCAGCTCTACAGCCATGCCGCTTCACAGATCACCGGTCTGTCGATGGATGCCAACACGCTGCAGACGCAGATCGCGACCAACAAGCGCGTCAACGCGCCGTCGGACGATGCGACCGCATGGCGCCGTATCCAGACGCTCAATCGCGCCGACGCCAATTCCGCCGCCGATGCGGCGAATGTCGATCTTGCCCAGACGATCCTGGGCGAAACCGATGTTGCGCTCGCCAGCGCCGAAAAGCAGCTGCAGCGCGCGCAGGAACTGGCGCTTCAGGGCGCGAGCGGCACGCTGAACGAAACCGATCGCGCCGCGATTTCGGCGGAGCTCGACGGCATCGTCGAAGAGCTTTTCTCGCTCGCCAATCAGGCCGATGTGCGCGGCCAGCCGCTCTTTGCCGGAGCGACGGGCGATACCGCCTATGTGAAACAGGACGATGGCACGATCCTTTTCGCCGGTTCGGGAGAGCCGGCGGCGATTCCGATCGGCGACGGCGATATGGTGCAGGCAAGCGTCAGCGGCGCCCGCGCGTTCGGCACGGGCGAGGATGGCGCATTCGCCGCACTCGCGACACTGGCATCGGCGCTTCAGACAGGCGACACCGCTGCGATCGCCAAGGCTGCCGATAATATCGGCACTGCGCTTTCCACGGTCGGCGCCACCCGCGCCTCGGTCGGCGCGCGCGCGATCCGGCTCGATTATGTCGCGGAACGGTTCGACACGGCATCGACGACGCGATCGGAGAGCCGCAGCGCGCTCGAGGAAGTCGATATGACGGCGGCAATCACCGAGCTTCAGAAGACGCTGACGGTGCTCGATGCCACCCAATCGAGCTTCACCAAGCTCAGTTCGCTGTCGCTGTTCGATTATCTGCGGTGATTAGCGGCACGGTAACCAGTTTTCCCGCAAGTTTTCCGCGCGCCGGCCGTTCTGGGTTCGGGGAGCATTTTCCAGGCCAAGGGGGGATATCGATAACGCCATGTTTCCGCTGATCGGTCTTGTCGTCCTGCTGGTCATGGTCTTCGGTGGTTTCACGATCACCGGCGGCGCGCTTGGCCCCGTCCTTGAGGCGATTCCGCACGAAATGCTGATCATCGGCGGCGCCGCAGTCGGCGCGCTGATCATCGGCAATTCGACCAGGGAGCTGAAGGCGCTCGGCGGCGGCGTGATGAAGGTGCTGAAAGGCCCCAAATACAAGAAGCAGGATTATCTCGACACGATCTTCCTCGTTTCGAAACTGATGAAGATGCTTCGTACCGAAGGGCCGATCGCACTCGAACCGCATGTCGAGGATCCGCAATCCTCCGCCATCTTCGCCGAATATCCGCGCCTGCTTGCCGACAAGACGCTGGTCAATCTGATCGCCGATACGCTGCGGCTGGTCGTTGTCTCCTCGGGCACGCTCGACGTGCATGCGGTCGAGGAAGTGATGGATAACACCATCAAGACCCACCATCACGAGGTTCAGGGCCCGCAGACGACGCTGCAGTCGCTGTCCGACGCGCTGCCCGCGCTGGGCATCGTCGCCGCCGTGCTGGGCGTGGTGAAGACGATGGGATCGATCGACAAGCCGCCGAGCATCCTGGGGGGGATGATCGGGTCGGCGCTGGTCGGCACCTTCATGGGCGTGCTGCTTGCCTATGGCATCGTCGGCCCGCTCGCCACGCGGCTCCAGCAGGTGATCGATGCCGATGCGGCGATCTATCACACGGTCAAACAGATCATCATCGCCTCGCTCCACGGCCATCCGCAGCCCCTGGTGATCGAAGCCGCGCGGTCGGGCATCGCCCATGCGAACCAGCCGGCGTTCGGCGAAGTGTTCGACGGATTGCGCGGGAGATAAGCCATGGCCGCCCGCGCGCCGCACGGATCGAACCAGCCGGTCATCATCGTCAAGAAGATCATTCAGGATGGGCATGGCGGCCATCATGGCGGCGCCTGGAAAGTCGCCTATGCCGATTTCGTGACGGCGATGATGGCGTTCTTCCTGCTGCTCTGGCTGCTCGGCGCGACGACCGAGAAACAGCGCAAGGCACTGGCCGACTATTTCGCCCCGACGCTGATCGAGCTCAAGCAGAACAGCGCCGGTTCGAACGGTCTGTTCGGCGGCGAAAGCGTGATCGACAAGGATAATTACCCGCACAAGGCGGCCCAGACGGGCACGCGCGCGCTGACCATCCCCGCCGATTCGACCGGCGGCATTCAGGTCGGCACCGCCGAGCGCGGTTCGCTGCGCAGCCGCGAATCGATCGAGCGCGAGGATCAGCGCAATTTCGAACAGATGCGCCGCGAATTGCAGCGCCGGATCAGCCAGTCACCGCAGCTGGCTCAGCTCGCCAACCATGTCCGCTTCGTCCAGACGCGCGACGGCATGCGCATCGACCTGATGGACGATGCCGATTAT
Source organism: Sphingomonas sp. (assembly GCA_002707985.1). Lineage (GTDB taxonomy): Bacteria > Pseudomonadota > Alphaproteobacteria > Sphingomonadales > Sphingomonadaceae > Sphingomonas. The sequence continues at coordinate 16,682 of PAOI01000002.1, read as the reverse complement.
TCGATGTTCGACAGCGGTACGACGGCACTGGTGTCGTCCGCCGATTCGCTGGTCGGTTTGGTGTCGGAAGCGATCAAGGCATTGCCCAACCCGATCATGATCCGCGGCCACACCGACAGCGTCCCCTATGGCGATCCGCTGCGCATGAACAACTGGATGCTGTCGAGCGGCCGCGCCGAGGCCACGCGCCGCCGGCTGGCGGTGGGCGGCGTGGAGGAAGCCCGCTTCTCGCGCATCGAGGGCGTCGCCGATCGCGAACCGATGATTCGCGACGACCCCGCCGATCCGCGCAACCGCCGCGTGGCGATCACGTTGCTCTATCGTCCCGGCCAGTTCGGCGAGTAGGCGCGTTTGCGGGCCGGCGCCGCTTACACAAATAGCATCAGAAGAACAGCTTGCGGAACTCGATCGAGATGCGCCGCCCCACCGGATCGATCAGATCGGGTTGATAGGTCAGCGGCACCGTACCGCTCGCATCGGTCACTTTCTGCCGCGAATCGAATAGGTTGGATATCGACAGCGACACCCGCGTCCCGCGCAGCCAGCGATGGTCGCGGACCAGCGTCACCTGACGCCCCAGGTCGACGAACAACCGCGCATCGACTGTCGCGAGGCTGCCGAAGCGCAATTGCTCGGGCGCGGCGCTGGTGCCTGCGTTGACGTGCGTGGCGCCCTGCCACTTGCCCGACAGGTTGATGCCCAGGCCGTCCTTGAACACACCGGCATTCAACTCGAACTCATGCCGTGCCTGACCGCCGCTGCTGCCCACTGCCGAACCGTTGAGCCGATCGAGCACGGGCAGGCCGTCGCGGATCACGACTTCGTCGCGCAGATGGATGGTGTGATAGAGCGAGAAGCGGATCCGCCCGGCCATCGCGCCGTTGCGCCCGCCCATCCGGCCAAAGCCGCGGCCACCGCCACCGGGACCGCCCGGGCCGCGCCCACCGGCTCCGGCACCGGGCGGAGGACCATCGCCCCGCGGCGGGCCATCGCCTTCTGCACGCTGGCGACCGCCAGAGTCGCCCTGCCCGCCTTCGCCGCCTTGTGCACCCTGTTCGCCTTGCTGCCGGTTGCCGCGCTGGCCCATGCCGAACGGCGGTTCGGGCATCGCCGTGCCGTCGCGCTGGGCACGTTCGCGCGCCGCACGATATTCGGCGACGCGCCGTTCGACGGTCGAGGAAAGCGGCAGCGACAGATTGACCCCATAGCGGAACTGTTCGCGATCGGTCCGCGCGAAATTGACGGCGCGATTGTCGAAGGTGACGAGCACGCCATCGGCATCGCGAATGAACCGGTCGGGAAACGCCCCTTCGATTTCGGCGGTCGCGGCGGGAAGGCTCGAGATCGCGGTGCGCGTGGTGCTGCGGACATATTCGGCGCTGAAGCGCAGGTCGGGCTTGTCCTCGAAAATCTGGGCGTTCATGCCGATCTTGACGACATGGCTGCGCTCGCCCCCCAGATCGGGATTGCCGCCGCCGATCGTCGTCACCAGCACCGATTCGCCGCGCGTATAATCGAACACGCGGACGTTCGGCGTCACCTCGGTCGGGTTACCCAGCTGTTGCGCGCTCGGCGCCCCCTCGCCTTCGGTCACCGAGATCAGGAAGCGCACCGGCTCGATCGGCGACCAGTTGAGCCCATAGCCATAGGTGACCAGCGTTCCGAAATCCGAAAGCTGCTCCACCTCGACATTGCCGTTGAGCGACAGATCGCCGATCGCATCGAGCACGCCTTCACGACGGCTGGCGATCGGCAGGTCGACATTCCACTGGCCATTGACGGTCTGACGCGAAACATCGCTCGACCGGCTGATGCCCGAACGCGTCGAATCGGAGGAATAGTCGCTGAGCGCGCCGCCGATCCGGACGCTGGTATTTACCTCGCCCGCGGGCATGCGGAACAACTTGCCCGATGCCTGCGCCTCCAGCGTGCCTGCATTCGACGTCGATCGCGAAATATCGAGCGGCAGGAACGACAGCATCTCCAGCGGCGGATCGCCGAAGGGATTGAACGCCGGATCGCCGATGTCGAGCGCAGTCTGGAACGGCGTGGCATCGATGCCAGTGGTGGTGATCGTTTCCGACGTCGCCCGGTCGTAATTCGCCGTCACCGACCAGCGCCAGACATCGCCATCGCCGTTGAACCCGGTGCCCAGATGGATCGTCTGCGACGACGTATCGCGATCGAGCGCGCCGAGCGAGGGATAGGCGCGATAGAGCGTCACATCGTCTGCGAACGGCGAATAGGGATTGCCCGCCGGCAGGTCGAGCGTCGCCGTCGACAGCCCGAGCAGCGATTCGCTCTCGGTCGCGGTCAGCTCCACATTGAACGTCGCGGTCACGCGCGGCGCGATCGGCCGCGCGATGACGCCGTTTACCGTCAGCGTGCGGTTCGATCCCTGCAGCGTGCGATAGCCCGCTTCGCTGCCGCTGTTCGCATTGTTCGCGCCGGGCACGAAATCGGCGAGCGATACGGTTCCGTCCGCCGCGCTTGCGGGCGCTCCGGCGACGGTAACCGGCGTTCCCACCAGCGCGCTCAGCGCCGGATCGATTTCGCTGCTGCCATCGGTGGCCGTGATATTGCCATAGCGATCGTACAGGCTTTCGCGCGTCGGCACGATGTCGCGCTCGTCCTCGGTCAGTGCCGAGCGGCCTTCATAGCCGATATGGAAGCTGATCCGCGCGTCGCCCGCGATCCGCAGGATGTCGAGATCGGCATCCTGCGTCGAAAATCCGCCCGCCGTCGGCATGCCGCCTTCCAGCTCGGCAGTGATCGAGCGGAAACGCTCGCGCAGCACGATGTTCACGACGCGCTGATCGGCGCGATACCCGTATTTGAGCGCCACTTCCTCGGGCAGGATATCGACGCGCTCGATCGCTTCGGTGGGAATGTCGCGCAATTCGCGAAAGCCCGAAATGCGCCGCCCGTTGAGCAGCACGACCGGCCTGCCGCCGCTGCCGCGACCCGAGCTTGTCTGCGGCGCGAGCGCATCGAGCAGCTCGCCGACCGAGCTGACCCCATAGGAACGGATATCCGCAGGCGTCAGCACCTGTTCGGGCTGGATGTCGCCGACGACAGCGCCGCGCATTTCGGCGGTGACGACGATCTCGTCATCGGTCACGACGATGTCGTTCGCCGCTTCCGCATCCTGTGCGGTCTGGCCGGAAGCATCCTGCTCCGGCACATCCTGAGACGACGCGTTCTGCTGCGGCACGTCCTGCGCGGGCGCCGTCTGGTCCGGAACATCCTGACCGGCCGGCACATCCTGCACCACTTGCGCCGCCAGCGCGGCCGGAGAGGTTGTCGCCATCAATATCGAAGAAACCAGAACCAAGCGGCGCATGCCGGAGATACTCCCAAACCAAACGGCGCGCCCAACCCCGGACGCGCCGATGCCCATCTCCATTCGGCTACAAGCCACTTGTCGCAAAATTGTGCCAATGCGAAATAATCTCTTCGCAATTGGTAACAACTATCCCGGCAAGCCCTGCTCGCCCGGGGCCCGGCCATGCGCGATCGGGAACAGGCGCAGGGGACCAAGCAGCAGCGCCGCGATCAGCGAAATCACGACGCCCACCGGTGCGATCTCGGTAAAGGTCAGCGGCATGCGATAGAGCGGGTTGTCATATCCGGCCATCATCGCATTCAGCTCTGCGCTGCGCCGCGCGATCGCCGCCGCATCCGCTCCCGCCTCGCGCATCGCCGCCAGATCGGCCTCGATATAGCCCGCCATGAAATCGAAGCCCGTCACCGCCAGCACCGCTTCCCACGCAAGCACATAGAAAATCCCCGCCACGATCGTGATGCCCAGCCCCATGCCGAGCGCGGGCAGGAACCGGATCACGCCGCCCTGAACGATGTCGCGCTGCCGCTTGATCGCGATGAAGATCATGCTGAATGCGGCCAGCATCGACGTATAGCCGATCGCCATGCCGATCGTCGGCGTCATATCGTGCAGGATCGTGACGCCCGTGCCGAACAGCACCGATCCCACGATCAGGCCTGCGATCGTACCGAATATCAATATCTGTCGTATCATCGTCCGCTCCCTTGTTTGCGAAGAGCGCCGATCAGGGGCGCAGAAACCGGTTTGGGCAATCGCCCGAAAGGGTGATTTTCGTGAACGGAGGGAAATGGACGGTCATGGTATCAGCCCAAGCGCCCGGCCCCGCGCCACCGCATCGGTGCGCCGTTCGGCGTCCAGCTTGGCATAGAGATTCGCCAGATGCGTCTTCACCGTGTTGGGAGAGACATGCAGCGCATCGGCGATCTGACGGTTCGATTTGCCTGCCGCCAGCGCCTCCAGCACCGTCAGCTCGCGGTCGCTGATCCCCAGTTGCGCCCGCGCCCGGGGATTGCCGTCGAACGGGCGCGGCGCCGGCGCACGCAACAGCCGCCCGCCCAGATAGATACCGAGCACCAGGAATCCCGCCGCGACGAGGAACAGCCAGATATCGCTCGACCGCGCACGCACCAGCCGCTGATAGTCGATCCATTCGAGCAACAGCACGCCCAGCGCGAAAAGCACGCCATAGATCAGGATGCGCCGCCATCCCCCGATATGTTCGACGCCGATCCGCACCTGCTTCCCCTTGCCGCCCGCCGGAGAGACGGCGGAGTTTGCAATGTAGGATTTGATTTGCCAGTCGGGAAAGGCTCTTTCGAATCGTCAACGCGAAACGGCGTGGCCGGCGCCGATTCCGGGCTTTCGCCTCCCCCGCCAGGGGAAGAAGAAGGTCCATGCCGGGCAGCACGCGCGTATAAGTGCGAACCGGTGCGAACTTGGCACGGAAAACCGCGCTTTCTGGATTTGGCGATTATTCCGCGGCGTCGGGCGCGTCGAGGCCATAGGCAGTGTGCAGCACGCGCACCGCCAGTTCGGTATAATCTTCCTCGATCAGCACGCTGACCTTGATCTCCGACGTGGTGATCGCCTGAATATTGATGCCGCGATCGCCCAGCGTCTTGAACATCGCCGCTGCGACACCGGCATGGCTGCGCATGCCGACGCCGACCACCGACACCTTGGTCACCTTGGGATCGTAGATCAGCTTGGAATAGCCGATTGCTTCCTGCGCCTTTTCCAGCACGTCGAGCGCGCGGGCGAGTTCGGCCTTGGGTACGGTGAAGGTGACGTCGGTCGATCCGGTCGTGTGCGCGACATTCTGGACGATCATGTCGACATTGATGTTCGCGTCGGCGAGCGGCGTGAAGATCGATGCCACCGCGCCCGGACGATCCGAAACATCGGTAAGCGTGATTTTCGCCTCGTTCTTGTCGTGCGCGATACCGGTGATGAGCTGCCGTTCCATATTCACTTCCTCTTCGCCCACGATCAACGTGCCGCGATGTCCGTCTTCGTCGCGAATGTCGTCGAAGGAGGAAAGCACGCGGACGCGCACCTTTTCCTTCATTGCCAGCCCGACCGATCGCGTCTGCAGCACCTTGGCGCCGACGCTCGCCAGTTCGAGCATTTCCTCATACGTCACCTTCGACAGCTTCTGTGCCCGGGGGACGATGCGCGGATCGGTGGTATAGACGCCGTCGACATCGGTGTAGATGTCGCACCGGTCGGCCTTCATCGCCGCAGCCATCGCCACGGCCGACGTGTCCGATCCGCCCCGGCCCAGCGTCGCGACGCGATCGCCCAGCGCCATGCCCTGAAAGCCCGGAATCACTGCGACTTCGCGGCCGCTGCCCCCTTCGCCCATCGCATCGAGCAACGGGCCGGTCTCGATCTTCTCGATCCGCGCCGATGCATGGCCGTCGGAGGTGCGGATCGGCAATTGCCAGCCCATCCAGCTGCGCGCGGGCACGCCGATCGCCTGCAGCGCGATGGCGAGCAGGCCGCTCGTCACCTGTTCGCCCGACGATACGACGACGTCATATTCGCGCGGATCGTACAGCGAGGATGCTTCGCGGCAGAAATTGACCAGCCGGTCGGTTTCGCCCGCCATCGCCGACACGACGACGGCGACTTCATTGCCCTGATCCCATTCGTGTTTGACACGCTGGGCCACATTGCGGATGCGCTCGATGCCGGCCATCGAGGTGCCGCCGAACTTCATCACGATACGTGCCATGAGGGTGTCGCTTGATTCCGCGCGTTGGATAGAATGGGGCGCCCTGATAGGAGCGGTTTATGGCGAACGCAATAAAAGCAACGATTGACCCGGCTGAAGCAAAACATTTCGGCACTCTCGCCGCCGACTGGTGGAATCCGAAAGGCAGCTCGGCGATGCTGCATCGGCTCAATCCGCCGCGCCTCGCCTTCATCCGCGAACAGATCGACGCGCATTGGGGCGGCGACCCGGCGAGCTTCACGCCGCTGGCGGGGAAAAGCGCCATCGATGTCGGCTGTGGCGCGGGATTGCTCGCTGAGCCGCTTGCCCGCATGGGCGCGCGCGTGACCGGCGTCGATGCTGCGCCCGAGAATATCGGCGCTGCCGCTGCGCATGCCGCGCAATCGGGGCTCGACATCGAATATATCGCGGGCGGTATCGAGGATCTGGCGGGGCGCCGTTTCGATCTGGTCACGTCGATGGAAGTGATCGAGCATGTCGCCGATCCCGCCGCCTTTATCGCGGGTCTCGCCCGGGCGCTGGCGCCGGGCGGGCTGATGCTGCTGTCGACGCCCAATCGCACCGCCATCTCGCGGCTGGCGATGATCACCATCGGCGAAGGCGCAGGGATGATTCCCCGGGGCACGCACGACTGGAGCCGCTTTCTGAAGCCCGAGGAACTCGAGCCGATGCTCGAGGAAGCGGGGCTGAAGGTAGTGGCCCGCACGGGCCTTAGCTTCACTCCCGGCCACAGCTTCGTCACCGGGGGCAATGAAACGCTCAACTATCTGCTGGCGGCGGTGGCGGCGTAACCCATCCACCCTACCGTCGTCATGCTGAACTTGTTTCAGCATCCACCGCGCAACAAACACCGTCCGTGCAGGTGAAGGCGTGGCCCCTGAACCGAGGTCAGGGTGACCAAAAAAGTCGCGGAAGTCGTCTAGAACATGCGCCCGCCATTCGGGACCGGCTTGCTCGGGCCGATCAGCACAACCTTGCCATCGGCATCGGGCATGCCCAGCGTCAGCACTTCGGACATCATCGGCCCGATCTGGCGCGGCGGGAAATTGACGACAGCGGCGACCTGCATCCCCGGCAGGTCCTCTAGCGCATAATGGTCGGTGATCTGCGCCGAACTGCGCTTCGTCCCGATCACCGGCCCGAAATCGATCGTCAGCTTAAATGCCGGATTGCGCGCCTCGGGAAAGGCTTCGGCGGCGATGATCGTGCCGACGCGGATGTCGACCGCGAGAAACTNATCNAACGCGATNTGCGGCGCCGCACCTTCGTCGGGATCATGGTTCATGTGCATCGCNTGCTCCTTANGCGCTGCGNGGNNCGGCGGCAAAGAACAGCNTCTGGACCAGCCGCCCGTCCTCCGGTCCCTTGCCGAAACCCTTCGCCGCATTGTGAAACATCCACGGGCTGAACAACAGCAGGCGGTTGAACCGCATCGGCACCGTCATCGTCTTTTCCCAGCGCGCTGGCTTCAGCGTNTCGCCGTTGACGACTTCCTCGATCAGCCGGTTGATATCGCTATAGCCGGTCGGCGCAAGCTCACGCTCGCTTTGCGGGACGCGATCGAGCCCCGTGGGGCGGTGGCGAAAGAAATCGGTGCCGCCGCGGCAATGTTCGGGCGGAGTGAGATAAAGGATCCCCGAATAGGCGGCGGGGTCGATATGCACCCCGCTCTTGCCGGTATCGCCTGCCAGCGTCAGGCGGCAATGGCCGTGCATGGTGCGCGGTGCCGCGATCAGCGGCACACCGACTCGCTGCGAAACCGCCTGTTCCATCCCGCGAACTTCCAGCGGGGTGGTCGACATCAGACCGGGATAATTGCCCTTCTTGAACTTCGGATCATAATCGAGCGCCAATGCGCGGCGGCGTACCGACCAGGGATCGGCCAGAAAATCGTCGATAAGGATCAGCGAAGGCAGCATGGCCCCCTCCATGCCAGCCTGCGCCGCGCCCGCAAAGCCCACAGGGCATTGACGCACTCACCCGCCCTGCGCCACCAGAGCGACATGGCCTCTGCCGAACCGACCGACATCAAGCTCGACCCGAGCTGGCGCGAACCGCTCGCCGGCGAATTCGCAAGCCCCTATATGGCCGCGCTCAAACAGTTCCTGCTCGGCGAGCGCCAGGCGGGAAAGCGGATATTCCCCGCCGGCAGCGAATGGTTCCGCGCGCTCGACCTGACGCCGCTCGACAAGGTCCGCGTCGTCATCCTGGGGCAGGATCCCTATCACGGCCCCGGACAGGCGCACGGCCTGTGCTTTTCGGTCCGCCCNGGCGTNCGNCCNCCGCCCAGCCTNNTCAANATCTACAAGGANCTNCACGCGGATCTGGGGATCGANCGCCCGCAGCACGGCTTTCTCGAACATTGGGCGCANCAGGGCGTGTTGNTGCTCAACTCGGTGCTGACCGTCGAAATGGCNAAGGCNGCATCGCATCGCGACCGGGGGTGGGANAANTTCACCGACGCNGTGATCCGGCTNGTCGCCGCNANGNAAGAACCNGTCGTGTTCCTGCTCTGGGGCAGCTACGCGCAGAAAAAGGCNGCCTTTATCCCGTCGATCGAACAGGGNGGCCATCATCTGGTGCTCAAGGCCGCGCATCCCTCGCCNCTATCGGCGCATAACGGCTTTCTCGGCTGCCGGCATTTCTCGAAGGCCAATGNNTTTCTGNAAAGCCGTGGCCTGCCCCCGATCGANTGGGCGCTGCCGCCGATCGANTAATCCGCGCATCCGGATTCAGGCTTTATTATCAATTCCCCTCCAGTCTTGCAGCCTGGCTCATGCTGGGGGATGGGAATGTACGCGGCATCGGGAACGCCCGTATTCGATCGACTGCGCAGATTGGTTCGCCCCGAGATTCCAGGCGCCGTTCGCGACGAGCTGGCGTTACGCCAAAGCCGCCGGCTCCATGATTTCCTGCCGATGATGTGTGTGCTGGTCGCAGCGAATTCGCTCGCGATGGCCTATGCCATTCTCGGCGATCTGCCCTGGTGGCAACAGGCTGCGCCGCCGGTCATCCTCACCGGCACCTGCCTTGCCGTGCTCGCGATCAGCCGCTTTCGCCCGCAACCGCAACATGCCGACGCGGCGCGTCGCCAGCATCGTTATGCCATCTGGACCAGCGGCGCGATGGGGCTCGTATCGGGCCTNTGGTGCGTCAACGCCTTTACCGAGACCGAGCAATATTATTGCATGACCGCACCGGTCTTCACCGGCATCGCAGCGATCATCGCATCGACCTGTCTGCTAAGCGTGCCGCGCGCCGCGATCGCNGGAATGGTGGGCGCGCTCGCGCCGATCACGGTCAAGCTGATGACCTATGAATATAGCTCGCTGCGGGCGATGGCGGTGATGCTGATCCTGCTGACGGCGATGCAGGCNAGCGTGGTTCTAAGCAAATTCCGGGAGACCGTCGCCGCGCTCGTTCTGGAAAAGCGGCTGGAGCAACTGGCCGAGGCTGATCCGCTGACCGGGCTAGACAACCGGCTGGCGTTCGAGCGCATTGCGCAGGCCGAGATGGATCGCGCCGCGCCGCTGACGCTGTTGCTGGCCGATCTCGACGGGTTCAAGCCGGTCAACGACACCCATGGTCACCAGGCGGGCGACGCTGTGCTGATCGCCATGGCAAAACGAATGCGGGCGATGGCACCGGCGGCATTGTCCGTCGCGCGGATCGGTGGCGACGAATTCGCCATATTGTTGCCCGGCAACGATCCCCGATCGGCGCGCGATCAGATCGAAGCGATCAGCGTCGCGCTCACCATGCCCGTACCGCATGAGGGCAAGCGCCTGCGCGTTGGGGCAAGTTTCGGCGCAGCGGCCTCACCGGAGGACGCCGCCAGCGTTGCCGCGCTGATGCACGCCGCCGATATGCGGCTCTATACCGCCAAGGAGGAAGCGCGCGAAGCAGGTCGCTCGCCGCGTCGCGACACCATAGCCGCCTGAACGCTCAGCGCCGCGTCAGGCGCAACCTTCGACATAGCCGAGCACCGGCATGGTGCCGACATGCATCACCGTTACTTTGCCGTCGGCGTCGAGCTCGAACCGCACTGCCGGATCGCCGCTATCGGCATTGGGGGCTGTCAGATACTTGCCGCCTTCGACATATTTATGCGGCGTTTCACGGAACCCGGGGAAGGCCGCCTTGACTTCGGCTTCCGTCGATCCCGGGCCGATACCTTCGATCAGCTTCACGTCCGAACGCTGACCCACGCTAATGCGACGGACGGCGCCATCGGTGACGATGGCATAAACGCCCGGATAATCGGGCGAGGAAACGGTAGTGCATGCTTCGGATATCTGGGCGCCGCGGACGGCCCAGCCCGAATTCTCCGGTTCCGGCTGGCCGATTTTCAGCGCGCCGAGCCCTTCAAGCGTCAGCGTGTTGGCGTCAGCGGTTTCGCCTGTAACCGGCGTCGGCGTTCCGGGATCGACCGGCGTCAACGGGACAGTTTCGTTGGCGACGACGACATTCTGCGTTGCCGGAGCGTCGGTCGACGCAGGCGAGCAGGCGGCGAGAACGAGCGTAAGCGCGGATGCGGCGAGAAGATTTTTCATAGCGGTTTCTAACCCTCATCATGCGGTGCGGTTCCCGATGCGCCGCGCCCGCCGGTTTGCCGAACGCCGGTTCGCGGGCGTAAGGCGGTGGCATGAGCCAAACCCGTGCCCGCCCCGCAGAACCCGGCATATTGGTCGATGCCGATGCCTGTCCGGTGAAGGACGAAATCTATCGCGTCGCAATGCGCCACGGCGTTCCCGTGACCATCGTCAGCAACAGCCCGTTCCGCATTCCTGCACATCCGCTGATCAGCCGCAGGATCGTATCCGACGGGTTCGATGCCGCCGATGACTGGATCGCCGAACATGCGGGGCCGGAGACCATCGTCGTCACTGCCGACATCCTGCTCGCCGACCGGTGCCTGAAGGCGGGAGCCACCGTGATCGGCAACAATGGCAAGCCCTTTACCAGCGCGTCGATCGGCGGGGCGATCGCGACGCGGGCGATCATGGCCGATCTGCGTGCCGGGGCGGACGGGATCGGCGGCGGCCCGCCACCCTTTTCGAAAGCAGACCGATCGCGGTTCCTGCAGGCGCTCGACACGGCATTGGTACGACAGAAGCGCGGCTGAAGCCGCCTCAGGCCAGTGTCACGAAAATCTCTGCCACGATCACCCAGTCGCCGCCGGTTTCGCGCCATTTGGCGGCATAGCTGCCCGCACTGGTCGCCGGGCCGTCGGCGCCGTCACGCCCTTCCCAGCGTCCCTGTTCCAGCGCGATCGGTTCGACCGGCGAGACCGTCACGCTTTCGGGCATGCGGACATAGAGCGCGGGGCGTGGGGCGGCGAATTCGCGGCGCCAGACCTTAACCTGCGCCATGCGGCCGGCGATCACCGCGCTGTCGCTGCCCGTCACCATCACGCAATCGCGCGCCAGGATCGAGCCGATCGCGGCAGCATCGCATGCGGCGATCGCGGCGTTGAACGCGGCGCGGCGGGCGCGGATGGCGATTTCGGCGGCAGGGGCACTCATCGCCGGTGCTTGTCGATGACCGCGCCAGCCTCCGCGAATTGCGGCCCCGAATCTTCGGCATATGCGCGCATGATCGCGGCAAGCAGGCCGGGGAAGCGTCCGTCGATTTCGCCGCACCGGGCATAGTTGCGCATTTCGACGCCATGCCGCTCAGACCGGATCAGTCCGGCTTCGCGAAGTACCCGAAAATGCTGCGAAAGCGAGGATTTCGGTATCACACGCTCACCCGTATCGGCGAGCGTCGCGCAGCCCTGAATACATCCCAGCCCGGCAATTTCCGCATAGATTTTCGCGCGTTCCGGATCGGAAAGCGCGTGCAGAATCGCCTGGGGAGTCACCTGATCGACCGTGGGATGAACAAAGGTGCGCATGACAAAAATTCAGATAGTCCCCCTTGTCCCGAGGTTCAATAGTTCCATATTCCCGAACTATCGCACCAGGCAGCCACTTCCGGCCGCCCGCGTCTGGAAAAGGAACATGTTATGGCTCGTTTGCAGGGCAAAACCGCCGTCGTCACCGGCGGATCAAAGGGTATCGGCGCGGCGATCGCCAGGTCGCTTGCCGCCGAGGGCGCGTCGGTGATCGTCAATTATGCGAGCAGCCGCGAGGGCGCCGACGCGACCGTGGAAGCGATCGTGAACGCGGGCGGCAGGGCAGTGGCGGTGCAGGCCGATGTCGCAGACGCCGCGCAGGCCGCGCAGCTGATCGACGCGGCGAAGCGCGAATTTGGCGGCGTGGACGTGGTGGTCAACAACAGCGGCGTTTATGCCTTTGCGCCGATCGACGCATTCGACCCGGCGGAATATGACCGGATGTTCGGCATCAACGTATTGGGCCTGCTCAACGTCACCAAGGCGGCGGTGCCGCATCTGGGCGAAGGCGCGAGCATCATCAATATCTCGTCGAACATCACACGCATGAAATTGCCGGGCGCGGCGCTCTATACCGCGACCAAGGCCGCGGTGGACGCCATCACGCGCGTTCATTCGGTCGAACTCGGGCCGCGCAAGATCCGCGTCAACGCCATCGCGCCGGGCCTGACGATGACCGAAGGCACGGGTACTGCCGGGATCGTCGAAGGTTCCGAATTCGCCGACCAGATCATCGCGCAGACCCCGCTGGGCCGCGCCGGCCATCCCGACGATATCGCACTGGCGGCAGTGTATCTGGCATCGGACGAAGCGCGCTGGATCACGGGCGAGGTGCTGGGCGTGAGCGGCGGCGCCTGATCACGGGCGGGAGGTGGTGCGACGGCGGGCGTGGAAGTTGGCGAAGTTGCCGCCACGTCCCCGTCACTCGCCCCTGTCGAGAAAGTCGCGCCATTCGGCATCGCGCTGTTCCTTTTCGCGCCGCATGCGATCGGTCTCGGCCTGTTGCAGGTCGCGCTCGGTGAGGCGGCGCGGATCGGTGCGCAGCGGATCGCGTTCGGGCACGGCATGGCCGTGCGCATCGGCCCAGCCGTCCTCTGCGACGCGGTCGACCGCCTGGGCGAGCGTCAGCGCGGCGCCGTCCGGGTGGCGCTGTGCCTCCATACCGTCGAGCGAGGCGCCATAGCGTTCGGGATTGCGATAGCGCAGCAGGAACATGGTGAGCCGCTCGTCATAATAGCGCCGCTCGCCGATCTGTTCGCCCTGATAGAAAACCGGCCGCGTGACGCCATGAAGCGCGCGGGCGAAAGCGGCGTCGGACAGGCGGCGAATCGCGTAATCGAGTGCGGCGTCCCACGCCACGCGAAAGCTCTGCGCATCGACACGGCGGCGCAGCGCATAGGCGGCGGTGGTCGACATGCCGACGCGTTTGCAGGCTTCATCGACACAGCCGCATTCGCCGAGCGCCTCTATAAAGCCGGTCTGTTTGTCGGGCGTCCAGCCATCGTGGCGATGGCGCGTGGGGACGGGTTCGAACGCGGCGTCATAGGGTGAATCGTCACCGGCCGGTTCGGGCGGATTGGGAGGATTACCGTTTCGCATCGGATAGTCTGGAGCAGATTTCGCGCGTGTAGGACAGGATTTTGTTGCTGGTTTGTTCTGTATTGCGTTAGGATGTCGCACGGTGCGTGGCAATTTTAGCGCAAATCCCTATAGTCGGAGCATGGCGCAGATGAATGTATCCATCCCCGAAGCCCTGAAAGCATGGGTCGAGAGCCGCGTTGCCGAGGGGCGATACAGCAGCAGCAGTGATTATATCCGCGATCTGGTGCGGCGCGATCAGGAGGCGGAGGAAGCGAAGGCGCGCGAGATTGCCCGGCTGCGCGCGGCATGGGACGAAGGGCTGGCCAGTGGCGAACCGGAACCGGTGCCGGAAGATTGGGCCGATGACGTAATTGCCCGCGGCCGGACGCGGCTGGGCGGCGCACGACGCGAGGCGTGACCCGCGTCTATATCCTGCCGAGCGCGGATCGCGACCTTGACGAGATTTACGACTGGATTGCGCAGGACGACCCGCTGGCGGCGGAGGCGCATGTGCGCCAACTCGTCGCGGTGGCGGAACGCCTGCGCGACTTCCCCGAACGCGGCATGGCGCGGCCCGAGATCGGCGAGGGCGCGCGGAGTTGGGCGGTCGGACGGTATCTGTTGCTTTATCGGGTGAGTGATGGACGCGTGGAGATTGTGCGGTTTCTGCACGGTGCGCGGGAGATGGATGGCACTTGGGAGGGGTGAGGCGCTTAGCTGCGTATTGTGTCACCGGAATTTTCGGAATTGGTATTGCCCGAATTGTCGTCCATCCTTTCTGTCCGTCTAAACAAAGTTTCTTCGAGAATTTGTTCAAAAATTGACTGCAATTCCGCGCTATTTAGCTCCTCCGCTATTTCCCCCGTTGTCTCGAGGTGGATTTTATCTCCGGTAGAGGCACCCCGGATCATTGACTCGTTCTCAAAAATGGCTTCTTCGATTGCTATCCGTGCTGCCTCACGGGCCCTTTCTCGGATCGGGTCCAGCACTGACCCTGCCTTCAACAACTCTCGCAGCCGTGAACCAGCATCTTTCTGGCGTCTAATAGAGTTGTGCAAAAGTGCTTCGACCCGGTCAATTTTGTCGCCGGTATCGTCCAGGTTAAAGTCAGACCAGCCGAGTTGATCGGCAATATCCTCAACACGCTTCTCGATCGCTCTCTGCATATTTGCGATCAAGCTTTCAGTAGTTTCGAGCTTACCGGTGATCGACGAAGCCGCGTCGGAAAAGCGGCTTTGAAAGGTCCTTGCTTCCTTTTCTAGAAATATTGACAACAAATCAGTTGGGAAAAGCGCAACGTTCCTGGAACCCGAGCGGCTCAAATACGCTCCCTTCGGCGTACAATGAGGTCGGGTTGAGCTAGGCGGAATTTCAATACGCAAAAATCTAAGGTCACCGGCACACTCGGTATGAATCTCGATGAAGACAGGTGGGTGGCAGCTTTGAGCTTTGTTCGTCAGCTGGAGCTTTGTCGCGTCATCAACTGGGCAACCAATGATCTCGCCAATCTGGCCACCCTGCACATCGCGACCCTCGGACACGCCAATGAGCAGAACTCCGCCATCGGTAGCATTTGCAAATGCACAAAAGTCATCCGCATGTACGCCAGCTGTTGAACGCTTATAGTCAAGAGTTACCCCCTCACCTTGAAGGAGTAGCTCGCGCGCACGCTCAGAGGGTATGTGGGACTTCATCCGCCCTTAAGCATCGGAAAAAGCAGAATATATATCAATCCCGCTCCCGATCCCCAGCGCCCATATAGAGCTCGCTGCCGGTTTCCTTGAACACCTTGCTCATCTGTTCCATCCCCGCTTCGGCGTCTTCCGTGCCTAGCGGCACAGCCCCTCCACCAGCCTTTGGCTGGTCCCCCTCCCCGAGCGAGCTCGGGGAGGAATTGGTTGCAGCGAGGAAGGCTTCGGCGCCCTGATTCTGCTTCGCGGCGAAATCGCGGACTTCCTGGCTGATCTTCATCGAGCAGAATTTCGGGCCGCACATCGAGCAGAAATGGGCGGTCTTGGCGCCTTCGGCCGGGAGCGTCTGATCGTGATATTGCTCGGCGGTGTCGGGATCGAGCGACAGGTTGAACTGGTCGCGCCAGCGGAATTCGAAGCGGGCGCGGCTCAGCGCGTCGTCGCGCAGCTTGGCGGCCGGGTGGCCCTTGGCGAGATCGGCGGCATGGGCGGCGAGCTTGTAGGTCACCACGCCCACCTTCACATCGTCGCGATCGGGCAGTCCCAGATGCTCCTTGGGCGTGACGTAGCAAAGCATCGCGGTGCCGTACCAGCCGATCATCGCGGCGCCGATGCCGCTGGTGATATGGTCATATCCCGGC
Source organism: Sphingomonas sp. (assembly GCA_002707985.1). Taxonomy (GTDB): domain Bacteria; phylum Pseudomonadota; class Alphaproteobacteria; order Sphingomonadales; family Sphingomonadaceae; genus Sphingomonas. The sequence goes on along the minus strand of PAOI01000002.1, from coordinate 790 downwards.
GCGATATCGGTGGTCAGCGGCCCAAGCGTGTAGAAGGGCGCTTCGCCGCACACCTCCAGTTGCTTGTCCATATTCTCCTTGATCTTGTGCATCGGCACATGGCCGGGGCCTTCGATCATCACCTGAACGTCATGCGCCCATGCCTTATGCGTCAGCTCGCCCAGCGTGTAGAGTTCGGCGAACTGCGCCTCGTCATTGGCGTCGGCGATGCTGCCGGGGCGGAGGCCGTCGCCGAGCGAAAAGGCGACGTCATAGGCCTTCATGATTTCGCAGATTTCCTCGAACCGTTCATAGAGGAACGATTCCTTGTGATGCGCCAGGCACCATTTCGCCATGATCGATCCGCCGCGCGAAACGATGCCGGTGACGCGCTTTGCCGCCAGCGGGACATAGGGCAGGCGGACGCCCGCATGGATGGTGAAATAATCGACGCCCTGTTCGGCCTGTTCGATCAGCGTGTCGCGGAAAATCTCCCAGTTGAGGTCCTCGGCGATGCCGCCGACTTTCTCCAGCGCCTGATAGATCGGCACGGTGCCGATCGGCACGGGCGAATTGCGCAATATCCATTCGCGCGTGTCATGGATGTTGCGGCCGGTGGAAAGGTCCATCACCGTGTCCGCGCCCCAGCGGGTGGCCCAGACCATCTTGTCGACTTCGCTCGCCACGTCCGACGCGACGGCGCTGTTGCCGATATTGGCGTTGATCTTGACCAGGAAATTGCGGCCGATCGCCATCGGCTCGCTTTCCGGGTGGTTGATATTGCTGGGGATGATCGCGCGGCCCCGCGCAA
>PAOI01000001.1 GCA_002707985.1 Sphingomonas sp. | reverse complement strand
ACGCATCCGCCCGGCGCAGCGGCGTGGCACCCTTCGGCCCCACCACCAGCAGCCCGCCGAGCCCGTCGCTCGCCATGTAGCCCTCCGGGTGACGTGCCAGCCCGCAGACGTCGGCCCGCGACCCCGACCCGAGAAACGCGCCCCCCTCCGAGAACCGATGCCCCCGACCGCCGCGCCATGGCCGACGCGGAGTTGCGCTTCTATTTCTTCTGATCCCTGAGTACCCGGCGCCGCTCAGGCGGCGTCGAGTGCGACGGCGTTGATGACCTGCGCCTGGGTATATTCCTCAAGCCCTTCCTGGCCCATTTCGGTGCCCATGCCCGATTGCTTGAGCCCGCGGAACGGGATGGTTGGATCGATTGCCATCAGCTGATTGACCCAGATCGTGCCCGATGTGACGCGTTCGGCAACCGCAATCGCGCGATCCAGATTGTTGCTCCACACGGTGCCGCCCAGCCCATATTCGGTGCCGTTCACCCGCTCGATCAGCGAATCGATGTCGCTGTAACGGAGCACCGGCAGCACCGGGCCGAACTGTTCCTCGCGCACCAGCGGCGCATCGTCGGGAATGTCGCGGACGATGGTGGGCGGAATGAAATAGCCCTCGCGGTCGAGCGGGGCGCCGCCCGCAACGATGGTGCCCAGGGCGCGGCTTTCCTCGATCAGCGCGGCGACTTTCTCGAATTGCTGGCGGTTTTGTACCGGGCCGATCTGAGCGCCCTGATTGGCACCGTCATCGACCACGGCTTGCTTTGCCAGCCGCGCCAGTTCGTCGCAGAAATCGTCATAGAGCGCATCGGGCACATAAGCGCGCTTGATCGCGACGCAGATCTGCCCGGCATTGCGCATCGCGCCTTCGAACACCTTGCGCGCGACCTGAACCGGATCGACATCGTCGAGCACGATCGAAGCGTCATTGCCACCCAGTTCGAGCGTCACGCGCTTCAGGCTGCCCGAGGAGGAGGCAAGCACCTTCTTGCCGGTCGCAGTCGATCCGGTGAAGGAAATCTTGGCAATGCCGGGATGTTCGGTGATCGCCGGGCCAAGCTCGTTTTCGTCGCACAGCATGTTGATCACGCCAGCAGGGAAAATATCCCGGCACAGCTCGCCGAGCAGCAGCGTCGTCAGCGGTGTTGTCGGTGCGGGTTTGCAGATCATCGTATTCCCCGCAACCAGCGCCGGGCCGATCTTGTTCGCGAGCAGCATCAGCGGGAAATTCCACGGCGTGATCGCCGCGACGATGCCCAGCGGCTTGCGCTGTTCGACAATGCGATTGGCGGCATTTTCGCGCAGCACGCGCGATTCGAGACGCATCGCCGCAAAGGCGCGCATGACATGCGCGCTGCCCAGCACTTCCTTCCTTGCCTGATCGAGCGGCTTGCCCTGTTCCGCGGTGAGCAGCGCGGCGAATTCGTCGACGCGCTCGACCAGCGCGTCGGCAAGTGCCTCGATCTTCGCCGCGCGTTGCTCGATCGGGGTGGCTGCCCATCCGGGAAAGGCGCGCGCAGCGGCGTCGACTGCTTGCTCCAGCATCGCCGCATCGGCCTTCGGGCATTGCGCGAAGGGTCGGCCGGTGGCCGGATTGACGACGTCGAAACCGGAAACACCGGCGCGAAGCTCGCCGTCGATCAACAGGCGGAAGTCATGGCTCATGGATTGTCCTTCGAAACGGGCGCGTCCGGTGGGTCAGGCGGGCTGATGCTGGGTCGCCGGGGCATCGGCAGCGGCTTCCGCCTCGTCCAGCCCCATCAATCGGGTTGCGTTGCCGCCGATCATCGCACGGATATCGTCGTCGCCATATTCCAGATCGATCAGCATCTGGATGACGTAGCGCAGCCCTTCGACCGGAGTGGGGTTGCCCACCTGACCCAGATCCGATCCGATGATCGTGTTGGGAACGCCGCCCGCCTGAATGCACATTTGCAGGCTGTCATGGCTGTAATTCTTCCCCTGAACACCTGCCCACATACAGCAGCTATGCTCCAGATAGGCGCCCATCTTGGCCAGCTCGGCCATGTCGGGCGGGGTGCAGCCGATCAGGAAGGTCGGGTGATTGACCAGCAGCCGGGTGATCCCGCGCGCCTTCGCCTCGGTGAACAGCGGCCAGATCTCGCTGATGTGCAGGTGCCCCGCCGAGAGCACGGCATCATATTCGGCGATCAGGTCGAGGACCTGAAACACTTCTTCCTTCAGCTTGCCGCGGTCGTCGATGACGGTCAGCATCGTCGGATCGAGCATCTTGTCCTTGGTCGGCAGAAACTGTTTGCGGTGCGAATGGCGGATATGGTTCGCCGCCGAAAAAGTCGGCATCCACACCAGCCGCGCACCCAGTTTGAAGCCATGTTCGACGGCATAGGGATTGATGCCGCCGGTGGTGTTGTTGCACGGCACGCCGGTGAGCAGCTTGACGCTGCCCGGCATGATTTCGTCCAGCAGTGCCGCGACCGGCGTCACCGAATAATAATGATCCTTGAAAAGGATCGCGCGCAGGCCGGCTTCCTCGCCTTCCCGGATCGCTTCGACATGGTTGAGCCGCCGCGGCATGACCGATGGGCCGCTATGGCAATGCAGGTCGATCGCGCCCTTGAGCAATTCGGTGATGCGGTCGCTCATGCCACCGGCTCCTCTTCCCTGGTTTCTTCCGGCATCGGATAGTCGGCGGCGTTCAGCACCCAGCCGGGCTTGGCCGAAAAATCCGCACGCGGCGGACAGAAGACGTCGAGCAGGCGGTTGAGCCCTTCGGCCATGCCCTGCGACGTATGCGTTGCGGGCGGCGGGATCACCGCGACCGAAGGCGCACCGATATGTTCATGGTCGTCGGGCAGCCATTGGGTGGAATCGCTGATCCACGGCCAGCGCAGATGGTGGACATAATCGCCGTCGAGCGCGACCGAATATTGTTCGAAATCGTCATGATGATGCGGCGACAGATTGTCGGCGGCGCGCGGGCCGGGGCGACCGTCGCCGAAATTCACCATGATCGTCGAACCGCGATAGATACGCCCGAACCGNCCCTGCTCGGGTGCGACNTCGCCNGCATAGACGCGGATNTTGCGACCGCCGACCGGATCGGGCCAGGGCTCGAACGGCGCGACATTGGGATCGGGCTGCGCATAGGCATCGGCATTGACGCATTTGGCGGCCAGATCGGCTGATTGCGTGGTGATAAGCCGCACCAGTCGCCCGCCCTTGCGGACGGTGATCCTGCTCTGCCCGGCGGGGATGAAGGCGATCTTGCGACCGCTCACGGTTTCACTGCCTTCGGGAATTTCGATATCGATCTCGACATCGCCGTCGGGCAGAACGACGGCATATTCATCGGGCTGATCGGCCCGTTCGAACACTGCGCCGGGCTGTACTTCGCTATAGGCGACGATCAGCGTCTGGCCGCGCGCATACCAGGTCCGCGCGGTATCGGACGCTTCCTGCGGATCGGTGCCGTAAAAGGGTGCGTAGCTGGCGTGCTTGAATGCCGTCGGCGCGGGCCCTTTGCCCGATTTCGCCGTGGCGAGCGACGCTCTCAGATCGTTGCGACCATACATAACCATCTCCTGAGTTCGCGCCTTGGGGCCGGGCGTGCCCGGTCTCGCTTTTTCCCATGCTCTAGAATGGGGCCTTGCACGGCGTCTAATTCCTTGTCGGCGGGCGCCTGATACCCGATGAGTATCAAAAGTCGCCGTAACGACTCATATCGTAATCCTATCGTAGCCGCGCGCAATTGGCATTGGACCGTATCCACCCGCGCGCCAATAGGGTCCAAAACCGGAGTAATTACCGGACGGGGAGAGGGGTTTGAACGAGCAGACTACGCGTAACCGCGACACTTCCACCAACTCGGCAGCGACACCTGCTGACGGCACGTCGGTACGCGACGGGCTGGCGCGACTGTTGCGACCGCGTTCGGTTGCGGTGGCGGGCGCGTCGCCGGATGCCAAGACGATGGGCGGCGCGATTCTGGCGAACCTCGAACGGTTCGGGTTCGCTGGCGATCTGCATCTCGTCAGCCCCACGCGCGATGAAATCAACGGTCGCGCCTGCGTCCGCAGCATCGATGACCTGCCCGAAGGGGTCGATGCAGTCGTACTCAACGTGCCGCGCGCGGCGATCCTGCCTGCGGTCGAGGCGTGCGTTCGGCGCGGCGTCGGCGGCGCGATCGTCTTTGCCTCCGGCTTTGCCGAGGCGGGCGAAGCGGGGCGCGACGAACAGGCGGAAATCGCACGCGTCTGTCGCGAAGGCGGACTGGCGCTGCTCGGTCCCAATTGCATGGGTTTCGTCAACTATGCCGACAGCGTCGCGCTGACGTTCGAGCCGGTGCAGCCGCAACCGCTCGGCAAGCGTCGCACTGTGGCGGTCGTCGCGCAGAGCGGCGCAACCGCTTCGGCGATCCGATCGGCGATGTACGGACGCGGCATTTCGGTGTCGCTCGGCGTCGCGACGGGCAATGAAGCGGTGGTGCGCGCCGCCGACATGATCGATTTCGTGGTGGAAGAGGGCAGCGCGAGCGCCATCGCGCTCTATGTCGAACAGATCCGCGAGCCCGCTTCCTTCCTCGCCGCGGCGCGCCGCGCGCGCGATGCCGGCGTGCCGATCGTGCTGATGCATCCGGGCCGCAGCAAGCGCGGGCAGGAAGCGGCCCAGTCGCATACCGGTTCGATGGTCGGCGATTATGCGCTGATGCGGACAGCAGTCGAGAATGAAGCCGTGGTGGCAGTCGACACGATCGACGAGCTGTTCGATGCGGTCGCGATATTGCATCGTTTCCCCGCGCCGCCGCCGGGCGATCTGGGCGTCGTTACCAATTCGGGCGCAATGCGCGGCATGGCGCTCGATTTCGCCGAGGACATCGACTTGCCGATCGCGGAGGTTTCGCAGGAAACGCTCGACGCGCTTGCCGGGATGCTGCCCGAGGGGATGGAAATCGACAATCCGCTCGACATCGGCACTACCGGTTTCGTGAATGCGGGCATTTTCCGCACGTCGACGGCGGCGATGCTGGCCGATCCGGCAGTGGGCGGCGTGCTGTTGCCGATGGCGGGCGGCGCCCCCAATCAGCAGATTGCCAAGGCCGAGGCGATCATTCCCGAAGCGCTCGCGTCGGCCAAGCCGGTAGCCATGGCGATCGCCGGTGATGATTCCCCGCTCTCGCCTGAGTTTCTGGCGATGGTGCGCGAAAGCGAAACGCCGCTGTTCCGCTCGTCCGAACGCGCGATGCGGGCGTTCGCCGCCGCGCGCCGCTATGCCAATGCGTTGCAATGGGTGGAGGATCGCACCCCTGCCGCAACAGGGCTGAATGGCTGGGACGCGGCGGGCGTCAAACCCGAATATCAGGGCAAGGAATTCCTGCGCAGCATCGGCGTGCGCGTGCCCGAAGGCGGTCTGGCAAAGACGCTCGACGAAGCACGCGTGATTGCTGCCCGGATCGGCTTTCCGCTGGTCCTGAAGGCTCAGGCTGTCGCGCTGTCGCACAAAAGCGATGCGGGCGGGGTGATCCTGAACCTGACCGACGAAGCCGCCTTGTGTGCCGGTTGGGAAAGGCTGATGGCCAATATCGGCGCCGTGCCGCTCGACGGCGTGCTTGTCGAGCAGATGTCGGCACCCGGCCTCGAACTGGTGGTCGGTGCGCGGCACCATGCCGAATGGGGGCCATCGGTGCTCGTCGGACTGGGCGGCGTGCTGATCGAGGCGCTCGATGCCGCCGAATTGCTGCCTGCCGATATTTCGCATGCGCGCGCGGTGGACCGTATTCGCGGCCTGCGCGGGGCAAAGCTGCTCGGCGAATTCCGGGGCCGCCCGGCGCGCGACGTCGATGCGGTCGCCGATGTAGTGGTGAAGGTGGGCGCGGCGATGCGCGCGGGCCTCGGCATCGCAGAGATCGATATCAATCCGCTGATGGTGCACGCAGAGGGGGAAGGCGCGGTCGCGCTCGACGCCCTTATCGTCACCGAAGCTTGAAAACAGGACTGGATGAGGAAGCAGATGACCATGACCACGCAAGCGGCTGAAACCAAACCCGTTCCGGGCGGCAACACCGTGCTCGTCGAGTTCGAGGACGGCATTGCCTGGGTGCATCTCAATCGCCCCGACAAGCGCAATGCGATGAGCATCGAGCTGGCGCGCGAGATGAACCAGGTGCTCGACGCGCTCGAACTCGATGATCGCTGCGGCGTCATCGTCCTTACCGGCAAGGGCGAAGCCTTCTCCGCCGGCATGGACCTTCAGGGCTTTTTCCGCGCGTCGGACGCCGTGAGCGATGTCGAGCGGCACCGCGCCTATCGCGAAACGCGCGCATGGCAATGGCGCACGCTGATGTTCTACGCCAAGCCGACGATCGCGATGGTCAATGGATGGTGCTTCGGCGGGGCGTTCACGCCGCTGATCTGCTGCGATCTTGCGATCACCGATGAAGCCGCGACCTTCGGCCTGTCCGAAATCAACTGGGGCATCATTCCCGGCGGCGTCGTTTCCAAGGCGATCTCGACGCTGATGGGCGATCGCGAAGCGCTGTATTATGTGATGACCGGCGAGAAATTCGACGGCAAGCGCGCCCAGGAAATGGGTCTCGTCAACGAAGCGGTCCCCGCCGACAAGCTGAAGGAGCGCACCCGCGAACTCGCCAAGGTGCTGCTTGAGAAGAACCCGACAACGCTGCGTCAGGCGCGGATGGCATATAAATATGCGCGCGAGATGGATTGGGAGCTGGCGGCCGAATATCTGACTGCCAAGGGTGACCAGACCACCTTCGTCGACCGTGAAAAGGGCCGCGAAAAGGGGATGACTCAGTTCCTCGACGAAAAGACCTACAAGCCGGGTCTGGGCAACTACAAGCGCGAGGATTGAGCCGATGAAGCGACCCAGCGCGGCAAAGGGGGACGAGCTCAAGGACGTCGTCCCCGCCTTTGTCGAGATGACCGACCGCATCCTCTATGGCGAGGTGTGGGAGCGCGAGGAACTGTCCAAGCGCGACCGTTCGCTGCTGACCGTCGCTGCGCTGATGACCGCGAACCGGCATCAGCAGCTTGAGGCGCATCTGGGGCTCGCGCTCAAGAACGGTGTGACCAAGGAGGAACTGGGCGAGGCGCTGTTGCACCTGGCCTTTTATGCCTCCTGGCCCGCATCGGTCACGGCGTCGCGAATGCTGCTCGACGTCGTGAAGCGGCACGAAGCCGGGGAGTAATCCCCGGCTCCCGGACGCGCTCGCCCGGAGCGCGGCTGCGGTTCAGTCCGGCAGCCCGCCTGCCGCCTCGACAATGCCGAGCAGATGGTCGGTATCGCCCAACAGCATTTCCAGCGTCGTCAGCCGCTGGAAATAGCGGCCTGCGGGATATTCGCTGGCCAGTCCCATGCCGCCATGCAGCTGGATCGCCTCGGTTCCCACGAACCGCGCCGAACGATTGACCAGTGCCTTGGCCGCTGCGACCGCGACCTTGCGCTGCGCGGGTTCGGCATCGAGCATCGCGACGGCGTAATAGAGCATCGACCGCGCTTGCTCGATCGCGACCAGCATATCGGCGGCGCGATGCTGCAGCACCTGAAACGCGCCGATCGCCTGACCGAACTGCTCGCGCGTGTTGATATATTCGACGGTGATCGCGAGCAGCCGGTCCATCGCGCCGATCATCTCCGCGCAGCACGCCGCCGTCGCACCATCGATCGTGGCGGCCAAGATGGCGCCGGCGGTGCGATGGTCGGCGATCATCGCTTCCGCGCCGATGAGGACATCCGCGAATGTCACATCGGAAGCGCTGCGCCCGTCCGGCGTCATCCGCGTCGATATCGTCACGCCGGGAGCATCCGCCGGCACTGCGAACAGCGCCACGCCGCCGCTGACGCTCGCCGGACAAAGCAGCAGGTCGGCGCCGTCGGCGTCCAGCACCGCGCGTTTCTCGCCGCGCAGCGTCCATCCCTCGCCGCTGCGCATCGCGCCGGTCTGCGGCAATTCCCACCGATAGCGGCCGCGCGGTTCGTAGAGGCACAGCGCCGCCCGGCGCGACCCGTCGATCAATCCGGCAAGTGCAGTGGCGGCAAGTTCCCCCTCGCACTGCGCAAGGGCGCGCCCGGCGAGCAGCACCGACTGAAGATAGGGCTGACGCGCCAGCGCGGCGCCATAGGCCTCCATCACCAGCATCATCGCCTCATGCCCGCCGTCCAGCCCGCCGACCGTGGCCGGGAAGGGCAGGGCGAGCAGACCCATCTCCGCATAGCCGCGCCATTGTCCTGCCGGGTCGCCGTCGCCCGCCTGTGCATGATCCTCGAACAGCCGCGCCGCGCTCGCGCGGAGCATTTCCTGTTCTTCGCTCGGTTCGAAGTTCATTTGCGCGCTCCCAGCCCGAGTACGGCCTTGGCGAGAATGTTGCGCTGAATCTCGTTCGACCCGCCGAAGATCGAGAATTTCCGCGAGCTGAAATAGGCTGATAGCGGCGCCGATCGGGCATCGATGCCCTGATGCGGATCGGTTTCGTCGGGCGTGCCGAACCCGCCGGTCAGCGCTTCGGGACCAAGCGCGTCGAGTGTCAGTTCCGCGGCGGTCTGCAACAATTCGCTTCCCCGTATCTTCAGGATCGATGTCTTGGGATCGGGCGCGTGCGACGCCTTTGCATCGGCGGCGACGACGCGCATCTGCGTGATCTCCAATGCCTTGAGTTCTATTTCGGCCTGAGTCAGTCGGCGACGAAACGCAGCGGAATCGATCGCGCGTCCGTACGGCCCGGTGGTCCCGCTCGCCAGCGCGCGAACCCGCTCGAGCCGTCGGCGCGAAAAGCCGACATTGCCCATCGAAGTGCGCTCCTGCCCCAGCAGATATTTGGCATATTCCCAGCCGCGACCTTCCTCGCCGATCAGATTTTCGACCGGCACCGCGACATTGTCGAAGAACGCTTCGTTGACGTGGCGATATCCGTCGATCGTGTGGATCGGACGGATTTCGACGCCGGGGGTGGCGAGATCGATCAACAGGAAGGAAATCCCCTGTTGCTTGCGCCCGCTGCCATCGGTGCGGACCAGGCAGAAGATCCAGTCGGCCTTATGCGCATAGGTGGTCCAGATTTTTTGCCCGTTGACGCGATAGACGTCGCCCTCGCGCACCGCCGACGTCTTGAGCGCGGCAAGATCCGATCCTGCGCCCGGTTCGGAAAAGCCCTGACAGAACCAGATGTCGAGATTGGCGATGCCGGGCAGGAAGCGGCGCTTCTGTTCCTCCGATCCGAACGCAGCGATCACCGGCCCGACCAATGCAACGTTGAATGGAAGTGGCCGGGGCACGGCATTGCGATCGATCTCTTCGGCAAGGATCGCGCGTTTCACCGCCGACCAGTCGCGCCCGCCCCATTCGACTGGCCAGTGCGGCACGGCATAGCCCGCGCGATTGAGAATCTGCTGAGCCTCGACCAGCCATTCGCGGGGCAGGGGGCGTTCCTCGCGCATCGCCGTCCGGATGGCTTCGGGAATGTTGGCGCGCAGATAGGCCCGCACTTCGGCGCGGAACGCGCGCTCTTCGTCCGTGAATTGCAGTTCCATGTCGGGTGGGTCAGCTTTCCGGGGATAGCGGCTGAATGCCGCGGATCAGATCGGCGGCGCGTTCGGCAATCATGATCACCGCCGCATTGATATTGGCGCCGGGCACGCTGGGCATGACCGACGCATCGACGACGCGAAGGTTCGATACGCCCCTTACGCGCAACTGGCTGTCGACCACCGCGTCGGGGCCTTCGCCCATGCGACAGGTGCCTGCGGGATGCTGGGTAATGCGCAGATTGTTGCGGATGAAATCGTCGAGCGCGGCATCGCTCTGCGCGCCCCCGCCCGGCGCGATTTCGCTCTCGACCATGTCGGCGAGCGGCGGCTGGGCAAAGATATGCCGCACCGCTTCGATCCCGCCGCGAATGTCGGCGAAATCGCGCGGCGTCGAAAGCAGGTTGAGGTCGATGCGCGGCTTGTCGAGCGGGTCGGCAGAGCGCAGTTGCACCGTTCCCCGGCTTTCGGGGTGGAGCTGCATCACCATCACCGAAAGGACATGGCTCTGCCGCTTGCCGACCAGCGGCGCCCAGAGCTTGGCATCGAGGCGGACTGGCAGGAAAACAACCTGGATATCGGGCCGTTCGAGCTCCGGACGGGTGCGCAGCATCAATACGCCGCTGGTGATCTGGCTGGCGAAGGGGCCCGATCCGGTCGCGGCCCAGCGCAGCACGGACAGTGCCGCGCGATCGAGCCGCAGCGCGCGCAGGAAGCTCTCTGCGCCGCGCGCGGCATAGGTCATATATACCAGCGGATGTTCGGAAAGCTTGCGACCGACGCCGGGCAGGTCCGCGATGACGGGGATGCCGTGTTCGGCCAGATGCGCAGCCGGGCCGATCCCCGAAAGCATCAGCAATTGCGGCGAATTATACGCCCCGCCGCTCAGAATGACTTCGCGGCGTGCGCGCACCCGATGGCGCTCGCCGTCGCGGATATATTCGATGCCGGTTGCGCGCCCGTCCTCGATCAGCACCCGCGTTGCCTGTGCTTCGGAGATCAGCGAGAGGTTGGGGCGCTTCAATGCGGGGCTTAGATAGGCGCGCGACGTGCTGGCGCGGCGTCCCCGGCGATCTACCGTCACCTCGCAAGGGGCGAAGCCTTCCTGCTGCTCGCCGCTCAGGTCCGGGCTTTCGGCATGGCCTGCGGCGATCGCCGACCGGCGGATCGGGTCGGTCAGCAGATGGCTGCCCTCGACCGGTGTCACTGACAGCGGGCCGCTATCGCCGTGATAGCGATCGGCACCGCGCCAGCTTGTTTCCATGCGGCGGAAATAGGGGAGCACATCGGCATAGCTCCATCCCGCCGCGCCGCGCTGACGCCATTCGTCATAATCGCGCGAATGGCCGCGCATATAGATCATGCCGTTGCCCGAAGAGCAGCCGCCCAGAACGCGGCCGCGCGGCACCGGCAATGAGCGCCCGCCGAGCTTGGCATCGGGTTCGCTTTCATAGCCCCAGTCATAGTCTGGATTGGCCGCCGTCATCATGAAGCCGAGCGGCATGCGGAACAGCCAGCTGGAATCGCTGCTGCCCGCTTCGATCAGCGCGACGCTCGCATCGCCGGTCGCTGTGAGGCGATTGGCAAGAACGCATCCGGCGGACCCGGCGCCGACTATCACATAATCGAATTCTTCATCCATATCCGACGCGCCCGACCCTCTGATCGCAGGGACATTTTTGCCCCGATTTTTCCTCTCCCGAGGCGCTGTCGGCGTTGTGGCATGGCAAATAGCATTCGACAAGGTATAATAGCGTTGGTTATGATGCTATGCGCAAACCAGTCGCCGGGCGGATCCCGAGCGGCATCGAACATGCAGGGATGAGGGGCTGAAAATGACGAGTGCGGCAACGGCGGAACGGCCGAAAGTGGCATCGCTCGATCGCGCGGAGGCGTTCGCGGCGGGCGAGCATAAGCTCTTCATCGGCGGGCGCTGGACCGCGCCGCAGGATGGGCGAAGCTTTGCGACCTATAACCCTGCAACCGGCGGCAAGCTCGCCGATATTGCCGAGGCCGGGCGCGCCGATGTCGATGCCGCCGTCGCTGCCGCGCGGGGCGCGATGGAGAACCCCGAATGGCGCGACATGAAGCCGGCGATGCGCGCGCGGCTGATCAACCGGCTCGCCGATGCGCTTGAAGCCAATATCGACGAATTCGCCGCGCTCGAAACGCTGAACAACGGCATGCCGGTGGGCGATGCGCGCTATTTCCACATCCCCCATGCGATCGAAGTGCTGCGCTACAATGCCGGCTGGGCGACCAAGCTGAATGGCGAGACGATCGCGCTGTCGGGCATGGGGGACTGGCACGCCTATACGCTGCGCCAGCCGGTCGGCGTGGTGGCACAGATCGTGCCCTGGAACGCGCCGCTGGCGATGGCCGCGTCGAAGATCGCTCCGGCATTGGCCGCCGGTTGCGCCGTCATCCTGAAACCAGCCGAGGAAACGCCGCTCACTGCGCTGCGGCTGGCGCATCTGATCGAGGAAATCGGCTTCCCCGCTGGCGTGTTCAACCTGCTGACCGGGGATGGCGAAACTACCGGCGCCGGGCTGACCGAGCATCCGGGCGTCGACAAGGTGACGTTCACCGGTTCGACCGAGGTCGGGCGGCTGATCCTTCGCGCCGCGGGGGGCAATTTCAAACGCGTGACGCTGGAACTCGGCGGTAAGACCCCGGTCATCGTTTTGCCCGATGCCGATCCGACGCGCGCGATCGAAGGCGCCGCGCGTGCGATCTTCACCAATGCGGGGCAGGTCTGCAACGCGGGCTCGCGCTTGTTCGTGCACGAACAATTGTTCGATCAGGTGGTCGAGGGTGTCGCCCGGATCGCCGACAATATGAAGCTGGGTTCGGGCCTTGAATCCGACACCCAGATGGGACCGTTGATTTCGAAGGCGCAGCGCGATCGCGTGACCGGATATGTCCGCAGCGGCCTCGACGACGGAGCGACTCAGCGCAGTGGCACGCGCGCAGTTTCCGAAGACGGCTATTTCGTCGCGCCGACCGTGCTGACCGGCACCGGCCCCGAAATGGCGGTTCGCCGTGAGGAGATTTTCGGACCGGTGCTGTGCGCCATGTCGTTCGCCGATTCCGACCTCGATCGGATCGCGGCAGAGGCGAATGCGTCGGATTATGGTCTGGGCGCAGTCGTGTGGACCAACAATCTCTCCGCCGCGCACAAGCTTGCCCGGTCGCTCAAGGCCGGAACGGTGCGCGTCAATGGTGGCGGGCTCGATCCCGCATTGCCGTTCGGGGGTTTCAAGCAATCGGGCTGGGGCCGCGAAAACGGCCGCGAGGGGATCGAAGCCTATACCGAAACAAAGGCGGTGGCGATCGCGCTTTGACGCGTGGCGGAGGCGCGGAGCCGGGGGCGGTGAACCAGTTTTCAGATCGACGGGATCGCGGCGAAATCGCTTTCGCACGCGGTTCGGCGGGGCGCGTCACGCGGCTGGCCCCGGCAACTGGCGTCAATCTCCTCCGCAACGAACATTTGATATTGACGAATGTCGTTCGTCAGAAATATGCCAGCTGAAACGAAAGGGCTTGGTCTTGAAAAGCAAACCGAGGATCGGCGTCGTCGGAGGCGGCATTGGGGGACTGACAACCGCGATCGCGATGCTGCGCCGTGGCTATGACGTGTCGGTGTACGAACAGGCGGCCGAGCTGCGCGAAGTCGGTGCGGGGCTGCAGATCAGTCCGAACGGCGTCCGGGTGCTGTGCAGCCTGGGCCTGGAAAAGGAACTGATGGAAGTCAGTTTCGAGCCTGAGGGCAAGGAAATCCGCCTGTGGAATACCGGCGATACCTGGAAGCTGTTCGACCTCGGCGTCGAATCGAAGGAACGCTACGGCTATCCCTATGTCACCGTTCACCGCAATGACCTGCACCAGCTGCTGATCCGCGCGGTCGAGGCGGCTGCTCCCGGCGCCATCCACCTCAACCACCGCTTTACCCATGTCGAGCGCAATGACGACCGCGTGACGCTGGCGTTCGACGGTCAGCCTTCGGCGACATTCGATGTCGCGATCGGTGCCGATGGCGTCCATTCGAAGATGCGCGAGCAGCTGTTCGGCGCTGGCCCGGCGAAATTCACCGGGATCGTCGCATGGCGCGGCGTCATCCCGATGGAATCGCTCCCCAAGGAGCTTCAGAAGCCGGTAGGCGTCAACTGGGTCGGCCCGGGCGGGCATGTGATCCACTACCCGATCCGTCGCGGCGAGCTGATGAACTTCACCAGCGTGGTCGAGCGTCGCGACTGGAAGATCGAATCCTGGTCGACCCCCGGCACCAATCAGGAATATCATGACGATTATCCCGGCTGGCACCCCGAGGTGCAGGCCTATATCGAGAAGATCCCCCAGCCGTTCAAATGGGCGCTGATCGCGCGTCCGCCGATGCAGAACTGGGTCAATAATCGCGTCGCATTGCTGGGCGATGCCTGCCACCCGACGCTGCCGTTTCTCGCGCAGGGCGCCGTGATGGCGATCGAGGATGCCTGCATCCTCGGCCGCGCATTCGAGGAATTCGACACGATCGGGGAAGCGCTCGCCCGCTATGAAGCGACGCGCGTTCCCCGTGCGACGCGCGCCGTGAACGGTGCGACTGCGAATACCGAGCGGTTCCACAATCCCGCGCTTGCCGATCCGGCAAATGCGCAGGCCTATGTCGATCAGGAATGGGCACCGGAGAAGGTCGTCGATCGCTATGAATGGCTGTTCCGCTACGATCCCACCAGCGTTCCGCTGGTCGATCGCGCCGAAGCGACGGCTTGAGGGGCGGTTCCGGCATGGCTTCCAGCACCCACCGTACCGAATGGACCCGAACGCCGCTGATCGTGTCGTTCAAGGACAATCCCAAATTCACCGAAACCTATGGGTTTGCGGGCAATTCGGGGCATGTAAATCTGGAGGGGCAGCTGATGCGCAGCCCCGAATCCACGTCGAAGACCGTCTATGTCTTCATGCACCCCACATCGGTGCTGCATCTGTTGCCGATGCCCACCGCGCTGGCCGATGCCGGGCTCGACGTGCTCTGCGCCGCCAGCCGTTATCCCCGCAACGATACGGCGCTGATCTTCGAAAAGGTTGCGATCGATCTGGGCAAGTGGATCGCCTATGCCCGTGACACGCTGGGCTATGAAAAAGTCGTTCTGGTCGGATGGTCGGGCGGCGGTTCGCTGTCGCTTTTCTATCAGGCACAGGCCGAAAACCCCAGCGTCACACAGACGCCGGCGGGCGATCCCGTCGATCTGACCAAGGCGGGGCTGCAACCCGCGGACGGCGTGATTTTCATCGCTGCGCATCTTTCGCGCGCGGAGACGCTGACGGAATGGCTCGACCCCTCGGTTCGCAACGAGCTGGACCCGGACGATCGCGATCCGGAATTCGATATCTACTCGCCCGATTGCCCGCATCAGCCGCCTTATGACTCCGAATTCGTCGCGCGCTTTCGCGAGGCACAGCGCGCGCGCAACCGGCGGATCACTGCCTGGGCGGAAAGCGAACTGGCGCGGTTGCAGGCAATGGATACGCCCGAGCAGGAAAAGGCGTTCGTCGTGCACCGCACGATGTGCGACGTTCGCTGGCTCGATCCCGACATCGATCCGTCCGAGCGCCGTCCGGGCTGGACCTATATGGGCGATCCGCGCGCCGTGAATGTCGGGCCGGTCGGGCTTGCGCGGTTCACGACGCTGCGCTCGTGGCTTAGCCAGTGGAGCTATGACAAGTCGAACGCCAAGGGGCCGATGAACGCCGCGCGCATTCACGACACGCCGGTGCTTCAGATCGAAAACACGGCCGACGAAGCGGTGCCCGCGACGCACAACCCCACGATCCGCGACGCGCTGGCGACGCCGGACAAGGAATATGTCCGGCTGATCGGCGCCACGCATTATTATCTCGGCCAGCCCGAGCTGCTCGCCCAATGTATCGACGCCGTGATCGACTGGAGCAGGCGCAAGGGCCTGTTGGCATAATGACCGTCGCGCCAGCCGATCCTTCGGGCGCGGGCGGCGCGGACGCGGCGGCGATCGCTGCGTCGCTGGCGGGCTTGGTGGCTGCGATCGGCAGTGCGGACTTTCCCCAGCAGTTCCTGAAGGCGATGCGCGCGATTGCGGGGGTCGAGCTTTGTTCGGTCTTTCGCCGCGATGGCGATGCGGCTGTGACGCTGCTCTTCGCGGCGGGGGAGGCTGATGATCCCGGTTTTCCGATGCGTGCCTCGCTCGATTATGCGCGCGCCTATTGGCGGTCCGATGCGGAAATCGCGCGGCTCGCCCAATCGCGCTCGCGAAAGCCGGTCCTAGTACGCAAGCGCGCGGCCGACATCTCCGATCCGGCCTATCGCGCGGCCTGTTATGATCGCGCGGGCGTGCGCGAACGGCTCTCGGTCTTCTGGCCCGGGCATCCGGCCTTTGTCGCCAACGGCTATCGTACGGCGCACAGCGACAGTTTCTCGGCCACCGATATGGAACGGCTCGAATGCTATGCCGGCATCCTGATGGCGGCGGTGGAGCGGCATTGCGGACGTGACGCGCTGGTCGGATCGCAGCTCAGCGAAGCGGCGGTCGCCCAGGCGTTGATGACGCTCCATTGCGGGCTCAGCACGCGCGAGGCCGAAATTTCCGCAGCGATGATCCTGGGCGAGACGCAGGACGAAATCGCGCATCGCAAGCATTTGTCGCACGGCAGCGTCGTCACCTATCGGCGGCGCGCCTATGGCAAGCTGGGTGTGGGCAACCGGCGCGATCTGATGCGGCTGCATCGCAGGATCGTCGCGGGAGAGGCCGCGTCACCGGCAGCGTTCGTTGACTCGCCCGATGGCTGAACTAAGATATCATACAGGCTGATATACGAACGATAAAACGGGTCGATTGAGGGGATTCTGCAATGGCGGTACTTCGGTTGCGTTCGGTGCTTGCGGCATTGGTGATGCTGGGCGGCGCGGCGCTGGTTCAGGCGCAGACGGTGCCCGCGAATGTCGATCAGGCGCGGATGACTGCCGCCGACGGCGAACCCGGTCAATGGATGGGCCCCGGCCGCACCTATGGCGAGCAACGCTATAGCCCGCTCGATCAGATTAATGCCGACAATGTGACCGGCCTTGGCCTTGCCTGGTATGCCGATATCTCCGTCGATCGCGGCGTCGAAGCATCGCCGCTGATGATCGACGGCGTCCTCTATAATATCGAGCCGTGGAACGTCACGGTCGCCTATGACGCAAAGACGGGCGAGGAATTGTGGCGCTATGATCCGCAGGTCGATCGCGAAAAGGGGCGCGATGCGTGCTGCGATATCGTCACGCGCGGCCTCGCCGCGTGGAAGGGCAAACTCTATATCGCCACGCTCGACGGGCGGCTGATCGCACTCGATGCGAAGACCGGCACCCCGGTATGGAGCGTCAACACGTTCGATCCGGTCTGGCCCTACACCATCACCGGCGCGCCGCGCGTGTTCGACGGCAAGGTCGTGATCGGCAATGGCGGCGCGGAAGGCGCGGCGCGCGGCTATGTCACTGCCTATGACGCCGAAAGCGGGGACAAGCTCTGGCGCTTNTACACCGTGCCCGGCGANCCNTCGAAGCCGCAGGAAAATTCCGGGCTGGATATGGCCGCAAAGACGTGGAGNGGCGACTGGTGGAAACGCGGCGGCGGCGGNACCGTNTGGGATTCGATCGTCTATGATCCNGAGCTNGACCTCGTCTATATCGGCGTCGGCAATGGCGGTCCCTGGCCGCTCCANTATCGCAGCCCCGGCGGCGGCGACAATCTGTTCCTCTCNTCGATCGTCGCGCTGAAGGCGGATACCGGNGATTATGTCTGGCATTATCAGACGGTGCCGGGCGACGAGTGGGATTACACTGCCACCCAGTCGATGATCCTAGCCGACCTCAACATCGACGGGCGCGAGCGCAAGGTGCTGATGCAGGCGCCCAAAAACGGCTATTTCTATGTCATCGACCGGGCCACCGGCGAGCTGATTTCCGCCAATAATTTCGTGCCGGTCAGCTGGACCACCGGGATCGACATGGAAACCGGGCGCCCCAATGTGAATCCCGAAGCGCGCTATGGTCCCGTTCCGGTGATCCTGACGCCGGGACCGGGGGGCGGGCATAACTGGAACCCGATGGCCTATAGCCCCAAGACCGGGCTCGCCTATTTTCCGGTTACCGAAATGTACATGGCCTATTCGCTCAACCCCGATTTTCAGCAGACGCCGGGGATGATGAGCCAGCTCGGCATTTCGACCACGGGCTATGACCTCAGCCGCGCGGCCGCGGCCGAATATGCGGCCAAGCATAACAAGGCGTGGCTCACCGCATGGGATCCGGTGTCGCAGACCGAGCGCTGGCGCGTCCCCTATCCGGTGCGTGGCAGCGGCGGCATCCTCGTCACCGCCGGCAATATCGTGTTTCAGGGCACGGTGCGCGGCACGCTGGCGGCCTATGCGGCCGATACCGGCGACCTGCTCTGGGAAATGCCGGTGCAGCAGGTGCCGATCGCAGCGCCGATCAGCTACACGGTCGATGGCGAGCAATATATCGCGGTCAACGCCGGATGGGGCGGGGGGCTGGCCCATTCGACTTCGGTGCGATCGCTCGGCTTCCCGCTGTCGCCTTCGCCGCGCTTGCTGGTGTTCAAGCTCGGCGGTTCGGCCAGCCTTCCGGCGGTTGCGGGCGCGGGCAACGCTTTGGTCCGCCCCGAGGAAACGGGTGCCAGCGCAGAGGTGATCGCGCGCGGCGAACAATTGTTCGCGCAACATTGCTCGACCTGCCATGGCGAACGCGCTTTGGGCGGGATCAAGGACCTTCGCCTGATGTCACCCGAAACCCGTTCCGAATTCTATGATATCGTGCTTCATGGCGCACGGCGCGAGAAAGGCATGGCGAGTTTCGGGGATGTGCTGTCGCAGGAAGATGCAGAGGCGGTCTATGCCTATCTCGTCCATCGCTCGAACGAGGATTGGGACAGTATCGCCGCCGACAAATAACCGGCGGCGGGCAGGCGCGGCGGCATTGTGCCGCCGGTGCGACCGCTGAACCGGACGGAGGCGATGGCGGCCGATACCGAACAGGATGTGCCGGCACCGGATGCTGCACCGGCTTCGTCGCCGTTCGCGGTGCCGATCTTTCGTTCGATCTGGACCGCCAATCTGGTTTCCAATTTCGGCTATATCATTCAGTCGGTCGGTGCCGCCTGGCTGATGACCGAGCTCGCCCAGTCGCGCACCATGGTCGCGCTGGTTCAGGCTTCGGTGACGTTGCCGGTGATGCTGCTTGCGCTCGCGGCGGGTGCGATCGCTGACAATTTCGACCGCCGCAAGGTGATGCTGGCGGCACAGTTCTTCATGCTCGCGGTGTCTCTGGTCCTGTCCGTGCTGACGGCGTTGCAGCTGACGACGCCGCTGCTGTTGCTTGCGATGACGTTCCTGATCGGGTGCGGCATGGCGCTGAACAGCCCGGCCTGGCAGGCATCGGTGGGCGATATGGTGCCCAAACAGGCGCTGTCCGCGGCAGTCGCCTATAACAGCGTCGCCTTCAATATCGCGCGCAGCGCCGGGCCTGCGGTCGGCGGTGCGATCGTCGCCGTCGCCAATGCCTCGGCGGCTTTCCTCGCCAATTGCGTCAGCTATATCGGCCTGATCGTCGTTCTGCTGCGCTGGAAAACCGACACTGCGCCCGCCGAATTGCCGCCCGAACGGATCGGCAGCGCGGTGGCGAGCGGGGTGCGCTATGTCGCGATGTCGCCGGATCTGGTCCGCGTGCTGATCCGCTCGGTGTTCTTTGCTGCGGGGGCAAGCGCCGTGTCGGCGCTGCTCCCGCTCGTCGCGCGCGATCTGATGCAGGGCGGGGCGGTTACCTATGGCGTGTTGCTCGGCGCATTCGGAATCGGTGCGGTGGGCGGCGCGCTGGCTGGCGCGAGGCTGCGCCATCGCTTCACGCCGCAACGGCTGGTGGGCGCGGCGGCTCTGGCTGTTGCGCTGGGCGTAGCAGGCGTGGCGTTCAGCACGACGCCGCTGGCGGCGGCGCCCGCGCTGGCGCTGGCCGGTGGCGGGTGGATGATGGCGATGGCGACGCTCAATGCGACGGTCCAGCTCGCCTCGCCACGCTGGGTGGTGGCCCGTGCCATCGCCACCTATCAGACGGCGGCGTTCGGCGGGCTGGCGTTCGGCGCCTGGATCTTCGGGATGATCGCGGCGAGCTACGGCACGCGAACCGCGCTGCTCGCTGCGGCGGGACTGCAGCTTGCCGGACTCCTGCTGGGATATTTCATTCGCATCCCCGATATCGACCATCTCAATCTCGATCCGCTGCGCCGCTGGAGCGAGCCAAGCACGCAGGTGCCGATCGAAAGCCGCAGCGGCCCGCTGACGATCACGCTGACCTATGAAATCGACCCGTCGGACATCGACGCGTTCCTTGCGGCAATGGCGGAACGGCGACGCATTCGCCGCCGCGACGGGGCACGCCGCTGGTCGCTTTCGCGCGATCTGGCGCAACCGAGACTGTGGATCGAAAGCTATCAGGTGCCGACCTGGCTCGATTATGTCCGGCACAATTATCGGCGAACCCACGCCGATGCCGCCAATCTCGATCGGATCATGGCGCTGCATCGCGGCGAGCCGCCCGTCGTGCAGCGGCTGATCGAAATCCATCCCGGATCGGTTGCCGCGTCGAACGATCCGCCGCCGCCGATCAGCGACCCGCTGCCCGATTATCCCTGAACGTCGCGTTGTGCGGCGTTGAGCTCGGCAAGGATTTCGGCCTGATGCTCGCCAAGGCGCGGCGCGGGTCCGGCGACGCTGGCGGGTGAGGCGGAGAAGCGCGCGGGCGTGCCGGGAAAGCGCAACCGGCCATAGGTGGAATCGACTTCCTCGTAAAAGCCGACCGCTTCCAGATGCGGATCATCGATCAGTGCGTCGGGAGTGCGGATCGGCGCTGCCGGGACATGGAGTTTTTCCAGCAGGTCGAGCCACTCGGCGGTGGTCCGCTCAAGGAAGGTCTCGGCGAGCCGCGCATAGACATGGTCGATCCGTTTCGCGCGCTGCGCCAGCGTCGCCAGGTCCGGCCCGGCCCATTCGGGCTGCACTGCATCGACGAACGCAGCCCAATGTTTGTCGTTATAGATCAGCGCAGCGACATGCCCGTCCTTCGTCCGATAGGGGCGGCGGTGCGGCGATACGACACGCGGATAATTTGCCTTGCCCAGCGGCGGATCGAACAAGGTGCCATTGGCATGTTCGACCATCATGAACGCAGTCATGGTTTCGAACATGCCGATTTCGATTTCCTGCCCCGCGCCGGTGCGCTCGCGATGGAACAGCGCGGTCATCGTTGCATTCAGCGCGGTCAGCCCGGCGACCTTGTCGGCCATGATCGTGCCGACGAATTCGGCGTCGCCATTGATCATCCGCTGCGTCGCGACAAGCCCGCATTCGGCCTGAATCGTATCGTCATAAGCGGGTTTGTCGGCATAGGGGCCGCCGCGCCGATAACCATAGCAATTGGTATAGACGATATTGGGCCGGATCGCCCGGACGGCGCCATAATCATATCCCAGCCGGGCGATCGCGCGGGCGCGCATCGAATGGATGAAGATGTCGGCAGTGGCGATCAGCCGGTTGAGGGTGTCCTTGTCGGCTTCCTGACGCAGGTCGAGCACGATGCCGCGCTTGCCGCGATTGATGTTGACGAAGACGCCACCCAGACCTTCTTCCGGGCCGACCGAGACCCAGCGCATCACATCGCCTTCGGGTGATTCGACCTTGATGACGTCGGCACCCATATCGGCCATCATCTGAGTGGCGTAGGGCCCCATCACCGTGCTGGTAAGGTCGATGACCCGGATTCCCGCCAATGGCCCGCGGTGCGGTTCGCCGCCCTGCATGTCTTCCTCCCGACTATTTTGACTTTGCGCGCCTATTTCACGCAATGGCATGCTGTCACGAACTTTGCGGCCCGCAAGGGGTGCGCCATGCAATAGAGGGAGATGCCGGATGGACGAAGGCGAGCCGCTGAAAATGCGATCCTGGCTGTTCGCGCCGGGCGACAGCGACCGGAAGATGGAAAAGGCCGCGAACAGCGATGCGGATATCGCGCTGTTCGATCTGGAGGATGCCGTCGCGCCGGATCAAAAGCCAGCGGCCCGGCGGATGGTGCGCGCGTTTCTCGACAATGCCGATGCCGGACACGAACGACTATGGGTGCGTATCAATCCGCTGGACGGAGCCGACGCGCTTGCCGATCTGGCTGCAGTGATGCCCGGACGTCCCGGCGGGATCATGCTGCCCAAATCGCGGGGGCGGCAGGATGTGGAGTTGCTCGACCATTATCTTTCCGCCTTCGAAGCGGCTTCGGACATTGCGATCGGATCGACCCGCGTGATCGCGCTGGTCACCGAAACGGCGGGCGCGATGTTCACCACCGGCGATTATGCCGGTGCGCCCCGGCTCATGGCGATGAGCTGGGGCGCCGAGGATCTGGCCGATTCGATCGGCGCGAGCGAGAATTGCAATCCCGACGGCAGCTATGGCTTCACCTATGAACTCGCGCGCAGCTTGTGCCTGCTCGGCGCGGCGGCTGCGGACGTGGCGGCGATCGAGACGATCCAGGGCGATTTCCGCGATCTGGAAGCGCTGAAAGCACGCGCCACGCGCGTTCGGCGCGATGGCTATTGCGGGATGCTGGCGATTCATCCGGCGCAGGTGCCCGTGATCAATGCCGCTTTCACGCCGACCGCAGAGGAACTGGCGGCAGCACGCGAAATCGTCGCGCTGTTCGAAGCGAATCCCGGCGCCGGCACGATCGGATATAAGGGCGGCATGCTTGATCGCCCGCATCTTTCGCGCGCGCGCCAGTTGCTGGCATCGGCGGAAGGCTGAGCCGGACCGCAATGTACGCGGCCTCGATCCGGTCAGGCGCGCCGCGATCGCGATGCCCTGTCGTTGCCCCGCACCACCGGCGCCGATTCCGGGAAATATCGGTTTTGTGGAAGTTTCTTCCCCTCGCGGGGCAGTGTTGCCAGTGTTGTTCGCAAGTGCAGCAAAAGAACAGTGATGGCATCGTAAAATTTCGCCATGCACAGGCAAGATGAAGGAGACATTCTCCTTTTGTTGCGTTAAGATGTCACAGCGTGTTCGGGATATGCCAGAGGCACATCACAATTCGCAGCGAAAGGGATTTCGACGACAGATCGGATAATCGCAAGGAGTGGGTCACGATGGACAGGCTTGATTTTCATGGCGCTCCGATTGCGGAGGACAGCTCCTCGCCTGCGATCGGACTTGTGATCGCGGTGGCGCTTTCGCTGGCCTTCTGGGCGATGATCGCAATCCTGCTGTTCTGACCGCCGGGCGTGTTTCGAACGCCTTGGGGTTCGACAAGGCCTAAAAAAGGGCGCGGTACGATGCCGCGCCCTTTTTCGTGTCACCAGACTTTCACCCGCTGTTCGGGCGGCAGATAGAGCGCATCGCCCGGCTTTACGTCGAACGCATCATACCATGCGTCGATATTGCGCACGGTGAGCGCGCGATACTGGCCCGGGGCGTGGCCGTCGGTCGCGACCTGACCGCGCAGCGCGGCGTCGCGCGTCTTGGTCGCCCAGGTCTGATCGAACGCGATGAAGAAACGCTGATCTCCGGTCAGCCCGTCCATCACCGGCGCCGGCTTGCCGCCCAGCGACGCCTGATAGGCGTCATAGGCCGCAGCCAGCCCCGCGACGTCGGCGATATTCTCGCCCAGCGTCAGCTTCCCGTTGACTGCCAGATCGGGGAAGGGGCGATAGGTATCGAACTGCGCGGCCAGCGCCTGACCCTGTTCGTCGAAACGCGCCAGGTCGGCATCGGTCCACCAGTTGCGCAGCGCGCCGGTCGCATCGAAATCCGCGCCGTTATTGTCGAAGCTGTGGCTGATTTCGTGCCCGATCACTGCGCCGATCGCGCCGTAATTATAGGCGGCATCGGCGTTGGGATCGAAAAAGGGCGGCTGAAGGATCGCGGCGGGGAAGTTGAGCGCGTTCTGCACCGGCAGATTGACTGCATTCACCGTCTGCGGCGTCATCCACCATTCGGCGCGATCAACCGGCTTGCCGATCTTGGCGAGCTGCACTGCATATTCATGCCGTTCGGCTGCAACGGCATTGGCATAGGCATCGGTCGGGCTGATCGTCAGGTCGCTATAGTCGCGCCAGCTTTCGGGATAGCCCACTCCGACGACGATCGACTGGACCTTGCGGATCGCTTCGGCCTTGGTGCTGGGGGCCATCCAGTCGAGCCCTTCGATCCGGTGGACGAAGGCCGCCTTGATATTGTCGACCATCGCCTGAACCTCGGCCTTGGCCGATGCCGGGAAATAGCGTTCGACATAGGCCTTGCCCACCGCGTCGCCCAACGCGCCGCTGACTGCGCTCAGCGCGCGCTTTTCGCGCGGCTGCTGTTGCGGAGTGCCCGACAGGGTCGTGCCGTAAAAGGCGAAGCGCGCTTCATCGAAGCTGCTCGGCAGCACACTGGCGTGGCCGTTGATCTGATGAAAGGCGAGCCAGTCCTTCCACGCGTCGAGCGGTTCGCTGGCGACCAGCGCGGCAAGCGCGGGAATGGCTTCGCCCGAATAGGCGGCGAAGCGATCCTGATCGCCCAGCGACGCCGCCGAAAGCAGCGCGTCCCAATCGATGCCGGGCGCCTTGGCGATCAATTCCTCGCGCGTCCACACGCCCGAGGAACCGGCGAAATTCTCCGCCTGTTCGCGCGTCACATGCGCCTTTGCGATCTTGGTTTCCAGATCGAACACACGCTGCGCGCGCGCCGCCGCATCGTCATATCCGGCAAGCGTGAAAATCCGTTCGATATAGGCGCGATAGGCGTCGCGCAGTTCGACCATCTGCGCGTCGTCCGACAGATAATATTCGCGCTCGGGCAGGCCGAGACCTCCCTGCAGGATATAGGGAAGCGTTTCGCCCGGCGTCGAAAGCCCCTGGCTCACGAAAATGCCGAACAGGTTCTCGGTCCAGTAATTGGTCGCGTTGAGCGGATCGACATCGGCGCGCATCTGCGATCCCAGCACGGCGGAAAGCGCCTGTTTGCTGTCGATCGCGGCAAATCGGTCAAGATCGGCCCGGATCGGCGTCATCCCGGCAGCGTTGATTGCATCGGTGTTGAGATAGGCGCTGTAATAATTGGCGATCCGCCCCGCATCGGTATCGGCCGCCGGATCCGATGCGACGATATCGTGGATCAGCTGGGCGGTCTCTTCCTGCGTCTTGTTATACGCGATCAGGAACGATCCGACGCTCGACCGGTCTGCCGGAATCTCGGTCGTGCGCATCCAGTTGCCGTTGGCATAATCGTAGAAATCGTCGCCAGGCTTTACGCTGCGATCCATCGCGGCAAGGTTGATGCCGGATTCGCTCGCCCTGCTTGTCGCCTCGGCTGCGGGCGCCTGTTGCGCCATTGCCGGGATCGGAGCGGAAAGGGTGAGCGCCGTGCTCGCGAGCAACGCGAACAGCTTGTTGCGGGACATGCAAATCCTCCTGAGTGGTTGATGTCGGTACTACACCCGTCCCGGCACCCGATCCAGATGCAATTCACGTTGACATTCTCTGACCCGGCGACGATCTCTGATGCCGGTCTTGACGGGGGGCGGGCAATGTTGGGGATTGCGGTATATGCCGCGATACTTGCCTATGGGCGAGTATCCAGATCATTTGGCTGGCAAAACTGGGTGATCCTGCTGGTTGTTGCTTTCGTCACTACCCTGTTGTCGGCTGGTATGATGAATATTACCGATAGCAACCAGATCGCGGTTGTCACGTTGTTGCAGTTCGCCATTCTCGCCGTGCTCTATTGCCTGGGCGTGGGGCTGGGTCGATGGCTGGATCGGAACAAGGATCTTTCCTGAGCGAACACAGGTATTTCATGCTGCGTCGCAGCGGCGAATTGCCTGCCACAGAACTTGGTTTCGACGCCAAGCTGGGCTAGCGCCAGCACCATGACCGCACCGGTTCTTTCCACGCAGGTCCCCGAACGCCCGGCGTTCGGCGTGTTCCGGATGTGATGAGATCGGTCACGACCTCATCATTCCTCCCCGAGCTTGTCTCGGGGAGGGGGACCATGCGAAGCATGGTGGAGGGGCTTCTTGCGATGCTGAGAGATGCGACACCCAAAGCTGGGCGCGGGAGCGTAGGCAACGCGCGCAGGCTGCGCCGCGAAATGAGTCTGCCCGAGGTGCTGCTCTGGCGCGAATTGCGCAAGCGCCCCGCGGGCCTCAAATTTCGTCGGCAACATCCTGCAGGGCGTTGGGTCCTGGACTTTTACTGCGCTGACGCCCGGCTCGCGATCGAGATTGATGGCGAAGCACATTCGAGAGGGGATCGTCCGGAACGGGATGCTGCTCGGGATGCTGTGTTGGCCCGAGAGGGGGTGTTCACACTGCGTCTTGCAGCGCGGGATGTGTTGAACGACTTCGACGCGGTTTTCCGTATGATCCTCGCCACTGCGCAGGATCGATTGCCCCTCCACCACCCGGCTGCGCCGGGCGGTCCCCCTCCCCGAGACAAGCTCGGGGAGGATTTCGAAGGAACAGGATCGCCATGACCCGCTTTCTGACCCCACTCATGCTCCTCCTCGCCACGCCTGCCTTCGCGCAGGATAGCGGCTTGCCGCCTGCGCAGGTCGATGCGCCGCAGGATGATTATCGCGCCGTGCTCGAGCCGGTCGATGCCCTCTTCGCCGGGATCGCCGCGCATGATGCCGATCTGATCCGGCCCTATATCCTCGACGGGGCGATGATCACTGTGGCCGACCAGATGCCCAATGGCGATCGCGCCACGCATCGCGTGGCTTTCGGCGAATGGCTCGACGGGCTGGCCGGCGCGCCTCAGGGGATGCAGGAAGGGATGCCCAATCCTGCCGTGGAAATCGACGGCGATATCGCGATGGTCTGGGGGTTCTACACCTTCAAGATCGCGGGCCAGTTCAGCCATTGCGGCGTCGATCATTTCAGCCTCGTCCGACAGGACGGCAAATGGAAGATCGCCGATCTGACCTTCTCCACGCGCAAGGATGATTGCGGGCAATGAGCCGCGACACGCTGTTCCTGCTCGACAATGATTTCGCCGACCCCGCGCTTGGCGGGGAACGGCATTTCTACTGCAAGGATTGCATGACCGTGGAGGGGCTGCTCGCCGCCTTTCCCGATCGGGCGACCAATATCGATGTGGTCCGCGTCGCCTGGCCGCGTCCGCGCGGGCCGGTGGTCGCCATGCTGGGCGAGCAAAACCAGAATTGCCCCGCGCTCGCCTTTGCCGAGGGCGGCTTCGCCAATGAGATCGAGGCGCTGCTCGCGGCGCTCCACACCCGCCACGGATTTCCGGAACGTCACCCATGATCACGTCGCTCCTCATCGCCAATCGCGGCGAAATCGCCTGCCGCATCATCGACACCGCGCGCTGGATGGGTATCCGCACCGTCGCGGTCTATTCGGATGCCGATGCCAATGCGCGCCACGTCCGCATGGCCGACGAAGCCGTGCATATCGGGCCGTCCCCAGCGCGCGAAAGCTATCTGGTGGGCGATCGGATCATAGCTGCGGCGAAGCAGACCGGCGCTGAGGCGATCCACCCCGGCTATGGCTTCCTCTCCGAAAATGCCGATTTCGCGCAGGCGGTTGCCGACGCCGGACTGATCTGGGTCGGCGCCACCCCGTCCTCGATCCGCGCCATGGGGCTGAAGGATGCCGCGAAGAAGCTGATGCAGGATGCCGGCGTGCCGACCACACCCGGCTATCTCGGCGAAAATCAGGACCCGGAATATCTGCACGAGCAGGCCGATGCGATCGGCTATCCCGTGCTGATCAAGGCGGTTGCGGGCGGCGGCGGCAAGGGGATGCGCCGCGTCGATGCCTCCGCCGATTTCCGCGATGCGCTGGAAAGTTGCAAGCGCGAGGCAGCTGCCAGCTTCGGCGACGATCGCGTACTGATCGAGAAATACATCCTCTCGCCGCGACATATCGAAGTGCAGATATTCGGCGACACCCACGGAAACGTCGTCCATCTGTTCGAGCGCGATTGCTCGCTTCAGCGCCGCCACCAGAAGGTGATCGAGGAAGCGCCTGCGCCCGGCATGAGCGCGGAAACCCGCGAGGAACTGTGCGCGGCGGCAGTCCGCGCCGCCAAGGCGGTCGACTATGTCGGCGCGGGCACGATCGAATTCATCGCCGACGCCAGCCAAGGGCTGCGGGCCGATCGCATCTGGTTCATGGAAATGAACACCCGGCTTCAGGTCGAACATCCGGTGACCGAAGAGATTACCGGCGTCGATCTGGTCGAATGGCAATTGCGCGTTGCGGCTGGCGAGAAACTGCCCAAGGCACAGGACGAGCTGGAAATCCGCGGGTGCGCGATGGAAGCGCGGCTCTATGCCGAAGATCCCGCGACCGGTTTCCTGCCCAGCATCGGCCGGCTCGATCTGCTCGATCTCTTCGACGGTCCCGCGATGGTCTATCGCGTCGAAACCGGCGTGGAACAGGGGGACAGCGTGTCGCCCCATTATGATCCGATGATCGCGAAGCTGATTGTGCATGGCTGGGATCGCGGCGTCGTGATCGACGATCTCAAGAACATGCTGAACAAGAGCCCTGTCTGGCCGGTGAAGACCAATGCCGGGTTCCTGTGGAATTGCCTCGACAGCGAAGCCTTTGTCGATGGCGACGTGACGACCGGTTTCATCGCCGATGCGGGCGACAGCCTGATCCCTTCGGCCGCTGCGCCGGAGGAATTCTGGCATGCCGCCGCGATCAATCTGATGGCGCCCGAAATCGAAACCGGGGGCCGCGCGTCGCCATGGCAGAGCGTGAGCGGCTTCCGCCTCAACGCCGCGCCGCGCCGCGAAATCCGGCTGGCCGGGCCGGGCGAAACGCGTGTCGTGCCGATCACTGGCGGCGGCGATCATGACGAAGCCTGGTTGATCGAAACGGCGCGCATCCCCGGCGAGAATGCGGTGTTGCTGATCGATGGAGGCCAGCCCTATCGCTTCGCCCCTGCGCGGCATGAGGGCGGGGCAGGCGGTGCTGCGGGCGACGGCGCGATCCTTTCGCCGATGCCGGGCAAGGTGATCGCGGTCGATATTGCGACTGGCGACACGGTTACCGCGGGGCAGAAGCTCGTCACGCTCGAAGCGATGAAGATGGAGCATAGCCTGACCGCGCCGTTCGACGGTACTATCGTCGAACTCAATGTCGAAACCGGAAGTCAGGTGAGCGAAGGGATGCTGCTGGTGCAAGTGGGCAAGAGCGAATGAGCCTTCACTTTCGCGATGCGACGCTCGCCGACCTGCCCGCCATCATCGCGATGCTGGCTGACGATGTGAACAGCGCCGGGCGCGAAGACCCCGGCTTGCCGCTCGATCCGCGCTACCAGGCCGCCTTCGCCGATATCGATGCCAGCCCCGACCAGCGGCTGATCGTTGCGGAACTGGACGACGCGATGATCGGCACAATGCAGTTGACCTTCATCCCCGGCATCGCCTTTCGCGGGGCATGGCGCGGGCAGATCGAGGCGGTGCGCATCGCCAGCAATGTGCGCGGCGGCGGCCATGGCACCGCGATGATCGAATGGGCGGTCGACCAATGCCGCGCGCGCGGCTGTCGCATGGTCCAGCTCATGTCGATGACGAGCCGCACCGACGCACACCGCTTCTATGAGAAAATGGGCTGGGTCCGCAGCCACTACGGCTTCAAGCTGAAGCTGGAGGGATAGGTTTCAGGAGATAGCCAAACATGGATCGTCACCCTGAACTTGTTTCAGGGTCCACTCCGCCGTTCGGACGATCATCGCTTGTTGCGCGGTGGATGCTGAAACAAGTTCAGCATGACGGCCGGTTTTTGGTTGGGTGCAAGTGCAAGAACAGAAAATAAGGAGAGCTCGGCATGCCGCACTATGGCGATTACCAGAACGCGATCTATTTCGCCGGACTGAGCGGCAAAACACCTGATCTGCCGGTGGATTTCGCCACGCTGGAGGCGCGCGCGGCGCAGGCGATGCCCGACAGCGTACGCGACTATGTGATGGGCGGATGCGGCGATGAAGCGACGCAGGACGCCAATGCGTCGGCCTTTGCACATTGGGGCATGGTGCCGCGTATGCTGGTCGATTGCGCCAGCCGCGACCTGTCGATCGACCTGTTCGGCATGCACCTGCCGTCGCCGATCTTCATGGCGCCGATCGGCGTTACCGGCATCTGCACCGAGGACGGCCATGGCGATATCGCTGCGGCGCAGGCATCGGCGCAAACCGGGGTGCCGTTCATCGGATCGACGCTGATGAACGATCCGATGGAGGATGTGTTTGCGGCCTGCGGCGACACGCCCGCGCTGTATCAACTCTATACGCCGAAAAACCCCGATCTTGCCGCCAGCCTTGTCGCCCGCGCCGAAAAGGCGGGGGCGAAGGCGATTGTGGTGACGCTCGACACCTGGGTTACCGGCTGGCGCCCGCGCGACCTGAACACCGGCAATTTCCCGCAGCTGCGCGGCCATGTGCTCGCCAATTACACCAGCGATCCGGTGTTCCGCGACTTGCTGGGCAAGGACCCGGCGGAGGATATGCAGGCGGCAGTGATGCTGTGGGTCAGCCTGTTCGGCAAAGTGCTGACCTGGGATGATCTGCCCTGGCTGCGCAGCCTCACCAAATTGCCGATCCTGCTCAAGGGCATATGCCATCCCGATGACGCGCGCCGCGCAGTCGATGCCGGGATCGACGGAATTTACTGTTCGAACCATGGCGGGCGGCAAGCCAATGGCGGCATCGCAGCGATCGATATGCTGCCCGATGTCGTCGCAGCTTCAGGCGACACGCCGGTGCTGTTCGATTCCGGCGTGCGTTCGGGCACCGATGTGGTGAAGGCGCTGGCAATGGGCGCGGCGGCGGTGGGCGTCGGGCGCCCCTATTGCTATGGCCTCGCGCTGGGCGGTGCGGATGGCGCTACGCATGTGTTTCGATCGATCCTGGCTGAGGCGGATTTGCTGATGGCGGTCAACGGCATGCCCGATCTCGATGCCGTGCGTGCGGCGGGAGCGACAAGAAATCCACCGTTCGCCCTGAGTTGCCGCTGAGCTTGCCGAAGCGGCGTATCGAAGGGCATGGGGCTGGCGTGCTTCGATACGGGTCTTCGCCTTGGCTCAGCCCCTACTCAGCAGCAACGGATAGGAGGAGAGTGGGATAATGACCGGACGCTATTTCGACGAATGGGCCGTGGGCGACACGATCGAACACGCAATTCGCCGCACCGTGACGGAGACGGACAATCTCCTCTTCACGACGATGACGCATAATCCGCAGCCGCTGCACCTTGATGCCGAGGCGGCCAAAGCGAGCGAATTCGGCCAGATACTCGTCAACGGCACTTTCACGTTCTCGCTGATGGTGGGGCTGACCGTGGGCGATACGACGCTCGGCACGCTCGTCGCCAATCTAGGCTATGACAAGCTGGTGATGCCCAGCCCGGTCTTCATCGGCGATACGCTGCACGCGACCAGCGAAGTCGTGGAAATCCGCCCGTCCAAATCGCGACCGGGGCAGGGTATCGTCACCTGGAAACACCGCGCGATCAACCAGCGCGGCGAAGTGGTGTGCGAATGCCTCCGCTCGGCGCTGCTGCGGAGCAAGCCCGCGGGCTAACAGCGATACAAAGAACCGCTTTCTGGATTCCGCGCAGGCGCTCGGCTAACCGCGCCGGGATATGCAATGGTTCGCTCCCTATGAAACCAATCTCGCCGCGCTTGCCGATATCGGATCGCTGCGTCGGCTGACCCCGCGCCGGGGCGTCGATTTTTCGTCGAACGATTATCTCGGCCTCGCCAATGCGCCCTTGCTGCGTGAAGCGGCGGCAGAGGCGCTGGGACGCGGCGTGGCGATCGGATCGTGCGGATCGCGGCTGCTGCGTGGCAATGATCCGGAGATCGAAATGCTGGAGGCTGAGGCTTCGGCATTCTTCGGCGATGAAGCGACATTGTTCTTCTCGAGCGGCTTTGCGGCAAACACGGCCTTCTTCGCGACGGTGCCGCAGCGCGGCGACCTCGTCGTCCACGACGCGCTGATCCATGCGAGCGTGCATGACGGGATGCGGCTCGGCCGCGCCGAATGTCGGCCTGCCGCGCACCAGCAGGTCGATGGCTTTGACGCCGTAATCGCCGACTGGCGCGCCGGGGGCGGCACGGGTCGCGTCTGGATCGCCGTCGAAAGTCTCTATTCGATGGATGGCGACAAGACGCCTCTCGCCGATTTCGCCGCGCTGGCGGAGCGCCACGAAGCGATGCTGGTCATCGATGAGGCGCATGCCACCGGCGTCTGGGGGCCGCAGGGGCGGGGGCTTTCCGCCGAATTGCTACCCTCCGGCAATCGCATCGTCCTGCGCACGCTTGGCAAGGCATTGGGTTGCGAAGGCGCGTT
Source organism: Sphingomonas sp. (assembly GCA_002707985.1). GTDB lineage: Bacteria > Pseudomonadota > Alphaproteobacteria > Sphingomonadales > Sphingomonadaceae > Sphingomonas. The sequence goes on along the minus strand of PAOI01000001.1, from coordinate 3,810 downwards.
GCTCGGCATGCCGCGGCTGCTCGCCGATTTCATGGTCAACCGCGCCCGCCCGTTCATTTTCTCGACTGCATCGTCGCCGTTGATGGCTGCGATTGCGCGCGCTGCCATCCGGTCGCTGGCGGAACAGCCGCAGTTTCGCGACGAGCTCCATGCCCTGATCGCGCATGCTACCGCAGCGCTGGGACCGGTGGGCGTTCCCGCCACCGGCAGCCAGATATTGCTGCGCCATGTCGGCGACAATGCCCGCGCCGTTGCGATGGCCGAATCCTTGCAGGCGCAGGGATTCGACGTCCGCGCGATCCGCCCGCCCACGGTGCCGCCCGGCACCGCACGGCTGCGCATTTCGCTCACCCGGAATGCGCGCGTCGCAGATATAGACGCGCTCGCCATTGCGTTGGAGGAACTGGCATGAGCCGCGCCCTGATCGTTACCGGCACCGATACCGGCATCGGCAAGACGGTGGTCGCCGCTGCGCTCGTCCATGCGCTGAACGCCGGTTACTGGAAGCCGGTACAGGCGGGGCTGGACGAGGAAACCGACCGCGAAGCAGTGATGCGGCTCGCGCGCCTGCCCGAAGATCGCGCCCATCCGGAGGCATATCGCCTTAAACTCCCGGCATCGCCGCATTTCGCTGCGGCAGAGGAAGGCATCTGGATCGACCCGGCAAAGCTCGTGCCGCCCAACCATGACGGGTTGCTGGTGATCGAAGGGGCAGGGGGCGCACTCGTGCCGCTTTCCGAACCGTTGCTCTACGCCGATATGTTTGCCGAATGGCGCGCGCCGGTGGTGCTGGTCGCGCGGACGAGCCTCGGCACGATCAACCACAGCCTGCTCTCGATCGAGGCACTGAGCGCCCGCAATGTGCCGATCGCCGGCATCGCTTTTGTCGGCGATCCGATGCCCGATACCGAGCGGACGATCTGCGCGATCGGGCAGGTCAATCGCCTCGGCCGCCTGCCGCATCTCGCTACGGTCAGCTACGAAACGCTCCATCCGGCCTTTGCCGAGGGGTTCGACCTGTCGGAGCTGAGCCTGTGAGTTCGTCCGTCTGGCATCCCTTCACCCAGCACGGCCTGGGCGAGCCGATCCCGCGCGTCGTGCGCGGCGAGGGCGCGGCGGTGTTCACCGATGACGGGCGGCGCATCATCGACGGCATTTCCAGCTGGTGGGTGACGACTCACGGCCATTGCCATCCGCGGATCATGGCGGCGATCGCCGATCAGGCGCAGAAGCTCGATCAGGTGATCTTCGCCGGTTTCACCCATGAACCGGCAGAGACGGTGGCGGCGGGTTTGCGCGAGATCATGCCCGCACCGCTCGAACATGTTTTCTTCTCCGACAGCGGTTCGACCAGCGTCGAAGTCGCGCTCAAAATGGCGCTCGGATACTGGGCCAATCGTGGCGAGCCGCGCCACCGCATTCTGGTGATGGAATCGAGCTATCATGGCGATACGGTCGGCGGCATGTCGGTCGGCGCGCGCGGCGTGTTCAGCGCCAGCTATGCGCCATTGCTGTTCGATGTCGGCACGATCCCGTTTCCGGCTGGGGGCGCCGAACAGGCCACGCTCGACGCGCTGGAGGCGGCGTGCAGCGCACAGGAAAAGCCCGCCGCGTTCATTGTCGAACCGCTGATCCTCGGCGCGGGCGGCATGCGCATGTACGGGCCGGACATGCTGTGGGAAATGGCGGAAATCTGCGCCGTGCATGACGTGCTATTCATCGCCGACGAAGTGATGACCGGATGGGGCCGTACGGGAACGCTGCTGGCGTGCGAACAGGCCAATGTGATCCCCGACCTGCTGTGCCTTTCCAAGGGGCTGACCGGCGGATCGATGCCGCTCGCCGTTACCATGGCGACCGCGCCGATATTCGATGCGCATTACTCGACTGACAAGGCCAGGATGTTCTTCCACTCGTCCAGCTACACCGCCAATCCGCTCGCCTGCGCCGCCGCCGCCGCCAATCTGGCGATCTGGCGCGACGAGCCGGTGCGCGAACGCATCGCCAGCCTGTGCGAGCGGCAGGAAGCGTGGCGGGTCAGGCTCGCATCGGACTCGCGTTTCCACAATGTGCGCCGCACCGGGACGATCGTCGCGGCCGAAGTCGCGGTGCCCGACGGGGATTATCTGTCGGCAGCGGGACCGCGCATGGCGGCGGTATTTCGTGAAGCCAATGTGCTGCTCCGCCCGCTCGGCAACACGGTCTATCTGATGCCGCCCTATTGCATCGACGATGATGATCTCGCGGCGTTGCACCATGCGGTCGATCGCGCGGCGGACGCTGCCTTGGCGGGGGGATAGCAAAGCTTCTGCCGGCGCTGTTGCAATGCCATCGAACGCGCCCCATTCTTCGAAAAGACAGCCAAGAGAAACTCCGTTCGCCCTGAGCCTGTCGAAGGGCGGTCCTTTTTCCCGCAACGTCGGAAAAGGTCAGAACGGTGCTTCGACAGGCGCAGCGCCAACGGATTTATGGGGCCAGGCCCCGCTCACGACACAGGAACACCGATGACCGCCACCCACTCGACTCGCATGTTGATCCTCGGCTCCGGCCCCGCAGGGCTCTCCGCCGCCATTTACGGCGCGCGCGCCGGCATGGCGCCGATCGTCGTGCAGGGGCTTCAGCCCGGCGGTCAGCTCACCACCACGACCGATGTCGAAAACTATCCCGGTTTCCGCGACGTGATCCAGGGCCCGTGGCTGATGGAGGAAATGCAGGCGCAGGCCGAACATGTCGGCGCGCAGATGATGTGGGATACGATTGTCGAGGTCGATTTGTCGCAGCGGCCGTTCCGCCTGATCGGCGATGGCGGCACGGTCTATTCGGGCGATGTGCTGGTGATCGCGACGGGCGCTCAGGCGCGCTGGCTCGGCATGGACAGCGAAGAAGCCTATAAGGGCAAGGGCGTCTCCGCCTGCGCCACCTGCGACGGCTTTTTCTATCGCGGCAAGAAGGTTGCAGTGATCGGCGGCGGCAATACCGCGGTCGAGGAAGCGCTCTACCTGACCAACCACAGCCATGACGTGACGCTGATCCACCGCCGCGACAGTCTGCGCGCCGAAAAGATCCTGCAGGAGCGGCTTTTCGCGAACGAGAAGATCACGGTCCTCTGGAACAAGACGGTCGAGGAATTTGTCGGCGAAGGCGATCCGGCGGGCCTGACTGCGCTCAAGCTGCGCGACACCGAAACCGGCGAGATTTCGAGCATCGATGTCGAAGGCGGCTTCGTCGCCATCGGCCATTCGCCCGCCACGGAAGTGTTCAAGGGCACCGGACTGGAGCTCGACAAGGACGGCTACATCGAAGTGACACCGGGCACGTCGAAGACCAATATCCCCGGCGTATTCGCCTGCGGTGACGTAATGGACAAACATTATCGGCAGGCGGTGACGGCGGCAGGCACCGGCTGCATGGCCGCGCTCGACGCCGAACGCTTCCTCGCCGAGGCCGATTTCGAGGCGATCACCGAAGCGGCGGAGTAAAGGCAGTTCCTCCCCGAGCTTGCTCGGGGAGGGGGACCGCCGAGCGCAGCTCGGTGGTGGAGGGGCAAAGGCCGCAAGCGCGCCGCTCGCCGAAGCTACCCCTGGGTCAGCGCCTCTCGCACCCGTTCGAACAGCCACGCCTTGTCCCCCGCGCGGGCGAAGCTGTGGCTGTCGCTGTCGAGCTCCTGGAACACCACGCGCGTGCGGATGCGGGCGAAGCGTTCGCCCTTCCACGCATCGGCAAAGGCGATCGCGGTGTTGTCGCCCTTTGCCAGCAGCACGGTCACCGGCACCCGGCTTGCGTCGAGGCACGACGCCATGCGCGCCGCCA